>NZ_JBEZVJ010000001.1:0-544606 GCF_040636935.1 Streptomyces sp. NPDC032940 | reverse complement strand
GTCTCCGACGTGAAACGATCCCCGGTGAGCTGCATACCGTCACCGGAATCCCCGGCAAACCTGATGATCACCCGGTCCAGCCGGCGGACGTCCTTCGCCCCGACCGGTTTGCGCTGCGCTCCCACGACGGTCTCGTCGGTTCCGTCGGCCTGCTCCGCTGGGCTGCTGACCTGGCTGGTCACTGAACTGGACCTCCCTCGAGGCGGCTGTCCGGGGACTGGTCTCCCATGACCGTCCCGGGATCAACCCTACGTCCGCGGGTGTTGACTTCCGGTAGACATTCGCATGATGGACACGACCTCAAGAGGGCCCGGCACCCTGGCGGACCACGCTCCCCCGCCCCCCTGCACTGCTGAGGACGCCCCCGTCCGTGCCGTGGTTTCTCCCTCGTCCGGACGAGTCCCGGCTCAGGAATTCAGGTACGTGAGCACGGCGAGCACGCGCCGGTGGTCGCCGTCGCTGGGGGACAGGCCGAGCTTCAGGAAGATGTTGCTGACATGCTTCTCGACCGCCCCGTCGCTGACCACGAGCTGCCGGGCGATCGCGGAGTTCGTCCTGCCCTCGGCCATGAGCCCGAGGACCTCCCGCTCCCGCGGGGTGAGCCCGGCGAGGACGTCCTGTTTGCGGCTGCGGCCGAGCAGCTGCGCGACCACCTCGGGATCGAGCGCCGTACCGCCCTGGGCGACGCGCACCACCGCGTCCACGAACTCCCGCACCTCGGCCACCCGGTCCTTGAGCAGATAGCCCACGCCCCGGCTGGAACCGGCCAGCAGCTCGGTGGCGTACCGCTCCTCCACGTACTGGGACAGCACCAGCACGCCGAGCCCGGGGTGCGCCTTGCGCAGCTGAACCGACGCCCGTACGCCCTCGTCGGTGTGCGTCGGCGGCATCCGTACGTCCGCCACGACGACGTCCGGCAGCTCCCCCTGCGCGTCCAGCTCCGTGATGGTCTTGATCAACGCCTGCGCGTCCCCGACCCCGGCCACCACGTCGTGCCCGCGGTCGGTCAGCAACCGGGTCAGGCCCTCCCTGAGAAGCACCGAATCCTCGGCGATGACCACCCGCACCCTGTCCTCCACGATCTTCGGCCCCCCACAGCCAGACTCCGTGCACCCCGCGGCCCGCGCGGCCCACGCCGCGTCCACGAACCGTCCGTGCGACAGGTCCAGCATTCCAGCATCGGGGGCCGGATGCGTTCGTACGCCGGGAACGAAGGGGGAGAGCGGGTGGAAGAGGGGGAAGTCGGGGCGGCATTCGGACGTTCGGTGGCCGGATATCGATCATGCCGGCCGGCGCCCGGGGGGTAGGGGGCTCCGGCCGGCGGTGTGTCCGCGGTGTGTCCGCGGTCTGTTCGCGGCGCCGTCCTCGCGGCGGCGGCCGGTCAGCGGCGCACCGGATCCGTCCGCCACGGCAGTTCCGCCGTCACCCGGGTGGGGCCGCCGGCCGGGGAGTCCACGACGAGGATCCCGTCCACCGCGTCGAGCCGCCCGGCCAGTCCCGCCAGCCCGGAACCGGCGGACGCGTCCGCGCCGCCCACCCCGTTGTCGACGACCTGGAGCATCAGCCGGTCCTCGACGCGCCACACCTCCACGCTCGCCGCCGTGGCCCGCGCGTGCTTGCTGATGTTCTGCAGCAGCTCCGAGACGGTGAAGTAGGCGATGCCCTCGATCGCCGACGCCGGCCGCTCCGCCAGGTCCACCTCCACCCGCACGGGCACCGCGCACCGCGAGGCGACCGCCGACAGGGCCGCGTCCAGGCCGCGGTCGGTCAGCACGGCCGGGTGGATGCCGCGCGCCAGGTCCCGCAGCTCCTGCAGAGCCGTCTTCACCTCGCCGTGCGCCTCGCCCACCATGCGCGCCGCCTCCTGCGGGTCCTCCCGCAGCTTCTCCTTGGCCAGGCCGAGGTCCATGGCCAGGTTGACCAGGCGGGCCTGCGCCCCGTCGTGCAGGTCGCGCTCGATGCGGCGCAGGTCGGCGGCGGCCGTGTCGACCACGACGCCCCGGTCCGACTCCAGCTCCACCACCCGCGTCGCCAGCCGCGACGGCCCGAGCAGCCCGTGCACCAGCAGCCGGTCCACCGTGGTCAGGGCCCGGACGATCCACGGCGTCGCCAGGGTGACCAGCAGCCCGAGCAGCGCGGTCACGGTGACCTCGAAGGCGTTGTCCACATAGACGTGGTGCGTCTCGTCGCCGTAGAGCTGGATCCCGTCCTGGCTGGCGTACGCCGGGAAGACCCAGAACCACAGCGGATACGTGAGCATGGTCCAGCCGACCGCCCAGAAGGTGACGGCGACGCAGAAGGAGAACACCGCCCACGGGAACTGGAGCAGCGCGTACAGCAGGCTCCGCCAGGACGCGCCGCTCTTGAGGACGGCCCCCATCCAGGCCATCGCGCCCGGCTTGCGCATCCGCAGCGGCTCCGGCGCGGCCACGTCCAGGTCCAGCAGACCGCGCGCCCGGGCCCGCTCCAGCGCGCCGATCCCCCGGCAGCCGACGAGCCCGGCGGCCAGCACCGGGACGCCCAGGAAGGTCACCAGCAGCCCGGCGCCGAGCGCCATCATGGTGACGGCGTACGTGAAGAACGTGACCCCGATCGGCAGGCTCAGCAGCACGAAGCCGAACTCCCGCCAGCTGCGGCCCTCGAACGGTGCCCGCAGCCCCGCCGGCAGCCGGTGCCGCCGCGGACCGGCGTCCGAGGAAAGACCGGACCCGCTCCCGAGCCCGTAACCCTGTCCGTACTCCGTGGCCATCGGTGCCGTCCTTCTCCTCGACCTGTGGGTGTGCTTGTTCCGACTCCACCCTCCTCGACCGCACGCCCCCGGGCCATGCAGCCCGTCGGCGTCCTGGAAGGGGGGTTTTCCCCACCCCCGGCCGGTCGTCACGAGGGCGGGCACGCGAAACGCCCCGGCGCGGGAACGCCGGGGCGTGGGACCGGGGGCCGGCGCGCTACCGCGCGCGGGAGGCACCGTCCGAGCCGTCGGCGTCCGAACGGTCGCGCCACGGCAGCTCGGCCGTGATCGTCGTCGGGCCGCCCTCCGGCGAGTCGATCGCGAACAGGCCGTCGACCGCGCTCAACCGCTCGGCGAGCCCCTTCATCCCCGTGCCGCCGTCCAGCCGCGCGCCCCCGCGCCCGTCGTCGCCGACCTGCATGAGCAGCCGGTCGGCCGTCCGCCAGACCTCCACGGAGGCGGACCTCGCCCCGCTGTGCTTGCTCACGTTCTGCAGCAGCTCCGAGACGGTGAAGTAGGCGATGCCCTCGATCGCCGCCGCCGGCCGCTCCGTCAGGTCGACGGTCACCTTCACCGGCACCGTGCAGCGCGAGGCCACCGAGGACAGGGCCGCGTCCAGGCCGCGGTCGGTCAGGACGGCCGGGTGGATGCCGCGCGCCAGGTCCCGCAGCTCCTGGAGCGCCAGCTTCACCTCGCCGTGCGCCTCGTCGACCATCGCCGCCGCCGCGTCGGGATCCTCCAGCAGCTTCTCCTTGGCCAGGCCCAGCCCCATGGCCAGGTTGACCAGGCGGGCCTGCGCCCCGTCGTGCAGGTCGCGCTCGATGCGGCGCAGGTCCGCCGCCGCCGTGTCGACCACGACGCCCCGGTCCGACTCCAGCTCGGCGATCCGCCGCTCCAGCTCGTCGGAGGGCGACAGCAGCCCGCGCACCATCGCACGGTCCACGTTGGACATGCCGCGCGCGATGAACGGCAGCACCGGCCACAGCACGAACAGCGACGTCAGCGTGACGGTGAAGGTGACGACGCCCCACGGCAGCCGTATCAGCTCGTACAGGACCGTCCGCCAGCCCACCGGGTCCTTCAGCGCCAGCCACAGCCGGGCGAAGAACCCGCCCCGGCCCCGCCACGGCATCGGGCTCGGCTCCTCCACCCGCACCCCGAGCAGCGCCCGGGCCCGCGCCCGCTCCATCCTGCCCAGCACCCGCGCGCCCGACAGCCCGGCCGCGAGCAACGGCAGCCCGATCACCGTGACCGTCAGCCCGAAACCGGTGAACAGCATCGTCACGGTGTAGGTGAAACCGAGCAGTGCCACCGGAAGGTTCGCCAGCAGATGCGCGATCTCCTTCCAGGTGTGCCGGTCGAAGGCGAAACGGGCCGGTGGCAGGCGGTCGCCGTCCACTGCGCCGGAGTATCCGGCGTGCGTCGGGGACGAGAGGCGTTCGGTCATACGGGCCAGCGTGCCGTGCGGCGGGGCCCCACGCCATGAGGCGGACCGCCGGGCGTCCCCTGAGGAAAACCCCACCCCGGCGTCTCAAGGGGCGACGGGCTGCTTACCGTGTCTTTATCAGGCCCTAGACTCCCGTGCGTACAGATCGTCGGACAGCAGCGTTCAGGGTGCTCAGGGTTCGGACAGGGAGTGAGGGACGGACGTGCCGGAACCGACTGTCGGCATCGCGGCAGACTACTTCCAGTCCTACTCGGTCGTCGGACTGCTCGCCGTCGTCGGCGTACTCTTCGTGGCAGTGGCCTTCGGCGCGGGGCGCCTGCTGCGGCCCGTGGTCCCGACGCCCGAGAAGCTCCTGACCTACGAGTGCGGAGTCGACCCCGTCGGCGAGGGCTGGGCCCACACCCAGGTCCGCTACTACGTCTACGCCTTCCTGTACGTGATCTTCGCGGTGGACTCGATCTTCCTCTTCCCGTGGGCGACGGTCTTCGCCGCCCCCGGGTACGGCGCCACGACGCTCGTGGAGATGTTCGTCTTCCTCGGCTTCCTCGCCGTGGGCCTGCTCTACGCATACAAGAAGGGCGTCCTGTCATGGACGTGAACCCCTCCGCTCCCGGTCCCGCCGCCGAGCCGGTGCCGCTTCCGGAACCCAAGCGGCTCGGCGCGCTCGCGCGGCTCGCCCCCGAACCCATGAAGGTCGTCCTCAACTGGGGCCGCCGCTACTCGCTCTGGGTCTTCAACTTCGGCCTCGCCTGCTGCGCCATCGAGTTCATCGCCGCGTCGATGGCCCGCCACGACTTCATCCGCCTCGGCGTCATCCCGTTCGCGCCGGGCCCCCGCCAAGCCGACCTGATGGTCGTGTCGGGCACGGTCACCGACAAGATGGCGCCCGCCGTCAAGCGCCTCTACGAGCAGATGCCCGAGCCGAAGTACGTCATCTCCTTCGGCGCCTGCTCCAACTGCGGCGGCCCGTACTGGGACTCCTACTCCGTGACGAAGGGCGTCGACCAGATCATCCCGGTCGACGTCTACGTCCCCGGCTGCCCGCCGCGCCCCGAGGCGCTGCTCCAGGGGATCCTCAAGCTCCAGGAGAAGATCGCCCGGGAGTCGCTGGGGGAGCGCTACGGCACCTCGCCGCGCCCGTCGGCGGCAGCGCTGCAGAGCGACCTGGTGCAGCCGCCCGTCCCCGGCCCGGGGGAGGAGGCACGATGAGCGCGGTCGGCTGGCTGCCCGCCGGCGCCGAGGAACTCTTCGGTACGGACGCCACGGCCGAGGAGTCGTACGACGTCCTGACCGTGGACGTGCCGCCGGCGGCCTGGATCTCCGCCCTGGAGACGGCCCGCGACCGGCTGGGCTGCACGTACTTCGACTGGCTGAGCGCGGTCGACGAACCGGGCACGGGTTTCCGCGTCGCGGCGCACGTGGCCGCCCTCGCACCGGTCCGCCGGCTGCTGGTGCGCACGACCGTGCCACACGAGTCCCCGGCCCTGCCCACCGCCGTCGCGGTCTACGCGGGCGCGGCCTGGCACGAACGCGAGACGCACGAGATGTTCGGCGTCGTCTTCGAGGACCATCCCGCGCTGGACCACCTGCTGCTGCCCGAGGGCTTCGAGGGCCACCCCCTGCGCAAGGACTTCGTCCTCGCCGCCCGCGTCGCCAAGGCCTGGCCCGGCGCGAAGGAACCCGGCGAGTCCGACCACGGCGGCCCCCGACGCCGTCAGATGCTGCCCCCCGGCGTCCCCGATCCCAACGAATGGGGCCCGCTGAAGGGCCAGCTCCCCCCTGCCCCGGCCCGCCCGGCCCGCGGTGCCGCCCGAGCAGCGGGCGACCGCCCGGCCCGCGCGGCAGGCGAACGCCCGGCCCGCCGCATGCGCACGGCAGCCCAGGGCTCCGCCGGCCAGACAACCCCGGCCGCGGAAGCGCCGGGCCCGGGGACCTCGGGCACGCAAACGCCGGGCACCGGGACGCCGGCCGCGGAGGCGCCGGGCACCGGGACGCCGGCGACCGGAGCCCAGCCGACCGGAACGCCGGGCACCGGAGCCCCCGGTACCGGAACCCCTGACACCGGAGCCCCGGGTACCGCAACCTCTGTGCCTGAGACCCCGTCGGCAGCGCCGGCCCGCCCCGCGCGCCGCGCCCGGAGCGCGAGCGAGGGGTCCGCGTCGCAGCGGCCGGAACCGGCACCGGCACCGGAGAGCCCGGCGGGCGCGCCCGCCGGACAGGGCGAGGAGGCCGTCGGGCCGAGTACACCGTCCGCCCGCCCCGCCCGCCCCCCACGCCGCGCCCGGAGCGCGAGCCAGGGCTCGGCCTCCCAGCGGACCGGCTCCACCGAGGGCCGTCCCGCCGAGCCCGGCCCGGCCGACGAGGCCGACCAGCCCGGCGCCGCCGGGGAGCCCGCCGCGCCGAAGTCCGCCGCGCCGAAGTCCGCCGCGCCACCGCGCAGCCCCGACGCACCCTGGCACCACGCCCGCCCCGCCTTCGACGAGCCCGCGAAGCCCGAGACGCCCGCGGAAGCCGCGACGCCCGCGAAACCGGAGACGCCCGCAGACCCGGAGACGCCCTCGAAGCCGGAGACGCCCGCAGACCCGGGGACGTCCGAGGGGCTCGAAACGCCCGCAGACCCGGGGACGTCCGCGAAGCCCGAGACGCCCGCGGAAGCCGCGACGCCCGCGAAACCGGAGACGCCCGCAGACTCGGAGACGCCCGCGGAGCCCACGGACGGGCCCGACGGCAGGCGGAGCGCGGACGACGGCGCGAGCCCGGACACCGACGAACAGCCGCCCCCCGCCCGCCCCGAAACCCCCGACGACCGCCCAGGAGGCCCGCAGTGAACGACGCGCTCGACGTCACCCTGCGCCTCCTGGTCGTCTTCGTCGTCTTCCTCACCTTCCCCCTGATCGTCGGTCAGACCGAGCACAAGGTGATGGCCCACATGCAGGGCCGCCTCGGCCCGATGTACGCCGGTGGCTTCCACGGCTGGGCGCAGCTCGTCGCGGACGGCGTGAAGTTCGCGCAGAAGGAGGACGTCGTACCGGCGGACGCCGACCGCCGTGTCTTCCAGCTCGCCCCCGCCGTGGCCCTGCTGCCCTATCTCCTCGTCCTCCTGGCCATCCCCATCGGCCCCGGCGAGGGCGCGGTGGGTCAGGTCCTCGACGCGGGGATCTTCTTCGTGCTCGCCGTCATGGGTGTCGGCGTCCTCGGCTCCCTCATGGCCGGCTGGGCCTCCGCCAACAAGTTCTCCCTCCTCGGCGGCCTGCGTACCGCCGCCCAGCTCCTCGCCTACGAACTCCCGATGCTGCTCACCGCCGCATCCGTCGCGATGGCGGCCGGCACCGTCTCGCTCGTCGGGATCCTCGACGCCTTCGCGTGGTGGTGGCTGCCCTGGCAGATCGTCGGCGCGATCGTCTTCTTCGTCGCAGGCCTGGCCGAACTGCAGCGTCCCCCCTTCGACATGCCGGTCGCCGACTCCGAGATCATCTTCGGCGCCTACACCGAGTACACCGGCCTGCGCTTCGCCCTGTTCCTCCTCGCCGAGTACGCCGGGATCGTGGTGCTGTGCGGCCTGACCACCGTCCTCTTCCTGGGCGGCTGGCACGGCCCCTGGGGCGCCGACGGCCTCGGCTGGGTCTGGACCCTGCTGAAGACCGCCGTCCTCGCCTTCGTCGTGATCTGGCTGCGCGTCACCTACCCCCGTCTGCGCGAGGACCAGCTCCAGAAACTCTCCTGGACCCTCCTCGTCCCCCTCTCCCTCGCCCAGATCGCCCTCACCGGCATCGTCAAGGTGGTGATCCAGTAACCATGTCCCCCGTCCCCGGCTCCGGCCTGGCCAAGGGCCTGGCCGTCACCCTCCGCACGATGACGAGGAAGACCGTCACCGAGCAGTACCCGGACACCCAGCCCGACCTCCCGCCCCGCACCCGCGGCGTGATCGGCCTGTTCGAGGAGAACTGCACGGTCTGCATGCTGTGCGCCCGCGAGTGCCCCGACTGGTGCATCTACATCGACTCCCACAAGGAGACGGTGCCGGCCGCGACGCCGGGCGGCCGCGAGCGCAGCCGCAACGTCCTCGACCGCTTCGCCATCGACTTCTCCCTGTGCATGTACTGCGGTATCTGCATCGAGGTCTGTCCTTTCGACGCGCTGTTCTGGTCCCCCGAGTTCGAGTACTCCGAGACGGACATCCGCGACCTCACCCACGAGCGCGACAAGCTCCGCGAGTGGATGTGGACGGTCCCGGCCCCGCCCGCCCTCGACCCCGGCGCGGAGGAGCCGAAGGAACTCGCCGCCGCCCGCAAGACCGCCGACAAACTGGCCGCCCAGCAGGAGGCCGAACAGGCGGCACAGGCCGAGCAGTCCGGGCAGTCCGCGCAGGCCGAGCAGTCCGGTCCCGTCGAGCCGAAGGAAGGAGAGTCGTGACCCTCGCCGCCGCGCACCCCGGCTTCCTGTCGCCGACCGGCGTCGAGATCGCCTTCCTCCTCGTCGGCCTCGTCACCTTCGGCGCCGCCGTCGTCACCGTCACGACCCGGCAGCTCGTCCACGCCGCCCTGTGGCTGGTGGTGGCCCTCGGCGGCCTCGCCGTCGAGTACCTCCTGCTCACCGCGGAGTTCATCGCCTGGGTGCAGGTCCTCATCTACGTCGGTTCCGTCGTCGTCCTCCTCCTGTTCGGTCTGATGCTCACCAGAGCCCCGATCGGCCGTTCCCCGGACGCCGACTCCGGCAACCGCTGGGCCGCCCTCACCGTGGCCGTCGCCGCCGGGGCGGCCCTCGTGTGGGTCGTCGCCGACGCCTTCCGGACCACCTGGATAGACCTGGACGGCCCGGCCGCCGGCTCCACCGCCGTGACGGGCGCGAGCCTCTTCCAGAACTGGGTCCTCCCCTTCGAGGCCCTCTCCGTCCTCCTCCTCGCCGCCCTGGTCGGCGCGATCGTCCTGTCCCGCAGGACCAAGGCGGAGCGAGCGGCCGGCCCCGGCGCCCCGGCAGCCACCGGGAACGGTGCCGCCGACAAGGACGGTGTCCGCTGATGCACCTCGCCTATCCCGCCGTTCTCTCCGCCCTCCTGTTCTGCACGGGTCTGTACGGAGTCCTCGCCCGCCGCAACGCGATCCTGGTCCTGATGTCGGTCGAGCTGATGCTCAACGCCGTCAACCTCAACCTGGTCGCCTTCGACGTCTGGCTCAGCAGGACCGCCGAGGAGACCCTGCACTCCGGGCAGGCCCTGACCCTGTTCACCATCGCCATCGCCGCCGCCGAGATCGGCATCGGCCTGGCGATCGTGCTCGCCGTCCACCGCAACCGCGGCACCGCGGACATCGACCGGCTCCGCGGCACCGCCGAGGGCCACGACCCGGGCGAACCCGACGGCTCCGACACCGACGCCCCGGCGACCGGGACGGAGAAGGCTGAGGCCACCGCGTGACCACGACCACCCTCGCCGTACTCGTCCCCCTCCTGCCCTTCCTGGGCGCGGTCGCCGGCCTGCTCCTCGGCCGCACCGCACCCGGATTCGTCCGCCCGCTCGCCGTCCTGCCCACGCTGGCGGCCGTCGTCCTCGCCGTCCTGGTCGCCGCGCGCCAGGGCGGTGGCCGGGCCGTCGACGCCGTCACGGAACTGACGCCCACCGGCTCCGTTCCCGTCGAGCTCGCCCTGCACATCGACGGCTTCGCCGCCCTCGTTGCCGTCCTGGTCGGCTGCGTCGCCACCTGCGTCCAGCTCTACTCGACGGCCTACCTGCGCGACGACCCGCGCTACCCCTCGTACGCCGCCCTGGTGTCCCTGTTCACCTCCGCCATGTTCCTCGTCGTCTACTCCGGCGACCTGATGGTGCTGCTGGTCGGCTGGGAGATCATGGGCATCTGCTCGTACTTCCTGGTCGGCCACTACTGGGAGACCCCCGAGGCGCGCGCCGCCTCCCTCAAGGCCTTCCTGGTGACCAAGCTCGGTGACGTCCCCTTCCTCATCGGTCTGCTCGCACTGGCCACCGAGGCCGGCTCCTTCCGCATCACCAAGATCCTCGGCGCGGTGGCGAGCGGCTCGATCGACCACCCGACCCTGATCGCCCTGCTGCTCCTGGCCGGCGTGGCGGGCAAGTCGGCGCAGTTCCCGCTGCACACCTGGCTCCCCGACGCGATGGCGGGCCCGACCCCCGTGTCCGCGCTCATCCACGCCGCGACGATGGTCGCCGCCGGTGTCTATTTCATCGCCCGGCTCCTTCCGCTCTTCGAGGCCTCACGGGCCGCGATGGTCGTCCTCGCCGTCATGGCCGCCGTCACGATGGTCGGCTCGGCGCTCGCCGCGCTCGCCCAGGACGACATCAAGCGTGTCCTCGCCTACTCGACCATCGGCCAGCTCGGCTACATGACCGGCGCGCTCGCCGCCGGCGACCGCGGTGCCGCCGTCTTCCACCTCCTCACGCACGGAGCCTTCAAGGCCCTGCTGTTCCTCGCCGCCGGCGTGATCATCCACGCCGCCGGCACCAACTCGCTGGCCGCCATGTCCCGCATGCGCGACCTGCGCAGCCGCGTCCCCGACGCCTACTGGACGATGACCGTGGCGCTGCTCGCACTCGCGGCGATCCCCCCGTTCAGCGGCTTCTTCTCCAAGGAGTCCGTCCTCGTCGCCGCCGAACACGTCGCCACCGGCCACACCGAGCACGCGCCCGGCGCCGCCGGCTGGACCGTCCTGATCGCCGGTCTGATCACGGCGGTGCTCACCGCCGCCTACGCGACCCGCCTGTGGCTGCTGGCCTTCCGCGGCCGCGGCGCCGAGGCCCCCGACCACGGCAGGCAGCCGCTGGTCATGAACGCCGTGCTCTGGATCCTCGCCCTCCCCTCCCTCGCCCTCGGCGGACTGGCCTTCCGGCTACTGCCCGACTGGTTCGACGGCACCGACCTGACCCCGACCCTCACCACGTCCGTGCTCGGCACCGGCGTGGCCCTGGTCGGCGGCATCGTCACCTACGCGGCCTGGCGGCACACCACCGCCCTCGCCCCCGGCGTCCCGCTGGGCGCGGTCGCGGCCCACCCCGACGCCGACGCCGGCCAGGTCGAGGCCGAGGCCATCGCCAGCCACACGCCCGCCTACGGCGACGTGGCCTCCGCGCCGGACCCGGCCGACCCCGGGCGGCTGCTGCTCGGTCCGCTGCACCGCCACGCGGCCGCCGGCTTCCACCTGGACGCCGTGTACTCGGCCCTCTTCGTCCGCCCGGTCCAGGCCGGAGCGAGCCTCGTCCGGTTCCTCGACCGCGAGGTCGTCGACACCTACGTCCGCGGGGCGGGCGCCCTGCCCCGCTGGCTCGGGGCCGCCGTACGCCGTGCCCAGACCGGCAATGTGCAGACCTATGTGAGCGCGCTGCTCGCCGGCACCGTCGTCCTCGCGGTCGCCGCCGTCCTCGTCGCCACGGGAGCGTGAGCAGGCGTGATCGATATCAACGAGTCCGTGATGCAGTTCCTTCTGGCGTTCGTCGTCGTCGGCCCGCTCCTCGGCGCCGCCGCGGCACTCCTGCCGGCCCCGCCCGGGCTGAAGGGGAAGTCACCCGAGCAAGCGGTGCTCCGGCACGGTGTGACCGTGACCGGCGCCGTCCTGCTCGCCGCGATCGTCCTCGTGCTCGGCTTCGACCACGACCATCCGTCGAAGATGCAGGCCGGCACGGACATCAGCTGGATCCCCGCACTCGACGTGCGCCTCCACCTCGGCATCGACGGCATCTCCCTCCCCCTGCTGGTCCTCACCGCGCTGCTGACCTTCCTGTGCGCGCTCTACTCGTACTTCAAGCTGCCCGCGGGCCCCAGCCCGAAGGCCTTCGTCGCGCTGGTGCTCGTCCTCGAGTCCGGCACCCTCGCGACCTTCGCCGTCCTCGACCTGATCCTGTTCTTCCTCGCCTTCGAGACGGTCCTCGTCCCGATGTACTTCCTCATCGCCCGCTGGGGCGGCGAGGGACGGGCCCAGGCCGCCTGGAAATTCATCCTCTACACGCTGCTCGGCTCCGTCGTCATGCTGCTCGGCCTGCTCCTGATCGGAATCAGGGCGGGCACATTCGACATGGTGGCACTCGCCACTGACAACGGCCGGTCGCTGACCACGTCCGTGCAGGTCATCGCCGTTCTGGCGATCGGGATCGGGCTCGCGGTGAAGACCCCGATGTGGCCGCTGCACAGCTGGCTGCCCGACGCCCACACCGCCGCCCCGACCGTCGGCTCGGTACTGCTGGCCGGCGTCCTGCTGAAGATGGGCACGTACGGGTTCGTCCGCATCCTCCTCCCGGTAGCCCCGGACGGCTTCCGCACCTTCGCGCCCTACCTCGCCGCCTTCGCCGTCGTCGGGATCATCTACGGCTCCCTGGCCTGCCTGGCCCTCGCCAGACGGGGCGCGAAGGGCGACCTCAAGCGCCTCATCGCCTACTCCTCCGTCGGCCACATGGGCTTCGTGCTGCTCGGCATCGCGAGCATGACCCCGACGGGCGTCAACGGCGCCCTGTTCGCCAACATCGCCCACGGCCTCATCACCGGCCTGCTCTTCTTCGTGGTCGGCGCCCTGAAGGACCGCACCGGCACCACCGACCTCGACACCCTCGCCGAGGAGACGGGCGCCGCCCTGTACGGCAAGGCGCCCCGCCTGGGCGGCCTGCTCGCCTTCGCCGCGGTCGCCTCGCTCGGCCTGCCGGGCCTGGCCGGCTTCTGGGGCGAGATGCTGGCCCTGTTCGGCGCCTTCGACCCCGCCGCCGGCCTCAGCCGCCCGGCCTTCCTCACATTCATGTCACTCGCCGCCTTCGGCACCCTGCTGACCGCCGCGTACATGCTGATCGTGGTCCGCCGCGTCTGCATGGGCGCCGCCCCGCAGGAATCCCCGAAGCTCACCGATGTACGCACCTACGAGTTCGCCGCCTGGACCCCGCTCGTCGTCCTCACCGTCGTCGCCGGACTGTGGCCCAAGACCCTGCTCGGGCTGACCGACCCGGCCGTGCAGCAGCTCCTCTCAGGAGGCACCCGATGAGCTCCCTGGCCCAGCCACTGGCCGAGCCCCTGGCCCAGAACCTCGTCCAGTCCGTGGACTGGCTCGCCATCGCACCGCCCACCCTCACGGCGGTCGTCGGACTCGTCGTCCTGGTCGCCGACCTGTTCGTCCCGGACGCCCGCAAGCCGCTGCTCGGCTGGATCTCGGTCGCCGGACTCGCCGCCGCCGCGCTCCTGCTGCTGCCCCTGGTGAACGACGACCGCTCGACGTTCTGCCTCACCGGCGACGCGGGCACGTGCAGCTACACCGCCGACACCTTCACCCTCGCCATCCAGTTCCTGGTCCTCGGCGGCGCACTCCTGGCCGCCCTGCTCTCGGTCACCGCCGTGAAGGACGCCGACCGGGGACTGCCCGAGGGCGAGTTCTGGTTCCTGCTGCTCTCCTCCGCGGCCGGCGCCGCCCTCCTGCCCGCCTCCCGCGACCTCGCGACCCTCGTCGTCGCCCTGGAGGTCGCCTCCCTGCCCGCCTTCGCCCTGGTCGGCCTCCGCCACGGAGACCGGCGCTCCTCCGAGGCCGCGCTGAAGTTCTTCCTGTCCTCGGTCACCGCGACCGCGGTCAGCCTCATGGGCATCAGCTTCGTGTACGCCTCCACCGGCACCCTGTACCTCACCCGGGTGGCCGACCGCGTCCAGCACGTCGACGGGCAGCTCACCACGCTCACGCAGACCGGCGTCGTCCTCACCCTCGTCGGCTTCGCCTTCAAGACGGCCGCCGTGCCCTTCCACTTCTGGGTGCCCGACACCTACGTCGGCGCCCCGCTGCCCATCGCGGCCTACCTCTCCGTCGTCGGCAAGGCCGTCGGCTTCTCCGGCCTGATCCTCGTCACGGTCGTCGCCCTCCCGTCCTACGCCGACGCGTGGGGGCCCGCCCTCGCGGCACTGGCGGCGCTCACCATGACCGTCGGCAACGTCGGGGCCCTGCGGCAGCAGGCCACGCGCGCGTACAGCGCGGTACGCCTGCTCGCCTGGTCGTCCGTAGGCCAGGCCGGCTACCTCCTGGTGCCGATCGCCGCCGCCGGATACTCCGACGACCCCGAACGGTCGATCGGCTCCACCGTCGCCTACGCCCTCATGTACGCCGCCGTGAACCTCGGCGCCTTCGCCGTGGCCGCACTGGTCGGCCGTACCAGGGCCCTCAACCGCGTCGCCGACTACCGCGGCCTGTACGCGACCAACCCGCTGACCGCCCTGCTCCTCGCGTTCTTCCTGCTCTGCCTCGCCGGCCTGCCGCCAGGCGTCATCGGCCTCTTCGCCAAGGTCACCGTCTTCTCGGCGGCCGTCGACGCGGGCCTCGGCTGGCTGGCCGTCGTCATGGCCGCCAACGTCGTCATCGCCCTGTTCTACTACCTCCAGTGGACGGCCCTGCTGTTCCGCGCACCCGAGGGCGAGGCCGCCCGGCACCGCCTGCCCGCCCCGCTCACGGCCGCGATCACCGCGACCGCGGTCCTCGCCGTCGCCCTGTCCGGAGCGCCCCAGCTCGTCCTGCGCTTCGCCGACACCGGGCTCTTCTGAGCGACAGCCGCGCATCGGCACGCGCGCGTGGGGCACCCGGCCCCACGCGCGCGTGCCGTAGACCAGGGCATCACCCGGGCGGCCCACGCGCCCGGCCGTGCCCGCCGGGGAACTGGCGGCCGTCGCCTGGCGTTGACCAGTACGGAAGGGTCCACTGGACGTGACATCACGACCAGTGGCAGCGGAGACCAGGAAGCAACCACAGCGAGCGAGACAGCAAGCAAAGGGTTCCCCTGCTGCACGACTTGGAGGGCGTACCGTGCACCGCCGGCACAACGGGCTCAGAACCGCAGTACTCCTCGGGGGACTGTCCGCGCTCATCATCCTCATCGGCAGCTTCTTCGGCCGAGCGGGCCTCGTCGTCGCCGTCCTCGTAGCCCTGGGAACCAACGCGTACGCCTACTGGAACAGCGACAAACTCGCCCTGCGTGCCATGCGCGCCCGCCCGGTGAGCGAGTTCGAGGCCCCTGCGCTGTACCGCATGGTCCGGGACCTCTCCACCCAGGCCCGCCAGCCCATGCCCCGCCTCTACATCTCCCCGACGGAGGCCCCCAACGCCTTCGCGACCGGCCGCAACCCGCGCAACGCCGCGGTGTGCTGCACGGAGGGCATCCTGCGCCTGCTCGACGAGCGCGAGCTGCGCGGTGTCATCGGGCACGAGCTGAGCCACGTCTACAACCGCGACATCCTGATCTCGTCGGTCGCCGGCGCCCTGGCCTCCGTGATCATGTTCCTGGTCAACTTCGCCTGGCTGATTCCGATCGGCCGGTCGAACGACGACGACGGGCCCGGCCTCCTGGGCATGCTGCTCATCATGCTCCTCGGTCCCATCGCCGCCAGCCTCATCCAACTGGCGATCAGCCGTTCCCGGGAGTACGAGGCCGACGCGTCAGGGGCCCAGCTCACCGGCGACCCGCTGGCCCTCGCGGGTGCGCTGCGCAAGCTCGACGCGGGCACCAAGCAGCTCCCGCTGCCGCCGGAGCCCCGGATCGAGACGGCCAGCCACATGATGATCGCCAACCCGTTCCGACCGGGACAGGGGCTGTCGAAGATGTTCTCCACCCACCCGCCGATGGCGGAGAGAATCGCCCGGCTCGAAAAGATGGCAGGTCGTCAGCGATGAAGACCATCCTCAACATCATCTGGCTCGTCCTCAGCGGATTCTGGCTGTTCCTCGGCTACCTGGCCGCGGGTCTGCTGCTCTGCATCACCATCATCGGCATCCCGTTCGGCATCGCGGCCTTCCGCATCGGCGTCTACGCCCTGTGGCCCTTCGGGTACGCGGCGGTCGAGCGACGCGACGCGGGAGCGGCCTCCTGCATCGGCAATGTGCTGTGGCTGCTCCTCGCCGGCTGGTGGCTGGCCATCGGCCACATCGTCACCGGCATCGCCCTGTGCGTCACGATCATCGGCATCCCGCTCGGCATCGCCAACTTCAAGCTGATCCCCGTCTCGTTGCTCCCGCTGGGCCGCGAGATCGTGCGCACGGACCAGCCGTTCACCGCCACCGCCGGGGCCCGCCGGACCGACTGGTAGACCGGGGGAGGGGCGGGACGGACCGCCGTTTCTCCACAGCCGCGAGGTTGTCCACAGGCTCCGGCGGCATCCGGCCGCGGGCCGCATCATGAAGCCATGACCGCGAGCGAGCAGTTGACGGCGCGAACGACGCCGAAGGCCCCCGACACCCACCCACGGCACCGGACTCCCCTCCTCGGCCCCCTCGCCGGGGCGAAGCCCCGCCCCGCCCTCTGCGTCCGCCCGCCCGGCACGACGTCAGGCACCGGCGCCAAGAGGCAAGGCAGGGACGGGAGACGACCCCGTGGACCCACAGCCGCGGAGTCCTACCGCGGAGCGCCCGGCCACCCCCGCACGACATACGCCACCACCCCCACGGCCAGCACCCCCACACCCACGATCACCGAAACCACCGGCAGGGAGAACGCCAGCAGGGCACACCCGGCCAGCCCCAGCACCGGTACGACCCGCGCCATCGGCACCGGCTCCAGCGTCCAGGCCGACGCGTTGGCCACCGCGTAGTACGCCAGTACACCGAAGGAGGAGAACCCGATCGCGCCCCGCACGTCCACCGTGGCGGCCAGGACGGCGACCACCGCGCCCACGGCCAGCTCCGCCCGGTGCGGCACCTGGTACCGCGGGTGCACAGCGGCCAGCGCGCCGGGCAGGTGATGGTCCCTGGCCATGGCCAGAGCCGTCCGCGAGACGCCCAGGATCAGCGCGAGCAGCGAGCCGAGCGCCGCGACGGCGGCACCCGCCCGCACGACCGGCACCAGTCCCGGCACGCCGGCCACCCGGACCGCGTCGGCCAGCGGCGCGGTCGCCTGCCCAAGACCCGTCGGCCCCAGCACGGAAAGGACGGCCAGCGCGACACACCCGTACACGGCCAGCGTGATGCCCAGAGCCAGCGGAATCGCCCGGGGGACGGTGCGCGCCGGATCCCGTACCTCCTCGCCGAGGGTGGCGATCCGGGCGTACCCCGCGAAGGCGAAGAACAGCAGCCCGGCCGCCTGGAGCACCCCGCCGACGCCGCCCGACAGACCGATGCCGAGCCGTCCGGCGTCGGACCGCCCCGAACCCAGGCACGCCACCACCACGGAAGCGAGGACAGCCAGCACCACCGCCACGATCACCCGCGTCAGCCAGGCGGACTTCCGGATCCCGCCGTAGTTCACCGCGGTCAGCGCCACCACGGCCGCGACCGCCACCGCGTGCGCCTGCCCGGGCCAGACGTACGCACCCACGGTGAGCGCCATGGCGGCACAGGACGCCGTCTTGCCGACGACGAACGACCAGCCGGCCAGGTACCCCCAGAAGTCCCCCAGCCGCTCGCGTCCGTAGACGTACGTGCCGCCGGAGGCCGGATACCGGGCCGCCAGCCGCGCCGACGAGGTGGCGTTGCAGTAGGCCACCACCGCGGCCACGGCGAGGGCGGGCAGCAGCCCCGACCCGGCCGCGTGCGCCGCGGGCGCCAGAGCGGCGAAGATCCCGGCACCGAGCATGGAACCAAGCCCCACGATCACCGCGTCGCGCACGCCCAGCGTGCGCCGCAGTTCCGGTCCCGCAGCTGTCATGGGCCGCACCCTACTGATCGACGCAACCACCGGGAGCGGCCGTGACGTCCTCCTCACCAAGAAGACATGAACACACGCGGAGGTACGAGCCCACGGCGCTCGGACAGCGCGGGCACAGCGAGAAGGGGCAGGGTCACGGCATGACCGTCATCAGCTGGATCATCCTGGGACTGTTGGCCGGAGCCATAGCCAAGTTCCTGTTGCCGGGCCGCGACCCGGGCGGCTTCATCGGCACGACCGTCATCGGTATCGCGGGCGCGTTCATCGGCGGCTGGATATCGGCCCGCTGGCTGGACCACCCGATCAGCAAGGACTTCTACGACGGCGCCACCTGGGCGGCGGCCATCGGCGGCTCGCTGGTCCTGCTGATCGCCTACCGCATCCTGTTCGGCAACTCGCGCGACTGACCCGCCCCGACGGCACCGGACGACGACGAAGGGCGGGCACCCCCACAGGGGCGCCCACCCTTCGTCTACCGGACGGGTCCGTCACCTCACCGGTAGTTGACGAACTGCAGGGCGAAGTCGAAGTCCTTGCCCTTGAGCAGCGCGATCACGGTCTGCAGGTCGTCCCGGCTCTTCGAGGAGACCCGCAGCTCGTCGCCCTGCACCTGGGCCTTCACGCCCTTGGGGCCCTCGTCGCGGATGATCTTCGCCACCTTCTTCGCGTTGTCCTGGGAGATGCCCTCCTCGATCGACGCGAAGATCTTGTACTCCTTGCCGGAGAGCTGGGGCTCACCCGCGTCCAGAGCCTTCAGCGAGATGCCGCGCTTGATCAGCTTGGACTGGAAGACGTCGAGGATGGCCTTGACCCGGTCCTCGGAGTTGGCCTCCATGAGGATCTTGTCCCCGGACCACGAGATCGAGGCACCCACGCCCTTGAAGTCGTAGCGCTGGGAGATTTCCTTGGCGGCCTGGTTGAGGGCGTTGTCGACCTCCTGCCGCTCGACCTTCGAGACGATGTCGAAACTGGAGTCGGCCATGTCCTGTGGCTCCTTGTATCTGGGTGCGTGTCGGGCCGCGTATCGGGTCCGTACCGGCATACGTGGGCGGCCGCCGAGCCCGGCGGGGGTCCTCGGCCGCATCCGGACAAGCCTAGCCACCCCCCGCGCCCGGGGCGGAGATCAATCGGGTGGCGAAGCACCCCTCCCTATCGGGTATTGTTTACGTCGTTGCCACGGAGCACCGCCGCAAGACGGTGCGAAGGGCGGCAAACCTTGGCGGTGTGCCCGAGCGGCCAAAGGGAGCAGACTGTAAATCTGCCGGCTCAGCCTTCCCAGGTTCGAATCCTGGCGCCGCCACAAGACCGAAAGGGTCTGTGATCAGCAGCAATGCTGATCACAGACCCTTTCGGCGTTGACGAGCATGATCTGATCGCTATGGGTGCTTTTTCCCGGTGTGTCTCACCCTGTTTCGGGTGCTGACCAGTCCGTGTGGGGCAGACGTGGGGCAGCTTCCGGGCGTCCTAGCTGTCATTCTTCAATGCCCGCTCGATGCGAGCGTTCGCCGTGGCGGCCCCGCCGTCCAGGCACTTCGCGTACACCCGGAACAGCACAGCCACGCTGTGGCCGGCGCGAGCGGCCACTTCCTGCGGCTCCACGCCTGAACTGAGCCACGTGGACACGGCCGCGTGGCGAAGATCATATGGACGCTTCGCCAGCAGCGACGCGCACTGAGCGGGCGTGAGTGCACGTGCGCGCGCTTCCGCCCACACCTCGCCGTATCCGGTGTCCTGGATGAGCCCGCCGCGTTGGGTACGGAACAGTCGCCCATCGGGGGCGACTCCGTAGGCCGTGACGTGCCACCGCAACAGGTTCACGAGATCAGGCGGGATCGGCACGGTGCGGACCGCCTTCCGAGGCCGGTGTTTGAGGCCCCGCCGGTCGTGTGCTTCGCCGCTGTCCGTCCAGGCCGACCCCGACCGCGGACGGGTCTCCCGGAGCCGCAGGGTCCCCCACCCTCGGCGGGGCAGGTCGCAGTCTTGCAGGCGCAGGCCGATGACTTCCGCCGGCCGTGCCGCCGCGTAGTACATGCACCCGAAGAATGCGACCAGGCGGCGCCCACGGGCGCTCTGTGTCCGCACGGCGTCGAGCAGTGCGAGCGCCTGCCGGGGATCGGGCACTGAAGCGGGATCCAGTTCCTCGGCCACCTGCTCCGGAGCCTTCCACTGAACCTGTGGCAAGGGGTTGTCCGTCAGACGGCCGGCGTCGACGGCGTAGCCGAGCGCGTTGTGGAAGATGGCCCGCTTCCGACGGATGGTCGACGCGGACGCCGTGGTGCCGTCCAGTTTCATGGTCAGGGCGTCCAGAGCGGCGCGCACGCGCATCCGGTCGGCCAACGAGGACGTGGGCAAGGACTTCCGCTCGAACCAGGCCAGCACGGCGGTCACCTCGTCCGGCGGTTCCAGGTCGCGGCGGCTCACGTTGAATGCCCAGCTGTAGAGAGCCGTCCGTACCGTCTTGGCGTCGGCCATGCCCTTGGTGTCCTTGACGAGAGCGGGCGTGACGGTGGCCATTGCTTCTGCGAGCGTCCGGCGTGTCGAGCCGGGGGAGTGCTGCCACTTCATCTCGATGTACTCGCGGGCGTGCTGGTACCAACTCACGTCGTTGCGCTGCCGAAGCTCGGAGAGCGGCACCCCGGTGGCCTCGTCGAACGGCTCGCCGTCGTGCGCCGCCCGCAGCAACTGAGCACGCCGGCCCTCCGCCAGTGTCTTGGTGCGGAACGTCTGGGAGTGCGGGGTGTCGCCCGTCTTCCAGCGCAATTCCGCAGAGGACTGTCCACGGTCCTTCCGCTGCCGGACGGACCAGATTCGAACGTCGTACGTCTTCCCCATCGGGGGACCTTCCTGCGAAAGGGGCCCGGCATGAGCCGGGCCCCTTGGGTCGTGTCGGTGAATTGATGCGGTCAGTAGGCGGGGGAGTCCAGACGGCTGAGCCAGTCGTCCAGGTCGTTGCGGCGCACCCGCAGGTGACCGTTGGGCAGCTTCACGAGTCGCGGTGCCTGCCCACGGGCGCGCATGCGGTAGAAGGCGGCGCGGCTCATGCCGATCTCGTTGAGGACTTCGGGGAGCTTGAGCATCTTGGTGCCGGCCAAGGTGGTGACTCCTTCGCGGGGTGAAGACTCTCGGGGGCCGTCTCAGAAGTCCGCTACAGCCGCTACACCGCTACATCGCAGGTCAGTGGGTGGTTTCCTGTAGCGGAGGGGTGGCGTGTAGCGGCTACGCACGCGCTACGGCGGTGTCTGCGTAGCCGCTACACGCTGCGGTGCCGCTACAGATTCGGGGGCTCTGAGCTGGGCTGTAGCGGCGTAGCGGCTGTAGCGGTGTTCTGGGGGGCGGGGCAGTAGCGGGCCCACGCGTCTTCCAGGTCCGAGGCGTGGAAGCCCTTGAGGACTCCGCCAGCGGTGCGGATGTTGCGGGAGCGGATCGGCTCGTTGTCGGCCGTCATGTACTCCCCGAGCATCCGCGAGAGGCGCCGGTTGTCGAGCGGTTTGCCGTCCAGGTCGGCCCAGGGGGCGTCGTCCAGGGCGTTGAGCCGGTCGAGGATGGCGATGGTGGGCAGGCGGTCGATGCCGATGAGGACGTGGTCGCGCAGGTCGGTGAGCAGCCGGATTCCGAGACTGTGCTTGTCGGTGTACTGCGAGGCGGTCACCAGCGTCACGCACGATTCCCGGGCCCGTCGGGGCCAGTCGCCGCCGACGGCGTCCGCGACGGCGAGCAGCGGCTCCCACACGTCGGCGGGCCGATCAGTGACGCCGTCGGGCATCTCGGGCCAGGCCCCGACGACGGAAGCGCGAGCTTGCTCCGCCCACTGCGCGAGCCGGTCACGCAGCTTGTGCCCCTCTGCCTCGTGGACGCGGGCCCGGAACGGTTCCACTCGTTCGTTGCGGGCCCGGCGGCGCATCCGGATGACGACCGAGCGGGTCATGATCGTGTCGGGGAGGTTGCCTAGTCCGGCGACCGCGACCGCGCAGTACGACGGGAAGGCTTGCACGGTCTGGTTACCGCCGTCGCCGATGCACCGGTAGGTCACCCCGGAGCGACGATGTCCGGCGTTGAGGAAACCGCGCAATTCCTCGTTGTCCCCGGCCTTGGGGCCAAAGATCGTGTCGATCTCATCGAACAGGATCGTCGGCCGACCATCGGCCCCCGAAACCGCCCGGAACAGGGCGGCGGCGGACGCGTTGACGGCGACCATGGGGTGTGGCACGAGGGTTTCCACAATCTCCAGCGCCCGCGACTTGCCCGATCCCGGCTCGGGGGAGAGGAAGGCGAGCCGGGGGGTGGAGTCGAAGCAGTCGAGCAGGTGGGCGTGTGCGTCCCACAACGCGACGGCGACGTAGGCGGCCTCGTGCGGGAAGACGTTGAACCGGCGATGGAAGGCTTCCACCTCGTTGAGCAGTGCGGCCCCGTCGATGCTGGGGGTCATGCGGCGGCCCTCCCTTCATGGGGTGCGGCGGGTGTGCCGGTGCAGAAGTGCTTGTGGGCGGCGTACTCGGTGATCAGCGCGGCCACGGCGTCCTGTCCGCGGGCGGTGCGGGTTTGGCCGCAGGAGCAGGCGTATGCGGCGGTGGGGGTGGCGCTGTACCGCTTGGACCAGCGGGCGCCGTCCCAGTGGTCGCGGTAGACCGGCGGAGCGTAGACGCGGATGCCGGGCCGCTCCGGCGTCGGATCTGCGTCGGGGCGCACGTCGTGGGCCGGGAACCGGTCAGAGCGAAAGGCAGTGACGACGCCCTGACGGGCGGCGCCTTTCGGCTCGCCCACGGCCGCCGGCGCCGGGCCCGGTCGGGCGGCGTGCGGGTCGGTGGGTGCGGCCGGTTGGCCTTCCAAGTGGGGGCGGCCGGGGGTGCTCATGCCGCCTCCCGGGGTCGGGCGGTGCGCAGGGAGCTGTCCAGGGCGCTGCGGATGGTGGTGCGGCACTCGGCCGGGGTGAGTCCCACGGTCTCTCCTGCCGCTTGGAAGGCCTCCTCTGCCACGTTCCGGGGGAGGTCGCCCCACGCGACGAATCGGCCCACCTTGAACGCGCTGCGGTTCAGCGTGACGTTCCGCAGCCCCTCCGGCGCTGCGGTCACGTTCGCGCATTCGGCTTCCAGCGCGGCGACGGCCGCCCGGCTTCCATCCACCGCAGGAAGCCGCAACGGGCCCATCGGGCGGGCGGGGGCGGGTTGCAGGCTGCTCAGTAGCCATCCGGGCAGTGCGGCCGTCTCCGGGGCGTTCAGAGCCTCGTAGGTTCCAGTGGGCAGGGTGCTGCCGGCGGCGACGACGTAGCCACCCCACGCGCGGGTGTCGACCGAAGCGGCCACGGTGCCCGCGGTGTTGGCCAGCCGCACCCCGGACGGGGCGGTGAAGTACAGGTGCTGTCCGCCGCTCGCGGTCCGGGTGCGGAAGGTGATGGGGACGGTGTGCCCGGCGCGCTCGCAGAGCGCTCGAAAGGTTGTCGCGCCGTCAGGCGCGTCCGGACTGCCTTTGTGCTCTGGCGTGTCCAGGTCGATGACGATCAGCCCGGACGGGCCGGTGGCAATCCCGACGTTGAACGGCGCCCGCTCCCACGCAGCACGGATGCGGTCCGGGTCGGTGGTGGCCCGGTCCTCCCACTTGCGATGCCCGTCGGCGCATGGCCCGGTACGGGGGCAGGCGGTCTCTCCGTGCAGGGCCGGGCGCTTGGTGCCGGGACGGAGCGGGAAGACGTGCCAGCCGCGTTCGGCGGCGTCCAGCGCTGCGGACAGCAGCACGGACGGGGGGTTATGGGTCATGCTGGTTGTCTCCAGTCCTGTCGAAGGGTGCTGGGTGACAAGGGCGGCCCCGCGGCTTTGGCGAGACGAGGGGGCCGCCCTTGGCGTAGCTAGGGGTGCGCCCGGTGTGAGGGCGTGTCGGGGGTGAAGGTGAGGGAGGTGGCGCCGTCGGTGGGGTGCCAGCCGTGGACGTGGATGCGCTGTTCGTGGTGGGACTGGTCGGTGCGGTCGCAGATCAGGCGGCCGTCGGCGGTGAGGGTCCAAGCGGGGGCGTCGCCGTAAGCGATGGTCAGGTCCGCGAGGGCGCCGTCCTCGGTGTCGGTGTTACGCCGTCCGCACAGGTCGCAGATGGCGACGATGCACGTGATCGTGGTGAGCGCCATGGGGGTCCTCTCCGGTCAGCCGTGGAAGTGGTTGCGCTTGAAGACGGCCCGCCGGATGTTCACCGTGGTCCCGCCCTTGTGGCCGCTCACGCTGAGCACCTGTACGGCGACCCAGCCGCCGAAGATGACGGCGGCGAGGGTGATGAGCTGGGTGATGAACGCGGTGAGCGCGGCGATGAACGAGGTGAGCAGGATGAGTCCGCCGCACACCGCGAGGACCCCGGCGCCCCCGAGGGCGACGTTCACCGCCGTCCGCGAGACGGCCGGCTTGACGGCGACCGGCTCGGGCTGGGTGGGGTTGATGGCGTAGCCGGTGACGACGCGACCGTCCGGCAAGACGATGCTCGCCACAGCCGGGACGGCCCCGGGCTGCACGGCCACGACCTGCGCCGGCACGACGGCGGCGGGCTGCAGCGGGGCCGGGTGGTGCACCTCGATCGCCCGCTGTGCGGGCACGTGCGGAGTGTTCTCGGGGTACATGCGGAATCCCTTCCGAACGTTGGTCAGGGAGGCGGAGACACCCCCTGCCGGGGGGTGCTGTGGAGGGGTGTTTCGGGGGTCTGACCTGCGGGCCTCCCTGACTCCCTGAACGATCATTCGTGCAGGTCAGAGCCAGGGAGGCAGGGCAGGGAGGCGGTCAGGGAGTTCTCCCTGCCTCCCTGCCCCACCGAGGGTCAACTCCCTGCCGTCATTCGACGGAAGCGGAACCGTCTCCGTCGCGGTTGGCGAGGGCGCGGGTGACCCGGTCGCGGGCGACGCACATGACGCCGTCGGACTTGTACGGGCTGGCACCGGCGGCGTCGAGGACGCGCTTGAGATCGAGGAACGACCAGTCGCCGTAGGCGTCCGTGTTCCGCGCGGCGAGCCGGGCGAGCACGTCCTTGGTGCGGACGCGGGGCGCGTCGCCGATGACGGCGGCGATGTCGGCGAGCGGGTCGTGCTTCGGGCCGCGGTCGATGGCGTGCAGGGTGGTGACGCCGTCGCGTAGGGCCTTGGCCCGGTCGGTGATCGCCACGGCCGCTTCGTCATCGATGTAGTGCGTGCGCACCGTGATGGACGACTGTCCGGCCGGGATGGTGATGCCGTCCGAGGCGACGACCAGAGTTCCCCGGTCCAGGCCCGGACGCAGCAGGTTCGGGGCCGCGCCGCCGTCGACGGCCTTGTCCCCGAGTGCCATGCGGGCCTGCGACTCGGTGCCGAGGGCGAGGGAGGCGCGGGTGTGGGCGCCCTCGCGAACGAGCTTGGGCAGGTTCTCGTTGGTCGGGTCCTGCGTGCCCTGCCACATCAGCACGTTGACCGCGCGACCCTGGTTGTGGATCTTCCGGACGGCCATGAAGTACCGGGAGTTGGCCTTGGACCCGCCATACGGGCGCTTGTCCTCGTCCTTGGCCGGGCACATGAACGCGACCTGCGCCTCATCGACCAGCACGATCAGGGGCGGGAACGTCGTGCCGGGCGGGGCCTGGATACGGCGGTTCATCTCGTCCACTGCACCCTCGACCATCTCGGTCACCTGGATGACGTGCTCATCGGTCGGCCCCTGGATCAGGGTGGTGGCGAGGCCGTCGAACATGGCCCAGTCGCCGACGCCCTTGAGGTCGCCCATGAGGAACTGCACCGACTTGTCCAGGGCGAGCCACAGGGCCAGGGAGCGCAGGGCCACGGTCTTGCCCTGGTTGGACAGACCCGTGATCAGCAAGTGGCGCTGGTACAGGGACAGGGCGGCGGCATCCCCGCGCAGGTCCTGTCCCCAGGGAGCCCGGCCCTTGGCGTAGTCGGCGGTCATCGTCTCGTCGGTGACGAGCGGGGACGGGCCGATCGGCTCGTCCAGTGCACCCGAGTCGGCGATCCACAGCCGCACCGTCCGCGCCGCCTGCGGGATGGTGATGAACACCTCGTGTTCGTGCCGGGTCAGGTTTTCGGCGAGCTTGCGCCGCCGGTTCTGCACCTCGATCGTGGACACCCCGGAGGGGAGGGTCACGTCGACTTCCACGCCGCATCCGGCGATCCGGATCGGGCCCAGCATGGAGGCGCCGGCGTCGCCCATCTCCTTGATGGCGTTGCGCAGGGCCGGGACTCCGAGGTCGCGCAGGGCCTTGACCACGATGGACGGCGTGATTGGCTCACCTTCGCCCGACCGGACGTTCGCGGGAAGTGCCCACTGGGGGGCGGCCTGCTGGTGCCGGCCGACGCCCCACAGGGCGAGCAGTGCGAGGAACGGGCCGATCGTGATCGCCGGGCCCCAGACGATCTGCACGATCCGGATGAGCAGGGCGATGAAGTCGATCGTCGCCGACAGCGGGGTGATGACGTCACCGACCTGGCCCGTGTTGATGGCCAGCACGACCCCGAGGGCGATCAGCACGCCGACGCTCATACCGGCCCCGACGGCGACGCCCTTGGCAGCGTCCAGCGGGGAGTGGAGCAGATCCATGCGACGCCGGTGGCGGGCCTCCCGGAAGCGCTGCCCGCGCTCCTCCCATTCGGCTGCGGCCTCGTAGTTCCCGGCGGCCTCGGCGGCACGGAGCAGACGCTCGTAGCGGGCGGCGGTGCGGCCGTCCCACGTGCGACGGGCCACGATCCGGGCGCCACCGGCCACGTAGAGGCTGTGCCGGGCCACCGCACGCGCGGCCGTCGTGGTCCGCTCGTCGGTGGCCAGACGCTTGACGGCCCGTCCGGAGCGCACCCACAACGGCACCGGCGAGGGGGCCGGCGGGTCGGGGACCACGGTCAGCGTGGTCACGTTGTCGGCGGGCGGGTCGGTGTGCTTGTGCAGGTGAACGACGTTCTCAGACATGCTGGAAGTTCTCCTGACTGCCCCTGCGGGGCGGGAGGTAGGGAGAGCCGGGGTGGCCGGGTCCGTCGCAGGGGACGGCCACCCCGGGCGTGAGACATGCGGGCGGTCACACGGCGGGGCTGGTCACCACCAGCGGGACGGCTTCTTGGGCACGAGGTAGGGGTGGCCGTTGACCATGTGGTCAACGCACTGCGGGCAGTCCTCGCGCGGCTTCAGCGTGCGGTGGATGCGCCGGTCGTGGGCGTGCTGCCAGCACTGCGGGCACTCACCCGGCGGCGTTTCCCGGGCGGGCACGGTCACCACCACCCCGACGACTTCTTGGCCGCCTTCGCCTTCGCGGCCTCGGTCACGATCCGCTGTCGCTCCGTCGTGAGCGCGGCGATCTCCGCGATGAGCCGGGTCTCCGCCGAACCCCACGCGGTCTCCAGCTTGCGTTCCGCACGGGCGGGGCTCTTCCCTCGCACGACCTTGTAGCCGCCGCTGGCCAGACCGGCGAGCACGGCACGGCGCTCGCGTCCGTCCAGCGGCCACATCTCGCGGTTCTGCACGGCCGCCAGCTTCCGGTTCGCGAGCTGAATGGCGCGGTCCAGGCGGCGGGTGTCGGGCTTACCCATCAAGCACTCCTCAGGGAGTCGGAAGGTTCGGCAAAAGCGCAGGTCACGCATGCGCCGAGTGCGGCGGGGATGATGTAGCCGGCGTCCGTGCGGCATTCGGGGCAGGTGCGGCGGGCCCGGTTCGCGGCGTCCAGTGCCGCCCACCGGGCCGGAGTCATCGGCCGGACAGGCTTGGCCAGGTCGACGCGGTAGAGGTAGGCGACCAGCGGCCCGCGCCGACGGCGCGGCCGTTCGAGTTGCGCGGCCACGTCCTGACCGCCGGGCCGCAGCCCGCGGGCACGGAGTTGGCGGCGGGTGGCGTAGCCGTCCGGGGCCAGGCGCCACCGGAACACCGGCAGCGCCCCCATCACGCCACCGCCTCAGCCGTGGCGCGTTCGGCGAGGATCGTGTCCCGCAACGTCCGGGCGTTCGCCGGCGAGGTGCGCACCTCCCGGCGGATGCCCTCCGCGGTCACCTTCGCGTCCGGCCAATCGGCCGTCACCGCGCGCGCCTCGGCGAGCAGCTCGTCACGGGTGCGCTTGGGCCGGGTCGGCTTCGCCGCCTCGGGCACGCGGCCGGTGGCGCGGCGCGGTCGGGTCGACTCCGCGGCCACCGTCGCACGTCGCTCGATCCGCTTCACCGGTGCGACAGGGGCCGAGACGAGCGAGGGGAGCGGCTTGGCGGGGAGAGTCGACTTCAGGAAGCCCACGGCCACCGGACGGGGCAGCGCGGTGACGTTCGGGGAGATCGGCGCCTGGGTCGATACCGCGAGGTCAGCCGTAGACCGTTTCATATCGGTCTCGGTCGATTCCTCCGCATTCGTGATCGGTGTCGGGATCGGCGTGGGCCGGTGATGCAGCACCTTCGCCACGAGATCGGAACCGAAGTAGATCGACCCGACCGGGAGCGACGTGGCGAGCAGTACCAGCGCCCAGTTCGCCGGGTCCCACTCCGCGAGCCGTGACCAGTCGACCGATCGGCCGTGCAGTTCCGGGACCAGACCGTGCACGTAGTTCAGGACGAGCGAGGCGACCGTGTAGGCGCCCAGCACCCGCAGCGCGAAGCGGCGGGCGTCGTCGGTGAGGACGAGGGTGGCGACCAGGGCGAGCGCCATCAGACCGTCGACCACGAACGGATACAGCGTCGCCGCCGTGGCGTCCGCACCGACCGCACCGGCGATGTCCCGCAGCGCGTTCCACGACACCCGGAACGCCATGGCGACCACGGCGACCAGCGCGAGCACCAGGGCAGCACGGCCCCTGCGGTGAAGGCTCATGCCGCACCCCCGACAGTGAGCAGGGCGGCGACGATGAGCAGCGCGCCGCCGGCCATGGTCAGGTCGACCGCGCGGCGCAGGCACGTGAACTTGGCGACCGCGAGCCGGGACAGTCCGGCAATGTCAGCGGCCAGATCGGAGGTGACAGCGTCGCTGATCTGTTCGGCGGTGAGGGTGGCCCACAGGGGGAAGCCATGCCGGCCGCTCAAGTTCGGGCGCACCGACCGCAGCAGCATGCCAGCCGCGCCAACGAGCAGGGCCAGCCCGACGCCGCCCGCCACGATCACGGGGACAGTCAGGGGAAGGTCGCGGGCGACGGTCCAGGTTCCAGCGAGCACCGCGCCGACGAACGCCAGCAGCAGCGCCGTCTTCGTGTCCGTCCGCGCGATCTCCGCCTTCACCTCGGCGTGGGCGGCGGTCAGGTTCCGATCGGTGGCACTCACGCGGCACCCCCGGGAAGGCTCGCACCGGCCGCGGAGTTGACCAGCGCGACGCGGGCGGCGAGCGCACGGCGGCGGGCCCGACGGATACGGCGGGCGTCCAGCTCGGTCGGCGTGCGATACAGGGTGACGATGTGCGCGTCCAGCAGGTCGACGTCCGCCAGGATGACGGGCATTTCCCGCTCGATCGCGTCCAGCTCCGCGTCCGTCGGCTCCATGAAGTCGGCGAACGCGGTAACAGCGTCCTGAACAGTGACGATGTGGTCCATGGGTCGTGGTCTCCCTAGCAGGTGAAACGGCCCGAACAGCGCCCCCGGTGTTCCAGCACCGGGGGCGCGCGCCGTTGAGAGTGGAGCCCGCGAGGCGCGGGCCGGGGGTTAGCGGCGGCGGTTGACGTCGCTGATCTTGACGTTCTCGCCGTAGCCGTCACGGAGACGGACGAGCTTGAAGTAGCTCCCGCCGACGTCCGTGATCCGGTGCGTCTCACCCCTGTGCTGCACGTCCGTGCCGACCTGGTCGACGTGCGGATGCTTGGGGTTGGTGATCCTGCGCATAGCCCTGTCTCCTCGGATCGTGGGAGTGAGTGGGCGGCGCCCGTACGCACGGCGGCGAACGGGCTTCCGGCTCCCCGCACTCCCGCCCGTACGTCCCCACGCGGTGCGCGCGCCGGACGGGCGGGAGAGGCAGCCGGCCGCAGCGTCAGCGCTGCGAACCAGAACGGACCGAACTACCGAAGGCACCGCCGGCCGGTCCGAACGGGCGGCGCCTGGATATGTCGTCGGTACACACCGACCTCCCGCGTTCGCAGGGACATCAAGGGGCGCGACTACCTGCCGCGCGGTCCGTCTTTTCGACTCGGGGAGACGGGGCCCACCTATGCAGTTCTCAAAGAGCCGGCACTTCCTTCGAGCCCGTTTCACGGAGCCCTCCGGGCGTTGCCATGCGCCTGATTTCAGGAGCACCCCTGGCAATCTGGTGCGCACCAGTAGAGTGCATCTGGTGCGCACCAGTGTCAAGGTGGTTCGCTGAATCGGGTGGCGTCTGACCGCTGTGTTGCATCTCCAGAAGACCTCTGGAGGCAGGGGTGTCGGTAGCCAACAAGGCTTAACTGGCGTCCTGTTAACCCCTGTTGACCTGCGGCGACATGCGTCATGCTGGCAAGGTGGCGCGAGGAACCAACGCCGGGAGGTGGCCCGTGAGTACGGGACTTCGTAGCGCGCGGACGGCGCGCGGGTGGTCTCAAGAACGCCTGGTTCGCGAGATCGAGCAGTTCGCCCGACGGAACCTCGGAGATGTTGCGTCGACCGCCAGTTTGCGGGTCTACGTGTCCGAGTGGGAGAACGGCAAGCGCACCATCTCCGACCGGTACGCGCGTATCCTGCGACAGCTCCTTGGCGTCACGGACGGGGAGCTGCGGGATAACGCCCCGGCGCCTGCGGCACCGATCGCAGACGGCTACGACGATCTTCTGAGCCGGATCGACTCGGCTAGCAGCGTCGGCGAGTCCATGGTGAAGGCATTCAGCGACCAGACTGAGCTACTGCGCACCATGGACCGCCAGAGGGGGGCTGCGGCACTGGTCGATCAAATGACCGGCCACCTTTCCGCCCTTGAGGACGCGCTTAACTTCGCCGTACTGCCTGCCGCGCGTCGGCCGGTGGCACTCGCGCTCGCCGGCGCAGCGACCCTGGCAGCCTGGCAGGCGATTGACTCGGGGGCGATTGAAAGGGCGTGGCGGCACTATGAACTCGCGAAGCGCGCGGCGCGCGACGCTGAGGCGCCCATGTACCTGGCTCACGCCATGGGTGAGCAGTCCTACGTCCTCTGTGAGGCAGGTCGGCCAGCGCTCGCAGTGGACCTCGTGCGGGACGCGCAGCGCATCGCCGGGCAAGCCGGTTCCGTTCGGCTACGTGCGTGGCTGTATGCCGCGGAAGCAGAGATCTGCGCGCACGCCGGAATGCCAGACGACTGCCGACGGGCATTGGAAGCAGCCTTTGCCGCCATTCCACCGGGCCCTGAGGACCGGGACCCAGACATGCTGAGCATCTTCCTGAACGATGCCCACCTCGCCCGGTGGCAGGGCAACGTGCTCGCCTTACTCGGGGAGGAGTCGGCGGTAACCAGCCTTTACGGTGCGCTTGAGGTCATGGACCCGACCTTCGTGCGCGCCCGGGCCGGTCTGCACGCCGACCTGGCCCAGGCGCATCTCATCCGAGCCGAGTACGACGACGCCGGCACGCACCTGCGGCAAGCTCGCCTGTTGGCGGGCCGGACCGGTTCGGTCCGGCAGCGCCGCCGCGTCGACATGCTCAGCGCGCGACTGTGACCCCTTGCGCGCGCCGACTGGCCAGGATGTGCAGTAGGGCAACGAGGGTGCCAGACCCCATCAGCTCACCGCGGGCCATGAGCCCGGGGATGTCTGCGAGGGGGACCCACTCGATGTGGCTGGCTTCCTCCAGGTCGGTCGGTTCACCAACCCTCTCCGCTCCGTGACCGACGAAGATTTCGTGGGGTGAGTCGACCATGCCGACCATGGGCTGATAGCTCACGATGTGTTCGAGAGCCTTTGGGCGCCAGCCGGTCTCTTCGACTACTTCCCGCAGCGCCGTGTCCGCAGGTTCCTCACCGGGGTCAACGATGCCACCGGGAAGTTCCCAGCCGAATTGTTGAGGCACGAAGCGGTACCGCCACATCATGAGTACGCGGTCCTGGTCGTCCAGAACGGCGGTCACCGCTACATGATGCAGTTTCACCACGTGATGCTCGAACGACTTCATGCCGGGGGGCTCCACGTCCCAGAGCTGAAGCTTCACCCACCGGTTGTCGTACAGGTCGCGCTCGCCATGGATACGCCATGGCTCCACACCCTCCGGTCGCTCGACACTCACGGCGCCTGGTACTCGGTACGAACTGCGCCCCCGCACCTCCAGGGCCCCCTCGGCAACCAGGCGGGCGAGGACCTGCCGTAGTGCCGTCCGGCCGATTCCGAGTTCTGCGACCAACGTACGTTCGGAAGGGAGTTTGTCCCCCGGGGCATACTCGCGGGCCGTGAGACGCTCCCGCAACGTCTCGTAGACCTGAGTTGTTTTCGGTCCCATCCGCGAAACACCCTCCGTTCTGAAGTGGTGCGTACCAGCGTACCCGAAGCGATTACGTGGTCAGCAAGAGAGACGCGAGGCACGCTGGTATCGTCACTGAACCGCGATTCTGAAGATGCATGTAATCCGCTACCGCTCACGGCTTCTCTCTGCGAGGGATAGGACCAACCCGGCGCAGCTTACAAACAGCCCCAGCAAGCTCGACACGACGGAAGATGTGATGACGCTTGTTAGCGTAAAAGATCCGTCCTTTTGATCGTCGATCCCGATTGCGACCGTAGCCGTGACCAGAATTGTCATAAGGAAAAGGCTGGTCGCAAGAAGAATCTTACTGATTCCAACTCGTGCATCAGCGAGTTGATTCTCTCGCTGCCTCTCATCTTGCGTGCTTGCGCTTCGCCTGCCGAACGCTGCCATGATGGCGACTGCGGCCAGAGCGAAACCTAGAAGTCCACTGGAAGAGCCAGTGAGTGAGGAGTATATTTCTTTGCGATTCTCTGCTTTTATTTTCGCCAGCAGTAAAGGGTCACCCTCGGTGTAATGGAGGATGGTGAGGACGAGTTCTGTGAGTAGGAATGAGAGAAACGGAAGGATCCAAAGATTTCGGTCAATCCACTGCCCGACTCGTCGCAACACGCAGGCCCCCCACTGCTAGCTATCCGTTACCTCGCATCTGCTGTCCTTGTACGGCAGAGGCAATCTTTCCGTCGCGCTGGAATGTCTGGTAGGTCTGTTCGAGAGCTCGAAAGACCTCATTTGGGTTTGGCATCGACGGCACGGTGGAGCTCCTGGCAAACTCAGTCTCAGTCTGCAGTCGCTCCTGCAAGAGATTAACGGTCTCGACTCTCCCCGTCGCACTGCTTCGTCCACGGATTACCATGTTGCTTACAAAATCGTCGGCCTGCTCAGCTAGAGCAAAAATCTGCTCTTCGGTCTCGCCATCTAGATACCGATCGCGTGGGCCGTAGCGCCCCATGCCAAGAGTGAAGCGAATGGAAGGCGCTCGATGTCCAAAAGTTTCTGGGATCAGAGTTCCAAATACACCTCCTGAGTTGTCGGGGTGTCGCTTGGTCATGGCGACCTCTACTGACCTGATTTGTCCTTGAAGTGCTTTTAGCTTGGTGAGCATGTCCTCCCGGTAGAGCGCATCGAACTTGACGTGCGCGTTCATCTTTCGGCGCAAGAAGAGTGAGAGTCGGGAGAGCCGGGGAACCTCCTTCGCGTAGTCTTGTGCGCACGTTCCGTCAGGCCAAAGGGAAACGTGGCTAACGTCGGCCGGATATTCGTGAGCTCGAAGGGATATCGGGCTCACGCTTCCCGCGCTATCCCACTTGAAAGGCCTATTGTCTGCGTTGCGCAGCGCAAAAAGCCTGAAATTAGTCGGCTCTCCGTCCGAGCCAACCTGTACCACTTCCACAGCCGTTACAGCGTCACCGCTGTCGAAGATGGCGAAGTCTCCGTTGTCGGCGATCTTGGAGTGCAGTCGAGCTGCGACGTCGCGCGGATCAAAGTCAGGCTTCCCGCCCACCGAGCCCCAACTGTGGAATACCAGCTTGCGCTTCAACATGACGCCATGTTAGCTCCCTCAACTCCGATCAAGCTACGGACAGTTACCTGCCGTAACCGATTGTACGTTCGATTTACTATAGGTTCAAGGCCTCCTAGCTGCAGAGATGAGGGCTTTCGATCTTCGTCCGGGCGGTACAGCGCGAGGGCTGCCTGCGTGCTGAGGAAGGTCGGCGGCCTAGGCCCACTTGCTGAAGGCTATGGGGGGCCACTGACAACGAGGCCTGCCCTGGTGGGAGTGGGGAGGTCGTTGAGTCGTGGGGCATGAGGGGGTGCTGCGTGACGGCGCGGCTTGAACGCGCAGGTGAGGTGGCTCTGGCCGCGCAGACTGTAAATCTGCCGGCTCAGCCTTCCCAGGTTCGAATCCTGGCGCCGCCACAAGACCGAAAGGGTCTGTGACCAGCAGTAATGCTGTTCACAGACCCTTTCGGCGTTCACGCGTCCTACGCTGGGGCCATGTCGTCGCGTCGCAGGACCTGCCCCGAGTGCCGCCGGGAGATCGCCGTCGTCGCCGGGCGTTTCGCGCGGCACGACCCGCCCGGAGCGCGGGCCGCCGGGGAGCTCGTGTCCTGCCCCGGCTCCCGGCGGTACGCGGCGTCGGACGCCGCGCAGCCCGCGCTGGACGGTTACGCCGTCCCGGAGTTCCCCGGACAACTGCCCCTGTTCTGAGGGGCGTTCCGCAGGGAGTTCAGTTCCCCGCCACCGACTTCACCGCGACCGACACCGGCGCCGGGCCGCTGATCAGCTCAAGGGTCAGACCGGCCGTCGCCGGGGTGTCGACAAGTTCCGCCAGCACGGCGGCCACGTCGTCCCGCGGGACCGGGCCGCGGCCGGTGTGGGCCTCCAGACGCACCAGGCCGGTGCCGGCGTCGTCCGTGAGCCGGCCGGGCCGCAGGATCGTCCAGTCCAGCGCCTCCTGCGCGCGCACGTACGCGTCCGCCTCGCCCTTGGCCCGCAGATACGCGTCGAAGATCTCGTCCCCCGTGTGCGCCGGGTCGGCGCCCATGGACGACACGATCACATAGCGCCGTACGCCCGCCCGGACGGCCGCGTCCGCGAAGAGCACCGCCGCCGCCTTGTCCACCGTGTCCTTGCGGGCCGCCCCGCTGCCCGGGCCCGCGCCCGCGGCGAAGACCGCCGCGTCCGCGCCCCGCAGCCGCTCCGCGACCTCCTCGACCGAGGCCGACTCGAGGTCGAGCACGACCGGTTCGGCACCGGCCGCGCGCAGATCATCGGCCTGCTCGGCCTTGCGGATGATGCCCGCCACCTCGTCTCCGCGCGCGGCGAGCAAGCGCTCCAGCCGCAGCGCGATCTGACCATGACCACCAGCGATGACAATGCGCATGTCTTCGACCGTACGCCCCGACGGCCGCCCACGCCGCACGACTTCGGCCGCTTCCGGCGCGCCCCACGGCCACCTCTCGTCGCCCTCAGTCCGCGCTCCGCCCCTCAGTCCGCGCTCCGCCCCTCAGTCCGGCCCCCGCCCCTCACTCCGGCCCCCTCACTCCGGCCGCTCCCCGCGCCCCTGCCGCGGCAGCCCCAGCTCCGCGGAGGCCGTCGAGTCGCCGTACTCCCGTACCGCGCTGGTCCGTGCCACCACCCGGCCCCGGTGCACCACGATCCGGCCGTACGCCAGCGACAGCGCACCCGAGAGCCGGTCCCCGCGCACCGCGAGGAGTTCGGCCGGGAAGCCCGCCTCCACCCGCACCTCGGGCAGGCCCAGCGTCGCCCGTGCCGCGCCGCTCACCGCGTCGTAGGCCTCCTCGGGCCGCAGCCCGTGGCGCGAGGCCAGCAGATACGCCGCCTCCAGCGGGTCGCCCCGCCCGACCGGGTTGGACACGTCCCGCAGCGCCCCGCTCCCGGCGGCGACCCGCACCCCCGCAGCCCGCAGCAGCCGTACCGGAGCGATGCCTTCGCGCCGGTCGGCACCCCCGCCATCGCCCTGGGCGCAGGACCCCTGCGGCAGACACAGCACGGCGACCCCGGCCGCCGCCAGCTGGTCCGCTGCCCGGCCGGCCACGTCGGCGGGCAGCCGCCCCAGGCCGTCGCAGGGACCGAGGGTCACCCCGGGACGCAGTCCGCCCGCCATCGCCGCCAGCCGGGCCAGCCGCGCCGGGTCGGCGGCGTCGGTGTGCAGGTCGACGGGGCAGCCGTGCTCGGCGGCGACCTCCAGGACCGCCTCCACGTACCCCGCCGGATCAGGATCCAGGTCCGGACACCCGCCCACCACGTCCGCGCCCATCTTGACCGCGTCCCGCAGCATCGCCAGCCCGTCCGCCCCGGCCACCCCGGTCAGCACCCTCGGCATGGCCACCGCCGTCAGCTCGGCCAGCCCGCGCAGCGTGCGCCGCGCCCGCAGCACGGCGATCAGGGCGCCCAGCCCCGAGACGTCACCCACCCGCACATGGGCCCGCAGCGCGGTCGCCCCGTGCCCCAGCTGGAGCAGGACGGCCTCGGTGACCCGGCGCTGGACGTCCTCGGGCTGGTGAGACACCGGGCCGGGCGCGTCGGCCGTGAGCGCCGTGTCGCCGTGGGCGTGGGGTTCCGCGGGGGCGGGCAGCAGGAGGTACCCGGTGAGGTCGACCCGGGTGCCGGGCCCGGAGGGGCGGGCCGCCGTCAGGCTGCCGGCCGTGCCGACCGCCTCGATGCGCCCGCCGCACAGCCGTACGTCCACGACGCGGCCGTCGGCGAGCCGTGCCCCCGACAGCAGCAGGGAGCCGTGTCCGGCCGGGCCCGAGGGGAAGGGCGAGTGGGGCGGCTGCGGCTGGCTGTCGGGCATCGCACTCCTCTGGGCTCGGGACTGCGCAGTGGCGAACGCAAGATCACGCAGAGTGCGGTCGAGCCTAGGGCGGTGACCTGCCCGCGGCGCGGAGGAGCGCAATAGTCGTACCGGTCCGGGCCGCGCCGCACAGGGCAGCCCCCACCGGGCCCGTCAGGGCTGCGGGGACGGGACGGGGCAGGGTCCGCGAAACGGATTTGGGCGAACGGCGGGCGACCGTGTAATGTCTTCATCGCTCGCCCCAATAGCTCAGTCGGCAGAGCGTCTCCATGGTAAGGAGAAGGTCAACGGTTCGATTCCGTTTTGGGGCTCTGGTGTGAGAGGTTCCCGCCGCAAGGCGGGACCCGATCGCATCACAGCGGTGTAGCTCAGTCGGTAGAGCAAGCGGCTCATAATCGCTGTGTCACCGGTTCAAGTCCGGTCACCGCTACTTCTGGTAGCCGATTGCGGGGTCGGTCCTTCAATCGGCTACTCTTTCCTGCGTTAATACCATCAATCCGTTCGTCAAGGAGCACTCACGTGGCTGCCACCGACGTCCGCCCGAAGATCACGCTGGCCTGCGTGGAGTGCAAGGAGCGGAACTACATCACCAAGAAGAACCGGCGTAACAACCCGGACCGTCTTGAGATGAAGAAGCACTGCCCGCGTTGCAACGCGCACACCGCGCACCGCGAAACGCGATAAATCAGGCTCGTACGCGAGGCCGTCCCCGTAGTTTGGGGACGGCCTCGCGTCGTTGTGTCCGGCGGCGGCAAGCCGTAGAACGGCAGCAGTAGTCGCAGCAGCAGTAGTCGCAGACAGCAGGAGGTTGCGAGCCCATGGCGCTCGACCAGTCGTTCGTGGGGCGGACCTATCCGCCCACCGCGCCCTACGAGGTGGGACGGGAGAAGATCCGCGAGTTCGCGGAGGCGGTGGGGGACGCCAATCCGGCGTACACGGACGCGGAGGCGGCGAAGGCGCTCGGCCACCCGGATGTGATCGCTCCGCCGACCTTCGTGTTCTCGATCACGTTCAAGGCGGCCGGCCAGGTCATAGAGGACCCGCAGCTCGGCCTGGACTACAGCCGGGTGGTGCACGGGGACCAGAAGTTCACCTACGTCCGCCCCGTCCGCGCCGGTGACCGGCTGACGGTCACCTCCACCATCGAGGCGATCAAGTCGATGGCCGGCAACGACATACTGGACATCCGCGGCGAGGTCCACGACGAGGCCGGTGAGCACGTCGTGACCGCCTGGACCAAGCTCGTGGCCCGCGCGGCCGAGGAGGCGTGAGCATGATCGCGTACAGCGACGTCGAGGTCGGCACCGAGCTGCCCGCGCAGAGCTTCCCCGTGACCCGCGCCACGCTCGTGCGCTACGCGGGTGCCTCCGGCGACTTCAACCCGATCCACTGGAACGAGAAGTTCGCCAAGGAGGTCGGTCTGCCGGACGTCATCGCGCACGGCATGTTCACCATGGCCGAAGCCGTCCGCGTCGTGACCGACTGGACCGGAGACCCGGGCTCGGTTGTTGAGTACGGCGTCCGCTTCACCCGGCCCGTCGTCGTCCCGAACGACGACGAGGGCGCCGTGATCGAGGTCAGCGGCAAGGTTGCGGCCAAGCTCGACGACAACACCGTCCGCGTCGACCTCACGGCCACCAGCGCCGGTCAGAAGGTCCTCGGCATGTCCCGCGCGGTCGTCCGGCTGACCTGAGCCGGAGCCGGTACGCACGAGGGGCGTCCCTGACCGGGGGCGCCCCTCGCATGTGCCGGGCCCCGACACGACCGCTTGACGGAGTTAGTGATTGAGTACTAACTTAATTCTCATGGCCCGGATGAGTGCAGAGGAGAGGCGCGAGAGCGTCGTCCGCGCGGCGATGGCCGAGTTCGCGCGAGGTGGCTACTACGGCACCTCCACCGAGGCGATCGCCAAGCGCGTCGGTGTCTCCCAGCCGTATCTCTTCCGGCTCTTCCCGGGCAAGAAGGCGATCTTCCTCGCGGCGGCGGACCGCTGTGTGGACGAGACCGTCCGGATGTTCGAGAAGGCCTCCGAAGGGCTGCACGGCGAGGACGCGCTGCATGCCATGGCCGAGGCGTACCGGGTGGCCATCACCGAACACCCCGAGCGCCTGATGATGCAGATGCAGATGTATCTCGCCGTGGCGGCCGCCGAGCAGGAGGGCGACCGCGAGTTCGGCGAGTCGGTGCGCACCGGCTGGATGCGGCTGTGGGACACGGTCCACCTGCCGCTGGGGGCCGACGTGGACGAGACGACGCACTTCCTGGCCTACGGCATGCTCATCAACTGCCTGTCGGCCATGGGCTTCCCGCCCGAGCACCGGGTGTGGGAGGGGCTCTACCTGTCCGCACGACCGGCGGGTGGACCGAAGGAGTAGGGGAATCGGGGCGCAGGCTCGCCCCGTGCTCGCATGGGCACAGAAGTTAGTGATCAATAACTACTCAAGTATCCGACGTTCGAGCATCGAGCATCACTCTGGGGGAGAGATGTCACAGCAGAACGCACGCCGCGGGGGCGCCGCCTGGACCCTCGTCATCACCAGCGTCGCCGGTTTCATGGCGGCCCTGGACAACCTCGTCGTCACCACCGCCCTGCCCTCCATCCGCAAGGACCTGGGCGGTGCGCTGCACGACCTGGAATGGACCGTGAGCGCCTACACGCTCACCTTCGCCGTCCTGCTGATGTTCGGCGCGGCCCTCGGTGACCGCTTCGGCCGCCGCAGGCTCTTCCTCGTCGGCCTCACCGTTTTCACCGGGGCGTCCGCGGCGGCGGCCATGGCACCCGGCATCGACTCGCTCATCGCCGCCCGGGCGGTCCAGGGCGCCGGCGCGGCGATCATGATGCCGCTGACGCTGACCCTGCTGACGGCCGCCGTGCCCGCCGAACGGCGCGGGATGGCGTACGGCGTCTGGGGTGCCGGCAACGGCCTGGCCGTAGCCTCCGGACCGCTGGTCGGCGGCAGCCTCACCGAGCACATCTCATGGCAGTGGATCTTCTGGCTCAACGTTCCTCTCGGCCTGGGCCTGCTGCCGCTCGCCCGCCTCCGCCTCGCCGAGTCGCGCGGCACAGGTGCACCGCTGGACATCCCCGGCACGCTGCTCGCCAGCGGCGGACTGTTCGGCATCGTCTACGGCCTGGTCCGCGGCCCGCTCGACGGCTGGACCGGCGCCGTCGTGCTCACCGCCCTGTTCGCCGGTGCGGCGCTGCTGACCGGCTTCGTGCTCTACAGCACCCGCGCCAAGAACCCCATGCTGCCCATGCGGCTGTTCCGCTCCCGGGCCTTCTCCGGCATCAACGCGGCGAGCCTGCTGATGTTCCTGGGGATGTTCGGCTCGATCTTCCTGCTCAGCCAGTACATGCAGGGCGTGCTCGGCTACTCGCCCACCGAGGCCGGCCTGCGCATGCTGCCCTGGACCGGCATGCCCATGCTGGTCGCGCCGATCGCCGGCATCCTCTCGGACCGGATCGGCGGACGCCCGGTCGTCGCCACCGGGCTCTTCCTCCAGGCGGCCGGCCTCGGCTACCTCGCCTCCGTGGTCACGGCCGACGCCGGCTACGCCGCCCAGCTGCCCGGCCTGATCACCAGCGGCATCGGCATGGCCCTGTTCTTCGCCCCCGCCTCCGCCCTGGTGATGTCCAGCGTCCTGCCGAAGGAGCAGGGCATCGCCTCCGGCGCCAACAACGCCCTGCGCGAGGTGGGCGGCGCGCTCGGCATCGCGGTCATGTCATCGATCTTCGCGGCGCAGGGCGGCTACGAGTCCGCGCAGACCTTCGTCGACGGGCTGCGGCCCGCGGTCGCGGTGGGCGCCGGCGTCGTCGCCCTCGGCGGCGTCACGGCCCTGCTGATCCCGGCCCGCCGCACGGACCGTACGGCGGGACCGCTCGCGGCGGCGTCCGAGCCGGTCAAGGCCACGGCATCCCACTGAGACAGCGGAACCCGGAAGGAGCCCGTCGTGCCGACCCTCCCCTGGATCACCCCGAACCGCCCGCCCCACTCCACCGAGGTGCACGTCTTCGCCTCCCGCTTCGAGACCCGCACCCTGTGGGGAGCGCTGAAGTTCCTCGTCCGCACGCCGGCCGTGTGGCGGCAGGTGCGCGGCGCGCCCGGCGTGTACGGCGCCTCCCTGAAGGCCGAGCCCCTGAAGCGGACCTTCTGGACCCTGTCCGCATGGGAGTCGCCCGAGGCCCTCAAGACCTTCGCCCGCTCCGGTACCCACGCCCCGACGTCCCGGGGACTCGCCCCGCAGATGCGGGACGCGAAGTTCGCCGCCTGGTCCGCGTCGAGCGACGACCTGCCGGTGAGCTGGACCGACGTCAGGCGCCGCCTGAGGTGAGACACCCGGACGACGACGCCCCGGCCCGACGGCCGGGGCGTTCTCGTAGGCTGGGGCCCGTGCAGGAACTCCACGACGCCCCCCTCGCCCCGCTGACCACCTTCCGGCTGGGCGGCCCCGCGACCCGCCTGATCACGGCCACCACCGACGACGAGGTGATCGCCGCCGTCCGCGAGGCCGACGACACCGGTACCCCCCTGCTGCTCATCGGCGGCGGATCCAACCTGGTCATCGGCGACAAGGGCTTCGACGGCACGGCCCTGCACATCGCCACGCGCGGCCTCTCGCTCGACGGCACGACGCTCGAGCTCGCGGCCGGCGAGGTGTGGACCGACGCCGTCGCCCGCACCGTGGAGGCCGGGCTCGCCGGCGTCGAGTGCCTGGCCGGCATCCCCGGCTCGGCGGGCGCCACCCCCATCCAGAACGTGGGTGCGTACGGCCAGGAGGTCTCCTCCACCATCACCGAAGTGATCGCCTACGACCGCAGGAACCGCGAGACGGTCACCCTCGCCAACGCCGACTGCGCCTTCGCGTACCGCCACAGCCGCTTCAAGGCCGAGCCCGACCGCTACGTCGTCCTGCGCGTCCGCTTCGCACTGGAGGACGCCGGCGGGCTCTCGGCCCCCCTGCGCTACGCGGAGACGGCCCGCGCCCTCGGTGTCGAGACCGGCGGCCGGGTGCCGCTCGGCACCGCCCGCGAGACCGTGCTGAAGCTGCGCGCCGGGAAGGGCATGGTGCTGGACCCCGAGGACCACGACACGTGGTCGGCCGGGTCGTTCTTCACCAATCCGATCCTCACGGAGGAGGAGTTCGCGGCGTTCCGCGCCCGGGTGGCGGAACGGCTCGGGGGCGAGGTGGAGCCGCCTGCGTTCCCTGCGGGGGAGGGGCGTATCAAGACATCCGCCGCCTGGCTGATCGACAAGGCGGGCTTCACCAAGGGATACGGCGCGGGGCCGGCGCGTATCTCCACCAAGCACACGCTCGCCCTCACCAACCGGGGTGAGGCGACGACGGAGGATCTGCTGGCCCTGGCGCGGGAGGTCGTGGCCGGCGTGCGTGCGGCGTTCGGCGTCACGCTGGTCAACGAGCCGGTGACGGTGGGCGTCAGCCTGTAGCGGAGGGCGTCGGGCCGGCATGGTGGTCTGGTCGTGCCCCTGGGGGTTCAGGCACTGGGGGAGGCACGACTGCCCGCAGCTAGGGCGGCGGCGCGGCTGCCCGCAGCCGGGTGCGGTGGGGGACGACGGAAAGCCGCGTACGGCGAGAAGGGGTCGTGTCGGGGGGTGTCCGCCCGCAGCGGTTGGCGCGTCAACGCCCCGCCTGCTGCCAGGAGACCGATTTCGCGCCGTTCCGAGGACGGACACCCCCCGGCGCGGCCCCGACCCACCACCGGACCGAACGCGCTACACGCACCCCCACCGAACCCGCACAGGCCGCCGCAGGCATGGCACGGCACGGAACCCCGAACCACCACCACCACCATCAAGCCGCCAGCCAGTCGTCCACCCCCGCCAGCAGCTTCGTCTTCACGTCCTCCGGTGCCGCCGACCCCCGTACGGACTGCCGGGCCAGTTCCGCCAGCTCCGCGTCCGTGAACCCGTGGTGCTCGCGCGCGATCTCGTACTGCGCCGCCAGCCGCGACCCGAACAACAACGGGTCGTCCGCGCCGAGCGCCATCGGCACCCCCGCGTCGAACAGGGTCCGCAGCGGCACGTCCTTCGGCTTCTCGTACACCCCCAGGGCCACATTCGACGCCGGGCACACCTCGCACGTCACCTGCCGGTCCGCGAGCCGCTTCAGCAGCCGCGGGTCCTCCGCCGCCCGCACCCCGTGCCCGATCCGGTCCGCCTCCAGATCGTCCAGGCAGTCCCGCACCGACGCCGGCCCCGTCAGCTCACCACCGTGCGGCGCCGACAGCAGCCCGCCCTCCCGGGCGATCGCGAACGCCCGGTCGAAGTCCCGGGCCATACCCCGCCGTTCGTCATTGGACAGCCCGAACCCCACCACCCCCCGGTCCGCGTACCGCACCGCCAGCCGCGCCAGCGTCCGCGCGTCCAGCGGATGCTTCATCCGGTTCGCCGCGACCAGCAGCCGCATCCCGATCCCGGTGTCCCGAACGGTCGTCTCCACCGCGTCCAGGATGATCTCCAGCGCCGGGATCAGCCCGCCCAGCCGCGGGGCGTACGACGTCGGGTCCACCTGGAGCTCCAGCCACCCCGAGCCGTCCCGCAGATCCTCCTCCGCGGCCTCCCGCACCAGCCGCTGGATGTCCTCCGGCGTCTGCAGGCACGACCGCGCCGCGTCGTACAGCCGCTGGAAGCGGAACCAGCCCCGCTCGTCCGTGGCCCGCAGTCTCGGCGACTCCCCGTGGCTCAGCGCCTCGGTCAGCGTCTCGGGCAGCCGCACGCCGTGCTTGTCGGCCAGTTCCAGCAGGGTGGTGGGCCGCATGGACCCGGTGAAGTGCAGATGCAGATGGGCCTTCGGCAGTTCAGAGACATCACGTACACGCTCCATCCGCTGATCCTGCCGCACGACACGCCCGGCCCGACAGCACTTTCCCCGTACGGGCTCTTGCCCGCACAAACGAACGGAGCACCCCGCGACGTCACCGACGTCACGAGGTGCTCCGTACGAAGCGGAGGGACAGGTCAGTCCCGTGCCTCCGCCAGCAGCTTCTGGATCCGGCTGACGCCCTCGACCAGGTCCTCGTCGCCGAGCGCGTACGACAGCCGCAGATAGCCGGGCGTGCCGAAGGCCTCGCCGGGCACCACCGCGACCTCGGCCTCCTCCAGGATCAGCGCCGCCAGCTCCACGGAGTCCTGCGGGCGCTTGCCGCGGATCTCCTTGCCGAGCAGCGCCTTCACCGACGGGTAGGCGTAGAACGCGCCCTCTGGCTCCGGGCAGACGACGCCGTCGATCTCGTTGAGCATCCGCACGATGGTCTTGCGACGCCGGTCGAAGGCCTCGCGCATCTTCGCCACCGCATCCAGGTCACCGGAGACCGCGGCCAGCGCCGCCGCCTGCGCGACGTTGGACACGTTGGACGTGGCGTGCGACTGGAGGTTCGTGGCGGCCTTGACGACGTCCTTCGGGCCGATGACCCACCCGACCCGCCAGCCGGTCATCGCGTACGTCTTGGCGACACCGTTGACCACGATGCACTTGTCGCGCAGCTCGGGCAGCAGCGCCGGCAGGGACACGGAGACGGCGTCGCCGTACACCAGGTGCTCGTAGATCTCGTCGGTCAGCACCCACAGCCCGTGCTCGACGGCCCAGCGGCCGATCGCCTCGGTCTCGGCCTCGCTGTACACCGCGCCCGTCGGGTTCGACGGCGAGACGAAGAGGACGACCTTGGTCTTCTCGGTGCGCGCGGCCTCCAGCTGCTCCACGCTCACCCGGTATCCGGTCGTCTCGTCGGCGACGACCTCGACCGGCACACCGCCGGCCAGCCGGATCGACTCCGGGTACGTCGTCCAGTACGGCGCCGGGACGATGACCTCGTCGCCCGGGTCGAGGATCGCGGCGAACGCCTCGTAGATGGCCTGCTTGCCGCCGTTGGTGACCAGGATCTGCGACGGGTCGACCTCGTAGCCCGAGTCGCGCAGCGTCTTCGCGGCGATCGCGGCCTTCAGCTCGGGCAGTCCGCCGGCCGGCGTGTAGCGGTGGAACTTCGGGTTCTTGCAGGCCTCGATCGCGGCCTCGACGATGTAGTCGGGCGTCGGGAAGTCGGGCTCACCGGCGCCGAAGCCGATCACCGGTCGCCCGGCGGCCTTGAGGGCCTTGGCCTTGGCGTCCACGGCGAGGGTGGCGGACTCGGAGATCGCGCCGACTCGGGCGGAGACCCGGCGCTCGGTGGGAGGGGTTGCAGCGCTCATGGCCCCATCGTTCCAGACCGGAAACTTCCCCGGCACACGGGTTTCACGGACTGAACAGCACCGGACCAAGGCCTGAACACCAGTCCGGATGTGCTTTCTGTTCGACGCCCGGCCCGTGAGCACGTACACTCTCACCTCGTTGGCCTTCAGCGGCCCGTGATCACTCGGTGCACACCAAGCATCCGGGCGGATGCGGTACGTTGGGGGACGAACAAAGGGTCGTAGCTCAATTGGTAGAGCACTGGTCTCCAAAACCAGCGGTTGGGGGTTCAAGTCCCTCCGGCCCTGCTACACACACCTTCGCCAGGATGTGTGCGCATGTACGTACAGCATTGCAACGCCGTGCGGCTCAGACCGGGCGCGGCACGGCCACGACCCGGAATCAGGTGAGGACGAGTGACGGACGCCGTGGGCTCCATCGACATGCCTGATGCCCAGGACGAGGCGCCGGACTCCAAGAAGAAGCCGCGCAAGGGCGGCAAGCGCGCCAAGAAGGGCCCGCTGAAGCGCCTCGCGCTCTTCTACCGCCAGATCGTCGCGGAGCTCCGCAAGGTCGTCTGGCCCAGCCGAAACCAGCTGACGACGTACACCACGGTCGTGATCATCTTCGTGGTCATCATGATCGGCCTGGTGACTCTGATTGACTATGGCTTCAGCCACGCCGCCAAGTACGTCTTCGGCTGAGCCGAGAGCGAAGGGCGCCGAGGTACCCGGCGCCCCTTTCGCGTGTTCCACCCCTATGTATCCAGGAAGAAGCAGCCACCGTGTCTGACCCGAACGTGAACGACGCCGTTGAGCCTCGCGGGGAGGCTGTCGAGTCCGTCGAGGACGAGCTCGGCCTTGTCGAGGGCGCGGACAACGAGGACACCGAGACCTCCACCGAGGTCGAGGCTGCCGACGCCGTCGTCGAGGACGAGGACGAGACCGCAGAGGCCGAGGCGGAGGTCGTGGAGGCCGAGGACGCCGACGCGGAGGTCGCCGAGGCCGAGGACGCGGAGACCGCGGAGCCCGAGCCCGAGCTCGACCCGATCGAGAAGCTCCGCCAGGAGCTGCGCGTCCTGCCCGGCGAGTGGTACGTGATCCACACCTACGCCGGTTACGAGAACCGCGTGAAGACCAACCTCGAGCAGCGCGCCGTCTCGCTCAACGTCGAGGACTACATCTTCCAGGCCGAGGTGCCGCAGGAAGAGGTCGTCCAGATCAAGAACGGCGACCGCAAGACGATCCGCCAGAACAAGCTGCCGGGTTACGTCCTGGTCCGCATGGACCTGACCAACGAGTCCTGGGGCGTCGTCCGCAACACCCCCGGCGTCACCGGCTTCGTCGGCAACGCCTACGACCCGTACCCGCTGACGCTGGACGAGATCGTCAAGATGCTCGCCCCGGAGGCCGAGGAGAAGGCCGCCCGCGAGGCCGCCGAGGCCGAGGGCAAGCCGGCCCCGCAGCGCAAGGTCGAGGTCCAGGTCCTGGACTTCGAGGTCGGCGACTCGGTCACCGTCACCGACGGCCCGTTCGCCACGCTCCAGGCCACGATCAACGAGATCAACGCCGACTCGAAGAAGGTCAAGGGCCTCGTCGAGATCTTCGGCCGCGAGACCCCGGTCGAGCTGAGCTTCGACCAGATCCAGAAGAACTAGTTCTTCTCGGACGTACGCTTCCGCGCAGGTCAGGTGGGACCCTCGGGGACCGCCTGACCTGCTCGGTTTTTGGCCGCGCATCCATACCCGTTATCGTTGTGCGGTATGCCTGTGTCCGGGTGGTTCCCCGGATGGGGGCAGGACCCGAATCGAAAGGACCCGGAGAGCTATGCCTCCCAAGAAGAAGAAGGTCACGGGGCTCATCAAGCTCCAGATCCAGGCCGGTGCCGCCAACCCGGCTCCGCCGGTCGGCCCCGCGCTGGGTCAGCACGGCGTCAACATCATGGAGTTCTGCAAGGCCTACAACGCCGCGACCGAGTCGCAGCGTGGCTGGGTCATCCCGGTGGAGATCACGGTCTACGAGGACCGCTCCTTCACCTTCATCACCAAGACCCCGCCGGCCGCGAAGATGATCCTCAAGGCCGCGGGCGTGGAGAAGGGCTCCGGCGAGCCGCACAAGACCAAGGTCGCGAAGATCACGCGTGACCAGGTCCGTGAGATCGCCACCACGAAGATGCCCGACCTCAACGCCAACGACCTGGACGCCGCCGAGAAGATCATCGCCGGCACCGCGCGTTCCATGGGCGTCACGGTCGAGGGCTGACCTCCACCCCCGTAAGCAAGCAGAAGTGGCAGGGCCTGCTCGGCCCGGACCACGACTCCTAAGAAGCCAACAGGAGCAGTAGTGAGCAAGCGCAGCAAGTCTCTCCGCGCTGCGGACGCCAAGGTCGACCGGGACAAGCTCTACGCCCCGCTCGAGGCCGTCCGTCTCGCCAAGGAGACCTCCACGACCAAGTTCGACGGCACCGTCGAGGTCGCCTTCCGCCTGGGTGTCGACCCGCGCAAGGCCGACCAGATGGTCCGTGGCACCGTGAACCTCCCGCACGGCACCGGTAAGACCGCCCGGGTCCTGGTCTTCGCGACCGGCGACCGTGCCGAGGCCGCGCGTGCCGCGGGCGCCGACATCGTCGGCGCCGACGAACTGATCGACGAGGTGTCGAAGGGCCGTCTGGACTTCGACGCCGTCGTCGCCACCCCGGACCTCATGGGCAAGGTCGGCCGCCTCGGCCGCGTGCTCGGTCCCCGTGGTCTCATGCCGAACCCCAAGACCGGCACCGTGACCCCGGACGTCGCCAAGGCTGTCAACGACATCAAGGGCGGCAAGATCGAGTTCCGCGTCGACAAGCACTCGAACCTGCACTTCATCATCGGCAAGACGTCGTTCGACGACACCAAGCTGGTGGAGAACTACGGCGCGGCGCTGGAGGAGATCCTCCGTCTGAAGCCGTCCGCCGCCAAGGGTCGCTACATCAAGAAGGCCGCCATCAGCACCACGATGGGCCCCGGCATTCCGGTCGACTCCAACCGCACCCGCAACCTCCTCGTCGAGGAGGACCCGGCCGCGGTCTGAGCCGACGGCTCGCCCCACCGGTTCACGGGCCCCGCACCTTCCGAGGTGCGGGGCCCGTCCCTTTTCCGGTGGCCCCGCCCCGCAAGCCTCCCCTCCCCGCAGGCTCCCCCCTCCCGGAGGTCTTCCCGGGCGCCGGTTTCCCGGTACGGAGCCCCGGGCCTGGGCTAGCGTGCGGGCAGGTGACGCGCACAGGGGTGGGGACGACATGACGAGCATGACGGGACGCCGTACGGCCTTCGCGGTCGCGGTGACGGCGGTGCTGGCCTGTCTCACCGCCTGCATGTCCGCCGGCCCCACCGAGGACGACCCCGTCCCGTGGGCGGAGCCGCTGCGTGCCGTGGAGCGCGCCACCGGCCGGGCCGGTTCGGCCTGGGTCACCTCCACGACCGTCATCGGCGACGAGCTGTCCCTCAAGGCCGACGGCGCCCTGAGCTGGGGTGACGGCGTCACCGGCTCCCTCACGCTCACCTACACCGGCGGGACGACGGCCGACGCGATGCGCGCACTCGGCGTCACCTCCATGGAGGCCCGCTATCTGCCCGACGCCTACTACGCGAAGATGGGCGACGCCTTCGCCGCCCGCGCGGACGGCAGGCACTGGATCAAGTACGCGTACGACGACCTGGAGGACCCCGGCGACGGCGCGGGCGCCGGCTTCGCGGACCGCATGCGCGACACCGCCCCGGACGAGGCGGTGAAACTGCTCCTCGCCTCCGACGACGTCCACGAGGTCGGCCGGGAGACGGCGCGCGGCCGGTACACCACGCACTGGTCCGGCACGGTGGACGGCTACCCCGGGCGGACCGTCGACATCTGGGTGGACGGTCAGGACCTGCTGGTGAAGAAGACCGAGCGGGGCCGGACGGAGCAGGGGGAGCTGTCCCAGACCGCCTACTACAGCGACTACGGCGTCCCCGTCCCCGTCGACCGCCCCCCGGCCGCCGACACGGCGGACTTCACGGAGCTGATGGGCGGGACGACGGATTAATCGGGGAGGCCGATGGGAGCGTTGGGCTAAGCTCACGGGACTCTCATCTTTGAACTTCCTTTGACCTTTCCTGTGGCCGGCGTGCGCGCGCGGGCCACGTTCCTTGGGGGGAACGATGCGGAACTTCCTGCGTGCTCGGGGCGGGGCGGCACTGGCCGGGGCGACGGTGCTCGTCCTGGCCGGCGGGGCCGTCGGGTGCAGCGGCGGCAAGGACAGCAAGGGCGACGACGCGGCGGCCGGCGGCAAGCGGACCGTCCAGCAGGTGCTGACGGCGGCGTACGAGAAGACGTCCGACGCGAAGTCGGCCAAGGTCGAGATGACCATGTCGATGCCGGCCGCCCTCGACGGCGGCGGCGACATGCGGATGAGCGGCGTGATGGGCTGGGACCCGACGGTCATGGACGTGACCATGACGGGCTCCATGCTGACCGCCGAGCCCGACGCCCCGGAGCAGGTCCGGATGGTCTGGCGGGACAACGTGATGTACATGGACATGGGCGAGGCCGCCGCCAAGGACATGGACGGCAAGCACTGGGTGAAGCTGGACCTCAAGGCCGCCGCCGACTCCGCGGGCGAGGACGCCGGCGAGGCGCTGCCCGGCCTGGACAGCATGAACCAGAGCCCGGTCGAACAGCTCGCCCTGCTCCTGGAATCGCCCAACCTCAAGCACGTGGGCGAGGAGAAGGTCGGCGGCGTCACGGCACAGCACTACAAGGGCACGCTCACCGTCAAGGAGATGATGGAGAGCAACGACAGCCTGGACATGCTGAAGCCCGCGGAGCGCAAGGAACTGCTGGCCAACATCGAGAAGTCCGGCATCAAGGGCTACGACACCGAGGTCTGGGTCGACGAGGACGACCTGCCCGTCCGCATGGACGTCGGGATGGACACCCCGCAGGGCAACGTCGACATGAGCATGAAGCTCTCGGAGTACGGTGCCAAGGCCGAGGTCCAGGTGCCGCCGGCCGCCGACACCTTCGACATGATGGAGATGCTCAAGGGCCTCGAGGACCTCACCGGCGAGGAGGGCCTGTCCGGCGAGGAGGGCCTCGACGGGGAGCTGACCGGGGCCTGAGCCCGGGCCCCGGAAGCGGATTTGCCCGCCGGTGGCCCGGTCGGGTACTTTTCTCCAGAAGCCAAAGACCGCTGGTCGTTGCCGTGTGCTCGCAAGAGTCACGGTGGCCGAAGGATCCGCTGAACTGCGGACGACCCGCGCAGGTGACAGTGGATGAGCTCCCGGAGTCCGCGCCCCGAGCGCGTATGACCGGTCGAGTCACGCCCCGTGCGCCTGCGCCGGGGCGTTTCGTTTTCCCCAGACCTCCTTCGGGTCCGCGCGGTCCGAATCACCCGGAAGGAGGCCGAGGCTCTATGGCGACGCCCGAAAAGGCTGCCGCGGTTGCCGAGCTGACGGACAAGTTCCGCAGCTCCAACGCCGCCGTGCTGACCGAGTACCGCGGTCTCACCGTGGCGCAGCTCAAGACGCTGCGCCGGTCGCTCGGTGAGAACGCCCAGTACGCCGTGGTGAAGAACACGCTGACCAAGATTGCGGCCAACGAGGCCGGGATCACGCTCGACGACCAGCTCTTCGCTGGTCCGACGGCCGTCGCCTTCGTCACCGGTGACCCGGTGGAGTCGGCGAAGGGTCTGCGCGACTTCGCCAAGGACAACCCGAATCTCGTCATCAAGGGCGGTGTCCTTGATGGCAAGGCGATGTCCGCCGACGAGATCAAGAAGCTTGCGGACCTCGAGTCCCGCGAGGTTCTGCTCTCCAAGCTGGCGGGTGCCTTCAAGGGCAAGCAGTCCCAGACTGCTCAGCTCTTCCAGGCGCTTCCCTCGAAGCTCGTCCGCACCGTGGACGCGCTCCGTGCCAAGCAGGACGAGCAGGGCGGTGCCGAGTAATTCGGCTCGCTTTCTGACCCACGCCGCCTAGCGGCACGGGTCGCAGCGGGCCCGACGTACGCCCGCCTCACCCCGTACATCCGGCACCTGCCGAATTAGTGGAAGGACCGCCATCATGGCGAAGCTCAGCCAGGAAGACCTGCTCGCCCAGTTCGAGGAGATGACCCTCATCGAGCTCTCCGAATTCGTGAAGGCCTTCGAGGAGAAGTTCGACGTCACCGCCGCCGCCGCGGTCGCCGTGGCCGGCCCCGCCGCCCCGGGCGCCCCGACCGAGGCCGCTGAGGAGAAGGACGAGTTCGACGTCATCCTCACCGGCGCCGGCGACAAGAAGATCCAGGTCATCAAGGTCGTGCGTGAGCTGACCTCCCTGGGTCTGAAGGAGGCCAAGGACCTCGTCGACGGCACCCCGAAGCCGGTCCTCGAGAAGGTCAACAAGGAGCAGGCCGAGAAGGCCGCCGAGTCCCTCAAGGGCGCCGGCGCCTCGGTCGAGGTCAAGTAAGACCTCACAGGTCCTCCAGGGCCTGTAACGCTCAAGCGCTGAAGAGCGATCATCCATCCGGGTGGTCGCTCTTCGGCGTTCCGGGGGCCGGGCGGCAGCCGCCTTGCACGGGTGGCGGCGAAGAGTATGGTGATCTTCGTCGTGCCGTCTCCGGGACCCTGAGATGCCTGGACGGCAGCCGGTTTGGACAAGGGGGGCCTTGACGAACCGCACGCAGCGCGCAATTCTCAGGACGCGTCGTCACAAGGATCCGAATCCGAGGCATGGATCCACGACGAAGAGGGCAGTATCACGGTGCGTTGAGGGCGAGGCCTTGCCGCAGGTGGTGAGGACTATGAGGAGCGGACACGGTTCAGGAAAAGGGCATTGGACATCAGTGTGCCAAGTGGCTACACTGTCCCTTTGCGCTGCCTGTTAGCTGCCCCCTGCCCGTCACCAGGGGTCTGCCCTCGCCCGAGCACTGACGACCAGAGCATGTCTGACCTGGCTCTTCGGCCACATCAGACACCCCCTGTCTCCGTGTGAGGAAGAGGGGCCGGTACGCGCGTAGTGAGTCCGAGCCCTCGGAAGGACCCCCTCTTGGCCGCCTCGCGCAATGCCTCGACCGCGAATACGAACAACGCTGCCAGCACCGCCCCGCTGCGCATCTCCTTTGCAAAGATCAAGGAGCCCCTCGAGGTTCCGAACCTTCTCGCGCTGCAAACCGAGAGCTTCGACTGGCTGCTCGGCAACGACGCGTGGAAGGCTCGCGTCGAGTCGGCTCTGGAGTCCGGTCACGACGTCCCCACCAAGTCCGGTCTGGAAGAGATCTTCGAGGAGATCTCGCCGATCGAGGACTTCTCCGGGTCGATGTCGCTGACGTTCCGCGACCACCGTTTCGAGCCTCCGAAGAACAGCATCGACGAGTGCAAGGAGCGCGACTTCACGTACGCGGCCCCGCTCTTCGTCACCGCCGAGTTCACCAACAACGAGACCGGCGAGATCAAGTCCCAGACGGTCTTCATGGGCGACTTCCCGCTCATGACCAACAAGGGCACCTTCGTCATCAACGGCACCGAGCGTGTCGTGGTGTCCCAGCTCGTCCGCTCGCCGGGCGTCTACTTCGACTCCTCCATCGACAAGACGTCCGACAAGGACATCTTCTCCGCCAAGATCATCCCGTCCCGGGGTGCCTGGCTGGAGATGGAGATCGACAAGCGCGACATGGTCGGTGTGCGCATCGACCGCAAGCGCAAGCAGTCCGTGACCGTCCTCCTCAAGGCCCTCGGCTGGACCACCGAGCAGATCCTCGAGGAGTTCGGCGAGTACGAGTCCATGCGCGCCACCCTGGAGAAGGACCACACCCAGGGCCAGGACGACGCGCTGCTCGACATCTACCGCAAGCTGCGTCCGGGCGAGCCGCCCACCCGTGAGGCCGCGCAGACGCTGCTCGAGAACCTCTACTTCAACCCCAAGCGCTACGACCTCGCGAAGGTCGGCCGCTACAAGGTGAACAAGAAGCTCGGCGCGGACGAGCCGCTGGACGCCGGCGTGCTCACCACCGACGACATCATCGCCACCATCAAGTACCTGGTGAAGCTGCACGCCGGTGAGACCGAGACGGTCGGCGAGTCGGGCCGGTCGATCATCGTCGAGACCGACGACATCGACCACTTCGGCAACCGCCGCATCCGCAACGTCGGCGAGCTGATCCAGAACCAGGTCCGTACGGGTCTCGCCCGTATGGAGCGCGTCGTGCGCGAGCGCATGACCACCCAGGACGTCGAGGCGATCACGCCGCAGACCCTGATCAACATCCGGCCGGTCGTCGCCTCCATCAAGGAGTTCTTCGGCACCAGCCAGCTGTCCCAGTTCATGGACCAGAACAACCCGCTGTCGGGTCTGACGCACAAGCGTCGTCTCAACGCGCTCGGCCCGGGTGGTCTCTCCCGTGAGCGGGCCGGCTTCGAGGTCCGCGACGTGCACCCGTCGCACTACGGCCGCATGTGCCCGATCGAGACGCCGGAAGGCCCGAACATCGGTCTGATCGGCTCGCTCGCCTCGTACGGCCGGATCAACCCCTTCGGCTTCATCGAGACGCCGTACCGCAAGGTCGTCGACGGCCAGGTCACCGACGAGGTGGACTACCTGACCGCCGACGAGGAGGACCGCTTCGTCATCGCGCAGGCCAACGCGCCGCTGACCGACGACTTCCGCTTCGCCGAGAACCGCGTGCTGGTCCGCCGCCGTGGCGGCGAGGTCGACTACGTCCCCGGTGACGACGTCGACTACATGGACGTCTCGCCGCGCCAGATGGTGTCGGTCGCGACCGCCATGATCCCGTTCCTCGAGCACGACGACGCCAACCGTGCCCTCATGGGCGCGAACATGATGCGTCAGGCCGTCCCGCTCATCAAGAGCGAGTCACCGCTCGTCGGCACCGGCATGGAGTACCGCTCCGCGGTCGACGCCGGCGACGTGGTCAAGGCCGAGAAGGCGGGCGTGGTCCAGGAGGTCTCCGCGGACTACATCACCACCACCAACGACGACGGCACGTACATCACGTACCGCCTGGCCAAGTTCTCCCGGTCCAACCAGGGAACCTCGGTCAACCAGAAGGTCATCGTCTCCGAGGGCGACCGGGTCATCGAGGGCCAGGTCCTGGCCGACGGCCCGGCCACCGAGAACGGCGAGATGGCGCTCGGCAAGAACCTGCTGGTCGCCTTCATGCCGTGGGAGGGTCACAACTACGAGGACGCGATCATCCTGTCGCAGCGCCTCGTGCAGGACGACGTCCTCTCCTCGATCCACATCGAGGAGCACGAGGTCGACGCCCGTGACACCAAGCTCGGCCCCGAGGAGATCACCCGGGACATCCCGAACGTCTCCGAGGAGGTCCTCGCCGACCTCGACGAGCGCGGCATCATCCGCATCGGTGCCGACGTCGTCGCCGGCGACATCCTCGTCGGCAAGGTCACGCCCAAGGGCGAGACCGAGCTGACGCCCGAGGAGCGCCTGCTGCGCGCGATCTTCGGTGAGAAGGCCCGTGAGGTCCGTGACACCTCGCTGAAGGTCCCGCACGGCGAGATCGGCAAGGTCATCGGCGTCCGCGTCTTCGACCGCGAGGAGGGCGACGAGCTTCCCCCCGGTGTCAACCAGCTGGTGCGCGTCTACGTCGCGCAGAAGCGCAAGATCACCGACGGTGACAAGCTCGCCGGCCGTCACGGCAACAAGGGCGTCATCTCGAAGATCCTGCCGATCGAGGACATGCCGTTCCTGGAGGACGGCACCCCGGTCGACATCATCCTCAACCCGCTCGGTGTCCCGTCCCGAATGAACCCGGGACAGGTCCTGGAGATCCACCTCGGCTGGCTCGCCAGCCGCGGCTGGGACGTCTCCGGCCTCGCGGAGGAGTGGGCCCAGCGCCTGCAGGCCATCGGCGCCGACCAGGTCGAGCCCGGCACCAACGTCGCCACCCCGGTGTTCGACGGTGCGCGCGAGGACGAGCTGGCGGGTCTGCTGCAGCACACCATCCCGAACCGCGACGGCGAGCGCATGGTGCTCCCGTCCGGCAAGGCGCGGCTGTTCGACGGCCGCAGCGGTGAGCCGTTCCCGGACCCGATCTCGGTCGGCTACATGTACATCCTCAAGCTGCACCACCTGGTCGACGACAAGCTGCACGCCCGCTCGACCGGTCCGTACTCGATGATCACCCAGCAGCCGCTGGGTGGTAAGGCCCAGTTCGGTGGCCAGCGCTTCGGTGAGATGGAGGTGTGGGCGCTGGAGGCTTACGGCGCCGCGTACGCCCTCCAGGAGCTGCTGACCATCAAGTCCGACGACGTGACCGGCCGCGTGAAGGTCTACGAGGCCATCGTCAAGGGCGAGAACATTCCTGAGCCCGGCATCCCCGAGTCCTTCAAGGTGCTCATCAAGGAGATGCAGTCCCTGTGCCTCAACGTGGAGGTGCTGTCCTCGGACGGCATGTCCATCGAGATGCGCGACACCGACGAGGACGTCTTCCGCGCTGCGGAGGAGCTCGGCATCGACCTGTCCCGGCGCGAGCCGAGCAGCGTCGAAGAGGTCTGACGGGAGTTTCGGCGGGCCTTGAGCGATCAAGGCCCGCCGGCCCCAGGACCCCCGATTCAGACCCCAAGACTTACAACCCTGAGAGGGATTGACGCATAGTGCTCGACGTCAACTTCTTCGACGAGCTCCGGATCGGTCTGGCCACCGCTGACGACATCCGTCAGTGGAGCCACGGCGAGGTCAAGAAGCCCGAGACCATCAACTACCGCACCCTCAAGCCCGAGAAGGACGGACTCTTCTGCGAGAAGATCTTCGGTCCGACCCGGGACTGGGAGTGCTACTGCGGCAAGTACAAGCGCGTCCGCTTCAAGGGCATCATCTGTGAGCGCTGTGGCGTCGAGGTCACGCGCGCCAAGGTGCGCCGTGAGCGGATGGGCCACATCGAGCTGGCCGCTCCCGTCACCCACATCTGGTACTTCAAGGGTGTCCCGTCGCGCCTGGGCTACCTGCTGGACCTGGCGCCGAAGGACCTCGAGAAGGTCATCTACTTCGCCGCGTACATGATCACGTACGTGGACGAGGAGCGCCGTACGCGCGACCTGCCGTCGCTGGAGGCCCACGTCTCCGTCGAGCGTCAGCAGATCGAGAACCGCCGCGACGCCGACCTCGAGGCCCGCGCCAAGAAGCTCGAGACCGACCTGGCCGAGCTGGAGGCCGAGGGCGCCAAGGCCGACGTGCGCCGCAAGGTGCGCGAGGGTGCCGAGCGCGAGATGAAGCAGCTGCGCGACCGTGCGCAGCGCGAGATCGACCGCCTCGACGAGGTGTGGAACCGGTTCAAGAACCTCAAGGTCCAGGACCTCGAGGGCGACGAGCTGCTCTACCGCGAGCTGCGCGACCGCTTCGGCACCTACTTCGACGGCTCGATGGGCGCCGCCGCGCTGCAGAAGCGCCTGGAGTCCTTCGACCTCGACGAGGAGGCCGAGCGCCTCCGCGAGATCATCCGCACCGGCAAGGGCCAGAAGAAGACCCGTGCGCTCAAGCGCCTCAAGGTCGTCTCCGCGTTCCTGCAGACCAGCAACAGCCCCAAGGGCATGGTGCTGGACTGCGTGCCGGTCATCCCGCCGGACCTGCGTCCGATGGTGCAGCTGGACGGTGGCCGCTTCGCGACCTCCGACCTGAACGACCTGTACCGCCGTGTCATCAACCGCAACAACCGCCTGAAGCGGCTTCTCGACCTCGGTGCGCCCGAGATCATCGTGAACAACGAGAAGCGCATGCTCCAGGAGGCCGTCGACGCGCTCTTCGACAACGGCCGTCGTGGCCGCCCGGTCACGGGCCCCGGCAACCGTCCGCTGAAGTCGCTGTCCGACATGCTCAAGGGCAAGCAGGGCCGCTTCCGTCAGAACCTGCTCGGCAAGCGAGTCGACTACTCGGCGCGTTCCGTCATCGTCGTCGGCCCGCAGCTGAAGCTGCACCAGTGCGGCCTGCCCAAGGCCATGGCGCTGGAGCTCTTCAAGCCGTTCGTGATGAAGCGCCTGGTCGACCTGAACCACGCGCAGAACATCAAGAGCGCCAAGCGCATGGTCGAGCGCGGCCGCACGGTCGTGTACGACGTGCTGGAAGAGGTCATCGCGGAGCACCCGGTTCTGCTGAACCGTGCGCCCACCCTGCACCGCCTCGGCATCCAGGCCTTCGAGCCGCAGCTGGTCGAGGGCAAGGCCATCCAGATCCACCCGCTCGTCTGCACCGCGTTCAACGCGGACTTCGACGGTGACCAGATGGCCGTCCACCTGCCGCTCTCCGCGGAGGCGCAGGCCGAGGCCCGCATCCTGATGCTGTCCTCGAACAACATCCTCAAGCCGGCCGACGGCCGTCCGGTGACGATGCCGACCCAGGACATGGTCCTCGGTCTGTTCTTCCTCACCACCGACGGCGAGGGCCGCGACCTCAAGGGCGAGGGCCGGGCCTTCGGTTCCGCCGCCGAGGCGATCATGGCGTTCGACGCGGGCGACCTGTCGCTCCAGTCGAAGGTCGACATCCGCTTCCCGGTGGGCACCATCCCGCCCCGCGGCTGGGAGCCCCCGGCGCGCGAGGAGGGTGAGCCGGAGTGGCAGCAGGGTGACACCTTCACCCTGCGGACCACGCTGGGCCGCGCGCTCTTCAACGAGCTGCTGCCCGAGGACTACCCCTTCGTCGACTACGAGGTCGGCAAGAAGCAGCTCTCCGAGATCGTCAACGACCTCGCCGAGCGCTACCCCAAGGTCATCGTGGCGGCGACGCTCGACAACCTGAAGGCGGCCGGCTTCTACTGGGCGACCCGTTCCGGTGTCACCGTGGCCATCTCCGACGTCGTCGTTCCCGAGGCGAAGAAGGAGATCGTCAAGGGCTACGAGGCGCAGGACGAGAAGGTCCAGAAGCAGTACGAGCGCGGTCTGATCACCAAGGACGAGCGCACGCAGGAGCTCATCGCGATCTGGACCAAGGCGACCAACGAGGTCGCCGAGGCGATGAACGACAACTTCCCGAAGACCAACCCGATCTTCATGATGGTGAACTCGGGTGCACGAGGCAACATGATGCAGATGCGTCAGATCGCCGGTATGCGTGGTCTGGTGTCGAACGCGAAGAACGAGACGATCCCGCGTCCGATCAAGGCGTCGTTCCGTGAGGGCCTGTCCGTGCTGGAGTACTTCATCTCCACACACGGTGCCCGTAAGGGTCTGGCGGACACCGCTCTGCGTACCGCCGACTCCGGTTACCTCACGCGTCGTCTGGTCGACGTCTCCCAGGACGTCATCATCCGCGAGGAGGACTGCGGCACCGAGCGCGGTCTGAAGCTGCGGATCGCCGAGCGCGGCGAGGACGGCGTGCTGCGCAAGGCCGACGACGTCGAGACCAGCGTCTACGCCCGCATGCTCGCCGAGGACGTCGTCATCGACGGCAAGGTGATCGCGCCGGCCAACGTCGACCTCGGTGACGTGCTCATCGACCAGCTGGTGCACCACGGTGTCGAGGAGGTCAAGACCCGCTCGATCCTGACCTGCGAATCCCAGGTCGGCACCTGCGCCATGTGCTACGGCCGCTCCCTGGCCACCGGCAAGCTGGTCGACATCGGTGAGGCGGTCGGCATCATCGCCGCCCAGTCCATCGGTGAGCCCGGTACCCAGCTGACGATGCGTACCTTCCACACCGGTGGTGTGGCCGGTGACGACATCACCCAGGGTCTGCCCCGTGTCGTCGAGCTCTTCGAGGCCCGTACCCCGAAGGGTGTCGCCCCGATCTCCGAGGCCTCCGGCCGCGTGCGGATCGAGGAGACCGAGAAGACCAAGAAGATCGTCGTCACCCCGGACGACGGCAGCGACGAGACGGCCTACCCGATCTCGAAGCGTGCCCGTCTGCTCGTGGGCGAGGGCGACCACGTCGAGGTGGGCCAGAAGCTCACCGTGGGTGCCACCAACCCGCACGACGTGCTGCGCATCCTGGGTCAGCGTGCCGTCCAGGTCCACCTGGTCGGCGAGGTCCAGAAGGTCTACAACTCGCAGGGCGTGTCGATCCACGACAAGCACATCGAGATCATCATCCGGCAGATGCTGCGCCGCGTGACGATCATCGAGTCCGGCGACGCCGAGCTGCTGCCCGGCGAGCTGGTCGAGCGGTCGAAGTTCGAGACCGAGAACCGTCGTGTGGTCCAGGAGGGCGGTCACCCGGCCTCCGGTCGTCCGCAGCTGATGGGTATCACCAAGGCCTCGCTGGCGACGGAATCCTGGCTGTCGGCCGCCTCCTTCCAGGAGACGACCCGAGTCCTGACGGACGCGGCGATCAACGCCAAGTCCGACAGCCTCATCGGCCTCAAGGAGAACGTCATCATCGGTAAGCTCATCCCGGCCGGTACGGGCCTGTCCCGCTACCGCAACATCCGGGTCGAGCCGACCGAGGAGGCCAAGGCCGCGATGTACTCGGCCGTCGGCTACGACGACATCGACTACTCGCCGTTCGGCACGGGCTCCGGCCAGGCCGTTCCGCTGGAGGACTACGACTACGGTCCGTACAACCAGTAAGCGGGCAGCTTGATACGCCCGAAGGGCGGTCACCCCTCGCAGGGTGGCCGCCCTTCGGCGTGCCGCGCTGGCCCTGGAAGGGTGCTGACGCGGGGCCTGGCGGCCTCACGGGCAGGGTTCTGGTGCGGATTCCGTCCGCCGGGCGGCCGGGCCCGTACACGGTCGCCAGGACGCGCGGGTGCGGCTGCGTGAGGATCGGGTGAAAACGGGGCGAGGCGGGCGCCGGTGTCGGTGTCGCCCATTTGTTTTGACCGCAGCGAATGCGATAGGTACGCTCAGACCTTGTGCCTGGGGTGTGCCCTGGCCTTCGTGCGTGCCTTCAACCGCACCGGGGGCCGTGAGCGGCCACCGCAAATCGCGCCTCTTTCCGTCCTCGCGGCGAGGGTCCGCGGCTTCGACACACCCGACCGCGTGGGTCGGTGACGTTCCAGGTTAGCTTCACCATTCGGCACACAGAAACCGGAGAAGTAGTGCCTACGATCCAGCAGCTGGTCCGTAAGGGCCGGCAGGACAAGGTCGAGAAGAACAAGACGCCCGCACTCGAGGGATCCCCTCAGCGTCGTGGCGTCTGCACGCGTGTGTTCACGACCACCCCGAAGAAGCCGAACTCGGCCCTGCGTAAGGTCGCGCGTGTGCGTCTGACCAGCGGTATCGAGGTCACTGCTTACATTCCGGGTGAGGGACACAACCTGCAGGAGCACTCCATCGTGCTCGTGCGCGGCGGCCGTGTGAAGGACCTGCCGGGTGTTCGCTACAAGATCATCCGCGGCTCGCTCGACACCCAGGGTGTCAAGAACCGCAAGCAGGCCCGCAGCCGCTACGGCGCCAAGAAGGAGAAGTAAGAATGCCTCGTAAGGGCCCCGCCCCGAAGCGCCCGGTCATCATCGACCCGGTCTACGGTTCTCCTCTGGTGACCTCCCTGATCAACAAGGTGCTGCTGAACGGCAAGCGCTCCACCGCCGAGCGCATCGTCTACGGCGCCATGGAGGGTCTGCGTGAGAAGACGGGCAACGACCCGATCATCACGCTGAAGCGCGCGCTCGAGAACATCAAGCCGACCCTCGAGGTCAAGTCCCGCCGTGTCGGTGGCGCCACCTACCAGGTGCCGATCGAGGTCAAGCCCGGTCGCGCCAACACCCTCGCGCTGCGCTGGCTCGTCGGTTACTCCCGCGCCCGTCGCGAGAAGACCATGACCGAGCGTCTGCTCAACGAGCTCCTCGACGCCTCCAACGGCCTGGGTGCCGCTGTGAAGAAGCGCGAGGACACGCACAAGATGGCCGAGTCCAACAAGGCCTTCGCGCACTACCGCTGGTAGTCGCTACCCACATCGAGACCGAGAGAAGACTGAAGCCTTATGGCTACCACTTCACTTGACCTGGCCAAGGTCCGCAACATCGGGATCATGGCCCACATCGACGCGGGCAAGACGACCACCACCGAGCGGATTCTGTTCTACACCGGTGTGTCGTACAAGATCGGTGAGGTCCACGACGGCGCTGCCACCATGGACTGGATGGAGCAGGAGCAGGAGCGTGGCATCACGATCACGTCTGCTGCGACCACCTGCCACTGGCCGCTCGAGGACAACGACTACACGATCAACATCATCGACACCCCGGGGCACGTCGACTTCACCGTCGAGGTGGAGCGTTCCCTGCGTGTGCTCGACGGTGCCGTGACCGTGTTCGACGGTGTCGCCGGTGTCGAGCCGCAGTCCGAGACGGTGTGGCGTCAGGCCGACCGTTACGGCGTCCCGCGCATCTGCTTCGTCAACAAGCTGGACCGTACCGGCGCCGAGTTCCACCGCTGCGTGGACATGATCTCGGACCGCCTGGGCGCCCAGCCGCTCGTCATGCAGCTCCCGATCGGCGCCGAGGCCGACTTCAAGGGCGTCGTGGACCTGGTCCGCATGAAGGCGCTCGTGTGGTCCGCCGAGGCCGCCAAGGGCGAGATGTACGACGTCGTCGACATCCCCGACACGCACACCGAGGCCGCCGAGGAGTGGCGCGGCAAGCTGGTCGAGGCCGTCGCCGAGAACGACGAAGAGATCATGGAGCTGTTCCTGGAGGGCCAGGAGCCCACCGAGGAGCAGCTGTACGCCGCGATCCGTCGCATCACGATCGCCTCCGGCAAGTCCAGCGACACCACGGTCACCCCGGTGTTCTGCGGCACCGCGTTCAAGAACAAGGGCGTCCAGCCCCTGCTCGACGCGGTCGTGCGCTACCTGCCGACCCCGCTCGACGTCGAGGCCATCGAGGGTCACGACGTCAAGGACCCCGAGGTCGTCGTCAAGCGGAAGCCGTCCGAGGACGAGCCGCTGGCCGCGCTCGCGTTCAAGATCATGAGCGACCCGCACCTCGGCAAGCTCACCTTCGTCCGGGTCTACTCGGGCCGCCTGGAGTCCGGCACCGCGGTGCTGAACTCCGTCAAGGGCAAGAAGGAGCGCATCGGCAAGATCTACCGCATGCACGCGAACAAGCGTGAGGAGATCGACTCGGTGGGCGCCGGCGACATCGTCGCCGTCATGGGCCTGAAGCAGACCACCACCGGTGAGACGCTGTCCGACGACAAGAGCCCGGTCATCCTGGAGTCCATGGACTTCCCGGCGCCGGTCATCCAGGTCGCCATCGAGCCCAAGTCGAAGGGCGACCAGGAGAAGCTCGGCGTCGCGATCCAGCGCCTGGCCGAGGAGGACCCGTCCTTCCAGGTCCACACCAACGAGGAGACCGGCCAGACCATCATCGGTGGTATGGGCGAGCTGCACCTCGAGGTGCTGGTCGACCGTATGCGCCGTGAGTTCAAGGTCGAGGCCAACGTCGGCAAGCCTCAGGTCGCGTACCGTGAGACGATCCGCAAGGCCGTCGAGCGCGTGGACTACACCCACAAGAAGCAGACCGGTGGTACCGGTCAGTTCGCCAAGGTGCAGATCGCGATCGAGCCGATCGAGGGCGGCGACGCCTCGTACGAGTTCGTGAACAAGGTCACCGGTGGCCGCATCCCGAAGGAGTACATCCCTTCGGTGGACGCCGGTGCGCAGGAGGCCATGCAGTTCGGCATCCTGGCCGGCTACGAGATGACGGGCGTCCGCGTCACGCTCATCGACGGTGGCTACCACGAGGTCGACTCCTCCGAGCTCGCCTTCAAGATCGCCGGTTCGCAGGCCTTCAAGGAGGCCGCGCGCAAGGCTTCGCCCGTGCTCCTCGAGCCGATGATGGCCGTCGAGGTCACCACGCCCGAGGACTACATGGGTGAGGTCATCGGCGACATCAACTCCCGCCGTGGCCAGATCCAGGCCATGGAGGAGCGTGCGGGCGCCCGCGTCGTCAAGGGCCTCGTGCCCCTGTCGGAGATGTTCGGCTACGTCGGCGACCTCCGCAGCAAGACGTCGGGTCGCGCAAGCTACTCGATGCAGTTCGACTCCTACGCCGAGGTTCCCCGGAACGTCGCCGAGGAGATCATCGCGAAGGCCAAGGGCGAGTAACCCAGTCCGCGTTTAACGGACCGCGTTCACACGCTTTAGGCTTGACCCCGGAGCCTGCAAGGGGCATTCCACCGCCAACCCGGCGGAATGCCCCCTGGCCCGGGTTTCCCAGCAAAGATCACCTGGCGCCGATGAGTAAGGCGTACAGAACCACTCCACAGGAGGACCCCAGTGGCGAAGGCGAAGTTCGAGCGGACTAAGCCGCACGTCAACATCGGCACCATCGGTCACATCGACCACGGTAAGACGACCCTCACGGCCGCCATTACCAAGGTGCTGCACGACGCGTACCCGGACCTGAACGAGGCCTCGGCCTTCGACCAGATCGACAAGGCTCCCGAAGAGCGCCAGCGCGGTATCACCATCTCCATCGCGCACGTCGAGTACCAGACCGAGACGCGTCACTACGCCCACGTCGACTGCCCCGGTCACGCGGACTACATCAAGAACATGATCACGGGTGCGGCGCAGATGGACGGCGCCATCCTCGTGGTCGCCGCCACCGACGGCCCGATGCCGCAGACCAAGGAGCACGTGCTCCTGGCCCGCCAGGTCGGCGTTCCGTACATCGTCGTCGCGCTGAACAAGGCCGACATGGTGGACGACGAGGAGATCCTGGAGCTCGTCGAGCTCGAGGTGCGTGAGCTCCTCTCCGAGTACGAGTTCCCGGGCGACGACGTTCCCGTCGTCAAGGTCTCCGCTCTGAAGGCCCTCGAGGGCGACAAGGAGTGGGGCAACTCGGTCCTCGAGCTCATGAAGGCCGTGGACGAGGCCATCCCGGAGCCCGAGCGTGACGTCGACAAGCCGTTCCTGATGCCGATCGAGGACGTCTTCACCATCACCGGTCGCGGTACGGTCGTCACCGGCCGCATCGAGCGTGGTGTCCTCAAGGTCAACGAGACCGTCGACATCATCGGCATCAAGCCGGAGAAGACCACCACCACGGTCACCGGCATCGAGATGTTCCGCAAGCTGCTCGACGAGGGCCAGGCCGGTGAGAACGTCGGTCTGCTGCTCCGCGGCATCAAGCGCGAGGACGTCGAGCGCGGCCAGGTCATCATCAAGCCGGGCTCGGTCACCCCGCACACCGAGTTCGAGGCGCAGGCCTACATCCTGTCCAAGGACGAGGGTGGCCGCCACACGCCGTTCTTCAACAACTACCGTCCGCAGTTCTACTTCCGTACGACGGACGTGACCGGCGTCGTGACCCTCCCCGAGGGCACCGAGATGGTCATGCCGGGTGACAACACCGAGATGAAGGTGGAGCTCATCCAGCCCGTCGCCATGGAAGAGGGCCTGAAGTTCGCCATCCGTGAGGGTGGCCGGACCGTGGGCGCCGGCCAGGTCACCAAGATCAACAAGTAAGTTCCGCTTGCTTGTCGGTCACTGACCTGACCTGGGCTTGATGCCTGAGAGGACCCGTACGACTTCGGTCGTGCGGGTCCTTTCGCATGGTGTGGTGCCGACTGCGTCAACCGCCCGGCGCGGATCACTCGTTCGTAGGGAGTCCGGGCATATGCCGCCTGGCGTTGCCTGGAGGTTCCTACCTTGGGCGCATGGTCAGTTCATCCCATGAGGCACTGCACAGGATCTTCCAAGAAGATCCGGGCCTTTTCGCGCGAGCTGTCAGAGGCCTCGGTGTCACCTTCGCCGATCCCGTCTCGGCCGCCCCTTTCCCCACCGATCTCACGGAGAACCGTCCGGTGGAGCGGCGCGTGGACACACTGCTGCGCATGGACACGGAGGGCGGCGAGAGGTTCCTGCTCGCCGTGGAGTCGCAGGGGAAGCCGGACTCCGACAAGCCTGCGAGCTGGGCGTACTACCTGTCGCACCTGCACGCCAAGTACCGTCTGCCGCCGGTACTCCTGGTCGTCTGCGCCGACCGTCGCACGGCCGCTTGGGCTGCCCGGCAGATCGACATCGGCCCCCCGCAGTGGCCGTCGCTCACCGTGCGCCCCCTGGTTCTGGGGCCGGACAACCTGCCCGTCATCGACAGTCCGGACGAGGCGGCCCGTGACATCCCGCTGACCGTCCTCTCCGCGTCTCTGCACCGTCAGGATCCGGACTCCGATGCCATACTGAAAGCTCTGGCCACGGCGCTGAAGGGCTTGTCGGCCGACGACGAGTCCACCGCAAGCATCTTCATCGAGCTCACGGAACAAGGCCTCGGCAAGACGCCGGCCGCAGACCTCTGGAGGCAGATCATGGCCGCCGACCTCTCCTTCTTCCAGTCGGAGACCGCTCAGAACCTCAGGGCTGAGGGCCGGGCTGAGGGCCGGGCCGAGGGCCGCGCCGAGGGCCGCGCCGAGGACATTCTGTTGTTGCTGGAGCGGCGTGGTGTCGACGTGTCCGAACAGGACAGGGAGCGTATCCGCGGGTGTGGCGACCTGGATGTGCTGGGTGTCTGGTTCTCGCGGGCGATCACAGCACAGTCGGTCGCGGAGGTGTTCGCGTCGGGTGGGGGCGAGTCGCTGGGCTGAGCCGGGGACATCGGGCGGGCCCTGCCCTCGTGTCCCTGGTGGGGCGTTCAGGGGGTCACATGCGCTGCTACAGGGCTGGCATGTTCGACGGTTCTCAGCCCGGCTGGCAAGACGCCGGCCGCAGACCTCTGGAGGCAGATCATGGCCGCCGACCTCTCCTTCTTCCAGTCGGAGACCGCTCAGAACCTCAGGGCTGAGGGCCGGGCTGAGGGCCGGGCCGAGGACATCCTGCTGTTGCTGGAGCGGCGTGGTGTCGACGTGTCCGAACAGGACAGGGAGCGTATTCGCGGGTGTGGCGACCTGGATGTGCTGGGTGTCTGGTTCTCGCGGGCGATCACAGCACAGTCGGTCGCGGAGGTGTTCGCGTCGGGTGGGGGCGAGTCGCTGGGCTGAGCTGGGACACCGGGCGGGCGCACGGACGGGCCCGGGCGCTCTCCCGCTGCGCGCCCGGGCCCTGCCCCGTGTCCCCCGTGGGGCGTTCAGGGGGTCACACGCGCTGCCACAGGGCCGGCACGTTCGAGGGCTCCCAGCCCGGCTGGGCCTGGTGGCCCTGGAGGCAGCGGTACGTGGCGCCGCCGTACGTCACCGTGTCGCCCGCCTGGTAGACGGTGCCGGCCGCCCAGGTGCCGCCCGGCGGGGGCTCCTCGGGGCCGCCGCCGTCACCGGTCGTCTTCAGGGTGAGGCCGTAGTTCGTCAGCAGCGCGTTGATCGGCTGGAAGAAGGTCTCGCCGCCGCTGCGGCAGTCGCCGGAGCCGCCCGAGGTGACGCCCTGCGCCTGGCTGCCGGAGATGTACGAGCCGCCGGAGTCGCCGGGCTCGGCGCACACCGTGGTCTTGGTGACCGGGGAGATGGTGCCTTCCTGGTAGGTCACGCTGGTGTTGAGCTGTGTGATGGTGCCGCAGTGCCAGCCGGTGGTCGAACCGGAACGGCAGACGGACGCGCCGACCGGGGCCTCCGTGGAGCCGGTGACCTGGACGTTCTGCCCGCCCGCGCCGAGGACGTACGGGGTCGCCGTCCAGTTGGAGTTGGTGGCCACCCACGCCATGTCGCGGCCGGGGAAGATCGAGCCCTGGAAGGTGCCCTGGGCAACCTGGTTGGAGCCGGTCGTGCTCGCCCCGGCCCGGCCGCAGTGGCCCGCGGTGGCGAAGCCCTGCTGGCTGCCCTTGGTGACGGGGAAGCCGATCGAGCAGCGGCTGCTGTTGTTGATGTAGTACGCCTCGCCGCCGCGCAGGTCGTAGAAGGTGCGGGGCCGCTCGGTGCGGGTCTCGACACGGGCCAGGGACTTGTCGACGCCGGCCGCCGCGAGCAGCGAACGGGCGGCGGCGGGACGGATCGCCTCGACGACGACGGTGTTGGTGCGCGTGTCGACGTACCAGACGGGTGCGTCGGCGGTGTCCCGGCCGGCCGCCGCGCGGTCCAGGCGGGCCTTGGCCGCGTCCAGGCCGGCCAGCGAGTGGCGTACGACCTTCGCCTCGGCGCCCTGTGCCTCGATCGTGCGGACGTCGCGCGCGTCCGTCGTCGCCACGGTCAGGGTGCCGGACTCCGCGCCCCGCACCCAGGCGCCCGCGTAGTCGGTGCCGAGCGCCGCCCGCAGCCGGCCCGCGACGGCGCCCGCCTCGGCCTCGTTCGCCAGGCGCCGTTCGGCCTGGCCGCGGTCGAGGCCGAGGTCGCGCTGGAGGGCGTTCAGCAGGGCGGGCGGGGCCGCGTCGGTGCGGAGGGTCTGCGCGGCGGAGGGCGCCGCCGGCTCCGCGGCCTCGGCCGCCCGGGCGCTCGCGGAGCCGCTGAGCCCGGCCACGAGCAGGGCGGCCGCCGCCGCTAGGGCGGCGCCCGCGGCTCTGGCTCTGGTGTGCCGCTGGGACGACACGGAGGGCAGGGAGGACATGGGGAACTCCTCGGTCTCGGTGGGGAGGTGCCGAAACCGTAGGGAGGGCCGGCCGGTGCCGAGTAGACACCGGCCGGCCCTCTCCCCGGCGTTATGGAAGGCGTGTGGCGTGGAAGCGCGAGGCATGGAACGCGCCACGGCGTGGAGGCGCAGCGCGGCCACCGCCGTCGCTCCGGCGCTCAGCCCACGGCCGCCGCGTCCCCGTGCGCCGCGAGCCACGCGGTGTAGCTGTCGCTGCCCGCGGCCACGCCCGCGTGGGCGATGCGGGCCTGCGCGAGGACGGTGGCGGCGGTGTCCTGCCGCTGGGTCCCCGCGTGCCAGCCGAGCAGGTGCCGCCAGGCCAGCGGCGTGCCGGTGAGCGGCCGGGTGACGACGCCGGGCGTGGTCGGGAACGTGGCGCGGCACAGGCCGACCGCCCGGCCCACCTGCACGAGGTGCACCACGGAGGCGGTGTCCGTCTCGTACATGCGGTGCGGGGTGAACCCGGCGCGGGCGCAGGACGCGGTGAAACAGTCCCCGAAACAGCCGTCGCCGGGCACGCAGGCCCACTCCTCGCCCGCCAGGTCGGTCAGGTCCACCTCGGGACGGCGGGCGAGCGGGTGGCCCTCGGGCACCATGACGAACACCGGGTCGACGGCGACCTCCCGCCAGACCAGGCCCTCCCCGCCGGGCGGGGACGCCGACCCGCAGGTTCCGGCGAGGGCGAAGTCCAGCCGGCCTTCGACGAGCTGCTCGGCCAGCTCACGCTCCGACCAGGTCGTGCACGTCGACATCCGGGCGTCCGGCGCCTCGTCGGCCAGCCGGTCGACCAGGGCACCCAGTAACGGCCCGTGGGTGCCGCCCAGCCGGAGCCGCTCCACGCTGCGCGGGGCGCAGCGGGCGAACCTGGCCGCTTCCCGCTGGAGTTCGGTGACCGCGGGCAGCACGATACGGCTGCGCTCCAGCACCAGCTCCCCCAGCGCGGTGGCCCGCACACCGTGCCGGCCGCGCTCGAACAGGGCACCGCCCAGGGCGCGTTCGATCCGCTTGAGCTGTGCGCTCAACGCGGGCTGCGCGAGCCCGAGCGCCGTCGCCGCCCTGGTGAGGCTCCCGGCTTCGGCGATGGCCCGGACCGTCTTGAGATGCCGCAACTCCAGCTCCATGAGGGGAGCTTGCGACGCGGGCGGGGCGGGGGCAAGGGGTTGGTTCGGACCATTGTTGAGAGCTGTCCTTCCGGCGGGGCGGCCGGGCACCGCCCCGGCTGTCCGGGCACCCCGCCCGTCCGGGCGTGGTCAGGGCTCCGCGTCCGCGTTGTCCTCGAAGAGCTGCCGGGCGCGCCGTGCCAGCGCCTCGCGTACGGAGTCCGGTGCGAGGACGCGCAGGGGGGTGCCGAGGCCGAGCAGGTACCCGGCCAGCCGCTCGGCGTCGGGGCCGCCGAGCTCGACGACCGTGGCGTCGGGCCCGTCGGCGCGGTGGGTGCCGACGCCGGCCGGGACGATCCGCAGTGCCCGGTCGAGCGGCACCGGGAGGCGAACCGTCGCCCGCAGCGGGTAGGGACCGGTGGCGGTGTTGCGGGAGACGAGCAGCGCAGGGTCGGGCGGGTCGGCGATCTCCACCGGCCGCCCGGTGAGCTGGAGCCGCTGGACGCGGTCGGCCCGGAAGGTGCGCCAGCGGTCCCGTTCCACGTCGCGGGCCACGAAGTACCAGCGACGCCCGGTGTGGACCAGGCGGTACGGGTCGACGTCCCGGACGGTGGTCCGCCCCTCCCAGTCGCCGTACGAGAGCCTGGCCCGCTCGGCCCGGCGGCAGGCGACGGCCAGCTCGAGCAGCATGCCGGGCGGCACCTGCGGCTCGGTGGTCCTCGGGGTGTGGACGAAGGCGGCGTCCATGTCGCCCAGCCGGTCCGCGACCCGCCGGGGCAGCACCTGGCGCAGCTTCAGCAGCGCCGACAGGGCCGCCTGGTCACCGCCGAGCGCCCCGCTCAGCGCGGCCTCCCGCAGCCCGACGGCGACGGCGAGCGCCTCCTCGTCGTCCAGGATCAGCGGCGGCGTACGCGTCCCGGGACGCAGCCGGTAACCGCCCCAGGGGCCCGGGTCGGAGTCGACGGTGTACCCGAGCTCGCGCAGCCGGGCGATGTCCCGGCGCACCGTCCGCTCGGTGACCTCGATACGCGCGGCCAGCTCGCCGCATGTCCAGGCGGGACGGACGGCCAGCAGGGAGACCAGCCGCAGCAGGCGGGCGGAGGTGCTCAGCATGTCGCAGAAGTTTTCCACATGCCGGCGCACGACCAGGACCGAACCTGTCCTGGTCACGTCCTACGGTCTCTCCCATGACGACAACGCAGAACACCTCGGCACCGGCCTTCCGCTACTCGGCCGTCACCTTCGACTGCGCCGACCCCGCGGCGATGGCGCGCTTCTGGGGCGAGGTCCTCGGCCTCCCCGTCGCCTTCAGCACCGACGACTTCTGTCTCCTCGGCGGCAAGGACGGCGCGGCCGGCCTCGGCTTCAACCGCCTCCCCGACTACCGCCCGCCGACCTGGCCGGGCACCGGCCAGGAGAAGCAGGCCCACATCGACGTCGGCGTCGACGACCTGGACACGGGGGAGGCCCGCCTGCTCGCCCTGGGCGCCACGAAGCCGGAGTTCCAGCCGTCGCCGGACCGCTGGCGGGTGCTGCTGGACCCGGCGGGGCACCCGTTCTGCGTGTCCACGGTGGCGTGAGCCGGGCCGCCGCTGCCGGGCGGGGGGCTTACCGCGTCACCCGCTCTCGAAGATCGCCTCGGCGGTCGGCGCGGTGACGGCGCGGACGAGTCATGCCGCCGCCGTGACGACGTGGGCGGCGGGCAGGATCGGCGGCGGGAGCTGACTGGGCGCGCGGGGGCGCGCTAGGGTTTTGCGTATCCATCGGGAAGATGCTCTCTCTTCCTTGGTGGTCAGGCCCTCGCCATGGGATGGCAGTCCCCGCGGGGGCCGACCTTTTGGTGCTCAGGTGCGCTGAGCGCAAGGGAGTTGAGGGCCCGGAAATCCAGCTCAGCCGGTGATGTTCACCCGCCTGAGTGATGGCCCGCCTCGGGAGGAAGGGTGGGGCTTGGTCGGGTGCTTTCTCCCCGAGTTCTTTCCTTGGTAGGGCACCGGCGCCACCGGAGCCTCAGAACCCGGGTTCCGGTGGTGTGCAGCGCAGTTCGGCCCACACGGTCTTGCGCGGGAAGCGGCCCTCCGTCACGCCCCAGCGGTGCGCGAGCGCCTCGACGAGCAGCAGGCCACGGCCCGACTCCGCGTCGGGGTCCGGTGTCTGCGGGTGGGGCAGCCGCTCGGCGCGCGTGTCCGTCACCTCGATGCGCAGGGTGTCGCCGACGACGTACAGCGTGAGCCGGAAATCGCGGCCCGGGACGCGTCCGTGCCCCGCCGCGTTGCTCGCCAGCTCGGCGACGAGTTGGCGAGCCGGGTCGAGGGGGAGGCCCCAGCTCCGCAGCTGCTCCGTCGCGAGCAGCCGGGCGAGGCGGGCGCCGCGTGGCGTGGGGGAGAGCTGCACGCTGAAGTTGCGGACGGTCGTCGGGAGTTCGGCGGATTTCTGATTCACGTCACTCAGCGTGGCGATGCCTGCGTACCGTGAGAAGTGACTCGGCGGGTACGTACGGTGACTGTCCGGAGCTTGTCCGGTGTGTCCGGGGCTGTCGGGGCGGTCCGTGGGGGTAGGCCGCTGGTGCAATCGAGCGGGTACTACCGAGGGGCGCGGAATGACGGTCGAGGCGGAGGCGGGCCGGCTCAAGGGCGAGGCGGACGAACCGGGTTGGGAGGTCGACCCGGACGACGAGTGGGGCATCGCGGTCATCGCCACGGTGGGGCGGCAACTGAAGCTGCGCCGGGAGTCCGTAGGGATGCGGGCCGCCGAGTTCGGGGCGGCGATCGGGTACGGGGAGGACCTCGTCTACAAGGTCGAGGGCGGCAAGCGGATTCCCCGGCAGGAGTATCTGGACAGGGCCGACGAGGTGCTGGACGCGGGCGGACTCATCGCGGCCGCTTGGGAGGACGTGAAGAAGGTCCGGTATCCGAAGAAGGTGCGTGAGCTGGGCAAGCTGGAGGGCAAGGCGGTGGAGATCGGGGTGTACGAGTGCAACATCATCCCGGGCTTGTTGCAGACGCCGGATCACGTGGAGATCCTGATCCGTGCGGCACAACCCCCGTACTCACCGGACGACGTGCAGCGCATGGTGGCCGCTCGGCTGGCCCGGCAGTCGGTCTTCGAGCGCGACCCGGCGCCGTCCATCCACTTCGTGGTGGAAGAGGCCCCGCTCCGGCGGCAGGTTGGGGGCACAATGGTGTGGCAGCAGCAGCTCGAACACCTGCTGGAGGTGGGACGATTGAACTGCGTCACCCTCCAGGTCATGCCGACCAACACGGAAGCTCATCCGGGCCTGGACGGCCGGATCGAGCTGCTGAAGTTCCCGGACGGGACGGCGGTGGGCCGCGCCGACGGCCTCTTCAGCGGGAGGCCTGTTTCGGACCCGAAACAACTGCGCATCCTAGAGCTGCAATATGGCACGATCCGGGCGCAGGCCCTCCCGCCGAGGGAGTCACTGGCCTTCATCGAGAGACTGCTGGGAGAGACATGATGCGCAAGGCCCTCGCCGGGGACGCCTCCGAACTGGCGTGGTTCAAGAGCAGCTACAGCGGTGGTACTAACGGCGAGTCCTGCGTTGAGATCGCCACGACCCCCGGCACCATCCACGTCCGTGACTCCAAGCACCAGCCGAGTGCAGGCCCGCGTCTCGCTCTCGCGCCGACGGCCTGGGCATCGTTCGTCTCGTACGTCCGATAGGAGAGCCATGAACCGCAAGGCCCCCGCCGAGCTGGCGTGGTTCAAGAGCAGCTACAGCAGCGGCAACAACGGTGAGTCCTGCGTCGAGGTCGCGAAGACCCCCGGCACCATCCACATCCGCGACTCCAAGTACACCGACGACGGCCCCCGCCTCGCCCTCACCCCTGACGCCTGGGCGAGCTTCCTGCCGTACGCGTCGCGGCGTCGCTGACGACCTCCTGCGTGCCGACGACCGCCAGCAGGTCCAGTAGCCCCGCGCTCTCCGTACCCACCGCCGGGGTGAACCAGAGCAGCCGCTGGCGGCCGTCCTCGCTGAACAGGTTGAGGCAGTTGACCTCGATCACGCCCAGCGTGGCGTGGACGATGCGTTTGCGGTCGTCGCGTCGGAAGGCCACGTCGTGGTCGGCCCACAGCGCGGCGAACTCGGGGGAGACGTCGAGCAGCGTGCGGATCATCGTGCCGGCCTCCGCGTCCTTCGCGTCCCGGCGTGCCGCCGCGGCCCGCAGGTCGGCGACGAAGGCCCGGGACTGGCTCGCGTGGTCGCCCTCGGGATGCAGGCGCCGGGCCTCGGGCTCGGTGAACCACCGGTACACGAAGCTGGCCCTGGGGCCCCGGAAACCGCTCTGGTCCCCGACCAGCGCCACGGCCAGCGGATTCTGTACGAGGGTGACGTGCAGGTCGGTGATCACCTGTGCCGGGGTCGAGGCCAGGCGGCCGAGCAGGTCGAGCATGCCGGGGTGGACGTGCGAGGCGGCCCCGCCCTGCACGGGCACCGGCCGGTCGGCGAGGCGGTACAGATAGTCCCGCTCGTCGGCGGACAGCCGCAGCGCCCGGGCCAGCGCGGCGATCATCTGCTCGGACGGCTGCGAACCGGCCCCCCGCTCCAGCTCGTTGTAGTAGTCCACCGACGCCCCGGCGAGCTGTGCGACCTCCTCGCGGCGCAGCCCCGGCACCCGGCGCCGCGGACCCGCCGGGAGGCCCACGTCGGCCGGGCGGATGCGCTCCCGCCGCGACCGCAGGAACGCTCCCAGCTCGGCGTACTTCACGGCGCTCATGCCGTCCATTCTGCGCCGGGCCGGGCCGGTGACCCAGGGGATGGCGTCCCCTGGTTGCGCGAGCCGCCACCCCGCATCGTGGAGTCATGACCACGAACACGAGCACGAACACGAACGAGAACCCCGCAGGCCCTGCCGCCGTACGGGTCGCCGTCGTCACCGGCGGATCCCGCGGCATCGGCCGCGCGGTGTCCGAGAAGCTCGCGCGGGACGGCCTGGCCGTCGTCGTGAACTACGCCCGCGACGCGGCCTCCGCGGAGGAGACCGTCGCGGCGATCACCGCGGCCGGGGGTCGGGCGATCGCCGTACCGGCCGACGTGGCGGAGGAGAAGGAGGTCGCCGCGCTGTTCGACCGGGCGGAGGAGGAGTTCGGCGGCGTCGACGTGGTGGTGAACTCGGCCGGCCGGATGACCCTGTCGACCATCGCCGACCTGGACCTGGCGGCGCTGGACGCCATGCACCGCACCAACATCCGCGGCACCTTCGTCGTCGCCCGGCAGGCGGCGCGGCGACTGCGGGCGGGGGGCTCCTTCGTGGGGTTCTCGACGTCCGTGGTCGGCACACAGTTCCCGACCTACGGGGCGTACGCGGCGAGCAAGGGCGCCGTGGAGGCGATGACCCTGATCATGGCGCGTGAGCTGCGCGGCCGGGACATCACGGTGAACGCCGTGGCACCCGGGCCCACGGCCACGGACATGTTCCTGGAGGGCAAGACCACCGAGCAGATCGACCAGCTCGCCAAGACCCCGCCGCTGGAGCGCCTCGGCACCCCGCAGGACATCGCCGCCGTGGTCGCCTTCCTCAGCAGCCCCGCAGGCCACTGGGTCAACGGCCAGGTCCTGCGCGCCAACGGAGGGATGATCTGATGCCGTTCGCCCACTTCAAGGTCCCCGCGGGCACCCTCACCGCCGAGGACAAGCGGAAGCTCGTCGCACGCACCACCGACCTGTACGCGGAGATCTACGGCGAGCGGGCCCGCCCCACGACCGTCGTCCTGGTGGACGAGGTCGCCGACGGGGGCTGGGGCGTCGCTGGGAACGTCCTCACGGCGGCCATGCTCAACGGGGAGACGTGACGCGTGCGGCCGTGGGCCGCCTCGGTCCCGTACATCCACCGCGAACCGGTATGCGGCGTTTCGGTCTCACATAGTGGTCGGGGCACAGACCGGACACTGGTCGGGGTGTTTACATGCGCGTAACACTTAGGTGTCCCCGCGCGCGGCAACGGCGCCGAGCGCCCTTCACCGGACCGGGCCGGAGTAACGTCGGCCGCCCCTCCCGGCGCCTCCCGGGTCCCGGTGTCAGCCGTGCCAGAAAGGGCTTCCGTGACGACGCGATCCGAATCGAAGACTACGCTCGACCACCTGCTCGCCGAGATCGAGCACCGCAACCCGGCCCAGCCGGAGTTCCACCAGGCCGTCCACGAGGTGCTGGAGACACTGGCGCCCGTCGTCGCGGCCCGGCCGGAGTACGCGGAGCCCGGTCTCATCGAGCGGCTGTGCGAGCCGGAGCGGCAGGTCATCTTCCGTGTGCCGTGGCAGGACGACCAGGGGCGCGTCCAGGTCAACCGCGGCTTCCGGGTGGAGTTCAACAGCGCGCTCGGCCCGTACAAGGGCGGTCTGCGCTTCCACCCCTCCGTGAACCTGGGCGTCATCAAGTTCCTGGGCTTCGAGCAGATCTTCAAGAACGCCCTGACCGGCCTCGGTATCGGCGGCGGCAAGGGCGGCAGCGACTTCGACCCGCACGGGCGCAGCGACGCCGAGGTCATGCGGTTCTGCCAGTCCTTCATGACGGAGCTGTACCGGCACATCGGCGAGCACACGGACGTCCCCGCGGGCGACATCGGCGTCGGCGGCCGGGAGATCGGCTACCTCTTCGGCCAGTACCGCCGGATCACCAACCGCTGGGAGGCCGGCGTCCTCACCGGCAAGGGCGCGAACTGGGGCGGCTCGCTGATCCGCCCGGAGGCGACGGGCTACGGCAACGTGCTCTTCGCGGCGGCGATGCTGCGCGAGCGCGGTGAGGACCTGGAGGGCCAGACGGCGGTCGTGTCGGGCTCGGGCAACGTGGCGATCTACACGATCGAGAAGCTGGCCGCGCTGGGCGCCAACGCGGTGACCTGCTCGGACTCCTCCGGCTACGTGGTCGACGAGAAGGGCATCGACCTCGACCTGCTCAAGCAGGTCAAGGAGGTCGAGCGCGGCCGCGTCGACACGTACGCCGAGCGGCGGGGCTCCTCGGCGCGCTTCGTGCCCGGCGGGCGGGTCTGGGAGGTCCCGGCCGACATCGCGCTGCCGTCGGCCACGCAGAACGAGCTGGACGAGAACGACGCCGCCGCGCTGATCCGCAACGGCGTCAAGGCGGTCTCCGAGGGCGCCAACATGCCGACCACGCCCGAGGCCGTCCACCTCCTCCAGCGCGCCGGCGTCGCCTTCGGCCCCGGCAAGGCGGCCAACGCGGGCGGCGTCGCGGTCAGCGCGCTGGAGATGGCCCAGAACCACGCCCGTACGTCGTGGTCGGCGAAGCGCGTCGAGGACGAGCTGACGCACATCATGAACGACATCCACACCACCTGCCACGAGACCGCCGAGCGCTACGGCGCCCCGGGTGACTACGTGACCGGTGCCAACATCGCCGGCTTCGAGCGCGTCGCCGACGCGATGCTCGCCCAGGGCGTCATCTGACGTACGGGTGAACACGCCGCCAACGCCGGACGGGGCGTTGGCGGCGAGTCGTCGAAAGCACTTCCGCACGTGGGACGGCTGTTCTTTTCTGGGCGGATGGTGCATGCGGCGGACAAGGGAACACCGATGGTCGAGCGGGCGGCGAGACGCGTCGCGGGGCGGACGAGGCAACCGCTCCCGCCGCTCACCGTGACGGTGCCGGGCCCTGCCGCCGCGCAGCCGACACCGGCCGCTCGCCCCGGCGGCCGCCTGTACGTCGTCGACGGCATCCGGCTGCTCGCCGCGCTGATGGTGGCCGCGCACCACTACGCCGGGACCTGGCGGGCCGACCGCCCCGGCAACCCGATCTGGGGGCGGCCGGTCTCCGAGATCATGCCGACGGTGTTCCGCTTCGCCTCGTACGGGTGGATCGGCGTCGAGATCTTCTTCGTGATCAGCGGCTTCGTGATCTGCATGTCGTGCTGGGGGCGCACGCCGCGCCAGTTCTTCGTCTCCCGCGTGATCCGGCTCTACCCGGCGTACTGGTTCGCGGTCCTCTTCACCACGGCCGTCCTGATCGCCGTACCGGGGGTGTGGGAACGCCTGCGCCTGCGCGAGATCCTCCTGAACCTGACGATGCTCCAGTCCGGCTCGGGCGTGCCCAACGTCGACGGCGTCTACTGGACCCTCTGGTCCGAACTGCGCTTCTACCTCCTCTTCCTCGTCGTGGTCGCGATGGGGCTGACGTACCGCAGGGTGGTCCTGTTCTGCTGCCTGTGGGGCGCGGCGGCGATGCTCGCGCCCATCGCCCGCCTGCCGCTGCTGGAGCTGATCGCCAACCCGGACGGTGCCTGGTACTTCATCGCGGGCCTCGCCCTCTACCTCATGCACCGCTTCGGCCAGGACCTCCTGCTGTGGGGCATCCTCGCGATGGCGTGGCTCATGGGACAGCTGGAGCTCGGCAACCGCATCGCGGAGATCGAGCACGTGTCGGGCTGGCGGGGGAGCGTGCTGATCTTCACGGCCTTCCTGCTCTTCATGGTCGCCGTGGCGCTCGGGTACACGGACCGCGTCCGCTGGAAGTGGCTGGTCACGGCGGGCGCGATGACATACCCCCTGTACCTGGTCCACTACGCCGCCGGCACGGCCCTCATCAACCGCCTCCACGACACCATGGACCCCCGCCTCCTCGTGGCCACGGTCATCACGGCCTTCCTCCTCCTGAGCTACGCCGTCCACCGCTGCGTGGAACGCCCGCTGTCCCGCCTCCTGAAGCAGGGCCTGAACACGTCCTTCGCCCGCATGCGCAACGCGGGGGCCGGGGCGCACTAGTGCTCCTCGCCAGTGCCTCGGGGTGATCCCGACGGGACGTGGCCCGGTCGGCCCTGCCGTCGCACGGCGTCGGCGGCCAGACTGGCGGGCATGCGGAAACTCTCCCTCGACGCGCTTGCCCGTGAGCACCTCGAACGTGCCGCCACCGCGACCAGTGGCCGCAGCGCCACCACGATCCACGGCGGCCACGAACACGTCCTGCGCCAGACCCTGCTCGCCCTCACCGCCGGCACCTCCCTCGCCGAGCACGAGAACCCCGGCGAGGCGACCCTCCAGGTACTGCACGGCCGGGTGCGCCTCACCAGCGGCGACACGTCCTGGGAGGGCAGGGACGGCGACCTCATCCTCATCCCACCGGCCCGCCACAGCCTGGAGGCCCTGGAGAACGCGGCGGTGCTGCTGACGGTGGCAAGGGCGGAGTGACCGGGTTGTCACCCTCGGTGATCGTGAGCTATCGTCACCCTCTGTGACGACAGGTGTGCGAGCGCCTGTCCTCTGGGGGAGGTGGATCGTCGTGAGTGGTGGGCCCGGTGGTGCGGGGCCGGTGGGCGGAGGACGGCCGGACCTGGCCTCCACGCCCGCCGAGAAGGCGGCTGCCGTGAAGGCGATCGAGGAGCACATCCAGCCCGACACCGCCAAGGCCGGCGCGTGGGCGGACGAGGACACCGGGAGCGCGGTCAAGGCGTTCGCCGCCAAGGACGGGGACGGCTGGGCCACCTCCGGGGCGCTGAAGAAGGCCCACGAGACCTGGGGCGGGCAGGTGAAGAACCTGATGGACCGGCTCGACGCGGAGAAGGGCGCGCTGCGTGGCGTCGGCACGATCCTGCAGAGCACGGACTACGGGGTAGGAGCGCAGACCGCGAAGATCCGGCCGCCGTCCGCGCTGGACCGGCTCTGAGGCGCGAGGCAGGGGAACGGACGGATGCCGACGTACCACGAGATCATGACCACCGACCTGGGCACGCTCACCACGGCCGCCGACCGGTGGGACGGCATGGCGGGCGAGTTCGCCAAGCAGGAGAAGGCCTACAGCCGGGATGTGCACGGCATCTCCATGGGCACCAGCTGGGTGGGACTGAGCGCCGACGCGGCCAACCGGCGATTCGACGTCACCCTCAAGGAGTTCCAGTACGCGCAGACGGAGGCCAAAGCGGTGGCCGGACTGCTGCGCGACGCGCACACACAGTTGGTCGAACTGCGCGGTCGGCTCAAGACGGCCCGGCAGGAAGCCGTCGACGCAGGCATGACGGTTTCCGAGCAGGGGCACGTGAGCCTGGACATCGAGCGGCTGACGGACGCCGAACGCAGAACGCTGCGCCACGATCCGGGGTGGCAGGAGGCCGTCCAGTCGTGGCAGGACCGCGTCGACAAGGCGGTGCGGGATGTCACGGACGCGGACACCGGCGTGCAGATCGCTCTTCAGGCCGTCGTGATCGACTCCAGCGTCATCGCCGGGGGCAAGGGTTTCAACGGCGAGGCGAAGAGCGACATCGAGACGTACGAGGGCGAAGCGGCGGAGAAGGCGCTGGAGAGGCTCCGAGCGGGCGGCCGCCTTTCCGACAAGGAGATCGCTGAACTGGAGCGGACCTTCCGCGACAACAGCGACGACCCGGCGTTCTCGCGGACCCTCCTGGACGGCCTGGGCGCCGAGGGCACCCTCAAGCTGACGAACGAGCTGAACGACCTCATCCACGCACGGGACGGCGACCGCGCGGCCCGCTACGCGACGATCGAGACGGGCTTGGCCAACGCACTGGCCTCGGCGACGAAGGACACGTCGTCTGCGTGGTACCAGGGCTGGCGCGACGACATGCGCGAGGCGGGCGTGGAGCGGTACGGCACGGACGCGCAGGGAGCCCGCCTGGACAAGGCCATCGGCTACCAGTCATTGGTCACGCTGATGCAGAAAGGGCACGGATACTCGGCGGACATGCTCGGTGACCTCACCGACGACATGATCGCGGCGGAGATGAGGGAGCCGGGTATCTGGCGGCTGAAGGGGGAGTACGCCGGTGCGCACGACGGCTGGTTCGCCAACGACCCGGTGGACGGCATGCTCGGGATCATGAGCCGTGACCCCGACGCGGCAGCGGCGTATCTCGGTTCCGACGAGAAGATGCAGTACCTGGTGAAGGACCGGGACTGGAACGTCACACTGCACGAGCGCGAGGGCGCGAAGGTCGGCACGTACACGCCCGGCGTGGACGGCGACAACAGGGCCGGCTTCGGCGCGGCGCTCCAGGCAGCGGCGACGGGAATCGACCCGTCGGACGAGAACGCACGGTACGTGGAGCACACGAAGCAGAACGACAAGGTCTTCAGGTCGGCCCTTACGTCCCTGGCCGCCCAGGGAGACGACTTCCCTCCGTCCTTGCGGGAGCCGATGGCGAACGTCCTGGTCAATCATGGGGCAACGGTGCACAGGGCGATGAGTGAAATCGAGGTCGCGGGGTCACCCTTGGATCAGGCCGACCTTTTCCAGGTCACCAAGCAGATCTCCAAAGATCAGGACGCCTACAACACGCTGAACGGCGGACTGAACCAGGCCATGGTGGCCAACATCCACGAAACCGGCCAGCCAAGCTCTACGGAGTCACTCACCCGGGCCGGACGAACGGTGGGCTTCTTGGAGGAGGCCCGCTCCCAGGCGCAAGGCGAGCCCGAGGTCGCGGAATTCACGGCGAAACCGCTTATCGACGAAGCGATCAGCTACATTCCGGTTGTCAGTGACAAGGTGCAGCAAGGGGTGGACTATGTCACGGACAGGTGGCTGGAGGACGAGCAAAAGAGACTCGACGACCACAGAATCGAGAGCAACATCGAGACCGCTGAAGTGCGAAACAGGCAGCTCATGGCACTTGCGGACGAATGGCAGGCGGTGCACGGAGGCGAAGTCGAGACCACATACGACGCGCAGGACGCCATCGACACCGCAGCGGGTCGTGGTGGCGCGAAGGGCATGGACGTGTCAGGTGGTGGTCCGAGATGACGGGAAGAATGCCGTCGAGAAGACGCAAGGCGGCTCTGGTTCTGGGGCTTGCCCTTCTGGCGGTGTCCTGTGGGAGCAGGGAGAAGCCCGAGCGGCCTGAGCAGATCTGTGGCACTCCGGTTGACTGGAAGCTCGTTGATCCTCTGGCCGATTTCCCTGAAGGCGTTCACGAGTACAGTCGGGTGGATCGCTCCGAACTCGTCTCCGCCCCCTGCGTACTTTCCTCCGGAGATGAGCGAATGATGGAATTCCATTTCTACTGGACATCGGACACGCCCGGATTCGCTCAACGGTCCAAATTTGATCCGGTCTTCACGGATGTAGTGGAGTGGCGTAAAGCGAATATCGGAGATGAAGCCATCGTGGGCAGGAACGGCGCTATCGCCAGCACCTCATGCAAAACTGCCCGCGGTAATCACTTCACGCTCAAGTTGCACTTGCCGCAGGCGAGTATCCTCGACGAGGGAAATCGTGCGGAAGTAGATGCTTTCATGCGCGCCTACTTCCCAGCCACGGTCAAGACTCTGAAGTGCGGGTGACCTGCGCACGTCATCGACTGGGGAGCGATTCTCGTCTCCCTGTGTGTGGGTGTTCTCGCCCGCATGGGCTGGAGGGCGTGGAGAGCGAAGACGGCCAAAGAGCGGCAGGGCCATCATGAGCGAGCTCGCCGGTGACGTGACTTCGCGGTGACACCCAGTGATGGATGAGGCTCTGTCGGCGCCGAGAGTGTCCGATCAGGTGGTGTCCTCCCCTGTTCCGGCGATCGGCTTCGGGGGACCGGACATCCTCTCCAGGCGCGACAGGAGCTTTGCGTAGACCGTGGTGGCCGCCGCCACGACTGTGGTGATCGGCGACAGGGCGAGGACGCCGAGCAGGGTCGGCTACTCGCGGAGTTCACTCGCGCAGGTGCCGTCCCGGTTCTCGTACGGGGTGATCACGGGGCCCTCGCAGGGGCGGGATGCCGTCGTAGGTCTCCGGGCCGTAGGAGGAGAGCAGCAGGATCCACGCGATGGACCACTTGTCCGCGCGGCCCGCGGCCCGCGCCGTCTACGTCGTGGTCCCCGTCGCCGTCGCTGCCGTCTTGCCCCTGTGCCCGAATGTCCGGTCATGTCCCGCACCGCGCCCTCGCCCGGCGGGCCGTAGTTTGACCGAAGTCGCCTTCGGGGTATTCTCTCCGGCTCGATTGGCCAGGCCCCTGCCCCGTATGGCAGACTAGCCGAGTTGCTCGGTCGAGTGCCGATGCTGCGCGCCTCCCGCCGGGAGGACCGGAAGCGAGTCCCACAGTACTCGTCGTCCCTGATCAGGGGCGGACGTACGGGAATCTTCCGGGAAGTGTCAGCGGGGTGCAGACCAGGCACCCGGTGGGCCTCTCGCCCCCGCCCGCGGTTCCGGAAGGGCCCGCACTCCCCCAGCAGGGAAGTCTCCGAAAAGGGACATCTGTGTCAGCGGGAGCGCGACACGCCCGACCGCGTGGGTCGGAGGTGAGGGTAGGAACACCGGGTTCCAGAGCGTTTTCGAGAGACAGGACTACGAAGTAGCCATGGCGGGACAGAAGATCCGCATCCGGCTCAAGGCCTACGACCACGAGGTCATCGACTCCTCGGCGAAGAAGATCGTCGAGACGGTGACGCGTACTGGTGCGTCGGTCGCGGGCCCGGTGCCGCTGCCCACTGAGAAGAACGTGTACTGCGTCATCAAGTCGCCGCACAAGTACAAGGACTCGCGCGAGCACTTCGAGATGCGCACGCACAAGCGCCTGATCGACATCCTCGACCCGACCCCCAAGACCGTTGACTCTCTGATGCGACTCGACCTCCCGGCCGGTGTCGACATCGAGATCAAGCTCTGAGGCCGGTGATCTGAAGAGATGGCAAAGCAGATCAAGGGCATCCTGGGCGAGAAGCTCGGCATGACGCAGGTGTGGGACGAGAACAACCGTGTTGTTCCCGTCACCGTCGTCAAGGCCGGGCCCAACGTCGTCACCCAGGTCCGTACGAACGACGTCGACGGCTACGAGTCCGTCCAGATCGCCTTCGGCGAGATCGACCCGCGCAAGGTGAACAAGCCCCTCAAGGGCCACTTCGCCAAGGCCGACGTCACCCCCCGCCGCCACCTTGTCGAGATCCGCACCGCGGACGCCGCCGAGTACACCCTGGGCCAGGAGATCACCGCTGAGGTGTTCGAGTCCGGTGTCAAGGTCGACGTGACCGGCAAGAGCAAGGGCAAGGGCTTCGCCGGTGTCATGAAGCGTCACAACTTCAAGGGCCTCGGCGCCGGTCACGGCACCCAGCGCAAGCACCGCTCTCCCGGTTCCATCGGTGGCTGCGCCACCCCGGGCCGCGTGTTCAAGGGCCTCCGCATGGCCGGCCGCATGGGCAACGAGCGGGTCACCACCCAGAACCTGACCGTCCACGCCGTTGACGCGGAGAAGGGTCTGCTGCTCATCAAGGGCGCGGTTCCCGGTCCGAACGGCGGCCTCGTCCTGGTCCGCACCGCGGCCAAGGGGGCCTGAGGTAACCGATGAGCACTGTTGACATCCTTTCGCCGGCGGGCGACAAGGCCGGTACCGTCGAGCTCCCCGCGGAGATCTTCGGCGTTGAGAAGGTCAGCGTCCCGCTGATCCACCAGGTCGTCGTCGCGCAGCTGGCCGCTGCCCGCCAGGGCACGCACAAGACCAAGACGCGTGGCGAGGTCCGCGGTGGCGGCAAGAAGCCGTACCGCCAGAAGGGCACCGGCCGCGCCCGTCAGGGTTCGACCCGCGCCCCGCAGTTCGCCGGTGGTGGCGTCGTGCACGGTCCCGTGCCGCGCGACTACTCGCAGCGGACCCCGAAGAAGATGAAGGCCGCGGCCCTGCGCCACGCCCTCACCGACCGGGCCCGCCACAACCGCATCCACGTCGTCACCGGCGTGATCGAGGGCGAGAACCCGTCCACGAAGGCCGCCCGCACGCTGTTCGGCAAGATCTCGGAGCGCAAGAACCTGCTCCTGGTCGCCGACCGCTCCGACGAGGCCGCGTGGCTGTCCGCCCGCAACCTGCCCCAGATCCACATTCTGGAGCCGGGCCAGCTGAACACGTACGACGTTCTCGTCTCGGACGACGTGGTCTTCACCCAGGCCGCTTTCGAGTCCTTCGTGTCTGGCCCCAAGGCCGCTGACACCGAAGGGAGCGAGGCCTGATGGCTACGCGTCACCCGAGCATCGCCTCGAAGGCCGCCAAGGCGGCCAAGGCCGCGCGCGTCGCCAAGGCGCGTCGCCACGAGGCCGAGGGCAAGAACACCGTCGTCACCCCGGCGAGCAAGGCGTTCACGGACCCCCGTGACGTGCTGCTCAAGCCGGTCGTGTCCGAGAAGAGCTACGCGCTCCTCGACGAGAACAAGTACACGTTCATCGTCGCGCCGGGCTCCAACAAGACCCAGATCAAGGAGGCCGTCCAGGCGGTCTTCTCGGTCAAGGTCACCGGGGTCAACACGATCAACCGCCAGGGCAAGCGGAAGCGGACCCGCACGGGCTTCGGCAAGCGTGCCGACAGCAAGCGCGCGATCGTGACCCTCGCCGAGGGCGACCGTATCGACATCTTCGGCGGTCCGACCGCGTAAGCGGGTCGGATCGTCCGATATCGGACGAGGACTGAGAAATGGGAATCCGCAAGTACAAGCCGACTACGCCGGGCCGCCGTGGCTCCAGCGTCGCCGACTTCGTCGAGGTCACGCGGTCCACGCCGGAGAAGTCGCTGGTCCGCCCGCTGCACAGCAAGGGCGGCCGTAACAACGCCGGTCGTGTGACCGTTCGCCACCAGGGTGGCGGACACAAGCGCGCCTACCGCGTGATCGACTTCCGTCGTCACGACAAGGACGGCGTGCCGGCGAAGGTCGCGCACATCGAGTACGACCCCAACCGCACCGCGCGCATCGCGCTGCTGCACTACGCCGACGGCGAGAAGCGCTACATCCTCGCCCCGCGCAACCTGCAGCAGGGTGACCGCGTCGAGAACGGTCCCGGGGCCGACATCAAGCCGGGCAACAACCTGGCCCTCCGCAACATCCCGGTCGGTACCACGATCCACGCGATCGAGCTCCGTCCCGGTGGCGGTGCCAAGTTCGCCCGCTCCGCCGGTGCCTCCGTGCAGCTGCTCGCGAAGGAGGGCACGATGGCCCACCTCCGCATGCCCTCCGGTGAGATCCGCCTGGTCGACCAGCGCTGCCGCGCCACGGTCGGCGAGGTCGGCAACGCCGAGCAGAGCAACATCAACTGGGGCAAGGCCGGCCGTAAGCGGTGGCTGGGCGTTCGCCCGACCGTCCGTGGTGTGGTCATGAACCCGGTGGACCACCCGCACGGTGGTGGTGAGGGCCGGACCTCCGGTGGTCGTCACCCCGTGTCCCCCTGGGGCAAGAAGGAAGGCCGTACTCGTTCGCCCAAGAAGGCGTCGAACAAGTACATCGTCCGCCGCCGCAAGACGAACAAGAAGCGCTAAGGACGGGTTGAGATGCCTCGTAGCTTGAAGAAGGGACCCTTCGTCGACGACCACCTCATCAAGAAGGTGGACGCCCAGAACGAAGCCGGTACCAAGAACGTCATCAAGACCTGGTCCCGTCGCTCGATGATCGTCCCGGCGATGCTCGGCCACACGATCGCGGTGCACAACGGCAAGACCCACATCCCGGTGTTTGTCACCGAGTCCATGGTCGGCCACAAGCTCGGCGAGTTCTCGCCGACGCGCACCTTCCGGGGTCACGTCAAGGACGACCGGAAGTCGAAGCGCCGCTAGTCAGCGGGGTGTGAAAGACCATGACAAACACTGAAGGGACAACCATGGAAGCCAGGGCCCAGGCGCGGTACATCCGCGTCACGCCCATGAAGGCCCGCCGCGTGGTGGACCTCATCCGTGGCATGGACGCCACGGAGGCTCAGGCGGTCCTGCGTTTCGCCCCGCAGGCCGCGAGCGTGCCGGTGGGCAAGGTGCTGGACAGCGCCATTGCCAACGCCGCGCACAACTACGACCACACCGACGCCGACAGCCTCTACATCTCCGAGGCCTACGTCGACGAGGGCCCGACCCTGAAGCGGTTCCGTCCGCGCGCCCAGGGCCGCGCCTACCGGATCCGCAAGCGGACCAGCCACATCACCGTGGTCGTCAGCAGCAAGGAAGGAACCCGGTAATGGGCCAGAAGGTTAACCCGCATGGGTTCCGGCTCGGTGTCACGACCGACTTCAAGTCGCGTTGGTACGCCGACAAGCTGTACAAGGACTACGTCAAGGAAGACGTCGCCATCCGTCGGATGATGACGTCCGGCATGGAGCGCGCCGGCATCTCGAAGGTGGAGATCGAGCGCACCCGTGACCGCGTGCGTGTGGACATCCACACCGCTCGTCCGGGCATCGTCATCGGCCGCCGCGGCGCCGAGGCCGACCGCATCCGCGGTGACCTCGAGAAGCTGACGGGCAAGCAGGTCCAGCTGAACATCCTCGAGGTCAAGAACCCCGAGACGGACGCTCAGCTCGTGGCCCAGGCCGTCGCCGAGCAGCTCTCCTCCCGCGTCTCCTTCCGCCGTGCCATGCGCAAGAGCATGCAGTCGGCGATGAAGGCCGGCGCCAAGGGCATCAAGATCCAGTGCGGTGGCCGCCTCGGTGGCGCCGAGATGTCCCGCTCGGAGTTCTACCGCGAGGGCCGCGTGCCCCTGCACACGCTCCGCGCGAACGTGGACTACGGCTTCTTCGAGGCCAAGACGACCTTCGGCCGCATCGGTGTGAAGGTCTGGATCTACAAGGGCGACGTCAAGAACATCGCCGAGGTCCGCGCCGAGAACGCTGCCGCCCGTGCGGGTAACCGCCCGGCCCGCGGTGGCGCCGACCGCCCGGCCCGTGGTGGCCGCGGTGGCGAGCGGCGCGGTCGCAAGCCGCAGCAGCAGTCGGCTCCGGCCGCCGAGGCCCCCAAGGCCGACGCGCCCGCCGCTGCCGCTCCGGCTGAGAGCACCGGAACGGAGGCCTGACCGAAATGCTGATCCCCCGTAGGGTCAAGCACCGCAAGCAGCACCACCCGAAGCGCAACGGTATGTCCAAGGGTGGAACGCAGGTTGCGTTCGGCGAGTACGGCATCCAGGCGCTGACCCCGGCCTACGTCACGAACCGCCAGATCGAGGCGGCTCGTATCGCGATGACCCGTCACATCAAGCGTGGCGGCAAGGTCTGGATCAACATCTACCCGGACCGTCCGCTCACCAAGAAGCCGGCCGAGACCCGCATGGGTTCCGGTAAGGGTTCTCCGGAGTGGTGGATCGCCAACGTCAAGCCCGGACGTGTGATGTTCGAGCTGTCGTACCCCAACGAGAAGATCGCCCGTGAGGCGCTGACCCGTGCGGCCCACAAGCTGCCGATGAAGTGCCGGATCGTCAAGCGCGAGGCAGGTGAAGCGTGATGTCGGCCGGTACCAAGGCGTCCGAGCTGCGCGAACTGGGTGACGAGGAGCTGCTGAACAAGCTCCGCGAAGCCAAGGAAGAGCTGTTCAACCTCCGCTTCCAGGCGGCGACGGGTCAGCTCGAGAACCACGGCCGGCTCAAGGCCGTCCGTAAGGACATCGCGCGGATCTACACCCTGATGCGTGAGCGCGAGCTGGGCATCGAGACGGTGGAGAGCGCCTGATGAGCGAGAGCAACGTGACTGAGAACACCGAGGCACGCGGATTCCGCAAGACCCGTGAGGGTCTGGTCGTCAGCGACAAGATGGACAAGACCGTCGTCGTCGCCGTCGAGGACCGCGTCAAGCACGCGCTGTACGGCAAGGTCATCCGCCGTACCAACAAGCTCAAGGCTCACGACGAGCAGAACGCCGCGGGTGTCGGCGACCGCGTCCTCCTCATGGAGACCCGGCCGCTGTCCGCGACGAAGCGCTGGCGCGTCGTCGAGGTCCTCGAGAAGGCCAAGTAATTCCCTGCGGGGTCACCCCCGCAGGCCGGCGCCGCCCCCGGCGTGGGGTCCGTGGAACGACTCACGGACCCCCGCCGGGACCACTCGGCCGAGGAGCGCAGGACATGCACGCTGCCGCGTGCGCGACGTGCGCGGGTCTCGGCCGGGGGCGGCCACGTAATTCCTGCGGGGACCATCCGCAGGGGAGTTCCGCCAGGCTCTCCGGGCTCACCCCCGGAGGGAACCGGCAGACAAACAGGAGATAGACGTGATCCAGCAGGAGTCGCGACTGCGTGTCGCCGACAACACGGGTGCGAAGGAGATCCTCTGCATCCGTGTGCTCGGTGGCTCCGGTCGCCGCTACGCGGGTATCGGTGACGTCATCGTCGCCACCGTCAAGGACGCGATCCCCGGTGGCAACGTGAAGAAGGGTGACGTCGTCAAGGCGGTCATCGTTCGCACCGTCAAGGAGCGCCGCCGTCCGGACGGCTCGTACATCCGCTTCGACGAGAACGCCGCCGTCATTCTGAAGAACGACGGCGACCCTCGTGGCACCCGTATCTTCGGCCCGGTGGGCCGTGAGCTGCGCGAGAAGAAGTTCATGAAGATCATCTCCCTCGCGCCGGAGGTGCTGTGAGCATGAAGATCAAGAAGGGCGACCTGGTCCAGGTCATCACCGGTAAGGACAAGGGCAAGCAGGGCAAGGTCATCGCGGCCTTCCCCCGCGAGGACCGTGTCCTGGTCGAGGGTGTCAACCGGGTCAAGAAGCACACCAAGGCCGGGCCGACCGCTCGCGGTTCGCAGGCCGGCGGCATCGTGACCACCGAGGCCCCGATCCACGTCTCCAACGTCCAGCTGGTCGTGGAGAAGGACGGCAACAAGGTCGTCACGCGCGTCGGTTACCGCTTCGACGACGAGGGCAACAAGATCCGCGTTGCCAAGCGGACGGGTGAGGACATCTGATGGCTACCACCACGACTCCGCGTCTGAAGACGAAGTACCGCGAGGAGATCGCGGGCAAGCTGCGTGAGGAGTTCTCCTACGAGAACGTCATGCAGGTTCCCGGCCTCGTCAAGATCGTGGTCAACATGGGTGTGGGCGACGCCGCCCGCGACTCCAAGCTGATCGAGGGCGCCATCCGCGACCTCACCACGATCACCGGTCAGAAGCCGGCCGTCACCAAGGCCCGCAAGTCCATCGCGCAGTTCAAGCTGCGTGAGGGCCAGCCGATCGGTGCCCACGTCACGCTCCGTGGCGACCGCATGTGGGAGTTCCTGGACCGCACCCTGTCGCTCGCGCTGCCGCGCATCCGCGACTTCCGCGGCCTGTCCCCCAAGCAGTTCGACGGCCGTGGCAACTACACCTTCGGTCTCACGGAGCAGGTCATGTTCCACGAGATCGACCAGGACAAGATCGACCGTGTCCGGGGTATGGACATCACCGTGGTCACCACGGCGACCAACGACGCTGAGGGCCGCGCGCTCCTTCGTCACCTCGGCTTCCCGTTCAAGGAGGCGTGAGCGAGATGGCGAAGAAGGCTCTGATCGCTAAGGCTGCTCGCAAGCCCAAGTTCGGTGTGCGTGGCTACACCCGCTGCCAGCGCTGTGGCCGCCCGCACTCCGTCTACCGCAAGTTCGGCCTGTGCCGCGTGTGCCTTCGTGAGATGGCTCACCGTGGCGAGCTGCCGGGCGTGACCAAGAGCTCCTGGTAATCCGGTAATTCCGGGTTATTCAGACTCTCGGTAAGCATCTGGGTCGGCAGGGGCCCACCTCCGCATGCCTTAGGCTTGTGGGGTTGGGCGTCTGCCGCCCGTACGACTTACTACGCCGTAGGTCCACCGCGCCGCACCCGTCCCGTCTCGGATCGGGGAGAGGGATGGCGCACCAGGAAACCCCGGCGAGAGAGGCCGAAGGCCAATTCATGACCATGACTGATCCGATCGCAGACATGCTTACGCGTCTGCGGAACGCGAACTCGGCGTACCACGACTCCGTGACGATGCCGGCGTCCAAGATCAAGTCTCACATCGCGGAGATCCTCCAGCAGGAGGGCTTCATCACGGGCTGGAAGGTCGAGGACGCCGAGGTCGGCAAGAACCTCGTCCTCGAGCTGAAGTTCGGCCCGAACCGTGAGCGCTCCATCGCGGGCATCAAGCGGATCTCCAAGCCCGGTCTCCGGGTGTACGCGAAGTCCACCAACCTGCCCAAGGTGCTGGGCGGCCTCGGCGTGGCGATCATCTCCACGTCGCACGGGCTCCTCACCGACAAGCAGGCCGGCAAGAAGGGCGTGGGTGGGGAAGTCCTCGCCTACGTCTGGTAGCGGAAGGGAACGGAGGAAACAGCTATGTCGCGCATCGGCAAGCTCCCCATCGCGGTTCCCGCCGGCGTGGACGTCACCATCGACGGCCGTACGGTCGCGGTCAAGGGCCCCAAGGGCACGCTGACCCACACCATCGTCGCGCCGATCGACATCGCCAAGGGTGAGGACGGCGTTCTGAACGTCACCCGCCCCAACGACGAGCGTCAGAGCAAGGCCCTGCACGGCCTGTCCCGCACGCTGGTGGCGAACATGATCACCGGCGTGACCCAGGGTTACGTGAAGAAGCTCGAGATCAGCGGTGTCGGTTACCGCGTGGTCGCCAAGGGTTCGAACCTGGAGTTCTCCCTCGGTTACAGCCACCCGATCACGGTCGAGGCCCCCGAGGGCATCACCTTCAAGGTGGAGTCCCCGACCCGTTTCTCGGTCGAGGGCATCGACAAGCAGAAGGTCGGCGAGGTTGCGGCCAACATCCGCAAGCTGCGCAAGCCCGACCCGTACAAGGCCAAGGGCGTCAAGTACGAGGGCGAAGTCATCCGCCGCAAGGTCGGAAAGGCGGGTAAGTAAGCCATGGCATACGGGCAGAAGATCCTCAAGGGCGACGCCTACAAGCGCGCCGCGATCAAGCGCCGCCACATCCGGATTCGCAAGAATCTCTCGGGTACGGCGGAGCGTCCCCGTCTGGTCGTTACTCGCTCGAACCGCCACATCGTGGCCCAGGTGATCGACGACATCAAGGGTCACACCCTTGCGTCGGCGTCCACCCTGGACACCTCGATCCGCGGCGGCGAGGCCGACAAGTCGGCGCAGGCCAAGCAGGTCGGCGCCCTGGTCGCCGAGCGCGCCAAGGCCGCCGGTGTCGAGGCCGTCGTGTTCGACCGTGGTGGCAACCAGTACGCCGGGCGCATCGCCGCTCTGGCGGACGCCGCCCGCGAAGCCGGACTGAAGTTCTGAGCCGGTTCCGTAGCTAGCGGAAAAAGAGAGAGGTAATTCCAATGGCTGGACCCCAGCGCCGCGGAAGCGGTGCCGGTGGCGGCGAGCGGCGGGACCGGAAGGGCCGTGACGGCGGCGCAGCTGCCGCCGAGAAGACCGCTTACGTTGAGCGCGTCGTCGCGATCAACCGCGTCGCCAAGGTTGTGAAGGGTGGTCGTCGCTTCAGCTTCACCGCGCTGGTCGTGGTGGGCGACGGTGACGGCACCGTGGGCGTCGGATACGGCAAGGCCAAGGAGGTGCCGGCCGCCATCGCCAAGGGCGTTGAGGAGGCCAAGAAGCACTTCTTCAAGGTCCCCCGCATCCAGGGCACCATCCCGCACCCCATCCAGGGTGAGAAGGCTGCCGGCGTCGTGCTGCTCAAGCCCGCGTCCCCGGGTACCGGTGTTATCGCCGGTGGTCCGGTGCGTGCCGTGCTCGAGTGCGCCGGTATCCACGACGTGCTGTCGAAGTCGCTCGGCTCCGACAACGCCATCAACATCGTGCACGCGACCGTGGAGGCCCTCAAGGGCCTGCAGCGTCCCGAGGAGATCGCGGCTCGCCGTGGTCTGCCCCTCGAGGACGTCGCTCCCGCGGCTCTTCTCCGTGCGCGTGCCGGGGCGGGTGCGTAATCATGGCGCAGCTCAAGATTACGCAGGTCAAGTCCTACATCGGCAGCAAGCAGAACCACCGTGACACCCTGCGCTCCCTTGGTCTCAAGGGCATCAACACGCAGGTCGTCAAGGAGGACCGCCCCGAGTTCCGCGGCATGGTGCACACCGTCCGCCACCTCGTGACGGTCGAGGAGGTCGACTGATCATGGCGGAGCAGAACCCGCTCAAGATCCACAACCTCCGTCCCGCCCCGGGCGCCAAGACCGCGAAGACCCGTGTCGGTCGTGGTGAGGCGTCGAAGGGTAAGACGGCCGGTCGTGGTACCAAGGGTACGAAGGCCCGTTACCAGGTTCCGGAGCGCTTCGAGGGTGGCCAGATGCCCCTCCACATGCGTCTTCCGAAGCTGAAGGGCTTCAAGAACCCGTTCAAGACCGAGTTCCAGGTCGTGAACCTCGACAAGCTGGCCGCGCTGTACCCCGAGGGTGGCGAGGTCACCGTCGAGGGCCTCGTGGCCAAGGGTGCCGTTCGCAAGAACAGCCTCGTCAAGGTCCTCGGCCAGGGCGAGATCTCCGTGGCGCTGCAGGTGACGGTCGACGCCGTCTCCGGCTCCGCCAAGGAGAAGATCACCGCCGCCGGCGGTACCGTCACCGAGCTCGTCTGAGTCATTCAGGCGTCCCGATGACCTGAACGATCCCGACCGGGGATACTCCACAAAAGGGGTATCCCCGGTTGGTCGTTCCAAGGGCAGTGGTCCCGCCGGTAAGGTGGCCTGCGCTGCCCTCTTTCACGGGTGCCACACATGGGGCACCCTGAGCGGCAGTTGACCGTTATCCCCTAAGTCGTCAGTCGAACCTCAAGACCGTCACCCTTGACGCAGTAGCGCGGGGGTCGCAGGAGGCACCGTGCTCACCGCGTTCGCCCGGGCGTTCAAGACGCCCGACCTGCGCAAGAAGCTGCTCTTCACGCTCGGCATCATCGTGGTGTACCGGCTCGGTACCCACATCCCGATTCCCGGCGTCGACTACAAGAGCGTCCAGGAGTGTGTGGACCAGGCGTCCGGCAACCAGGGCCTCTTCGGTCTCGTCAACATGTTCAGCGGTGGCGCCCTGCTGCAGATCACGGTCTTCGCGCTCGGCATCATGCCGTACATCACGGCGAGCATCATCCTTCAGCTGCTGACCGTGGTGATCCCGCGCCTGGAAGCCCTCAAGAAGGAGGGCCAGGCGGGTACGGCGAAGATCACGCAGTACACGCGTTACCTGACCATCGCGCTCGCCATCCTGCAGGGCACCGGCCTGGTGGCCACCGCCCGCAGCGGCGCCCTGTTCTCGGGCTGCACCGTGGCCGGCCAGATCGTTCCGGACCGCTCGATCTTCACCACCGTCGTCATGGTCATCTGCATGACCGCCGGTACGGCCGTCGTGATGTGGCTCGGTGAGCTCGTCACCGACCGCGGCATCGGCAACGGCATGTCGATCCTGATGTTCATCTCGATCGCCGCGACCTTCCCGTCCGCGCTGTGGGCCATCAAGACGTCGGGCGACCTGGCGGGCGGCTGGATCGAGTTCGGCACCGTCATCCTGGTCGGCCTGGTCATGGTCGGCCTCGTGGTCTTCGTCGAGCAGGCCCAGCGCCGCATTCCGGTCCAGTACGCGAAGCGCATGATCGGTCGCCGTTCCTACGGCGGCACGTCGACGTACATCCCGCTCAAGGTGAACCAGGCGGGTGTGATTCCCGTCATCTTCGCCTCGTCGCTGCTCTACATCCCGGCGCTGATCGTCCAGTTCTCCAACTCGACGGCGGGCTGGGCCACCTGGATCACGAAGAACCTCGCGGACACGGCGGCCACGCCGCACATCGTCCTGTACTTCTTCCTGATCGTGTTCTTCGCCTTCTTCTACGTGGCTATCTCGTTCAACCCCGAGGAAGTCGCCGACAACATGAAGAAGTATGGTGGCTTCATCCCGGGCATCCGGGCTGGCCGACCGACCGCTGAGTATCTGAGCTACGTACTCAACCGGATCACCTGGCCGGGTTCGCTGTACCTGGGTCTGATCGCTCTCGTCCCGACAATGGCGTTGGCTGGTTTCGGGGCAAACCAGAACTTCCCGTTCGGCGGTACCAGCATCCTCATCATCGTGGGTGTCGGTCTCGAGACGGTGAAGCAGATCGAGAGCCAGCTCCAGCAGCGCAATTACGAAGGGTTCCTCCGCTGATGCGAATCGTCCTCGTCGGGCCGCCGGGTGCCGGAAAGGGAACGCAGGCCACCCGCCTTGCCGAGACGCTGCACATTCCGCACATCTCCACGGGCGACCTGTTCCGCGCGAACATCAGCCGGCAGACCGAGCTGGGCAAGCTCGCCAAGTCCTACATGGACGCCGGCAACCTCGTACCGGACGAGGTCACCATCGCCATGGCGAAGGACCGGATGGAGCAGCCCGACGCCGAGGGCGGCTTCCTGCTCGACGGTTTCCCGCGCAACGTCTCGCAGGCCGAGGCGCTGGACGAGCTCCTCGAGACCGAGAACATGAAGCTCGACGCGGTGCTGGACCTCGAGGCCCCCGAGGACGAGGTCGTGAAGCGGATCGCCGGCCGGCGCGTCTGCCGCAACGACTCGGCGCACGTCTTCCACGTGACGTACACGCCGCCGAAGAAGGAAGGCGTCTGCGACGTCTGCGGCGGCGAGCTGTACCAGCGGGACGACGACTCCGAGGAGACGGTCCGCAAGCGGCTCGAGGTCTACCACACGCAGACCGAGCCGATCATCGACTACTACAAGTCGCAGGGCCTGGTCGTGACGATCTCCGCGATGGGTCCGGTGAGTGAGGTCACCGGGCGTGCGCTGGAGGCGTTGAAGCGCGACAAGTAGTTCTTCGCATGGCTGCAGCCGCGGTTCCCCTTGAGGAGCCGCGGCTGTGGTGTGGGTGGGGTGGGTCGCGCAGCCCGGCGCGAGCGGCGTGCCTCCCCCCGGAGGGGGGACCCCCGTCGCCCCGGCGGCACGACCGCCCGCGACGGAGCGGGGTCGTATCGTTGAGTCCGTCCGTCTTCCTCAGGTCCAGAAAGGCCGCAGCCCCCATGGTGCAGATCAAGAGCCCCGAGCAGATCGCCAAGATGCGTGAGGCGGGGCTGGTCGTCGCCGCCATTCACGCGGCCACGCGCGAGGCCGCCGTGCCCGGCGCCACGACCAAGGACCTGGACCAGGTCGCCCGCAAGGTGCTCGCCGAGCACGACGCCAAGCCGAACTTCCTCGGGTACGGCGGCTTCCCCGCGACGATCTGCACGTCCGTGAACGAGGTCGTCGTCCACGGCATCCCGTCCGACGACGTGGTCCTCAAGGACGGGGACGTCATCTCCATCGACTGCGGCGCGATCATCGACGGCTGGCACGGTGACGCCGCCTACACGGCCTTCGTGGGCTCCGGTCACGCCCCGGAGCTGGTCGAGCTCTCCCGCGTGACCGAGGAGTCGATGTGGGCCGGCATCGCGGCGATGAAGCAGGGCAACCGGCTCGTCGACATCTCGCGGGCCGTCGAGACGTACATCCGCCGCCAGCCCAAGCCCGGCGGCGGCAAGTACGGGATCATCGAGGACTACGGCGGCCACGGCATCGGCACCGAGATGCACATGGACCCGCACCTGCTGAACTACGTCGACCGGCGCCGCGGCAAGGGCCCGAAGCTGGTGCCCGGCTTCTGCCTGGCCATCGAGCCGATGGTGTCCCTCGGCACCCCGAAGACCGAGGTCCTCGAGGACGAGTGGACCGTCATCACGACGGACGGCACCTGGTCCTCCCACTGGGAGCACTCCGTCGCCCTGACGGAACAGGGCCCCCTGGTCCTGACGGCCCCCGACGGCGGCAAGGCGAAGCTGGCCGAGCTCGGGGTCACGGCGGCTCCGGACCCGCTGGCCTGACGCGGGCCCCCTTGCATGACGATCTCCCTCTTGGGGCAGACTTCCTCGTTTCGCCTTTTCGGGGGCGCTGACGTAGACTGACTCGTCGGCTCCAGTGCACCCGTATGCCTGCATCTGCTCGCAGGGTGTAGCGGAGTCGATCAAGGTAGTCGATTCGAAGGGCGAAGCGTGGCCAAGAAGCAAGGTGCCATCGAGATCGAGGGCACTGTCGTCGAGTCTCTTCCGAACGCCATGTTCAAGGTCGAGCTCCAGAACGGCCACCAGGTCCTGGCACACATCAGCGGCAAGATGCGCATGCACTACATCCGCATCCTCCCTGACGACCGGGTCGTGGTGGAGCTGTCTCCGTACGACCTGACGCGTGGCCGGATCGTCTACCGGTACAAGTAGATCTTGCCCACGTCCCGCGGCACTGTGCCGCGGGACCGCCGGCAACTGACCCGGAGAACCTCACCCCATGAAGGTCAAGCCGAGCGTCAAGAAGATCTGCGACAAGTGCAGGGTGATCCGCCGTCACGGTCGGGTCATGGTCATCTGCGACAACCCGCGCCACAAGCAGCGCCAGGGCTGACGCACGACCGTTCCCTCCGCGATTCGCATGACTTCGCGCGACGCGAGCTGAACATGTTCATACGCAGGACCCGGGCACCCAGGTGCCCGACACCCCCGGTTCGGAGGCCGGGGACCCGGTTCGTACCTGATACGGCGGCCGGGGACCGGTTCTGTGGAAGACCTCCGACAATCAACTGGAGCCATTGAATGGCACGCGTTTCCGGTGTTGACATCCCGCGCGAAAAGCGCGTGGAGATCGCCCTCACCTACGTGTTCGGCATCGGCCGGACCCTCTCGCAGCAGACGCTCGCTGCCACCGGCGTGGACCCGAACACCCGTGTTCGCGACCTCTCCGAGGAGCAGCTCGTCGCGATCCGCGAGTACGTCGACAACAACATCAAGACCGAGGGTGACCTCCGTCGCGAGATCCAGGCCGACATCCGCCGCAAGGTCGAGATCGGTACCTACCAGGGTCTCCGTCACCGTCGCGGTCTGCCCGTCCGCGGTCAGCGCACCAGCACCAACGCCCGCACCCGCAAGGGCCCGCGTCGCGCCATCGCCGGTAAGAAGAAGCCGGGCAAGAAGTAGTCCGCAGCGGACTCGCCGTCCAGCGGTCTTCGCTGTAGGACCGACCACCTCCCGTAGGAGAACGACATGCCCCCCAAGGGACGTCAGGGCGCTGCCAAGAAGGTGCGCCGCAAGGAAAAGAAGAACGTCGCTCACGGCCACGCGCACATCAAGAGCACGTTCAACAACACCATCGTGTCGATCACGGACCCGTCCGGCAACGTGATCTCCTGGGCCTCCGCCGGCCACGTCGGCTTCAAGGGCTCCCGGAAGTCCACGCCGTTCGCCGCGCAGATGGCCGCCGAGTCGGCTGCCCGCCGCGCTCAGGAGCACGGCATGCGCAAGGTCGACGTGTTCGTCAAGGGCCCGGGTTCCGGTCGTGAGACCGCCATCCGCTCCCTGCAGGCGACCGGCCTCGAGGTCGGCTCCATCCAGGACGTCACGCCCACCCCGCACAACGGCTGCCGTCCGCCGAAGCGTCGTCGCGTCTGACGCTCGGCTCGGCGGACCGGCCTCCGGCTGGGGGTGTGGGGGTCGCCCCCCCACATGTCGCAGTACGGCTGCCGTCCGCCGAAGCGTCGTCGCGTCTGACCTCGCTTCACAGGGATTTCCGGGCGGTACGGCTCTTTCGGGTCGTGCCGCCCGTACCCTTGCAGTACTAGTCGGGCGTCAAATAGCGGGCGCCCCTGACTGAAGGATCACCACATGCTGATCGCTCAGCGTCCCTCGTTGACCGAAGAGGTCGTCGACGAGTTCCGCTCCCGGTTCGTCATCGAGCCGCTGGAGCCGGGCTTCGGCTACACCCTCGGCAACTCCCTCCGCCGCACCCTCCTCTCGTCGATCCCCGGCGCTGCTGTCACCAGCATCCGCATCGACGGTGTCCTGCACGAGTTCACCACCGTGCCGGGCGTCAAGGAGGACGTCACCGACCTCATCCTCAACATCAAGCAGCTGGTCGTCTCCTCGGAGCACGACGAGCCGGTCGTGATGTACCTGCGCAAGCAGGGCCCGGGTCTGGTCACCGCCGCCGACATCGCGCCGCCGGCCGGTGTCGAGGTGCACAACCCCGACCTCGTCCTCGCCACGCTCAACGGCAAGGGCAAGCTGGAGATGGAGCTGACCGTCGAGCGCGGTCGCGGCTACGTCTCCGCCGTGCAGAACAAGCAGGTGGGCCAGGAGATCGGCCGTATCCCGGTCGACTCGATCTACTCGCCGGTGCTCAAGGTCACGTACAAGGTCGAGGCCACGCGTGTCGAGCAGCGCACCGACTTCGACAAGCTGATCGTCGACGTCGAGACGAAGCAGGCCATGCGGCCGCGTGACGCCATGGCGTCCGCCGGCAAGACCCTCGTCGAGCTGTTCGGTCTCGCCCGCGAGCTGAACATCGACGCCGAGGGCATCGACATGGGTCCGTCCCCGACGGACGCCGCGCTCGCCGCCGACCTGGCGCTGCCGATCGAGGAGCTGGAGCTCACCGTTCGGTCGTACAACTGCCTCAAGCGTGAGGGCATCCACTCCGTGGGTGAGCTGGTCGCTCGCTCCGAGGCCGACCTGCTCGACATTCGTAACTTCGGTGCGAAGTCGATCGACGAGGTCAAGGCGAAGCTCGCGGGTATGGGGCTTGCGCTGAAGGACTCGCCTCCCGGGTTCGACCCGACCGCTGCCGCCGACGCCTTCGGTGCCGACGACGACGCGGACGCGGGCTTCGTCGAGACCGAGCAGTACTGAGAGCTCGGGCCATTCGGTCCGTACTCGGGTGCGGGTGTGCTGTGGCTGGTCGCGCCCACGCGGCGGAGCCGCACATGAGTACAGTCCCGCGCCCCTTCCGGGGCGCCCCTTCGGGGCTGCCCCGGATCTCCGACGGGCGACCGCCCGCTCGGATACTGACCCCGGTACCTGATACGGCCGGGGCAGACACCTAGGAGAAACACCATGCCGAAGCCCACCAAGGGTGCCCGTCTGGGCGGCAGCGCCGCGCACGAGAAGCTGCTCCTCGCGAACCTCGCGAAGAGCCTCTTCGAGCACGGCCGCATCACCACGACCGAGGCGAAGGCGCGCAAGCTGCGTCCGTACGCCGAGCGTCTGGTCACCAAGGCGAAGAAGGGCGACCTTCACAACCGCCGTCAGGTGCTCCAGGTCATCACGGACAAGAGCGTCGTCCACACGCTCTTCACCGAGATCGGCCCCCGGTACGAGAACCGTCCCGGTGGCTACACCCGGATCACCAAGATCGGCAACCGCCGTGGCGACAACGCGCCCATGGCCGTCATCGAGCTGGTCGAGGCGCTGACCGTGGCGCAGCAGGCCACCGGTGAGGCCGAGGCCGCGACGAAGCGTGCCGCCAAGGACGCCGAGGCGACCGAGGCTGTCGCTGAGGAGTCGAAGGACGCGTAAGCGTTCTGGGCGTCGGGCGGGTCCGCTCCCTTCGGGGGGCGGGCCCGCTTTCGTGTGGGTGAGAGGATTTCTGGGTGAGTGACGAAGTGGAGCCCGGGTTCGTGCGGGTGCGGCTGGATCTGTCGTACGACGGGTCCGAGTTCTCCGGCTGGGCCAAGCAGGCCGGTGGGCGGCGGACCGTGCAGGGGGAGATCGAGGACGCGCTGCGGACCGTCACGCGGTCGCCGCGGACGTACGAGCTGACCGTGGCGGGGCGGACCGACGCGGGCGTGCACGCCCGGGGGCAGGTCGCCCATGTGGATCTGCCGCGTGAGGTGTGGGCCGAGCACCACGGGAAGCTGCTCAAGCGGCTCGCCGGGCGGCTGTCGCGGGATGTGCGGGTGTGGGCCCTCAGGGAGGCGCCCAGCGGCTTCAACGCGCGCTTCTCCGCGGTCTGGCGGCGCTATGCCTACCGGGTCACCGACAACCCCGGCGGCGTCGATCCGCTGCTGCGCGGACACGTGCTGTGGCACGACTGGCCCCTCGACGTCGACGCCATGAACGAGGCCGCCCGCGGGCTGCTCGGGGAGCACGACTTCGCCGCCTACTGCAAGAAGCGGGAGGGGGCCACCACCATCCGCACGCTCCAGGAGCTGAGCCTGGTGCGCGGGGACGACGGAATCATCACCGCCACCGTGCGGGCGGACGCCTTCTGCCACAACATGGTGCGCTCGCTCATCGGCGCGCTGCTGTTCGTCGGCGACGGGCACCGCACGCCCGACTGGCCGGCGAACGTGCTGGCCGCGGGCGTACGGGACTCGGCCGTGCACGTCGTACGGCCGCACGGGCTGACCCTGGAAGAGGTCGGCTATCCGGCGGACGAGCTGCTCGCGGCGCGGAACAAGGAGGCGCGCAACCGGCGGACCCTGCCGGGGGCCGGCTGCTGCTGAGCCGCTACCCGGCCGTCGCCGCCGCCGACGCCTGGGCCTCGCCGCGCCGGCGGATCTGCCGGACGGCGAACTCGGCGAGGTCGTCACCGGTGCGGAAGACGGCCGTGTCCTTCTCCGTCACGTTCTTGCCGTTCGTGAAACCGGCGATCGTGAAGTAGGCGTAGCGGCCGAAGGAGTTGGTGGTGGAGCGGCAGACCGCGCCCGTGCAGAACGACTTGACGCCGCCGCCCGACAGCGAGCGCACGATGCTCTTCTTGTCGGTCTGGCCCTTTGCCTTCAGCGCCTGCGCCTCGTTGTCGAAGACGGCCACGCCGACCGTCACCGCGATGCCGTCCTTGGTGTAGGTGACGCGGATCAGCCGTGTGCAGCCGTTGGCGGTGAGGGCCTTCGGCAGGGTGCCCTGGGCGGCGGAGGCACAGGTGCGGGTGTCCGCCGTCGGACCCTTCTTGTACACGATGTCGCCCATGGTCAGCTGCGTGCCCGGGAAGAGGATGTCCGGGCTCAGCGGGGCCGTGTCCTTCTTGCTGCTGGACACGAAGTCCTTGGGGTCCAGCGGCGGCGGGGCGCTGGTCGGCGCGAACGAGGGGGGCGCGGCCGACTGGCCGGGGATGTCCGCGGTCGACGGGAGCTGGGAGGAGGGCGGGTCCGACGCCTGGTCCGAGCCGTTCGCCGAGACCACGGCCACGGCGACGGCACTGGCGACCGCCACGGTGGCCAGCGCGCCGCCGCCGATGAACAGCAGCCGGCGCCGCTTGTTACGGGCCTCCGAGGCCTCCGCGAGCGCGGCCCAGTCCGGGGAGTCGCCGCCGCCGCTGTTCCAGGGCTGCTGCTGCGATTGCGGTTTCCAGGGATCCCACTGTGACTGAGGTCCCCCCTGCCCAAAGCTCATGGGCGGCATCTTAGACGGGTGGAGAGGCGTGCTGGTGCGGCTGTGGAGGGGCCGCAGCGCCTAGCGTTCCCCTCATGCGGACGGGCAAAGACGACATCTCCGGGTGGTTGGTGCGTCCCGCGGGCGGGCATGCGTGGGCGGCCCTCGTGGCGGTGCTGGGGGCGGCGGCGCTGAGTGCGGCCCGGGCGGCTCCGGACGGGGGGATGGACAACGCGATCGTCGTGCGGGCCGCCCGGACCTGGCTGGCCGGCGGCTCCCCGTACGACGATCCGCACTTCCTCTATCTGCCGAGCGCCGTCCTGGCCGCCGTCCCGCAGGCGCTGCTGCCCGGGGCCGTGCTGCGGGTGCTGGTGCCGCTGGCGGTGACGGGGCTGCTGGCGCTGGCCTGGGGCTGTGCGCTGCGGCTGCACCGGGTGCCGTACGGCAGCCGCCTCGGCGTCCTCGGGCTGACCGGGCTCGCGGCGGGCTTCGCGCCGTTCGGGCACCTGGTGCGGCTCGGCAACTGGACGGTGACGGCGGCGGTGGGCCTGCCGCTGTGCCTGCTGCTGGCGAGCCGGGGCCGGTGGACGGCGGCGGGCGCCGTCATCGGGGTGGCCGTGGCGCTCAAGCCGCTGCTCGCACCCGTGGTCCTGCTCTTCGTGTTCGCCGGACGGTGGCGGGCCCTCGCGGTGGCCGTCCTGGTGCCAGCGCTGGCCTCCGGCGCGGCGGCGCTGGTGATGCCGGACCCGGCCGGCTTCGTCACCCGCACCCTGCCGTTCCTGTTCCACGGCGACGACGGGTTCCTGCGGCTCTACGAGGCCTCCCCGGCGGCCGTCCTGCCCCGGCTCGGGGTGGCGGAACCGCTCGCACAGGGGGTCGCGACGGCGGCGGCGGGGGCCGGGGTGCTGTGCGCGTGTCTGCGCTGGCGCCGCGCGGACGCCGGACCCCTGCGGTACGCGGAGACCGGCGCGGGACTGATGCTGTCGGCCTTCCTGGTCTCCCGGCCGTCCTACGACCACTACCTCCTGGTCGCGGTGCCGCTGCTGCTCGCCGGGCTGCCGTACGCCGGGGCGGTGGCCCGGGGGCCCTGGTTCTGGCTCGCCCTGGTGCCCCAGGCGCCGGGGCTGACGTGGCCCTGGCTGGAGACGGCGCGGGAGCGGGCCTTCAAGGACGCGTTCACGCTGTGCCTGCTGGTGTGGGCGGTGGCGCGGCGGGCCCGGGGCGGTGCGGATCCCGCCGGTGATCAGGGCGGTGCCGGGCGCGGGGGTCAGCCCGTACGGGTGCCGGCTGCTCCGTTTTGACCCGGCTATGGCACCCCGGGTACTCTGCACAGTCGTATGTGTATTGGCTTGCTCATTCTCACGTGAGGGGCCCTTACACCGGTCCACCGGGACCGATGACCAGCGACCAGCACGCGGTTTGCGTCACCGCTGTGCGGTCAAGGCTGTCGTGATCGTCTTCGGTGACCTTGTCAGGACCATTCACTGAAGAAGCGAAGGCTACGAACCGTGCGTACGTACAGCCCCAAGCCCGGCGATGTGACGCGCCAGTGGCACGTCATCGACGCTCAGGACGTCGTCCTGGGTCGTCTGGCCTCCACCGCCGCCTCCATCCTGCGTGGCAAGCACAAGCCGATCTACGCGCCCCACGTCGACACCGGTGACTTCGTCATCATCATCAACGCCGACAAGGTGCACCTCTCCGGCAACAAGCGGACCCAGAAGATGGCGTACCGCCACTCCGGCTACCCGGGCGGTCTGCGCTCCGTGCGCTACGACGAGCTGCTGGAGAAGAACCCGGAGAAGGCCATCGAGAAGGCCGTCAAGGGCATGCTCCCGAAGAACTCCCTGGGCCGTCAGATGCTCTCGAAGCTGAAGGTCTACAAGGGTGACCAGCACCCGCACGGCGCGCAGCAGCCGCAGCCGTTCGAGATCACCCAGGTCGCGCAGTAAGTCCGGCCACCCCCTAAGACGAAGAGAATCTGAGGAGCATCGTGGCCGAGACCACTGCCGAGCAGCCGATCGAAGAGATCGACATCGAGAGCTACACCACCGAGTCCGAGGTCCCCGTCGAGGGTGAGTACACCTCGGAGTCCATGGCGTCCCGCTTCGGCGAGCCCCAGCCGGCCGCCGGCCTGGGCCGTCGCAAGAACGCCATCGCCCGTGTCCGGATCGTCCCGGGCACCGGCAAGTGGAAGATCAACGGTCGCACCCTCGAGGACTACTTCCCGAACAAGGTGCACCAGCAGGAAGTCAACGAGCCCTTCAAGGTGCTCGAGCTCGAGGGCCGTTACGACGTCATCGCCCGCATCGCGGGTGGCGGTGTCTCCGGTCAGGCCGGTGCGCTCCGTCTCGGTGTCGCCCGTGCGCTGAACGAGGCGGACGTCGACAACAACCGCGGCCCGCTGAAGAAGGCCGGCTTCCTCAAGCGCGACGACCGTGCGGTCGAGCGCAAGAAGGCCGGTCTCAAGAAGGCCCGCAAGGCTCCGCAGTACAGCAAGCGCTAAGCCTCGCTGCCTGTACTCCGAACGCCCCGGCGGCACGCCACTGTGCTGCCGGGGCGTTCGTTTATCTCCGTCGTTGGGCGTATAACGGCACAAGACGTTGAAACGTTCGGACGTTGAGACGCTCTGAGGCTGAGACGCTCAGACGTTCAAAGGCTTGTGTGATCGGATGGCCGGGCCGCGCGGTGTGACGCGTGACCGGCACCCCGGGAGCCGACTGCGTGGGCCGCACCAGCAGCCGCTCCCGGAATTGACGTTTCCTCAGGAGGACAAGTGGGACGACTCTTCGGCACGGACGGCGTGCGCGGTGTCGCCAACGCGGATCTGACGGCCGAGCTGGCGCTCGGTCTCTCCGTCGCCGCGGCGCACGTACTGGCCGAGGCGGGCACCTTCGCCGGGCACCGCCCGACCGCGGTGGTCGGACGGGACCCGCGCGCCTCCGGGGAGTTCCTGGAGGCCGCCGTGGTCGCGGGCCTGGCCAGTGCCGGCGTGGACGTGCTGCGGGTCGGCGTGCTGCCGACGCCCGCGGTGGCCCACCTCACCGGCGCGCTCGGCGCCGACCTCGGCGTGATGCTCTCCGCGAGCCACAACGCCATGCCCGACAACGGCATCAAGTTCTTCGCCCGCGGCGGCCACAAGCTCGCCGACGAGCTGGAGGACCGCATCGAGTCCGTCTACGCCGAGCACCGCACCGGCGCCCCCTGGGACCGCCCGACCGGCGCCGGCGTCGGCCGCGTCCGCGACTACGACGAAGGGCTCGACCAGTACGTCGCCCACCTCGTCGGGGTCCTCCCGAACCGTCTCGACGGGCTGAAGATCGTCCTGGACGAGGCGCACGGCGCGGCCTCCCGGGTCTCTCCGGAGGCGTTCGCGCGGGCCGGTGCCGAGCTCGTCACCATCGGCGCGGTGCCGGACGGCCTCAACATCAACGACGGCTGCGGCTCCACCCACCTCGACCTGCTCAAGGCGGCCGTCGTCGAGCACGGCGCCGACCTGGGCATCGCCCACGACGGTGACGCCGACCGCTGCCTGGCCGTGGACCACACCGGCGCGGAGGTCGACGGCGACCAGATCCTCGCCGTGCTCGCGCTCGCGATGCGGGAGCGGGACGCGCTGCGCTCCGACACCGTCGTCGCCACCGTGATGTCCAACCTGGGCTTCAAGCTGGCCATGGAGCGCGAGGGCATCCAGTTCGTGCAGACCGGCGTCGGCGACCGGTACGTGCTGGAGGAGATGAAGCAGCACGGCTACGCCCTCGGCGGTGAGCAGTCCGGCCACGTCATCATCCTCGACCACGCCACGACCGGCGACGGCACGCTGACCGGGCTGATGCTGGCCGCGCGGGTCGCGCAGACCGGCCGTACGCTGCGGGACCTCGCGTCCGTGATGGAGCGGCTGCCGCAGGTGCTGATCAACGTGCCGGACGTGGACAAGGCGCGGGTCAAGACGTCCGCCGAGCTCGCGACCGCCGTCGCGGAGGCGGAGCGGGAGCTGGGCAGCACCGGGCGGGTGCTGCTGCGGCCGTCGGGGACCGAGCCGTTGGTGCGGGTGATGGTCGAGGCGGCGGACATCGAGCAGGCGCAGTCCGTGGCGGGGCGGCTGGCCGATGCGGTGAAGTCGGCGCTCGGGTGAGTCGGCGGCGCCGGGTGGACATCACGTCACCCGGCGTCGTCCGTTCTCGTCAGCCGGTGGCGCTGGGTTGCCCACAGGGCTTTCTGGGTCAGCAGGGTCAGGGTGCCGGCCAGGACGATGCCCGCAAGGTTGAGCAGGAGCTGCTCGCTGGATCCCACCGTCTGTTTCGTGTCGCCGAAGCTCAGCGCCACCGCCGCGTTCGCCGCTGCCGGGACCGTGGTGACCGAGATGGCCACGCCCACCAGGGCGCCGGACTTGGCGCTGGTCAGGGAGAGGGTGCCCGCGATGCCCGCCAGGACCGCCACCACGAAGGAGAAGGCGTCCGGGGCGTAGACGAAGCCCGTGTTGGGGCGGTCGCCCTCCAGCTTGGCCTCGCTGAACAGGCCTAGGCCGGACATGATCCAGCTGAAGCCCACCGTCACCGCCATCGCCACCGCGAAGCCCGCCAGCAGGGCGACCAGCGAGCGCAGCGCCAGGCGTGGGGCGCGCTGGACGATCGCGGTGCAGATGCCGGCGAGGGGGCCGAACTCCGGGCCGACCGCCATCGCGCCCACGATCAGGACGGCGTTGTCGAGCACCACACCACAGGCCGCGATCATCGTGGCGATGGTGATGAAGGCGACGTAGGTGACGGAGAGGGTCGACTCCTCGCTCGTCGCCTCCTCCAACTGCTCCCACAGCACCGCGTCCGCGGGCTCGCCGGGCGCGTCCCGCTCCGCCTCGTCGGCGCGCCGGGACAGCGACAGGTCGATGCCCTCGGCGGTGATGGCGCCGTGGTCGTCGATGCCCAGACCGCGGAGCCGGCTGATCATCTCGTCGGCGGCCTCGCGGGCCACGTCGCACATGACGACGTCGCCCTCCGGGTCGCGGGCGGCGCCGGGCAGGACGACGAGGTGGGTGGTGCCGACCGTCCGGCCGATCAGACGGACCACCTCGTCGGTCCGGTCGGCCGGGGTGATCAGGCGAAGATGCAGCATCCGGTATTTCTACCGGCAGCGGACGCCTTCGTCACAGCTTGCGCAGCCGCAGGCGCTGCACCTTGTGGTCAGGACCCTTGCGCAGGATGAGGGTGGCCCGGCCCCGGGTGGGGGCCACGTTCTCCACCAGGTTCGGCTTGTTGATGGTGCGCCAGGTCGTGCGGGCGTAGCCGAGGGCCTCCTCCTCCGAGACCTGGGTGTACTTGCGGAAGTACGAGGAGGGGTTCTGGAAGGCGGTCGCGCGCAGCTTCTTGAAGCGGTTGAGGTACCAGCGCTCGATGTCCTCGGTGCGGGCGTCGACGTACACGCTGAAGTCGAAGTAGTCGGCGAGGCCGACCCTGGTGCGGCCGTCCTTGCCGGGCAGCGCGGGCTGGAGCACGTTCAGGCCCTCGACGATCAGGATGTCGGGGCGGCGCACGACGAGCTTCTCGTCCGGGACGATGTCGTAGATGAGGTGGGAGTAGACGGGGGCGGTCACCTCGGCCTTGCCCGCCTTGATGTCGGCGACGAAGCGGGTCAGCGCCCGGCGGTCGTACGACTCGGGGAAACCTTTCCGCGACATCAGGCCGCGGGCCTCCAGCTCCTTCGTGGGCAGCAGGAAGCCGTCGGTCGTGACCAGTTCGACGCGCGGATGCTCGGGCCAGCGGGACAGCAGCGCCTGGAGGAGGCGGGCGACGGTGGACTTGCCGACCGCGACCGAGCCGGCGACCCCTATGACGAAGGGCGTGCCCGACTGGGAGCCCTGCTCGCCGAGGAAGGTGTTCAGCGCGCCGCGCAGTCCGTCGGTGGCGCCGACGTAGAGATTGAGCAGCCGGGACAGCGGGAGGTAGATGTCCCGCACCTCGTCGAGGTCGATGACGTCGCCGAGGCCGCGCAGCTTCTCCACCTCCTCGGCGGTCAGCGGCAGCGGCGTCTTGTCGCGCAGCGCGCTCCACTCGGGACGGGTGAGGTCGACGTAGGGAGTCGCCTCCGGCCGGGACCGGTGGGCGCTCCGGGGCATCGCGGGGACCGGAGAGATCACAGTCCATTGTTAACGGAGTTTGAACGGGGCTGCGGGTGGGGTGCGTCACGCCGGGGCGTACCCCGCCCGGCGAGATCACGCCGGCGTCACGGTCGCGTACCGGGTGATCATGCAGTGGCCTTCGCGTGATCACCTGTGACCGTGCTGTGAGTACAGTGCGCGCGAAGCATGCGGAGCTCCTCCGCTGTCCTGGCAGAAAGAGTCATCCCACGTGAGATCGACCGCTGTGCGCCGTACCGCCCTGGCGACCTCGGCCGCCGCCCTGGCCCTTCTCGTCACCGCCTGCGGCGGGTCCTCCGACGAGGGCGCCAAGACCGGTGCCGGCAAGGCCGACGGTGACAAGAACGCCTCGTCGGCCCCGGCCGCCGCCAAGGCGCTGACCGCCGCCGAGCTGGAGAAGGCCGCCCTGGCCCAGGCCGACGTCAAGAACGGCAAGGTCACCGAGGCCGCCGCGACGGACGACATCCCGCAGGACCAGGTGAAGGCGGACAAGGCCGAGTGCCAGCCGCTCGTCTTCGCGCAGACCGGCGTGGCCGCGGGCAAGCCGGCGGCCACGGTGAAGCGGTCCTGGACGGAGGAGGGCAAGAAGCCGTCCGGGGACGACCTGTCCGAGGAGGCCCTCACCGACGCCTTCGACCTGGACAAGCTCCTGGTCACCCTGGCCTCCTACGAGGACGGCGGCGCCGAGACGGTCCTCAAGGACGTGAACTCCGCCGTGAGCGCCTGCGCGGGCGGCTTCAGCTACACCGTGGCCGGCGTCAAGACGCAGGTCGTCAAGGTGGTCGCCGACAAGGCGCCCGCCGGTGCCGACGAGGCCGTCGGGGTGACGCTGACGGTGGCCGGCGACGAGGGCGACAAGTTCCCGCTCAAGGTCGCCGTCACCCGCAAGGGCTCCACCGTGGCGTCCTTCACCGTGATGAACCTGGCCTCAGCCGCCTCCGGCAAGGACTTCCCCTTCCCGACCGAGATCAGCGACGCACAGCTCGCCAAGCTGGGCTGACCGGACGGACCGGACCGGCCGTAGATTCCCACCGGGGGGTTCGTACCCCGGTGGGAATTTCCGATTTCGGGCACGTGACGACAGGTTGGTGACCGAACCTGACCGTAGGCTGCCGGTCATGTGCGGAATCGTGGGATATGTGGGGTCGCAGTCGGCGCTCGATGTCGTGGTCGCCGGACTGAAGCGGCTGGAGTACCGGGGCTACGACTCGGCGGGCGTCGCCGTGCTCGCCGACGGCGGGCTCGCCACCGCCAAGCGGGCCGGCAAGCTCGTCAACCTGGACAAGGAACTGGCCGAACACCCACTGCCGTCCGCCACGGCCGGCATCGGCCACACCCGCTGGGCCACGCACGGCGGACCCACCGACGCCAACGCGCACCCGCACCTCGACAACGCCGGGCGGGTCGCCGTGGTCCACAACGGCATCATCGAGAACTTCGCCGATCTCCGGGCCGAGCTGGAGGAGCGCGGCCACGAACTGGCCTCCGAGACCGACACGGAGGTCGTCGCCCACCTGCTCGCCGAGGAGTACTCGGCCTGCGCCGACCTGGCCGAGTCGATGCGGCTGGTGTGCCGCCGCCTCCAGGGCGCGTTCACGCTGGTGGCGGTGCACGCGGACGAACCGGACGTGGTCGTCGGCGCGCGGCGCAACTCACCGCTCGTGGTCGGCGTGGGGGAGGGCGAGCACTTCCTCGCCTCCGACGTCGCCGCGTTCATCGCCCACACCCGGGAGGCCCTCGAACTGGGCCAGGACCAGGTGGTGGAGCTGCGCCGGGACGGCGTGACCGTCACCGGCTTCGACGGCGACCCCGCCGAGGTGCGCGCCTACCACGTCGACTGGGACGCCTCCGCCGCCGAGAAGGGCGGCCACGACTACTTCATGCTCAAGGAGATCGCCGAGCAGCCCAAGGCCGTCGCCGACACCCTCCTCGGCCGCATCGACGGCTCCGGCTCCCTCACCCTGGACGAGCTGCGCATCCCCGCCGGCGTGCTCCGCGAGGTCGACAAGGTCGTCATCGTCGCCTGCGGCACCGCCTTCCACGCCGGGCTGATCGCCAAGTACGCCATCGAGCACTGGACGCGCATCCCCTGCGAGGTGGAGCTCGCCAGCGAGTTCCGCTACCGCGATCCCATCCTGGACCAGCAGACCCTGGTCATCGCCATCTCCCAGTCCGGCGAGACCATGGACACCCTCATGGCGCTGCGCCACGCCCGCGAGCAGGGCTCGAAGGTGCTCGCCATCTGCAACACCAACGGATCCACCATCCCGCGCGAGTCCGACGCCGTGCTCTACACGCACGCCGGGCCCGAGGTCGCCGTCGCCTCGACGAAGGCCTTCCTGACCCAGCTGGTGGCCTGCTACCTCGTCGCCCTCTACCTCGGCCAGGTCCGCGGCACCAAGTACGCCGACGAGATCCGTGACGTCGTCCGCGACCTCTCCCGCATCTCCGGCGCCGTCGAACGGGTCCTGGAGACCATGCAGCCCGTGCGGGAACTGGCGCGCTCGCTCGCCCACAAGGACACGGTGCTGTTCCTGGGCCGGCACGTGGGGTACCCGGTCGCCCTGGAAGGCGCCCTGAAACTCAAGGAGTTGGCGTACATGCACGCCGAGGGCTTCGCGGCGGGCGAGCTGAAGCACGGGCCGATCGCGCTGATCGAGGAGGACCTGCCGGTCGTCGTGGTCGTGCCGTCCCCGCGCGGCCGTTCCGTGCTCCACGACAAGATCGTGTCCAACATCCAGGAGATCCGGGCCCGGGGTGCGCGGACCGTCGTCATCGCCGAGGAGGGCGACGAGGCGGTCGTCCCCTACGCCGACCATCTCGTCCGGATCCCCGCCACCCCGACGCTGCTCCAGCCGCTGGTGGCGACGGTGCCCTTGCAGGTCTTCGCCTGCGAGCTGGCCACGGCCCGGGGCAACGAGGTGGACCAGCCGAGGAACCTGGCCAAGTCGGTGACGGTGGAGTAGGGGTGCGGGCTCGCCGCGGTTCCCGCACCGGATGGGACGTAGGTCACGGACACCCCCTCTGTGCGGGCGCGGCGCTGATCGCTAAGGTACGGGGGTTTGCGGTTGGTGCTGCAGTGACTACCCATGCCCACCGACCGGGACCGCACGCGGATACGACTGGTGGACCGTCATGACCACAGCCCCCCCGGCGCCCACGACTCCGGCCACGGAGCGGCCAGGGCTCGCTGATCGGGCCGGCACCCTGCCCACGCGACTGGCGTCGCTGACCAGCCTGCGCTTCTTCGCGGCCTTCGCGGTCTTCGTGCATCACTTCAACGGAGTGAGCGCGGGCGGCGGAGTGTGGCGGGTGCCCGACCTCTTCCCGTACTCGAAGATCGGCGCGCACGGCGTGACGTTCTTCTTCGTCCTCTCCGGCTTCCTGCTCACCTGGAGCCACAAGCCGACCAACGGCAAGGGGACCTTCTACTGGCGGCGCTTCGGCCGCATCTACCCCGCGCACCTGGTCGCCGCCGTCGCCGCGATCGCCGTCTTCTACGGCATGGGCGACGACCACACCGACGCGATCAGCCTGATCTCGTCCCTGCTGCTGGTGCAGGCCTGGCTGCCGAACGCGATGCCCACCCTGCCGGGCAACCCCGTCACCTGGACGCTCAGCGTCGAGCTGCTCTTCTACGCGCTCTTCCCGCTGCTCATCGGCCGCCTGCGCGCCTGGCGGACCAGGACCCTCGCGGTGGTCACCGTGGCCGGCCTGGTCGCGATGTGGGCCGTGCACGTGGCGGCCGACCACTACCTGAACGCGCACGACGCCTCCTGGGTGATGCGGCACCCGGTCGTCTACCTGCCGCAGTTCCTCGTCGGCGTCACCTTCGCCATCGCCCTGCGCCGCGGCCACCGCGTCCCCCTGCGCCCCACCGCCGTGGTCGTGCTGCTCTTCGTGTACGCCGTCGTCTTCACCCGCGCGGACGACTGGGGCAACCGCTTCACCGCCCACCAGATGGAGTGCACCGTGCGCCCCGTCATCGCGGTGCTGTCCGTGCTGCTGATCGCCGCCTGTGTGCAGAACGAGGCCGCCGGCCGCGCCCGGCTGCTGACCAACCGCTCGCTGATCATGCTCGGGGCCAGCTCGTACGCCTTCTACCTGGTCCACCAGACCGTCAACCAGTTCATCCGCGAGTACTGGCCCCACCGGATGGCGCCCAGCAACGAGGCGATCGTCTTCCTCCTGGGCACCTTCCTGGTCTCCCAGGCCCTCGCCTGGCTGCTGTACCGCTGGGTCGAGGAGCCGGCCCAGCTGTGGTGGTCCAAGCGGGCGCCGGGGTCCCGCGCCTCCCGCCGCGCCGCCGGCGCCGAGAAGGCGTCGGCACCGGTCGCCCCCTAGGGCGCGCGGGGCGGCCTCGTAAGGTGCTCGGCATGAGCATCATCGGGGTCGGGATCGACGTGGCCGAGATCGACCGTTTCGGGGCGTCGCTGGAGCGCACGCCGGCCTTGGCGGAGCGGCTCTTCCTGAAGCGCGAACTGCTGCTGCCCAGCGGGGAGCGCCGCGGCGTCGCCTCGCTCGCCGCCCGGTTCGCGGCGAAGGAGGCGCTGGCCAAGGCGCTCGGCGCGCCGGCGGGGCTGCACTGGACGGACGCCGAGGTGTACGTCGAGGACAGCGGACGCCCACGGCTGCGGGTCACCGGGACGGTGGCGGCGCGGGCGGCGGAGCTGGGGGTGACCTCGTGGCACGTGTCGCTCAGCCACGACGCGGGGGTGGCGTCGGCGGTGGTGGTCGCGGAGGGGTAGGTCCCCCGGGAGGCGGGGCTCCGGAGGCGTTCGGCCGGGGTGAACCGGGCCGGCGGGGTCCGTGAGCCTCGCGGTGGACCGGGAAGACTCCACGGCATGCGGACTGCGTACAGCGTGGAGACGGTCAGGACGGCCGAACGGGAACTGATGGCGAGGCTGCCGGACGGCGCCCTGATGCAACGGGCGGCTGCCGGGCTCGCGGCCGCCTGCGCGGAGGTGCTCGGCCGGGTCGCCGGGCGGGTCTACGGCAGCCGGGTCGTGCTGCTGGCCGGCAGCGGGGACAACGGCGGCGACGCCCTGTACGCCGGGGCCCGGCTCGCCCGGCGCGGAGCCGGGGTGACGGCCGTCCTGCTCACACCCGAGCGCGCGCACGCCGGAGGGCTGGCGGCCTTGCGGCGGGCCGGCGGACGCGTGGCCGCCGACGGTGCCGGGGAGCGGCTGGTCGAGCGGGCCGACCTGGTCGTGGACGGCATCGTCGGGATCGGCGGCCGGGGCGGGCTGCGGGCGGACGCGGTGCCGCTGGCCGCCGCGGCCGGGCGGTCCCGGGCCGCCGTCGTCGCGGTGGACCTGCCGAGCGGGGTCGACCCCGACACGGGGGAGGTGCACGGGGAGGCGGTACGGGCCGACCTGACGGTGACCTTCGGGACCCACAAGCCGGGGCTGCTGGTCGACCCGGCGCGGGAGTACGCCGGGTCGGTGCGGCTCGTCGACATCGGGCTGCTGCTGCCGCACGACGCGGCCGAGCTGGAGGCGTTGCAGCACGCGGACGTGGCGCGGCTGCTGCCGGTGCCGGGGGCGGAGAGCGACAAGTACCGGCGCGGGGTGGTCGGCATCGCCGCCGGGTCGGCGCGCTATCCGGGGGCCGCCGTGCTCGCCGTCTCCGGGGCGCTGCGGGGCGGGGCCGGGGCGGTGCGGTACGTGGGGCCGGCGGGGGACGCGGTGATCGCGCGGTTCCCGGAGACGCTCGTGTCGGACCAGGGGCCGAAGCGGGCGGGGCGGGTGCAGGCTTGGGTCGTCGGACCCGGGGCGGGGGACGACGCCGGGACGGTGGCGGAGGTGCTGGACACGGAGGTGCCGGTGCTGATCGACGCGGACGGGCTGCGGCTGGCCGACGCGGGGGCGGTGCGGGGGCGTACGGCGCCGACGCTGATGACGCCGCATGCCGGGGAGGCGGCGGCACTGCTCGGGGTGAGCCGCGAGGAGGTCGAGGGGGCGCGGCTGGCGTCGGTACGGGAGCTGGCGGCGCGGTACGGGGCGGCGGTGCTGCTGAAGGGGTCGACGACGGTCGTGGCCGCGGCGGGCGGGAAGGGGCCGGTGCGGGTGAACGCGACGGGGACGTCCTGGCTGGCCACGGCGGGGAGCGGGGACGTGCTGTCGGGGCTGGCGGGGTCGTTGCTGGCGGCGGGGTTGTCGGCGGTGGATGCGGGGAGTGCGGGGGCGTATCTGCACGGGCTCGCGGGGCGGCTGGCTTCCGTGGGTGCGCCGGTGGGGGCGCATGACGTGGCGGAGGCGGTGCCGGTTGCCTGGCGGGACGTACGGGGGGTTGTCGGCGGACGGGGGTGACGCGTCGGCTTCGGCTTGGCGTCCGGCGTCGGTGCGGGGCGCGTTGTCGTGGCGTCGGGCGTCGGTGCGGGTGCGTTGTCGCGGCGTCCGGCGTCGATGCGGGTGCGGCGTCCGGCGTCCGGCGTCGGTGCGGAGCAGCAGTGGGTGTGCAGCCCGGCGTTGCGGGGTGCCTCCCAGGCCGTTCAGGCACTGGGGGAGGCACGATTGCCCGCAGCTGCGCCTGCCTGTGAGCGGCGGCTGCGGTGGGGCTGAGCGGGGGCTCTGAGAGACTGTGGGGACGATGAGTGAGACTTCTGTCCGGTGGGACGCGGCTCTGCGGGGGCGGGCCGAGATCGATCTGGCCGCGCTGCGGGCCAATGTGCGCGCGCTGCGTGAGCGGGCGCCCGGCGCGGCGCTCATGGCTGTGGTCAAGGCCGATGCCTACGGCCACGGCGCGATCCCCTGCGCTCGCGCTGCCGTCGCCGCCGGGGCGACCTGGCTCGGTACCGCCACGCCCCAGGAGGCGCTCGCGCTGCGCGAGCAGGCCGGACTGCCGGACGACCTGCGGATCATGTGCTGGCTGTGGACGCCGGGCGGCCCCTGGCGCGAGGCCGTCGAGGCCCGCCTCGACGTGTCCGTCAGCGGCATGTGGGCCCTGAAGGAGGTCACCGCCGCGGCCCGCCGGGCCGGTCGCCCCGCACGCGTGCAGCTCAAGGCCGACACCGGGCTCGGCCGGGCCGGCTGCCAGCCCGGCGGCGACTGGGAGGAACTCGTCCGCGAGGCCCTGCGCGCCGAGGCCGAGGGGCTGATCCGCGTCACCGGGCTCTGGTCGCACTTCGCCTGCGCCGACGAGCCCGGCCACCCCTCCATCGCCGCCCAGCTCACCCGCTTCCGGGAGATGACGGCCTACGCCGAGCGGCAGGGCGTGACCCCCGAGGTGCGGCACATCGCCAACTCGCCGGCCACCCTCACCCTCCCCGAGGCCCACTTCGACCTCGTGCGCCCCGGCATCGCGATGTACGGCATCTCGCCCAGCCCCGAGATCGGCACCCCCGCCGACTTCGGACTGCGCCCCGTGATGACGCTGTCCGCCGCCCTGGCCCTGGTCAAGCAGGTCCCCGGCGGCCACGGCGTCAGCTACGGCCACCACTACACCACCGCCGGCGAGACCACCCTCGGCCTCGTCCCCCTCGGCTACGCCGACGGCGTCCCGCGCCACGCCTCCTCCACCGGACCCGTCCTGGTCGACGGCAAGTGGCGCACGATCGCGGGACGGGTCGCGATGGACCAGTTCGTCGTCGACCTGGGCGGGGACCGGCCCGAGTCCGGCGCCGAGGCGGTGCTGTTCGGACCCGGCGACCGCGGCGAGCCCACCGCCGAGGACTGGGCGCAGGCCGCCGGCACCATCGCGTACGAGATCGTCACCCGGATCGGCGCGCGCGTCCCCCGCGTCCATGTGAACGAACACGAGTGACGGCCGCGGGCCCCGTGTGACCAGTGACACGTGACGCGGGCCCGGCCCGGCGTGTATGACGTGCATGCCGCACGCGTTCGGGTGAACGAGGAACAAGAGGGGGATCCGCCCCGCGGCCAGGTGAAGAGGAGCGGTACGTGAGCGAGAGCAGCGCGGAGGGTGTCGCGGACGTCGCCGCGGCGGCCGTCGCCTCCGCCGCGGAGGCCGCCACCGGCGTGGCCTCGGGGGGCTGGCGCCGGGCGACCGGGATCGCCGGGGTCGCGATAGGCGTCGTCGCCGCGGGCGCGGCGGCCGGCGTGGCGATGGAGCGGCTGACCGTCGGCCGCGGCATACGCCAGAAGGCGCGGCTCGCCCTCGACTCGGCCGGCCCCTACGGCGCGCTGCGCGGCACCCCCGGCAAGGCGTACGCCGACGACGGCACCGAGCTGTACTACGAGGTCGACGACGTCGAACCGGACCCCGAGTCCGCGCTCACCCGGCGCCGCCGGCGGCTCTTCGGCCGCAAGGCGCCCGCCCCCGTCACCGTCGTCTTCTGCCACGGCTACTGCCTCAACCAGGACTCCTGGCACTTCCAGCGGTCGGCGCTGCGGGGCGTCGTGCGCACCGTGCACTGGGACCAGCGCAGCCACGGACGGTCCGGGCGGGGCGTGGCCCAGGTGCGCGACGGCGAGCCGGTCACCATCGACGAGCTGGGCCGGGACCTCAAGGCCGTCATCGACGCGGCCGCGCCCGAGGGCCCCCTCGTGCTGGTCGGGCACTCCATGGGCGGCATGACGGTGATGGCCCTGGCCGACGGCTTCCCCGCCCTGATACGCGAGCGCGTCGCCGGCGTCGCCCTCGTCGGCACGTCGTCCGGGCGGCTCGGCGAGGTCAACTTCGGACTGCCCGTGGCCGGCGTCAACGCGGTGCGGCGGGTGCTGCCCGGGGTGCTGAAGGCGCTGGGCCGGCGGGCCGAGCTGGTGGAGAAGGGGCGGCGGGCGACGGCGGACCTGTTCGCCGGGATCATCAAGCGGTACTCGTTCGCCTCCCGGGACGTCGACCCGGGCGTTGCCCGGTTCGCCGAGCGGATGATCGAGTCGACGCCCATCGACGTGGTCGCCGAGTACTACCCGGCCTTCAACGAGCACGACAAGACCGAGGCCCTCGCCCACTTCCGCGAACTCCCGGTGCTGGTGCTGGCCGGGGTGCGGGACCTGGTGACGCCCAGCGAGCACAGCGAGGCGATCGCCGGCCTGCTGCCCGACGCCGAGCTGGTGCTGGTCCCCGACGCGGGGCACCTGGTGATGCTGGAGCACCCGGAGCTGGTCACCGACCGCCTCGCCGACCTGCTGGCCCGCGCCCACGAGAAGGCGCGCGGCGCGGCCGTGTGAGCGCGGCGGGGGAGCCGGGCCGGTGCGCCGTCGGCGGCTGCCGCTGAGGGCCGTCGCCAGCGGCTACCGTTGAGGGCTATGGAAGCACCCGCCACGCCGCAGGGCCCGGCCGAGCCCGCCCCCACCGTCGAGATCACCGTCACCTCCCCGGAACAGATGCGGGAACTGGGCCGCAGGCTCGCCAAGCTCCTGCGCGCCGGTGACCTCGTCATGCTGAGCGGTGAGCTGGGCGCGGGCAAGACGACGCTGACCCGGGGGCTCGGCGAGGGTCTCGGCGTGCGCGGCGCCGTCACCTCCCCGACCTTCGTGATCGCCCGTGTACACCCCTCGCTGGGCGACGGCCCGCCGCTCGTCCACGTCGACGCCTACCGGCTGTCCGGCGGCCTCGACGAGATGGAGGACCTCGACCTCGACGTCTCCCTGTCCGACTCGGTGATCGTGGTCGAGTGGGGCGAGGGCAAGGTGGAGGAGCTCACCGAGGACCGGCTCCAGCTCCTGATCCACCGGGCCGTGGGCGACACCACCGACGAGGTGCGGCACGTGACACTGACGGGCGTCGGTGCGCGCTGGTCGGCGGTCGACCTGAGCGTCCTCGCCGCCTGAGCCCGCTCGGGCGCGGCCGGGTTCCGACAACACGTCGGCAAGATGTTGCCAACGGGGTGCCGCCCGTGGTCACATGGTATCCAGCTCGTAGTTAGGCATGCCTAACTACGCCCGCCCCCGAACCTCAGGAGGCGTCCGTGCCGAAGCCCGTGACCCAGCCGCCCGCGCTCGCCGGGGTGTCCGTGCAGGACCTGCTCGCGGCCTGTGCCGCGGCGGCCGCCGTCTCCACGCCGCCGCGCGCCCCGGAACCGGCGGCGGAGGAGCACCGCCGCCCCGTCCGGGAGCACCGCGAGGCCGCCTGACCCCGCGCCCCGGGGAACGGCACCTCAGGGAATGACGACGACCGGCTGGCCGATCGTCGCGAAGCGCCACATCTTGTCACCGTCCGCCCGGGACTCACGGATGCCGCCGGTCCGCAGTCCCGGATCGGGCTTCGGCGCCGCTTCGTCCACGGCCGCGCTGAAGCCGACGACCACGCCCTCGACGCTGGTGAAGCGCACGACGTGCTCGACGGGGATGCCGTCCGAGCCGGTGATCAGTTTCGAGCGCGACGTGACCGCGTAGGTGCCCGGCACCGGATCGACCTTGCTCGGGCTGACCCTGAAGGTGGCCTGCACCCGGTTGTCCGGGCCCACCAGCCACACCCGGTCGCCGTCCAGCGAGTACACGACCCGTTCGGCCCGGCCGGAGCCGAGCGGCAGCGCCTCCGGATGGCGGGCGTCGCGGGTCGCCCGGGCGCCCGGGGCGGGGGAACTGGTCGCGTGCACCCGGCTCAGCTCGGCCGGCAGGCGGGACGACGCCTGGTGGGCGAGGAAACCGACCGTACCGAGGGCCGCCGCGGTGAGCGCGGCCACCCAACCGGCGCTGCTGCTTGCCACTGGGACCACCTAGGCGTCGTGCGTCGTACTCCTGGGCGCGGCGTCACGGAACGTGCGTGTCTCGTCACGCGGCGCGCTCCCGGCGACGGTAGCAGCAGCCGGCCGTCCGACCCGGTCGTCCGACACGGGCCCGCGGGCGCCGTAGGCTGTTTGCGTGCTCTTGCTCGCTCTGGATACCGCCACGCCCGCCGTGACCGTCGCGCTGCACGACGGTACGGACGTCATCGCCTCGTCCAGCCAGGTGGACGCACGCCGGCACGGTGAGCTGCTGCTCCCCGCCGTCGACCGGGTGCTCGCCGAGGCCGGACTGCGGCTCGACGCCGTCACGGGCGTCGTCGCCGGGATCGGCCCCGGCCCGTACACGGGACTGCGGGTCGGCCTGATGACCGCGGACACCTTCGGGCTGGCGCTCGGGGTGCCGGTGCACGGCGTGTGCACGCTGGACGGACTGGCGTACGCCGCCGACCTGGAGGGCTCCTTCGTGGTGGCGACCGACGCCCGCCGCAAGGAGGTCTACTGGGCGCGGTACGCCGACTCCCGCACCCGCCTCACCGACCCGGCGGTCGACCGGCCCGCCGACATCGCGGACCAGGTGGCCGGGTTGCCGGCCGTCGGCGCGGGCGCGCTGCTGTACCCGGACACCTTCCCCAAGGCGCACGAACCCGAGCACGTGTCCGCCGCAGCCCTGGCGTGCCTGGCCGCCGAGAAGCTCGCGGCGGGCGAGGAACTGCCCGCGCCCCGGCCGCTGTACCTGCGCCGGCCCGACGCGCAGGTCCCCAAGAACTACAAGGTGGTCACCCCCAAGTGACCGAAGCGACCGAGCCCGTGACCTCGCCCGCGCCCGCCGTGCTGCGCGAGATGCGCTGGTGGGACATCGACGCCGTGCTCCGCATGGAGCGGGAGCTGTTCCCTGAGGACGCCTGGTCGCGGGGGATGTTCTGGTCCGAGCTGGCGCATGCCCGCGGCCCCGGCGCCACCCGGCGGTATCTGGTCGCCGAGCAGGACGGACAGGTCGTCGGCTACGCGGGCCTGGTCACCTCCGGGGAGCAGGCCGACGTGCAGACCATCGCCGTCGCCCGCGACCACTGGGGCACCGGCCTCGGCGCCCGGCTGCTGACCGAACTGCTGCGGGCGGCGACCGCCTTCGAGTGCACCGAGGTGCTCCTGGAGTGCCGGGTCGACAACACCCGCGCCCAGCGGCTGTACGAGCGCTTCGGCTTCGAGCCCATCGGCTTCAGACGCGGCTACTACCAGCCGGGCAACGTGGACGCCCTGGTGATGCGCCTGACCGACCCCGCCAACTCCGTACAAGGAACCGAGACCCATGGCTGACGAACCCCTGGTGCTGGGGATCGAGACCTCCTGCGACGAGACCGGCGTCGGAATCGTGCGCGGTACCACCCTGCTCGCCGACGCCGTCGCCTCCAGCGTCGACGAGCACGCCCGCTTCGGCGGCGTCGTCCCGGAGGTGGCGAGCCGTGCCCACCTGGAGGCGATGGTCCCCACCATCGACCGCGCGCTGAAGGAGGCGGGCGTCAGCGCCCGCGACCTCGACGGCATCGCCGTGACCGCGGGACCCGGCCTGGCCGGTGCCCTGCTGGTCGGCGTCTCGGCGGCCAAGGCGTACGCCTACGCGCTCGGCAAGCCCCTGTACGGCGTCAACCACCTCGCCTCGCACATCTGCGTCGACCAGCTCGAGCACGGCCCGCTGCCCGAGCCGACCATGGCGCTGCTGGTCTCCGGCGGGCACTCCTCGCTGCTGCTGTCGTCGGACATCACCTCCGACGTCCGCCCGATGGGCGCCACCATCGACGACGCGGCCGGCGAGGCCTTCGACAAGATCGCCCGCGTGCTGAACCTGGGCTTTCCCGGCGGCCCCGTCATCGACCGGTACGCGCGCGAGGGCGACCCGAACGCCATCGCGTTCCCGCGCGGACTGACCGGGCCTCGCGACCCGGAGTACGACTTCTCCTTCTCCGGACTGAAGACGGCCGTGGCCCGCTGGATCGAGGCCAAGCGGGCGGCGGGCGAGGAGGTGCCGGTGCGGGACGTGGCGGCCTCCTTCCAGGAGGCGGTCGTGGACGTGCTGACCCGCAAGGCCGTACGCGCCTGCAAGGACCAGGGCGTCGACCACCTGATGATCGGCGGCGGCGTGGCCGCCAACTCCCGGCTGCGGGTCCTGGCCCAGGAACGCTGCGAGGCGGCCGGCATCCGGCTGCGCGTGCCGCGGCCCAAGCTGTGCACGGACAACGGCGCGATGGTCGCCGCGCTCGGCGCCGAGATGGTCGCCCGCAACCGGGCCGCCTCCGACTGGGACCTGTCGGCGGACTCCTCGCTGCCGGTCACGGACCCGCACGTCCCCGGGCAGGGCCACACGCACGACCACGTCCACGAGGCCGGCGGGGAGAACCTCTACCCGTGACCGTCGCGCTGATGTGGGAGGCCAGGGCCGTGCCCGGGCGGGGCGAGGAGCTGCTGGCCTGGGCACGGGCGCAGCCGCTCGGCCGCGAGCCGCTGCGCCGGGAGACGCTGCGCGCCCCGCAGGACCGGGTCCTCGTCATCACCTGGTGGGACGCCGCCTACGACGCCGACCTCCCCGAACTGCCGGAGCCGGACGGGGAACTGGTCACGCGGGCGGTGCACCGGTGGCGGTTCGAGTCGGTCGCCGCGGAGTGAGCGGACCGACTGGGGAGGCTCCGGGAGTCACGCCGGCGACACCTCCGTCCCGCAGCGCAGCAGCCGGTCCCCGCCGAGCACCCGCGCCGGTCCCGTGAGGGTCAGCCGCGCCGTGTGGCGGACGTCCGCGCTGGACGCCGCCAGCCGCAGCTCCAGGACGCCCGGCTCGACCGTCCGGCGGCCCGAGCGGTCGGTGAACGCCGAGAGGTCGGCGTGGAACCGGAACGTCACCCGGCGGGCCTCGCCGGGCGCCAGCTCGAGCCGCCGGTAGCCGATCAGGCGGACGTCCGGCCGGGTCACCGACGCCACCGGGTCGTGCAGGTACAGCTGCACCACCTCCGCACCGGCCCGGTCCCCGGTGTTGCGGACGGTCACCGCCACGTCGTATGAGCCGTCCGTGCCGATCTCCACGCCCTCCTCGGGGCCGCCGGTGCCGTCCTCCCAGGCGAACGTCGTGTACGAGAGGCCGTGGCCGAAGGCGTAGAGCGGGGTCGGGTCGAGGTTGCTGACCTCGCCGGCCAGGCCCAGCGGCGGCTGGAGATAGGTCCACGGCTGGCCGCCGGGCAGGTGCGGGACGCTCACCGGGAGACGGCCGGAGGGCGAGACGCGGCCCGAGAGCACGCCGGCCACCGCGGGGCCGCCCTCCTCGCCGGGGAAGAAGGCCTGCACGGCCGCGCCGAGCCGCCCGTGCCAGCGGCCGAGCGCGTACGGGCGGCCCGTCAGCAGCACCAGGACCACCGGCACGCCCGTCGCGACCAGCGCGTCCAGCAGCTCCCCCTGGACGCCGGGCAGCGTCAGGTCGCTCACGTCGCAGCCCTCGCCGGACGTGCCCCGCCCGAACAGCCCGGCCCGGTCGCCCAGGACCGCGACGCACACGTCGGCCTCGGCGGCCCGCGCCACCGCCTCCGCGAAGCCCGAGGCGTCCGGGCCGGAGGTGTCGCAGCCCTCGGCGAACGTCACCTTGGCGTCGGGCAGTTCGGCGCGCAGCGCGTCCAGCACCGTCGGGATCTCGATGCCCGCCGGCACCCCGGGGTGGTGGGGCAGGACGTGGGACGGGAAGGAGTAGCAGCCCAGCATCGCCAGGGCGTCGGCCGCCCGGGGGCCGACCACCGCGACGCGGGTGCCGGGGGCGAGCGGCAGGACGCCGTCGGGATTGTCCAGGAGCACCACGGACTCCTCGGCCAGCCGACGGGCCAGGGCGCGGTTGGCGGGCGAGTCCAGGTCGACGGCGGCCCGGTCGCCGGGCGGCTCCGGGGTCCAGTCCTCGTCCAGCAGGCCCAGCTCGCACTTCTGGAGCAGCACGCGGCGGGCCGCCCGCTCGATCAGCTCCTCGGGCACCTCGCCCGCGCGCACCGCATCCAGCAGGGGCCTGCCGTAGCAGCGCACCGTCGGCAGCTCCACGTCGATGCCGGCGCCGAGGGCCAGGTGCGCCGCCTCGGCGGGGGTGCCGGCGACCCGGTGCAGGGTCTCCAGGAAACCGACGCCGAAGTAGTCGGCGACCACGGTGCCGGTGAAGCCCCACTCGTCGCGCAGCAGCGCGGTCAGCAGCGCCGGGTCGGCCGAGGCGGGGACGCCGTCCGTCTCCGTGTACGCCGCCATCACCGACCGGGCGCCGCCCTCGCGCAGCGCCAGCTCGAACGGCGGGAGCGTCACGTCGGCGAACTCGCGCACGCCGGCCCGCACGGGCGCGAGGTTGCGGGCACCGGCCGAGGAGGCGTACCCGGCGAAGTGCTTGAGCGTGGCGATCACCCCGGCCGACTCCAGGCCCCGCACATACGCGGCGCCGATCGTGCCGACCAGGTACGGGTCCTCGCCGATCGTCTCCTCCACCCGTCCCCAACGCGGGTCCCGGACGACGTCCAGGACGGGGGCGAGGCCCTGGTGGACGCCGACCGAGCGCAGGTCGTGGCCGATGCGCCGGGCCATCTCCTCGACCAGGTCCGGGTCGAAGGCGGCGCCCCAGGCCAGCGGCACCGGGTAGGCGGTGGCCCGCCAGGCGGTGAAGCCGGCCAGGCACTCCTCATGGGCGAGCGCCGGGATGCCGAAGCGGCCGGCCTCGCGGATGCGGCGCTGGGCGCGGGCCAGGGACTGCGCGCCGAGGGCCGGATCGACGGGGGCGGTGCCGAAGGGGCGGGTGAGCTGGCCGAGGCCGTGGGTGATCAGCTCGTCCCAGTCGTGGTCGGCGGTCATCTGGTTCTGGAGCGGGGCGACACCGTCGCCGTCCGTGGCGGCGCCCACCCACACGCCGTACAGCTGTGCGGTCTTCTCCTCCAGCGTCATCCTGGCCAGGAGGTCCTCGACGCGGGCGGCGGCGGGCAGGGCGGGGTCACGCCAGGGGGCGGTGGTCATGGAACTCCTGTCGGGGTGGACGGGACGGCTGCCCTCTCACGAACGCTTCTTCACGCTCTTTCGCGCTCTCGCGCTTGCTCTCGAGCTTCTTTCACGGACGGTTCCGGTGATGCGGCGTCGCGAATGTTTCGAAGTATCAAGCGAATGTTCCGGAAACCTATGGCCAGCCGGAGTCTTCGTCAAGAGGGGCAGCGGGGATACGATCGCCGCCATGACATCCCCGCAGCCCGCTGAAACCCGGTCGCGAAGGCGGTCCGCGCAGACCGCGACCCTCGCCGAGATCGCCCGCGAGGCCGGTGTGTCGGCACCGACTGTTTCGAAGGTCCTCAACGGCCGCGCCGACGTCGCCCCCGCCACCCGGGCCCGGGTGGAGGAGCTGCTGCGCGCCCACGGCTACCGGCGCCGGCGGGCCGAGGCGACCCGATCGCCCCTGATCGACCTGGTCTTCCACGAGTTGGAGAGCGCCTGGGCGATGGAGGTCATCCGGGGTGTGGAGAACGTGGCGCGGGACGCGGGGCTCAGCGTCGTCCTCTCCGAGAGCGCGGGCCGCCTCACGCCCGGCAGGACCTGGGCCGACCAGGTCGCCGCCCGCCGCCCGCACGGGGTGATCCTCGTGCTGTCCGGCCTCGACGACTCCCAGCGGGCCCTGCTGACCAGCCGTTCCATCCCGTTCGTCGTCATGGACCCGGCCGGCGACCCGGGCGCAGACGTGCCGTCCATCGGCGCCACCAACTGGCAGGGCGGACTCGCCGCCACCCGTCACCTGATCGACCTGGGGCACATCCGGATCGGCGCGATCAGCGGACCCACCCGGATGATGTGCAGCCGCGCCCGCGTCGACGGCTACCGGGCCGCCCTGGAGACGGCCGGGCTGCCGGTCGACCCCGAGCTGATCGTGACCGGCGACTTCCACCACGAGGCCGGCTACCGGCAGGGGCTGGAGCTGCTGCGCCGGCCCGACCGGCCGACCGCGGTGTTCGCCGGCAACGACCTCCAGGCGCTCGGGCTGTACGAGGCCGCGCGCGAACTGGGGCTGCGGATCCCGCAGGACCTCAGCGTGGTCGGGTTCGACGACCTGCCGGTGGCGCGCTGGGTGGGGCCGCCGCTGACGACCGTACGGCAGCCGCTGACGGAGATGGCCGAGGCCGCGGCCCGCCTGGTGCTGGACCTCGGCCGCGACGACGGCCCGGCCGCGGCCACCCGGGTGGAGCTTGCCACCAGCCTGGAGGTGCGCAGCAGCACGGCGGCGCCGCCGGTGTCCGACTGAGAGCGTGGGGCGGGCTCGCCGACGGCGGTGCGAAAGTTTCGAGGGCGCTTTCGACATGGCGTTCCCACCCCATGGCGAGAAGTCTGAGAATTTCCGCAGAATGCCGCCCGCGCCTACCCGCTCCCCGTAATTCGGACTTATGTTCCTCCCGGTGGGGCACTCGGGTGGGGACGCGAGCGGGACGGGCGGGGGCGGGCGCATGGCTGCGCGGGCGGAGCGGAACGGGCGTACGGCGGTGCTGAGGACCGCCGGTCTGGTCCTGGCGGCGGCGCTGCTGCTGGGCCTCGGTGCGGCCGGCTGGGCGTACTGGCATCTGAGCGGCAACATCGACAGCGTCGACATCGACGGCGCGCTCGGCGACGACCGCCCCGCCCGGCCCCTCACCGCACCCTCCGCCTCCCCCTCCGGAGCGCCCTTGCCCAGCGGCGCGCTGAACCTCCTGGTCCTCGGTTCGGACTCGCGCGGCGGCGAGGAGAACCAGGGGCTGGGCGGCGGCGACAGCGAGGGCGCCCGCTCCGACACGGCGATGGTCGTCCATCTCGACGCCGGCCGGACCTCCGCCACCGTCGTCAGCATCCCGCGCGACACGCTCGTCACCCGCCCGTCCTGCCCGCTGCCGTCCGGCGGCACGACCCGGGAGGCCGAGGGCGCGATGTTCAACACCGCGTACGCCCTGGGCGGGCCGGTCTGCGCGGTCAAGACCGTCGAGTCGATGACCGGCGTCCGCATGGACCACTACCTCGAGATCGACTTCTCGGGCTTCGCCGGGCTGGTCGACGCGCTCGGCGGCGTCACCGTCACCACCGACGTGGACATCGACGACGACAAGAGCCACCTCCACCTGGACGCCGGCACCCACCACCTCGACGGCACCCAGGCCCTCGGGCTGGCCCGCACCCGCTACGGACTGGCCGGCGGCAGCGACCTCGCCCGGATAGGACTCCAGCAGAAGCTGGTGAAGGCTCTCCTGACGCAGATCTCCGACGCCGGTCTGCTCACCGACCCGGCCCGGCTGTACCGGGTCGCCGACGCGGTCACCGGCAGCCTCACCACCGACACCGGGCTGGACTCGCTGGGGGAGCTGACGAACCTGGGCCGCAGCCTCCAGGGCCTGTCGGCGGACGCCGTACGGACGGTGACGATGCCCGTCGTACCGGCCCCGTGGGACACCAACCGGGTGGTGGCCCGGGAACCGGACGCCCGGAACCTGTGGGAATCACTGCGCTGACCGGCCCTGACGGGAATCCTGGAAAAAAAGTCCGGTGACGTGTCGATCCGCCGCCGGCCCGTTCGACGTACGGGTGAGAGGCCGGGAGCGACCCCGGTCCCCGTCACCGATCCGAGGAGTCACCATGCCCCGCTACCTGTCGCTCGTCCGCATCGACGAGAACAACGCCCCCGCCGAGGGCCCCAGCCCCGAACTGATGCAGCGCATGGGGGAGCTGATGGAGGAGATGACGAAGGCCGGCGTCCTGCTGGACACCGCGGGGCTGACCCCCACCGCCCAGGGCACCCGCGTCCACTACGAGGGCGGACAGCTCTCCGTCACCGACGGCCCCTTCACCGAGACCAAGGAGGTCATCGGCGGCTACGCGCTGATGCAGGCCAAGGACATGGCCGAGGCGATCGAGTGGACCAAGCGCTTCCTGAAGGTCCACGAGGAGCACTGGACGGTCACCTGCGAGGTGCGGGAGATCATGGAGGGCTGACTTCCGCTTTGTCCCGCGTACGCGAGGGTGTTGCATGGGGGCTGTGACGTCACAGCCCCCCGCCGCCCCGTACGACGCCGCCGCCCGTGACCGGGCCACGGAGGCGATCGAGACCGTCTTCCGGCTGGAGTACCCCCGCGTGATCGCCGGCGTCACCCGTGTCGTCCGGGACGTCGGCATCGCCGAGGAGATCGCACAGGACGCGCTGGTCGCGGCCCTGGAGCAGTGGCCCCGCGACGGGGTGCCCGACAAGCCGGGCGCCTGGCTGACGACCACCGCCCGGCGCCGCGCCGTCGACCTGGTCCGGCGCCGGGAGACCTACGCCCGCAAGCTGGCCGAGATCGGCCGGGACCTGCCCGTCACCGCACCGCCCGAGGAGCCCGCCGACCCGGACGGCATCGACGACGACCTGCTGCGGCTCGTCTTCACGGCCTGCCACCCGGTGCTGTCCGCCGAGGCCCGCATCGCCCTGACCCTGCGCCTGCTGGGCGGCCTGACCACCGCCGAGATCGCCCGCGCCGTCCTGGCGCCGGAGCCGACGGTCGCACAGCGCATCGTGCGCGCCAAACGGACGCTGGCGACCCGGAACATCGCCTTCGAGGTGCCGTACGGGCCTGACCGGGCGGCCCGGCTCGGCTCGGTCCTGGAGGTCATCTACCTGATCTTCAACGAGGGCTACGCGGCCACCGCCGGCGACGACTGGCTGCGGCCCGGCCTGTGCGAGGACGCGCTGCGCCTGGCCCGCGTGCTGTCCGCCCTGATGCCGAAGGAGCCCGAGGTGCACGGGCTGACCGCGCTGCTCGAGTTCCAGGCGTCCCGCACGGCCGCCCGCACGGGTCCCGACGGTGCCCCCGTCCTGCTCAAGGACCAGGACCGGCGCCGCTGGAACCGCATGCTCATCGCCCGCGGCATCACCGCCCTCGACCGGGCGAACGCCCACACCGCCGGTGCCCCGGGCCCGTACGCGCTCCAGGCCGCCATCGCCGCGTGCCACGCCCTCGCCTACACCTACGAGGAGACGGACTGGCCGCGCATCGCCACGCTGTACGGCCTGCTCGCGGCCCGCGCCCCGTCGCCGGTGGTCGAACTCAACCGCGCGGTCGCCGTGTCGATGGCCGAGGGCCCGGCCCCGGCGCTCGCCCTCGTCGACGCCCTCGCCGCCGAACCGGCCCTGCGCGGCTACCACCTGCTGCCCAGCGTCCGCGGCGACCTCCTGCTGCGCCTGGGCCGCACGGCCGAGGCCCGCGCGGAGTTCGAACGGGCCGCGTCCCTGGCCCGCAACGAACGGGAACGCGAACTGCTCGCGCGCCGCGCGGAGGAGTGCGGCTGAGACCGCCGTGGCCCGGCGGCCCCGCCCAGGACGCGGGGCGCACGAGGTCCCGACGACGCCGCACGGGGACACCCCGCCCCCGCACACCCGCGCCGGTCAGACGCCGTTCACGTCGCGCGGCCCGATCCGCCGGAGGCCGCACGCACCGGATGCCCGATCAGCATCGTCGGCGCCCCCGCGACCCGGGTCATGAACACCGTGGCGGCGTTCGGACCCTCGGGCTTGACCTTCTTGCGCAGCTCCTCCGGCTCGACCGCCGAGCCGCGCTTCTTCACCGTCAGATTGCCGACCCGGCGCTCCCGCAGCAGCGCCTTGAGCTTCTTGACGTTGAAGGGCATCCGGTCGGTGATCTCGTACGCCGTGGCGTACGGCGTCGGCAGCAGCTCGTCCGCGGTGACGTAGGCGATGGTCGCGTCGAGCAGCCCGCCGCCGACCTGTTCGGCGACCTCGGCGACCAGATGGGCCCGGATGACGGCACCGTCCGGCTCGTACAGGTACCGGCCGGGCGTGCGGACCTCCGGGTCGGGCAGGCCGGTCCCGAGCAGCGTGCGGGGGCCCGGCAGCAGCGTCGCCCGGACCGCCCCCGGCGCGGTGCCGAACCACAGCACCGCCTCCTTCACGTCCCCGCCGTCGGAGATCCACTCGGCCTCGGCGTCCTGTGGCACCGCCTCGTGCGGGATGCCGGGCGCCACCTTCAGTGCGGCGGCACGGGACGCCGTACGGGCGGCCTGAACCGCCCAGGACAGTGGCGGCGAGTACGCCTCGGGATCGAAGATCCGGCCCCGTCCGCCACGCCGCGCCGGGTCCACGAACACGGCGTCGTACCCGGCCGTGTCCACCTCCGTGACGTCGGCCTCGCGGACCTCGATCAGCTCGCCGAGCCCCAGCGCCTCGGCGTTCGCCCGGGCCGCGGCCGCCGTGGCCGGGTCGCGGTCGACGGCCAGGACCCGGATGCCCGCGCGGGCCAGCGCGACCGCGTCGCCGCCGATCCCGCAGCACAGGTCGGCGACGCAGGTGACGCCCAGCTCCTGGAAGCGTCCTGCCCGGTACGCCGCCACGCTCGCCCGGGTCGACTGCTCGACCCCGTTCGGCGTGAAGAACATCCGCCCGGCGTCCCCGGCCCCGAACTTCGCCACCGCCCGCTGCCGCAGCCGCGCCTGCCCGAGCGCCGCCGACACCAGCCCGGCCGGGTGGTCGCGGCGCAGCCGGGTCGCCACGGCCAACTCCCGCGCGGGGTCGGTGTCGCGGACCTCGTCGAGCAGGGCGCGGCCTTCGGGGGTGAGCAGGGACTGGAGGGCGTCGAGGTCGTTCACCGGCCCATTGTGGGCCAGTCGGTGGATGGTGTGCCTCCGGCGCGGTGTCGGAGCCGGGCGGGAGGCCCGGGGCTGCGAGGATCCGGCACCATGCGAGTAGTCGTACAAAATGATAAAAGCCGGGCATGCGGGGTGTCCCGGGTGGCTTCCGGTGCCTCTCCGGGGACCCGGGTGCGCGGCGGCCTCGCCGTGCTCCTCGTCGCCGCCCTCGCCTCCGCCTGCGCACAGGGCCCGTCCGGCGTGCGGGGCGCCCCCGGCCAGCAGCCCGCGAAGGCGCCCCCGGCCCACGCGCTCGACAGCCACGCGTCCAAGCTGCGCGCGGCACAGGCCGCCCGGGTCGCCGCCGCCCGGCGCTGGAACCTCGAGGAGGTCCCGCTGGCCGCCCCGCCGCCCCCGGAGAAGAAGCCGGAGATCACGGCGCGGGAGGGCTTCGAGGTGGACGGACAGGAGGACCTCCCGCCGGTCTTCACCACGGTCCCCACCGAGGAGAAGATCGTCTTCCTCACCATCGACGACGGCGCCGAGAAGGACCCGGCGTTCCTGCGGATGATGAGCGAGCTGAGCATCCCGTACACGGTGTTCCTCACCGACGACGAGATCAAGGACGACTACGGGTACTTCGAGAAGATGCAGGCCCGCGGCGTCACCCTCAACAACCACACCCTGACCCACCCCTACCTCCCGGGCCTGACCTACGAGCAGCAGAAGCACGAGATCTGCGGCATGCAGGACGTCATGGAGAAGCGCTACGGAAAGCGCCCCACCCTCTTCCGCCCGCCCTTCGGCAACTACAACCAGGACACCCTGCGCGCCGCCAAGTCCTGCGGCATCGAGTACGCGCCGATCTGGAACGAGGAGGTCTACGTCGACCACTGGGAGTACCGCGAGTGGGACCGGGACATCCACCCGGGCGACATCGTCCTCACCCACTTCCGGGGCCGGAACGACTGGGACGGCACGATGACGGACATGGTCCGCCGCTTCCTGAACCGGATCACCGCCCAGGGGTACGCGGTGGCCCGGCTGGAGGACTACCTGTGACGCGGGGGCGGTTCCGGCCGGCCGGGGCCGCCCTGGCCGCCGTACTGCTCACCGGCTGCGCCCAGTTCGCCGGCCCGTCCGGCCACCCCACGACGGGGAAACCGGCCCGCGCGGGCGGACAGGAGCACGCACCGCCACCCGTCCTGGACCACGTCCGTACCACGGACCGGGTCGTCTTCCTCACCTACGACGACGGCGCCGGCCGGGACCCCCGCCTCACCGCCCTGCTCGGCGAACGACGGCTCCCGGTCACCCTGTTCCTCACCGACACCGTGGCCGGACCGGCGTACGGCCACTTCGCCCGGCTGCGCTCGGTCGGCGCGAGCCTGCAGAACCACACCCTCGACCACCGCTCCCTGCGCGGCCTGCCCTACGCCGGCCAGCGCGCCGAGATCTGCGGCCAGCAGACCAAGCTCCACGCCCGCTTCGGTGTCCGCCCACGCCTGTTCCGCCCGCCCTTCGGCCGCTACGACCCGACGACCCTGCGCGCCGCCGCCGACTGCGGCGTCACGGCCGTCGTCCTGTGGCGCGCCGAACTGACCGCCGACGGCACCCTGACCTGTACCCGCGGCGCGCCCGAGCTGCGCCCCGGCGACATCATCTCGGTCACGGCCCCGGACCACACGGAGGAACTGCTGCGGCAACTGGAGAAGCGGAACCTGCGGGTGGGCCGCTTGGAGGACCACGTGGGGTGAGCTGTTTCAGCCCGTCCGGCTGGGTGAGGCTTTTCAGCCCGTCCGGCGTTCGAGGACGAGGCCGTCCAGGCCGAAGCGGGGGCCTGGGGGGCGGCAGCTCCCAGCACGGCCCACACCCACCCGGGTGCGCCGAAAACCCGGCGCTCACCCAAGAAAGTCCCCCGACGCGCCGCAGGCATTGGCACTCCGCTTGACCGAGTGCTAATCGCGGTCATAGTCTCGGCTCTGGCACTCCCCCCTGGAGAGTGCCAACAAAGCGACGGGCAGGTCCGGCACCCGCGACGACGGATCGACCTGGTCGCCACCTCAGACAGTTAACCCCGTGAGATCTCCGAAGGGGGAGGTCGGATCGTGACGACCGCCAGCTCCAAGGTTGCCATCAAGCCGCTCGAGGACCGCATCGTGGTCCAGCCGCTCGACGCCGAGCAGACCACGGCTTCGGGCCTGGTCATTCCGGACACCGCCAAGGAGAAGCCCCAGGAGGGCGTCGTCCTGGCCGTGGGCCCGGGCCGCTTCGAGGACGGCAACCGTCTTCCGCTCGACGTCACCGTCGGCGACGTCGTGCTCTACAGCAAGTACGGCGGCACCGAGGTGAAGTACAACGGCGAGGAGTACCTCGTCCTCTCGGCTCGCGACGTCCTCGCGATCGTCGAGAAGTAGTTCACCCGAAGCACCTTGCTTCACAGCTGCGCCCCTGGCTCCCGCGACCATAAAAAGCCGGGCGTCGGGGGCGCAGTGCCGTATAACCCCAAGATTTCCGGAAGAGGGCTCACGCTCCCATGGCGAAGATCCTGAAGTTCGACGAGGACGCCCGTCGCGCCCTCGAGCGCGGCGTCAACAAGCTCGCCGACACGGTGAAGGTGACGATCGGCCCCAAGGGCCGCAACGTCGTCATCGACAAGAAGTTCGGCGCCCCCACCATCACCAACGACGGTGTCACGATCGCCCGCGAGGTCGAGATCGAGGACCCGTACGAGAACCTCGGTGCCCAGCTGGTGAAGGAGGTGGCGACCAAGACCAACGACATCGCGGGTGACGGCACCACCACCGCCACCGTCCTGGCCCAGGCCCTGGTCCGCGAGGGCCTGAAGAACGTCGCCGCCGGTGCCTCCCCGGCGCTGCTGAAGAAGGGCATCGACGCGGCCGTCAAGGCCGTCTCCGACGACCTCCTCGCCACGGCCCGCCCGATCGACGAGAAGTCCGACATCGCCGCCGTGGCCGCGCTGTCCGCCCAGGACCAGCAGGTCGGCGAGCTCATCGCCGAGGCCATGGACAAGGTCGGCAAGGACGGTGTCATCACCGTCGAGGAGTCCAACACCTTCGGTCTGGAGCTGGACTTCACCGAGGGCATGGCCTTCGACAAGGGCTACCTGTCGCCGTACTTCGTGACGGACCAGGAGCGCATGGAGGCCGTCCTCGAGGACCCCTACATCCTCATCAACCAGGGCAAGATCTCCTCCATCGCGGACCTGCTGCCGCTGCTGGAGAAGGTCATCCAGGCCGGTGCCTCCAAGCCGCTGCTGATCATCGCCGAGGACCTCGAGGGCGAGGCGCTCTCCACCCTCGTCGTCAACAAGATCCGCGGCACCTTCAACGCGGTGGCCGTCAAGGCCCCCGGCTTCGGTGACCGCCGCAAGGCGATGCTGCAGGACATGGCCGTCCTCACCGGCGCCACCGTCATCTCCGAGGAGGTCGGCCTCAAGCTCGACCAGGTCGGCCTGGACGTGCTCGGCACCGCCCGCCGCGTCACCGTCACCAAGGACGACACCACGATCGTCGACGGTGCCGGCAAGCGCGACGAGGTCGAGGGCCGCATCGCCCAGATCAAGGCCGAGATCGAGAACACGGACTCCGACTGGGACCGCGAGAAGCTCCAGGAGCGCCTCGCGAAGCTGGCCGGCGGCGTGTGCGTGATCAAGGTCGGCGCCGCCACCGAGGTGGAGCTGAAGGAGCGCAAGCACCGTCTGGAGGACGCCATCTCCGCGACCCGCGCCGCGGTCGAGGAGGGCATCGTCTCCGGTGGTGGCTCCGCCCTGGTCCACGCCGTCAAGGTCCTCGAGGGCAACCTCGACAAGACCGGCGACGAGGCCACCGGTGTGTCGGTCGTCCGCAAGGCCGCCGTCGAGCCGCTGCGCTGGATCGCCGAGAACGCCGGCCTCGAGGGCTACGTCATCGTCTCCAAGGTGGCGGAGCTCGAGAAGGGCAACGGCTACAACGCCGCGACCGGCGAGTACGGCGACCTGGTCAAGGCCGGCGTCATCGACCCGGTCAAGGTCACCCGCTCCGCCCTGGAGAACGCCGCGTCCATCGCCTCCCTCCTGCTGACGACCGAGACCCTGGTCGTCGAGAAGAAGGAAGAGGAAGAGCCGGCCGCCGCGGGCCACAGCCACGGCCACGCCCACTGAGCTGAGCTGAGCTGAACGGTGCCCGGTCCCCTGCGGGGGGCCGGGCACCGCTGCTTCTCCGGCGGGGGCGGCGCCCGTCCCGTCGGGTCTCGTGCCGGGTGCGGTGCCGTCGTGGTTGGTCGCGCAGTTCCCCGCACCCCTCTTACGGGGCGCTTCCCTGTCGGGCTGTCACAGCAGTCCGCTCAGCGGCAGTGCGCGCTCGGCGAGGTGGCCCCGCAGCCTTCCGCCGGAGGTGTCGGCCTCCGCGAGCCAGTCGGCCGTGACGAGCAACTCGGCGTGCCCGCACACGTCCTCGGACCGCAGGCCGCAGAACGAGGCGACCGCGTCCAGCCCGAGACCGTCCTCCTCGCCGTCCCCGAGTCGCCCGTCGGGACGGCTGTGGGCGGCGGTGTACACGGCGAGGAGCCGTGTGGCGGCCCCGGCCTTCTTCTTCCGCAGCTTCCGGTCGCCCGTCACCTTCTGCGCCCACCCCGACAGCCTCGCCCGGGTGACCTTGCCGAAGAAGAACGAACGCGGCGCCGTGGGCAGCAGCGTGGGGACCGTGACCCGGGTGGGATCCTCGGGCCGGGACGTCAGCGCGTCTTCGGCGGTGACGTCCTGCGGCAGCCGCAGCCAGCCGTCGTCGGCCAGCTCCTGGAGCACCCGCTCGGCATCGCCCCCCAGCCAGCCGGCGAGATCCTGCCCGGTGATGTTCCCGGTGCCGGCGCGCGCGGCCCGCAGGGTGAGCATGAGCACCGCGAGCCGTGCCTCGGCCCCGGGGAGCGGGGCGTGGGTACGGACGTGCTCCAGCACGCGACGGGCATGCGCGCCCTGACCGCGCGTCAGCAACCGCGCCACCACGGGCCCGGCCTCGCCCACCGCGATGCCACGGCGGTTCCGCTCCATCTCGCGGGTGGTCCGCGCGGCCGTCTCCGCCCGTTCCGCCTCCTCGCGCAGGGAGGCGTCGCCGGTGACGGCGGCCCACACGGCGAAGGCGCGGGCCTTGCGGTCGTGGAGTCCCGCGAGGACGGCGAGGTCCGGCTCGGGGCGCCGCTGGTACGCACGGAACGCGTCCCCGAGCTCGGTCAGCTCCGTCCGCAGCGCCTCCGGCTGAAGATCGTCCGGCACGATCCGCTGCCCGACCTTCACCCGCCGCTCCTTCACACGCCGCTCCTTCACACGCCGGGACGACGCGCGCGGGGACGACGCGCGCGGGGGCGCGGCGCTCCGGGGGCCGGGCAGCGGGGCGGGCCGAGCAGCCGCGGAGGGGGCGGCGGAGGGCGCGGGAACGGGGGAGGAGGCCCGGTCGGAGAACAGTACGGCCGCGCTCCCGCCCACCGGTCCCGGCTGCACCCCGGCAGCGGCCGACCGCCGCACACCGCTCCCCGTCGCCCCGCCCGCCCGCGTCCCGCCGGCGTCGTCGACGAACAGATCCCCCTGGTCACCCGTGCCCGCACTCACCCGATGCCACCCTTCCCCTGGCCGACCCGCGACCACCCGCACGCCGCGGGCGTAGCCCTCCGACGCTATGTCGTACCGGCACACCGCCGGGAAACGGACCGGGATGGACCACACGTTCGGGTGATGGCCCCCTACTGCGGCCCGTACTTCCTGCCCGTCCGGGACGAGATCCCGCCCAGCACCCCCCGCGGCACCAGCTTCGCCGCGCCCATCAGGGCCTTGTAGCGCGGGTCGGGGATCGACACGGACTTGCCGCGGGACAGGTCGGCGAGGGCCGCCGCGACGAGTTTGTCGGCGTCCAGCCACATCCAGTTCGGGATGTTGTCGGTGCCCATGCCGGCCCGTTCGTGGAACTCGGTCCGCACGAAACCGGGGCACAGCGCCATCAGGCGTACGCCGCTGCCGGCCAGGTCCTTCGCCACGCCCTGCGTGAACTGCACGACCCAGGCCTTCGACGCGCCGTAGGTGCCGCGCGGGACGAAGGCCGCGACCGAGGCCACGTTGACGACGCCGCCCCGGCCCCGCGCCCGCATCGCCTGCGTCGCCGCCGCGGTCAGCCGCAGCACCGCCTCGCAGTGCACCTTGAGCATCGTCAGCTCGTCGGCCATGGAGACTTCCAGGAAACGGCCCTTGTTGCCGAAACCGGCGTTGTTGATCAGCAGGTCGACGGGGTTCCTGCGGTCCTCCAGCCGGGCTGCCACCGCCTCGATGCCCGTGTCCGTCGCCAGGTCGGCCGTCAGCACCTCGGCCTCGATGCCGTGCCGGTCGTGCAGTTCGGTCGCCTGGTCGCGCAGCCGGTCGGTGTCGCGGGCCACCAGCACCAGGTCGTGCCCGTCGGCGGCCAGCCGCCGCGCGAAAGCGGCGCCGATGCCCGCCGTCGATCCCGTAATCAATGCCGTTGTCATGCCGCAAGGTTATGGGTCCGGACCGGGCACGTCCGCTTCGCTCACCAGGACTGCGGCTCGTGAAGGACCGGTGAAGGCAGGCCTGGTGAGGCCGGGTCAGGCTCCCTGGTCCGCCAGGTACTTCCGCGCCGCTGCCGCGGCCCTGGGATGCAGGGCGTCGCCGGCGGCGAGGAGCCGGGGCAACAGCGCGCGCTCCGTCGTCACCGCCCGGAACTGGAGCGCCACCGTCACCCCGTGGCCGGGCCGGTGCACGATCTCCACCGGGTCGCCGGCCCGGATCTCGCCCGGCTCGAGCACCCGCAGATAGGCGCCCGGCGCACCCTTGGCCGTGAAGCGCTTCATCCACCGCTCCTCACCCAGATGGCCCTGGAAGGTCCGGCAGGGGATCCGGCCGCTGGTGACCTCCAGGAGCAGGTCCGGGCCCACCCGCCAGCGCTCGCCGATCAGCGCGCCGGAGACGTCCACGCCCGTCGTCGTCAGGTTCTCGCCGAACACCCCGTGGCGCAGCGGGCGGCCCAGCTCGCGCTCCCAGTCGTCCATGTCCTCGCGCGCCATGGCGTACACGGCCTGGTCGGGGCCGCCGTGGTGGCGGGTCTCGCACACCGCGTCCCCGGCCAGTCCGCTCCCGCCGGTCCCCTCCGGCCCGGGCGCCGTCACCCGGACGGGCCCGTCGGCCGGCCGCTTGTCGATGCCGGTGACCCCGTCGGGCTGGCTGGTGTACGGCACGGCCGTCGCGCGGCCCAGGTTGACTGACAGTAGCTTCATGGTCGAACGGTATGACAGGCCGGTTCAAAGCCGCGGCGCGATATTCGGCGTTCGGCCAAAGGGTCGCTTATCCTCGGCGGTGTGATCGAGGCCCGTCATCTCCGCGTCCTGCGCGCCGTGGCATCCACCGGTTCCTTCTCCGCCGCGGGGCGGGAGCTGGGCTGCACCCAGCCCGCCGTCAGCCAGCAGATGAAGGCCCTGGAGGCCTCCGTCGGCACCCCCCTGCTCGTGCGCACCGGCCGCGAGATGCGCCTGACCCAGGCCGGGGAGGCACTGGTGCGGCACGCCGCCGGGATCCTGGCCGGGCTGACCGCGGCCGAGGAGGAGGTCGCCGCCATCGCCGGGCTGCGGGCCGGGCGGGTCCGGCTCGTCTCCTTCCCGAGCGGCAGCTCCACCCTCGTCCCCACCGCGCTGGCCGCCCTGCGCGCCGCCCACCCCGGTACCCGGGTCTTCCTGGAGGAGGCCGAGCCCCCGAAGTCCGTGGAGCTGCTGCGCGAGGGCGACTGCGACGTGGCGCTCGCCTTCCGCTACGAGGGCGCGGCGGGCGTCGGGGAGTGGGACGACCTGGTCGTACGGCCGCTGCTGACCGACCGCCTCGTGGCCCTCGTGCCCGAGCGGCACCGGCTCGCGCGGACCGGGGGCGACGGCAGCGTGGCCATCGGGGAGCTGGCCCGTGAGCCGTGGATCGCGGGCTGCCCGCGCTGCCGCGGGCAGCTGGTGGAGGTCTGCGAGGGCGCCGGCTTCACCCCCCGCATCGACTTCGCGACCGACGACTATCCCGCGGTGGTCGGCCTGGTCGGGGCCGGGCTCGGGGTGGCCGTCCTGCCCCAGCTCGCCGTCGAGTCCGTACGGCCCCGGGGCGCGCGCGTGGTGGCGCTGGAGCCGGAGGTGCGGCGGGAGATCGTCGCGCTCACGCTGCCCGACCTCGCCCAGGTGCCCGCGGTGAGGGCGACGCTGGACGAGCTGGCCCGCGCCGCCGCCGGGCAGTCCGCCGGTCACTGAGCGGTCCGCCGCCGGACGTCGCGGCACCAGCCGAAAGAGCCGAAAAGATAGGGCACGCGCGTGCGTGCCCGTGCCCCGTCGGTTGTCGGCGTCTTAGTGGGAAAAACGTTCCTTCAGTGATGTGCGGCGGCGTCCTCGCCCACCGGCGCCGACGCCGGTGCGGATGCCGTCACCAGGCGGTTGCGCGCCCGGCCCATCAGTTCCTCGCGCTCGTCCTCGGTCAGTCCGCCCCACACGCCGTACGGCTCGCGCACCGCCAGTGCGTGCGCCGCGCACTCCGCGCGGACCGGGCACCTCATGCAGACCTCCTTGGCCGAGTTCTCACGAGCGCTCCGGGCCGCACCGCGCTCGCCCTCCGGATGGAAGAAGAGCGAGCTGTCCACCCCGCGGCACGCAGCCAGGAGCTGCCAGTCCCACAGGTCCGCGTTCGGTCCGGGAAGGCGGGAGAAATCTGCCATTGCGTGACCCCTTGTAGCCGATCTGGGTGGATCCGGTGTCCACGACCGTACAACTACGATCTAAGGAGATGAAAATATGACCCATTGCGAATCTAGCCGCAGACACCAGCGAAGTGGAAGAAAAGCGTCTAAATGGGGCACCGCTTGTGATGAAAGGGGGTGGGTCGGTCGCGCATGTCTGCACCGTGAACGCCCCCTCACGTAGAGTGCCGAAGACGACACACAGCCCCGTAACTCTTTCGAGTGACCGTCGTTGAGAGTGCGGAGGCGGTTGAAGGAACAGGTGCTCGGGCGGGCGTCCGGGACGGTCGACCGCACAGGTGACATTTCGTACCAGCCTGGAGGCTCAACGTGACGCGCATCAGCTGCGGAGGACGGCCATGACTTCCGTCCTCGTCTGCGACGACTCCCCGCTTGCCCGAGAGGCGCTCCGCCGCGCGGTCGCGACCGTGCCCGGCGTCGAGCGCGTGACGACGGCCGCCAACGGCGAGGAAGTCCTCCGCCGCTGGGGCGCCGACCGCTCGGACCTGATCCTGATGGACGTGCGCATGCCCGGCCTGGGCGGCGTCGAGACCGTCCGCCGGCTGCTGTCCGCCGACCCCGGTGCGCGCATCATCATGCTCACCGTCGCCGAGGACCTGGACGGCGTCGCCCTCGCGGTCGCTGCCGGTGCCCGCGGGTATCTGCACAAGGACGCCTCGCGCGCCGAACTGCGCGCCACCGTGACGCAGGCCCTCGCCGACCCGACCTGGCGGCTGGCGCCGCGCCGGCTGCGGTCGGCCGAGATGGGCGCCGCGCCCACGCTCACCGCGCGCGAGATCCAGGTCCTGGAGGGCATGAGCCACGGCCGCTCCAACGCGGAGATCGGACGCGAGCTGTTCCTCTCCGAGGACACCGTCAAGACGCACGCCCGGCGGCTCTTCAAGAAGCTCGGCGCCTCGGACCGGGCACACGCGGTGGCGCTCGGCTTCCGGTGGGGCCTCGTCCGATAGGAAACCCCCGTGTGGTGCAGGCCCACAGGGCCCGACGGGGGTGCCCGGTTCCCCGCTTACCGCGAGGTGGGCGGGGGTGACAAGCCGACCCGCCGGGTGCCCGCTGCTCGTTTCGCCGCGGATGACGCATCCTTGAGGTGTGGAGTTCCTCGGGGACGAGTCGGTCGAGCGGAAGGGGAGGGCGCAGGGGATGAGTTCCGGCGCACCTGCTCATAACGCTTCGGTGCACAACCATGGGCACGGAGCCACGGAGCCAACGGCCGCAAGGCACCATGGACCGATGCGTGACGACGAGGCGGCCCCCGACCAAGGGACGGTCGGTGGGCTCGTACACCGCGCCGTCGACGGGGACGAGCAGGCCACGCACGACCTGCTCGCCCATGTCCACCCCCTGGCGCTGCGCTACTGCCGGACCCGGCTCTCCCGGCTGCCCGGCGACGCCCGGCACTTCGTCGAGGACCTCGCCCAGGAGGTCTGCGTCGCGGTGCTCCTCGCACTGCCGCGCTACAAGGACACCGGCCGCCCCTTCGAGGCCTTCGTGTTCGCCATCGCCGCCCACAAGGTCGCCGACCTCCAGCGCGCCGCGATGCGGCACCCCGGCTCGACGGCGGTCCCGTCCGACGAGATGCCCGAGCGGCCGGACGACTCGCTCGGCCCGGAGGAGCGGGCGCTGCTCAGCAGCGACGCCGCCTGGGCCAAGAAACTGCTGGCCAACCTGCCCGAGAACCAGCGGGAGCTGCTCCTGCTGCGCATCGCCGTGGGGCTCACGGCCGAGGAGACCGGGCAGATGTTGGGAATGTCACCCGGGGCCGTCCGCGTCGCCCAGCACCGGGCGCTGAGCCGCCTGCGGGCGCTGGCGGAGCAGTAGTTCACCGCGTGAACGGACGAAGCGGCTGCTTCGTACAAAAGCACGAACGTCGCAGGCTCCCTTGATCGTGGAATGAGCCACGTCCACTTCCCGTTAGCATGGACATCCGCACCGATCAAGGCCATTTGGGGAAGGTGTCATGACTGCCAACGTCGACGGAGTGCCCGAGAAATTCGCGACACTCGGGCTGACCTACGACGACGTGCTGCTGCTGCCGGGCCCGTCGGACATGGCACCCGACGAGATCGACACCGCCTCGTACGTCTCCAAGAACGTGCGGGTCAACATCCCGCTGCTGTCCGCGGCCATGGACAAGGTCACCGAGTCGCGCATGGCGATCGCGATGGCCCGCCAGGGCGGCGTCGGCGTGCTGCACCGCAACCTGTCCATCGAGGACCAGGCCAACCAGGTCGACCTGGTCAAGCGCTCCGAGTCGGGCATGGTGGCCAACCCGATCACCATCCACCCGGACGCCACCCTCGCCGAGGCCGACGCGCTGTGCGCCAAGTTCCGCATCAGCGGCGTCCCGGTCACCGACGGCGCCGGCAGGCTGCTCGGCATCGTCACCAACCGTGACATGGCCTTCGAGACCGACCGCTCCCGCGGCGTGCGCGAGGTCATGACGCCGATGCCGCTGGTCACCGGCAAGGTCGGCATCTCCGGCGTGGACGCCATGGAGCTGCTGCGCCGCCACAAGATCGAGAAGCTGCCGCTGGTCGACGACAACGGCGTGCTCAAGGGCCTGATCACGGTCAAGGACTTCGTCAAGGCCGAGCAGTACCCGAACGCGGCCAAGGACGGCAAGGGCCGCCTGCTGGTCGGCGCCGCCGTCGGCGTCGCCGGGGACGCCTTCGAGCGCGCCCAGGCGCTGATCGAGGCGGGTGTCGACTTCATCGTCGTCGACACCGCGCACGGCCACTCCCGCCTGGTCGGCGACATGGTCGCCAAGATCAAGTCGAACTCGACCGGCGTGGACGTCATCGGCGGCAACATCGCCACCCGCGACGGGGCCAAGGCGCTCATCGACGCCGGCGTGGACGGCATCAAGGTCGGCGTCGGACCCGGCTCCATCTGCACCACCCGCGTCGTCGCCGGCATCGGCGTCCCGCAGGTCACGGCCATCTACGAGGCGTCGCTCGCCGCCAAGGAGGCCGGCGTCCCGGTCATCGGCGACGGCGGCCTCCAGTACTCCGGCGACATCGCCAAGGCCCTGGTCGCGGGCGCCGACACGGTGATGCTGGGCTCGCTGCTCGCGGGCTGCGAGGAGTCGCCGGGCGAGCTGCTGTTCATCAACGGCAAGCAGTTCAAGTCGTACCGCGGCATGGGCTCACTGGGTGCCATGCAGTCCCGCGGCGACCGCAAGTCGTTCTCCAAGGACCGCTACTTCCAGGAGGGCGTCGCCTCCGACGAGCAGCTCGTCCCCGAGGGTATCGAGGGCCAGGTGGCCTACCGCGGCCCGCTCTCCTCGGTCGTCCACCAGCTGGTCGGCGGACTGCGCCAGTCGATGTTCTACGTCGGCGGCCGCACCGTGCCCGAGCTCCAGGACAACGGCCGGTTCGTGCGGATCACCTCCGCCGGCCTCAAGGAGAGCCACCCCCACGACATCCAGATGACGGTCGAGGCGCCGAACTACAGCCGCAAGTAGGCACCACGCCTTCCGAGGGCGGTCCCGGACGCGTTCCGGGACCGCCCTCGCGCCGTGTCCGCAGAGGACATCGGGGATACTGGAAGGCGCTGCAACGCATCAGGGAAAGGCCACAGACGTGACTGAGATCGAGATCGGGCGCGGCAAGCGCGGCCGCCGGGCGTACGCCTTCGACGACATCGCCGTCGTCCCCAGCCGCCGTACGCGGGACCCGAAGGAGGTCTCGATCGCCTGGCAGATCGACGCCTACCGCTTCGAGCTGCCGTTCCTGGCCGCTCCCATGGACTCGGTCGTCTCCCCGGCCACCGCCATCCGCATCGGCGAGCTGGGCGGCCTCGGCGTGCTGAACCTCGAGGGCCTGTGGACGCGGTACGAGGACCCGCAGCCGCTCCTCGACGAGATCGCCGAGCTGGACGCGGACACCGCGACCCGGCGTCTCCAGGAGATCTACGCCGCCCCCATCAAGGAGGAGCTGATCGGGCAGCGGATCAAGGAGGTGCGCGACTCCGGTGTGGTCACCGCCGCCGCGCTCTCCCCGCAGCGCACCGCGCAGTTCTCCAAGGCGGTCGTGGACGCGGGCGTCGACATCTTCGTCATCCGCGGCACCACGGTCTCGGCCGAGCACGTCTCCGGCTCGCACGAGCCGCTGAACCTGAAGCAGTTCATCTACGAGCTGGACGTCCCGGTGATCGTCGGCGGCTGCGCCACGTACACCGCGGCCCTGCACCTGATGCGCACCGGCGCCGCGGGTGTCCTCGTCGGCTTCGGCGGCGGCGCCGCGCACACCACGCGCAACGTACTGGGCATCCAGGTCCCGATGGCCACGGCCGTCGCCGACGTGGCCGCGGCCCGCCGCGACTACATGGACGAGTCCGGCGGCCGGTACGTGCACGTCATCGCCGACGGCGGTGTCGGCTGGTCCGGCGACCTGCCCAAGGCCATCGCCTGCGGCGCCGACTCCGTGATGATGGGCTCGCCGCTGGCCCGCGCGACCGACGCGCCGGGCAAGGGCAACCACTGGGGCATGGAGGCCGTCAACGAGGAGCTGCCGCGGGGCAAGAAGGTCGACCTCGGCACCGTCGGCACCATCGAGGAGGTCCTCACCGGCCCGTCCCACACCCCGGACGGCTCGATGAACTTCTTCGGCGCCCTGCGCCGCGCCATGGCCACGACGGGCTACAGCGAGCTGAAGGAGTTCCAGCGCGTCGAGGTCACCGTCGCGGACTCGCAGCACCGGCGGTAATCACCCGTACGACGTACCGAAGGGGCCCGGAGCGACAGCTCCGGGCCCCTTCGCGTGCCCGGGCCGGTCACAGCCGGTGCGCCGCCCCCGTGGGGGTCGCCCCCCGGGTGTCCAGGAGGAGCTGGGCCTTCACCGACAGGCCCTGCAGGTCGTACGTGCGGTGCTGCTGGAGGAGGATCGTCAGGTCGGCGTCGGCGGCGGCCTCGTAGAGCGAGTCGGCGCGGGGGACCGGGCGGTCCAGGACGTTCCAGGACGGGACGTGCGGGTCGTGGTAGCTGACGGCGGCGCCCATCGACATCAGACGGGTCGCGATCTCCTCGGCCGGGGCGCCCTGCTGGTCGGCGAGGTCGGCCTTGTAGGTGACGCCGAGGAGCAGGACGCGGGCGCCGCGCGCCGACTTGCCGTGCTCGTTCAGGAGGGCGGCGGCGCGCTGGACCACGTAGCGGGGCATCTGCTCGTTGACCTGCTGGGCCAGTTCCACCATGCGCAGGCTGCGGGGGGCCCGGCCGGTCAGGTCCTGGGGGACGGAGTGGCCGCCGACGCCCGGACCGGGGCGGAAGGCCTGGAAGCCGAACGGCTTGGTCTCCGCGCAGCGCAGGACGTCCCACAGGTCGACGCCCAGGTCGTTGCAGAGGACGGCCATCTCGTTGACGAGGGCGATGTTGACGTGCCGGAAGTTGGTCTCCAGGAGCTGGACCGTCTCCGCCTCGCGGGGGCCGCGCGCGCGGACCACCTTGTCGGTGAGCCGGCCGTAGAAGGCGGCGGCCGACTCGGTGCAGGCGGGGGTGAGGCCGCCGATGACCTTCGGGGTGTTGGCGGGCGTGAAGTCGCGGTTGCCCGGGTCGACGCGGCTGGGGGAGTAGGCGAGGTGGAAATCGCGGCCGGCGCGCAGTCCGGAGACCCCCTCGAGCAGGGGGCGCAGGAACTCCTCCGTCGTGCCCGGCTGCACGGGCGACTCCAGGATCACCGTGGTGTGGGGGCGCATATGGGCGGCCAGGGTGCGGGCCGCGGCCTCCACCTGCGCGAGGTCCGGGCCGCCGTCCGGAGCGGGCGGGGTGGGCGCGCAGATCACGGCCGTGCGCACCCGGCCCAGCTCGGCGGGGCCGGCGGGCGTCCGGAAGCCCCCCGAGAGCATCCGGCGCAGTTCGGCGGGGGTGAGGGGGCCGGGCTCGGGGCCGGTCCGGTAGCCGAGCGTGGGGATGCCGGCGGCGACGGCGGCCTGGGCCAGGGGCAGGCCGTACGGTCCGAGTCCGATGACGGCGAGATCTGCGGGCATGGCGTGGGCCGTCCTTCCCAGTAGCCGAAGCGGGACAGGCGCGCAAGCCCGGTGGACAGGATGGGCGAGCACAACGTCAGACTAGGAGTAAATATGACCGATTTGTGGGATTGGTCGGCCGAGTCTCCCTGAGTGTCGGTGGGTGACCGGGAGTGCCGACGGTGACCGTGGGGAAGTTGTCCACAAGCTGGGGTGCGTGGTGGCTGAAGTCGGGCAACCCGGTCAGAATCTGGTCAGGGGGTACACGGAACCGGGCTTCGCCCGACGGGTGCGGCCGACGCGACCGACAGCGGGAGGCAGCAGTGAGGACAGCGACCCTGGGGCCGGCGCAGCGCGCCGAGGCACTCGCGGCGATGGCCGAGCGGGAACTGGACGTGCTGGTGGTCGGCGCGGGCGTGGTCGGCGCGGGCACCGCCCTGGACGCCGTGACGCGCGGCCTGTCCACCGGCCTCGTCGAGGCGCGCGACTGGGCCTCGGGCACCTCCAGCAGGTCCAGCAAGCTGATCCACGGCGGGCTGCGCTATCTCGAGATGCTCGACTTCGCGCTCGTGCGCGAGGCGCTGAAGGAGCGCGGCCTGCTGCTGGAGCGGCTCGCGCCCCACCTGGTGAAGCCGGTGCCCTTCCTCTACCCGCTGCAGCACAAGGGCTGGGAGCGGCTGTACGCCGGCTCCGGCGTGGCGCTGTACGACGCGATGTCGATGGCCCGCGGCCACGGCCGGGGACTGCCGATGCACCGGCACCTGAGCCGGCGTCACGCACTGCGCGTCGCGCCCGCCTTGAAGAAGGACGCGCTGGTCGGCGCGCTCCAGTACTACGACGCCCAGATGGACGACGCCCGCTATGTGGCCACCCTGGTCCGCACGGCCGCCGCGTACGGCGCCCAGGTCGCCAACCGGGCGAGGGTGACCGGCTTCCTGCGCGAGGGCGAGCGCGTGGTGGGCGCGCGCGTGCAGGACGTCGAGGGGGGCGGCGAATACGAGATCCGCGCCAAGCAGGTGGTGAACGCGACCGGTGTGTGGACCGACGACACCCAGTCGCTGGTCGGCGAGCGCGGCCAGTTCCACGTGCGCGCGTCCAAGGGCATCCACCTCGTCGTGCCCAAGGACCGCATCCACTCCACCACCGGGCTGATCCTGCGCACCGAGAAGTCCGTGCTGTTCGTCATCCCCTGGGGACGGCACTGGATCATCGGGACCACGGACACCGACTGGGACCTCGACAAGGCGCACCCGGCCGCCTCCAGCGCGGACATCGACTACCTGCTGGAGCACGTCAACTCGGTGCTGTCGGTGCCGCTGACCCGCGACGACGTGGAGGGCGTGTACGCGGGCCTGCGCCCGCTGCTGGCCGGTGAGTCGGACGCCACCAGCAAGCTGTCGCGCGAGCACACCGTCGCCCACCCCGTGCCGGGGCTGGTCGTGGTGGCGGGCGGCAAGTACACGACGTACCGGGTGATGGCCAAGGACGCCGTGGACGAGGCGGTGCACGGACTCGACATGCGCGTCGCCGACTGCGTCACCGAGGAGACGCCGCTGCTCGGCGCCGAGGGCTACCACGCCCTGTGGAACGCGCGGGCGCGGATCGCCGCGCGCACCGGTTTGCACGTGGTCCGCGTGGAACACCTGCTCAACCGGTACGGCGCCCTCACGGAGGAGCTGCTGGAGCTCATCGCCGCCGACCCCTCGCTCGGCGAGCCGCTGCACGCCGCCGACGACTATCTGCGCGCCGAGATCGTCTACGCCGCCTCGCACGAGGGCGCGCGGCACCTGGACGACGCGCTGACCCGGCGCACCCGCATCTCCATCGAGACCTTCGACCGGGGCACCCGCAGCGCCCGCGAGGCCGCCGAGCTGATGGCGCCGGTCCTCGGCTGGGACAAGAACCAGATCGAACGCGAGGTCCAGCACTACGAGAAGCGCGTGGAGGCCGAGCGGGAGTCGCAGCGCCAGCCGGACGACCTGACGGCCGACGCGGCCCGCCTCGGGGCACCCGACATCGTGTCGCGCTAGGCGGTCGCCACGGGTGCGGTGACGCGGGGTCAGCACGTCGGCGGGCGTGTTCCCGGGCCCCTCGCGCGGGCCCGCGGAACGCGTCGTTCCCCGGGCCCCGCACCCCGCCGGGCCGGGGCGCGGCGCGAGAGGCACCCTGGGCGTCGAGCACTTGTCGGGTGAGGGACAATGAAGGCTCTGTCAGGGCGGGTTGCATGAGGGGACGCATGTCGGAGGCGGAGCGGGCGGGGACATCCCGTACGGACAAGAGCGCACGTCTCCTCGCCGGGCGGTACCGGCTGGGAGACGTGCTCGGCCGCGGCGGCATGGGGACGGTGTGGCGCGCCGAGGACGAGACCCTCGGACGCACGGTCGCCGTCAAGGAGCTGCGGTTCCCGGGGAACATCGACGAGGACGAGAAGCGCCGCCTGATCACACGCACGCTGCGCGAGGCCAAGGCGATCGCGCGGATCCGCAACAACAGCGCCGTGACGGTCTACGACGTCGTCGAGGAGGACGACCGGCCGTGGATCGTGATGGAACTCGTCGAGGGCAAGTCGCTCGCCGAGGCCATCCGCGAGGACGGCCTGCTGGAGCCGAAGCGGGCCGCGGAGGTCGGCCTCGCCATCCTCGACGTGCTGCGCTCCGCGCACCGCGAGGGCATCCTGCACCGCGACGTGAAGCCGTCCAACGTCCTCATCGCCGAGGACGGCCGGGTCGTGCTCACCGACTTCGGCATCGCCCAGGTCGAGGGCGACCCGTCCATCACCTCCACCGGCATGCTCGTCGGCGCCCCCTCCTACATCTCCCCGGAGCGCGCCCGCGGCCACAAGCCCGGCCCCGCCGCCGACCTGTGGTCCCTCGGCGGCCTGCTGTACGCGGCGGTCGAGGGCACTCCGCCCTACGACAAGGGCTCCGCGATCGCCACGCTCACCGCGGTGATGACGGAGAACCTGGAGGAGCCGAAGAACGCCGGACCGCTGCGGGACGTCATCTGCGGGCTGCTCACCAAGGACCCCGCCCAGCGCCTCGACGACGCGGGCGCCCGCGCGATGCTCAACAAGGTCATCCACGCCCCCGCGAGCGGCGCGGACCAGGCGGAGCCGCTGGACGCCACCAAGGTCGTACCGCTGCCGGCGCAGCCCGGCAAGCGCGAGGAGGCCGGGGAGCGGCTGCGCGGGGCACTGCGCGCCGTGCGGAAGGCCGCCGCGGGCACCGGCGCGGCGGGTGCCGCGGCCGGCTCCCGCACCGAGCCGGCCGCCGCCGACCGGACCCGGCCCGGCACCGCCGGTGCCACCGCCGCGTCGGCGTCCGCACCGGCCCGCGCGACGGCCCCCGGCGCCGGCACGCCGAACAGCGGTGCGGGCGGCCGCAGTTCCGGCTGGCCCGTCATGCCGCCGCCGGACCTGCCGCCCCGGCCCGCGCCTCGCGCCCCCCTCACCGACGTGGTGCCCAGGCGCACCCTGGTGATCATCGCCGTGATCGTCGCCCTCGCCGTCCTCGGTACCGTGCTCGCCCTCACCCTCGGCGGGGACGACGACACGGCCAAGGGCGCGGCGGGCGGCGGCACGACCGCCACCGCCCCGGCGGACGGCGACACCAAGCAGGACGGGTCGGAGGGCGCCCGCACCGACGGCTCCGCCTCCGAACCTGCGACGGGCACCTCCGCCGACACCGAGGGCAAGCCGTCGGCGGGCGCCTCCGGCGACGCCGGGACCGGCACGGACGGCGCGGGCAAGGACGACGGCGCGGCCACCACCCACCGGGGCGGCCAGGGCTACTCCATCGGGCTCCCCAAGGGCTGGAAGTTCCAGTCCTCTGGCGCCGCCGGCGACCGGTTCACCGGCCCCGACGGACAGAAGCTGCTGGTCGCCTGGACGTCCACGCCCAAGGACGACCCGGTCGCGGACTGGCGCAACCAGGAGCGCTACATGGTGCGCTCCCAGTACAAGAAGATCCGCATCGAGAAGGTGGGCTACCGCGGCTGGAACGCCGCCGACTGGGAGTTCACCTACAAGGCCGACGGCACCGCGTACCGGACCGTCGACCGGGGCTTCGTCGTCGACGACCACCAGGGGTACGCGCTCATGTACACCGCGAAGGCCGCCGACTGGGACAGCGACCGGCGCCGGGACGCCTGGCGGACGCTGACGAAGACGTTCACGCCCAAGGACTGAGCCCGGCGGGGCCGGGTTTGGGCGGCCCGAGATCTGGCATCCCCTCATTGCGGGTTGCCTCCGGCACGTATCGTGAGTGCTTGCGGACCGTACGCAGCCGGAACGGCCCGCGAGGCGAACGGAATTGACCGACCGGTACCACCGACCGGGCTGCCGGGGGAGGCAACGTGGACGACTACGCGGGACGGGTACTCGCCGACCGCTACCGCCTGCCGCTGCCGCCCTCCGACGAGTACGAACTGACCGAGAGCCGGGCCTTCGACACCTACAGCGGACAGGAAGTCCTGGTCCGGCAGGTGCCGTTGCCCGAGGTCGTCGAGGCGGAAGTGCTCGACGCGGACGGTCTGCCGGACGGCTTCACGGCCCGTGACCGCGGCGCCCGGCGCACCGGCCCGCGGGGCCAGACCCCCCGGGGCGGCCCGAGGCGGCCCGCCGACCCGTTGGTGCGACGCGCCGTCGAGGCCGCGCAGGCCGCGGCCGCCGTCCCCGACCATCCGCGTCTCGACCAGGTCTTCGACGTCTTCGCCGAGGGCGGCTCGCTGTGGATCGTCAGCGAGCTCGTCGCCGCCCGGCCGCTGGCCGCCCTGCTCGCCGAGCAGCCGCTGACCCCGTACCGGGCGGCCGAGGTCGCCTCCGACGTCCTCATGGCGCTGCGCGTGCTGCACGGGTACGGCTGGGTCCACCGGAACATCACCGCCCGCACGGTGCTGGTCTGCGACGACGGGCGCGTGATGCTGACCGGCCTGGCGGCCGGGGCGGCGGAGGAAGCGCTGTGCGGCTACGACCTGGTGCCGGCCCCGGAGGGCGAGGCGGACGACGCCGGGGACGGGCCGTCCGGCGCGGCGGGAGCCCCGGGGCCGGGCGGCGCGGAGACGCGGGCCGACGCCGGTGACCACCGTTCCGGCCGGCCCGCCGGTTCACCGACCGGGACGTACGGCGCCGGTGGCGACGGTCCCGCGACGGGCGTGCTCGGTGGCGGCGCCGGTGGTCCCGAGGCCGCGCGGCGGGCGGCCATCGAGGCGCGCAGCGAGCGCGGGCTGCCGGCGACCGGCCCGGAGAGCCCTCGAGGGCTGCCCGCCGGGTTCACCCCCGCCTCGCTCGACACCGGCGGCGACATCCGCGCCGCCCGCGCCGGAGCCATCGCCGCCTACCGCGCCGGCGCCCGTGCGGCGGCCCGCGTCCAGGAGGCGCAGAACGGCCGCGCGGCCCTGCCCGGCGCCCGCACCGCCCCCGACGACGGCACCGGCACGGGCGGCGGCGCACCGGTACCGCCCGGACAGATCGCCGACCCCTACGGCGTCCGCACCACCTCCTGGCACGGCGCCACGCCCCGCACCGGCGGCGGCCCCGCGGACTCCAGCGCCCCCGCGCCGGCCGACGACCGCGCCGCCCTGCCCCCCGCCCCGCGGCAGGAGTCCGCCCCGGCGCCCGGGGGCTGGGACGGCCCGGCCGCCCCCGCCCCCGCCCGGCGCGGACCGGGCACCGCCCTCGCCGCCGAACGGGCCCGACAGGCCAGGATGGCCGTGGTCGGCCCCGTGACCGAACGCTGGGCCCCGGAGCAGGCCGGGCCGGTGCACGAGAACTGGCAGCTCGCCGCGCCCATCGGCCCCGCCACCGACCTCTGGGCGCTGGGCGCCCTGCTCTTCCGCGCCGTCCAGGGCCACGCGCCCTACCCGGAGGAGTCGACGGCCGAGCTGGTGCAGATCGTGTGCGCGGAGCCGCCCGCGTTCGCCGAGGAGTGCGGACCGCTGCGCCCGGTCGTGGAGTCGCTGCTGCGTCAGGACCCCACCGAACGCATCGACTTCGAGGAGCTGAGCGGCTGGCTGCGCTCCCTGGTGCGCTCGGCGCCCGAGCCCGAGGCCGGGCTGCACGTCGTCTCCGCCCCGCCCGCCGACACCAGCCGGCTGCCCATCGTGCGCCGCCGGGGCGAGCTGGTGCGCAGGCGGCGCGCCGGGCTGCCCGCCCACCACGGCCGGCACAAGCGGTCCCGGCAGGAGGCGGACCGTTCTCCGCGCAGCCTCGGCCGGACCCTGCTCCTGCTGATCCTGCTCGCCCTTGCCGGAGCGGTCGCGTACGCCATGTTCTTCATGCCGAAGAACGACACCGACGGGGCCGCCGCCCCCGGCCGGACGGACGCCGCGGCCGAGAGCAGCCGGGCCCCGTCACAGCCGTCGGCCGGGGCCGGCGGGGAGCCGCGGCCCGAGCCGTCGTCCGCGAAGCCCGACTCCTCGGAGTCGGCCGGTTCGGCCGAGACGCAGACCACCGGACCCGAGGTCGCCGACGGGTTCACGCTGCGCAAGGACCCCGAGGGCTTCCAGGTCGCCGTCGCCGAGGGCTGGAGCCGCACCCCGCGCAACGGCAGCGGCCAGGTCGTCTACGCCAAGGGCGGCTTCGAGCTCGTCGTCGTGCCCGGCAGGGACGGCTCGGGCGAGTTCGGCAGCGATCCGATGGCCTACCAGCGCGACCGGGAACGCGAGTTGGAGCCGTACCGCGCCTCCAGCTGGGCCACCTCCAGCGGGCTGAAGACCATCGAGGTGGGCGGACGGTCCATGGCCGAGGGCCAGTTCACCTGGACCGGCACCGACGGCGGCGAGCTCTTCGTGCGCAACCTGGCGATGCTGATCGACGGCCGCTACCACGTGCTCCAGGTGCGCGGACCCGAGGCGGAGCGCGACGAGGTGACCCGGCTGTACGAACAGGCGTCGGCCACCTACCGGTACACGGGCTGACCGCAGTTGGGACGGACGAGACGTCCCGATGGTTGCCTCGCGGCACAGGAAGCGACAACCGTCACAGAGCGGTCTCCGTACCACCCCACCCGTTCCCCGAAGGGGGCCCGGTCCCTAGTCTGACCCTGACAAGACCATTGCGGGGCAACGTGAATCAGATGCAGGGCCGGCTCGTCGCGGGCCGTTACCGGCTCGGCGAGTCCATCGGCAGCGGCGGCATGGGCCGGGTGTGGCGGGCGCACGACGAGGTACTCCACCGGGTCGTCGCCATCAAGGAGTTGACCGCCGCCCACTACGTCTCAGAGAGCGACCAGGCCATCCTGCTGGCGCGCACCCGGGGCGAGGCGCGGGCCGCGGCGCGGATCAACCACTCGGCCGTCGTCACCGTGCACGACGTCCTCGAACACGACGGCCGGCCGTGGATCGTGATGGAGCTGGTCGAGGGCCGCTCGCTGGCCGACGCGGTCAAGGAGGACGAGCGCGTCGCACCGCGCGAGGCGGCACGCATCGGCCTGTGGGTGCTGCGGGCCCTGCGCGCCGCGCACGCCGCCGGCGTCCTGCACCGCGACGTCAAGCCCGGCAACGTCCTGCTCGCCGACGACGGGCGGGTGCTGCTCACCGACTTCGGCATCGCGCAGATCGAGGGCGACTCCACCATCACCCGCACCGGCGAGGTCGTCGGCTCCGTCGACTACCTGGCGCCGGAGCGGGTGCGCGGCCACGATCCCGGCCCCGCCTCCGACCTGTGGGCGCTGGGCGCGACGCTGTACACGGCGGTGGAGGGCAGGTCGCCGTTCCGCCGCACCTCGCCGCTGACCACGATGCAGGCGGTCGTCGAGGAGGACGCCTCCGAGCCGCTGCACGCCGGTCCGCTCGCGCCCGTCATCAGCGCCCTGCTGCGCAAGGACCCGGCCGCCCGGCCCGACGCGACCGAGGCGGAGCACCTGCTCGCCGAGGCGGCCGAGGGGCGTCGCCCGAACGCGGCCCAGGCGTATGTGCCGACGCAGTACTCCGGCGCCGGGCAGCCGTCGGCCCCCGTGTACCCGGGGCCGCCGGGTGCCGCGGCCGGACAGACGCCGTACCCGCCGGTGACCGGCCCGACGCTGATGGGGCACCCGACGGCCGGCGGCACGGCGACCCTGGGGCATCCGCCCGCCCGGCCCCGGCGCCGCCTGTGGACGATCGCCCTCGTCGTCGCCGTCGCCGCCCTGGTCGGCGGCGCCACGGCCGTGCTGCTCCAGGCGACGGACAAGGGAGAGGACACGAACAGGGGCGGCGCCGTCACCGGCCCGCCCACCCCGTCCCCCTCCGCGTCCGGCTCCCCTTCCCCTTCCGCCTCCACGGACGGCCGCCCGACGGGGTCCGTCCCGTCCGACTGGGAACGCCACGACGACCCACTCGGTTTCAGCCTCTCCCTGCCACCGGGCTGGGAGCGCGAGGAACTCCCGGCCCACGGTGCTCTGCGCCAGGTCGACTACAGCCCCGACGGCGGCAAGCACTTCGTCCGCATCGCCGTCGACACCGAGCCCGACTTCAACGACCCCTACGCCCACCAGCTCGACCTGGAGCAGCAGCTCCAACGCCTCGTCGACTACCGGCGCGTGACGCTGGAGCACTCCACGTACCGCGACCGCGACAGCGCTCGGTGGGAGTACACCTGGACGGCGCTGGCCAAGGACATACCCTTCCCCGGCCCGCGGCGCGCCGTCGAGGAGATGTACATGTCCCGGGACGGCGTCGAGTACGCCCTCTACATCAGCTCGCCCGCCGACGACTGGGCGGAGACGAGCGGCCAGTTCGCGTATCTGCTGCGGAGCTGGCAGGAGAAGCCGGCCTGACCGCCGCCCCGTAGCGGCCCGGGTACCCGTCGGATGTCGGCCACGCGGTGTCCGGGGGGCCGGAGCGGGGGCGTCCGGTGGGGCATGATGGGGCGCATGGTGACCCAGGGGTCGGGCGGGCGTGTCATCGCCGGCCGTTACCGTCTCCATGAGCGGCTCGGCCACGGCGGCATGGGCATCGTCTGGCGGGCGACCGACCAACTGCTCGGCCGTCAGGTGGCCGTCAAGGCGCTCCCGCGCGACGAGAGCCTCTCCGCGGCCGAGGCCCGGCGGCGCCGCGAACGCACCCTGCGGGAGGCCCGCGCGGTCGCCCGGCTGCGGCATCCGCACGTCATCGTCGTCCACGACGTCGTCGAGGACGACGAGCGGGCGTACATGGTCATGGAGTTCGTCGACGGGGGCTCGCTCGCCGACCGGGTACTCTCCCGCGGCCCGGTCGACGCGCCCGAGGCGGCGCGGATCGGCGTCGCCCTGCTCGAGGCGCTGCGCACCGCCCACACCGCCGGCATCCTGCACCGGGACGTGAAGCCGTCCAACGTGCTGGTCGCCGAGGACGGCCGCGTCGTGCTCACCGACTTCGGCGTCGCCCAGGTAGCCGGCGCCACGACGCTCACCGAGACCGGCTCCTTCGTTGGCTCGCCCGAGTACACCGCCCCCGAGCGGATGTCCGGCCTCGGCACCGGACCGGAGTCCGACCTGTGGTCGCTGGGCGTGCTGCTGTGCGCGGTGCTCAGCGGCGAGTCGCCCTTCCACCGCGACTCGCTGGGCGGCGTCCTGCACGCCGTGGTCTCCGAGGAGATCCGCCCGCCCGCGCAGGCCGAGCCGATCCTGCCCGTCGTACGGGGCCTGCTGGAGCGCGACCCGGGCCGCCGCCTGGACGTCGCCGAGGCGGAACGGATGCTGCGCGCCTACCTGGACACCGGTCGCATCCCCCCGCCGCCCGGCACCGGCGGGCCCCGGTACTCCACCCGCGGCGTGCTCCTCGGCGCCCTGCTGGTCGCGGCGGCGGCCGGAGCGGGCCTGACCGCGGCGGCCCTGCTCGCGGACGGCGGTGACGGCGGCGGAGGAGGGGCGCCGACGACGTCCGTGCCCGGGACCCCGCCGGCGGCGCCCCCGCACGCCTCGTCGCCCGGAACGGGGTCCGCGCCCTCCGCCGGCGGCCCCCGCGGACCCTCCGGGGTGCCGACCGCCACGGTCACCGTGACCCGCGAGGCGTCCGCGAACACGCCTAAATAGGAGATAAGTGCCGGGGCGGGTCACGGGTCTGTGACCGCCGCCCGTCCGCGGTGGATATCGCCGCGTCCGGCGCGATATGGATGGTCCATGAGCAACAACGGGGGAGCCGCGAGCGGGCGGCCCGACGAGCCGACGAGTTTTGCCCTGCGACCGCCGGACGCGCCCGCCGCCGTACCGCATCCCGGCAACCCGTACGCGACACCGGCCCAGGTCGTGCCGCCGCAGGTGCCGGCCGCCGGTCCCGAGCCGGTGCGGGCGCCCGCCCAGGACCCGGGCGCGGGCCGGCTGATCGCGGGCCGCTACCGGCTGATCGCCAAGCTCGGCCACGGCGGCATGGGCACCGTGTGGCGGGCGCAGGACGAGACCGTCGACCGCGAGGTCGCCGTCAAGGAGCCGCGCGTCCCCGACCACCTTCCCGAACGCGAACGGGCCAACGTCTACGAGCGGATGCGCCGCGAGGCGCGCGCCGCGGCCCGGCTCGACCACCCGGCCGTGGTCGACGTGCACGACGTCGCGGTGGTCGACGGCCGGCCGTGGATCGTGATGGAGCTGGTGCGGGGCCGCTCGCTGGGCGACGCGTTGCAGGAGGGCACGCTGGGCGCCCGGGAGGCGGCCAGGATCGGCCTGGAGGTCCTCGGCGCCCTGGAGGCCGCGCACGCGGCGGGCATCCTGCACCGGGACGTCAAGCCCGACAACGTCCTGCTCGGCCGCCACGACCGGGTCGTCCTCACCGACTTCGGCATCGCCCGGATCGAGGGCGAGACCAATCTGACCGACACCGGCGGCTTCGTCGGCTCGCCCGAGTACATCGCCCCCGAGCGGGTGCTGGGCCAGCGCCCCGGCCCGGCGAGCGACCTGTGGTCGCTGGGCGTGGTGCTGTACGCGGCGACGGAGGGCGTCTCGCCGTTCCGCCGCAGCAACACCCCCGCCACGCTCCAGTCGGTGCTGAACGCCGTGCCCGCGCCGCCCGCCTCCGCGCAGGGCCCGCTCGCCGAGGTGATCACCGGCCTGCTGGACAAGGACCCGGCCCGCCGCCCGGACGCCGCCCGGGTGCGCGCCCTGCTGGAGGCCGCAGCGAACCCGCCCGCGCCGGCGCCCACCCAGATCGTGCGGGTGCCCACGCCCGGCGGCCGTGGCATCCGGCTCGGCCGCAAGGCGTGGGCCGGTCTCGCCGCGGTCGTCGTCGCCGCGGCGGTCGCGGGCTACCTGGTGGTGGCGGACCCGTTCGCGGGGCCGCTGCCCGACGGCTGGCAGACCCCGCACGAGAAGCAGCTCGCCGCGACCCTCGCGGTGCCCGACGGCTATCAGCGGACCGTGTCCGACGACGCCGGCGAGCACTGGGTCACCTACACCGACTGGAGCGGCGGCATCTGGATCGGCCTGACCCTGGACAAGAAGGCCGAGGACACCGGCGGCAACATCGCCGGGTCCGCCGCGGCCGAGATGTACGACGACGACGGGAAGTTCAAGGAGAGCGGCGAGTACGACCTCTCCATGCCCGAGAACCCCAGGACCGACCCCCGGGAGACCACGTACCAGGGCGAGAAGTCCGCCGAGAACACGGTCGTCTACACCACCACCGACAGCCAGAACCCCCGCCCGCGCGAACTGCGGATCTTCTACTACCGGACCTCCGCCGGCGACATGTACAAGCTCACCGTCAGCTATCCGGGCAAGGGCGACTTCACCGAGCGGGGCCGTGAGGTGGCCAAGACGGCCGTCGCCAATCTGAAAATCGACGGCACCTGAGCGTTCGGCCGCACAACGCCCTGATCAGCACGTTTGTTGCCAGTGATCGCTGGCGGTGTGTGAGCACTCGGTGAATCCCCGTTACCGACGGGTACACAAAGGCGTCCCGGCGTCATACTCTGCGGCTCATGACGGACGCGCAGGCCCCGGAAATCACCGGCACCAACCCCCTCGCCCCCGCCCCGGCGGGGGCCCGCACCGCAGCCGACGTGGTGACCCCCGAGCTGGTCGCCCAGCTCACCAAGGGCGTCGCCGGCTCCGGCCGCACCGCCAACCACTCGCCGTTCACCGGCGAGAAGCTGGCCGACCTGCCCGAGTCGACCCCCGAGGACGTGGCCGGGGCCTTCGCCCAGGCCCGTGCCGCCCAGGCCGTGTGGGCGCGGGTGCCGGTGCGGCAGCGCGCCGCCGTCCTGCTGCGCTTCCACGACCTGGTCCTGGAACGGCAGGCCGAGGTCCTCGACCTCATCCAGCTGGAGACCGGCAAGGCCCGCCTGCACGCCCACGAGGAGGTCCAGGCCGTCGCCGTCGCGGCCCGGCACTACGGCCGCCGGGCCGCCGCCTATCTGAAGGCCAAGCGGCACACCGGCGCCATGCCGACCCTGACCAAGGTCACCGAACTGCGCCACCCGCGCGGGGTCGTCGGCCAGATCGCCCCCTGGAACTACCCCCTGGAGCTGTCCGTCGGCGACGCGCTCCCCGCCTTCGTCGCGGGCAACGCGGTCGTCATGAAGCCCGACACCGAGACCTGCCTGACCGCCCTGTGGGCCCGTGACCTCCTCGTCGAGGCCGGCCTGCCCGCGGACGTCTTCCAGGTCGTCCTCGGCGACGGTCCGGTCGTCGGCCCCGAGGTGGTCAGGCACGCCGACTACGTCTCCTTCACCGGCTCCACCCGCACCGGCCGCGAGGTCGCCCAGGGCGCCGCCGCCCGCCTGGTCGGCGTCTCCCTCGAACTCGGCGGCAAGAACGCCATGCTGGTCCTCGAGGACGCCGACGTCGAGAAGGCCGCGGCGGGCGCCGTCCGCGCCTGCTTCTCCTCCGCCGGCCAGCTCTGCATCTCCATCGAGCGGCTCTACGTCCACGAGTCGGTCGCCGACGCCTTCCTCGACCGCTTCGCCGCCCGCACCCGTGCCATGCGACTGGGCAACTCCCTCGCCTACGGCGCCGACATGGGCTCGCTGGTGGGGGAGCGGCAGCTGGAGACCGTCGAGCGGCATGTGAAGGACGCGCTCGCGCACGGTGCGAAGCTGGTCGCCGGCGGCGTCGCACGCCCCGACATCGGCCCGTACTTCTACGAGCCGACCATCCTCGACGGCGTCACCGCCCCCATGACCGTGTGCACCGAGGAGACCTTCGGCCCGGTCGTCTCCGTGTACCGCTTCACCGACGAGGACGAGGTGATCGACCGCGCCAACTCCACGGCGTACGGCCTGAACTCCTCGGTCTGGACGAAGGACGCCCGGCGCGGCCGCGAGGTCGCCGCCCGGCTGCGCACCGGCACCGTCAACATCAACGACGGTTACGCGCCCGCCTACGGAAGCGTCCAGTCGCCGATGGGCGGCATGAAGGACTCCGGCCTCGGCCGCCGGCACGGCTCCGAGGGCATCCTCAAGTACACCGAGGCCCAGACCGTCGCCCACCAGCGGCTGCTGCCGATGGCGCCCTCGCTCGGCATGGACGACGAGAAGTACGCGGCGTTCATGAGCCGCAGCCTCCGCCTCATGAAGGCGTTCCGGTTCCGCTAGGCCCGCTCCGGCCGCCGAAGAGTTGGTCCACCCGTTCTCAACGAGGAGAGCACGTGTCGCAGGAGAAGTCCGTCCAGACCCGGGACGAGAACGGGTACGACTACGACGTCCTCGTCGTGGGTTCCGGCTTCGGCGGGTCCGTGTCCGCCCTCCGCCTGACGGAGAAGGGCTACCGGGTGGGCGTCCTGGAAGCCGGCCGCCGCTTCACCCGGGAGTCGCTGCCGAAGAACTCCTGGGACCTGAAGAACTACCTCTGGGCCCCCCGGCTCGGCATGTTCGGCATCCAGCGCATCCACCTGCTCGGCAACGTCATGGTGCTGGCGGGCGCCGGTGTCGGCGGCGGCTCCCTCAACTACGCCAACACCCTCTACGTGCCGCCGAAGCCCTTCTTCGACGACCCCCAGTGGCGGGACATCACCGACTGGCACGAGGAGCTGACGCCGTACTACGACCAGGCCCGCCGCATGCTCGGCGTCCGCCTCAACCCGACGATGACCCCCTCCGACGTGCACCTGAAGGCCGCGGCCGAACGGATGGGCGTCGGCGACACCTTCCACATGGCCCCGGTCGGCGTCTTCTTCGGCGACGGCGAGGACGCCGACGGGACGGCCAAGGCCAAGCCGGGCGAGCGGGCGCCCGACCCCTACTTCGGCGGGGCCGGCCCGGAGCGCAAGGCCTGCCACGAGTGCGGCGAGTGCATGACCGGCTGCCGGCACGGCGCGAAGAACACCCTCAACGAGAACTACCTGTACCTCGCCGAGAAGGCGGGCGCGGTCGTCCACCCGATGACCACGGTCGTGTCCGTCACCGACGACTCGCGCGGAGGCTTCGCCGTCGCCACGCTCCCCACCGACCGGAAGCTGAGGAAGAAGAGGGGCGCCGGCCGCACCTTCACGGCCCGCCGTGTCGTCCTCGCCGCCGGCACCTACGGCACCCAGACGCTGCTGCACCGCATGAAGGCCAACCGTCAGCTGCCCTACCTGTCCGACAAGCTCGGCGAGCTGACCCGCACCAACTCGGAGGCCCTGGTCGGCGCCCAGACCGACGACCGGCGCTACCGGAAGGCCACCGGAGAGCCCCGGGCCGACTTCACGCGCGGCGTCGCCATCACGTCGTCCATCCACCCGGACGCCGACACCCACATCGAGCCCGTCCGCTACGGCAAGGGCTCCAACTCGATGGGCAGCCTGTCCATCCTCCAGGTCCCCTACGCCGGCGCCACCGCCTCCGGCGCCTCGCGGATCCTGGGCTTCCTGGGCCATGCGGCGCGGCACCCGGGCCTCGTCCTGCGGTCCCTGTCCAACCGCAAGTGGTCGGAGCGGACCATCATCGGCCTGGTGATGCAGTCGCTGGACAACTCCCTGACGACGTTCCTGAAACCGGACGGCGTCGGCAAGGGCCTGCTCACCGCCCGCCAGGGCCACGGCTCGCCCAACCCCAAGCAGATCAAGGCCGCGACGGACGGCGCCACCGCCATCGCCGCGGAGATCAACGGCTTCGCCGGTTCCAACGTCGGCGAGCTGATGGGCACCCCGCTCACCGCCCACTTCCTCGGCGGCTGCCCGATCGGCGCCTCCCGCGAGACCGGCGTCATCGACCCCTACCACCGGCTGTACGGCCATCCCGGCATCTCCGTCGTCGACGGCGCCGCGGTCTCCGCCAACCTGGGCGTCAACCCGTCCCTGACCATCACGGCCCAGGCCGAGCGGGCGATGTCCTACTGGCCCAACAAGGGCGAGGAGGACCCGCGCCCGGCGCAGGGCGCGGTGTACGAACGCCTGGCGCCCGTCGAGCCCAAGTCGCCGGTGGTCCCGGCCGAGGCCTTCGGCGCGCTGCGGCTGCCGTTCCTCGGGGTGCCGGCGGTGCCGCCGAAGAAGTAGCGGCCGCCCACGAGAACGAGAAAGGACCTGCGCCCCCCTCCGAGCGCAGGTCCTTTCTCGTGTGCGTCGAGCCGAGCGGCTCAGAGGCTTACGCCTCGGCACCGGCCTTGCGACGGCGGACCAGGAACACCGCGCCGCCACCGGCGACCACGGCAAGCCCACCGGCGAGCCCGATCATCGGCAGAGCGGAGCTGGAACCGGTCTCGGCGAGGCTGCCGGTCGGCAGTTCGGAGACGTCGCCCTGCGGCTTCTTCACCGAGATGCTGCCGCCCTTGCCGCCCTTGTCGTTCGGCTTGGCGGTGCCCGGGGCGGGGTTGTCGGAACCGGGCTTCAGGACCTGGAAGTCGTACTCGCCCCAGCCCGCGGCGAAGCACTCCTGGCCCTCGACCTCGTCGAGGTAGGCGCCGAAGGCGAAGGCGTAGGCGTCGCCCGCCGGAGCCTTGGCGTCGACGCGGAGCCGCATGTCGACGGTCCGGCTCGCGCCGGCCTTCAGCTTCTCCTCGAAGTAGAAGTAGTCACCGGCCCACTCGTCGTTGCCGATGCGCTTCCAGGCACCCGTCTCGGGGTTCTTGAACTCCAGGTCGACGTAGGAGCTGAGGAACTTCGACTCGTCCTCGAACTCGTAGTTCTCCACCTCGGCGTAGAAGGTGACCTCCTTGACGGAGACCTTCGACTCGTTGGTCACGACGAGCTCGAACGGGTGGTAGCCGTCGCCCGCGACGATCTTGCCGGGCAGGCCCTTGATGTTCGAGGAGACCTTGGCGTCGCCGTAGTTCGCGTCGATGTCCTCGCAGAAGGGGACGTCGGGCTCCGGGCTCTCCGACTCCTCCGGGGTGGAGGCGGTCGGGGCCGGGGACGTGGGCGTGGTGCTGCCCGTCGCCGACGCGGTGGGCGAGGCGGGGGCGGACTCCGTCGCCGAAGCGCTCGGCTCGGTGGTCGGGGAGTCGCTCGGCGCGGGCGAGGTCTCCGTCTCGGACGCCGTGGCGCTCGGGGAGGCGCTCTCGGTCTGCTCGGGCGCGGACTCCGTGGCCGAGGTGGACGGGGACGCCGGCTCGCCGTCGGCGTAGGCGGCGGGAGCCGCGAGCAGCGCCAAGGGGGCAATCACTGCCGTGGCAGCCGCTGCTGCCATGGCGCGACGAAGCTTCATGAAGACCTCGGAAAGTCCGGCGTGCCGCGTGGGCGCGGCACGGGGGCGAGTCAGGGAAGGCCTCCGCGCAGGGGGCGCGGGTCGGCCCTTGGTTCATCTGTTCGACGTGTTTGATCAGTGAACCCTGTGAATGGTTGTCCCTGGACTCACAGAATTTTTATGTGTCCTGTGCCACACGTGCGACAGCGGCGCCGGGGGAGGAGTCGGCGCCGCTGAGCCGGTGGATGTGCACGGATACACACAGGTACGAGGGAAGACCCCGGGCCCGGGCCGTTCCCGTCCGGCCGGCCCCGGGCGTCCCCGGAGCCGGCCGTTCTCTTGGGTGACCGGGCTGCTGTCCCCTGCCGTCCGGTCACTTCCTGGAGCGAGGTCCCACGACGTACGGCACGATCCGTTCGTCTCATCGCCCCAGCGAGCCACGCGTGGTTCTTTCGGGCCCGCCCCTGGCTGGCACGGACACCGGGACCAACGAAGCGTCCCGCGCGGCGGTCACGCTCCGTACGGGTGAGAGCGCGCCCGAACTCAGATACGACCCCGGCACAGCTCCAGCAGCGTCATCGCCAGCGCCGTGCCCGGCTTGCCCAGCGCCTCCCTGTAGTGGCCGAGCACGTCCATCTCGCGGGAGAGGTTCACGCGCCGGCCGCCGGAGGTGATCCTCGCCTCCTGGATCACGGCGGAGACGGCCATCCGTTCCTGGATCAGCCCGATGATCCGGTCGTCGAGCGCGTCGATGCGCTCACGGGCGCCGGTGATCACATCGGCGGCCTCGGTCGTGCGGGCGCCGGTCTTGTCTGCGGTGGTGACGGTCATCTCGGGGGCTCCTCGCCGGGGTGGTGGCGGTGCCCGGGGCCGGTCGGGCCCGGAAACGACAGGCGCCCCGGACCTTGTCGGCCCGGGGCGCCTGGGAAGTCGCTCGTCAGTTGCTCAAGCAGCACGACCATGGCAGCCGGTGGGCCGGTTGCCATAGGTAAAGACGAAGGTCTGGTGCGTGAGCATGCGCCCAGTATGCACCGGGGACGGACCGTGTCCAAGCAGGTTCGCATGGTGAGACGCGGAGCCGGGCGGGGGCCGGGGAGCAGGGCGGGACGCTCCCTTCGCCCACCTCGGTAGAATCGGGAGCACAAGACCCCCGCCCGACCGCCGGAAGGCACCCCGTGTCATCAGCGACTCCCGCTGCCGCCGCCCCCGACACCGTCCTGGTCGTCGACTTCGGTGCGCAGTACGCCCAGCTCATCGCCCGTCGTGTCCGCGAGGCGCGGGTCTACAGCGAGATCGTGCCGAGCTCCATGCCGGTCGAGGAGATGCTCGCCAAGAACCCGGCGGCCGTCATCCTCTCCGGAGGCCCCTCCTCGGTGTACGAGCCGGGCGCCCCGACCGTCGACCGCGCCCTGTTCGAGGCCGGCGTCCCCGTCTTCGGCATGTGCTACGGCTTCCAGCTGATGGCGCAGACCCTCGGCGGCACCGTCGACAACTCCGGCGCCCGTGAGTACGGCCGCACCGAGCTGTCGGTCTCCCGCCCGTCCTCCACCCTCTTCGAGGGCACCCCGGCCGAGCAGGCCGTGTGGATGTCCCACGGAGACGCCTGCTCCGCCGCCCCCGAGGGCTTCACCGTCACCGGCTCCACGGACGTCGTCCCGGTCGCCGCCTTCGAGAACGACGAGAAGAAGCTCTACGGCGTCCAGTACCACCCCGAGGTCATGCACTCCACGCACGGCCAGCAGGTGCTGGAGCACTTCCTGTACCGGGGCGCGGGCCTGACCCCGTCCTGGACCACGGGCAACGTGATCGAGGAGCAGGTCGCGGCCATCCGCGCGCAGGTCGGCGACAAGCGCGCCATCTGCGGCCTGTCCGGCGGCGTGGACTCCGCCGTCGCCGCGGCCCTCGTCCAGAAGGCCATCGGCTCCCAGCTCACCTGCGTCTACGTCGACCACGGCCTGATGCGCAAGGGCGAGACCGAGCAGGTCGAGAAGGACTTCGTCGCCGCGACGGGCGTGCAGCTCAAGGTCGTGGACGCGGAGGAGCGCTTCCTGAAGGCGCTGGCCGGGGTCTCCGACCCCGAGGAGAAGCGGAAGATCATCGGCCGCGAGTTCATCCGGGTCTTCGAGCAGGCGCAGCTGGAGATCATGCAGGAGGACGGCCCCGAGGTCGCCTTCCTCGTGCAGGGCACCCTCTACCCGGACGTCGTCGAATCCGGCGGCGGCACCGGCACCGCCAACATCAAGTCCCACCACAACGTGGGCGGCCTCCCCGACGACATCGAGTTCCAGCTCGTCGAGCCGCTGCGCCAGCTGTTCAAGGACGAGGTCCGCATGGTCGGCCAGGAGCTCGGCCTGCCCGAGGAGATCGTCCAGCGCCAGCCCTTCCCCGGCCCGGGCCTCGGCATCCGCATCGTCGGCGAGGTCACCAAGGAGCGGCTCGACCTGCTCCGCGAGGCCGACGCCATCGCCCGCGAGGAACTGACGGCGGCCGGCCTCGACCGCGACATCTGGCAGTGCCCGGTGGTGCTGCTCGCCGACGTCCGCTCGGTCGGCGTCCAGGGCGACGGCCGCACCTACGGCCACCCGATCGTGCTGCGGCCGGTCTCCTCCGAGGACGCGATGACCGCCGACTGGTCGCGCCTGCCGTACGACGTCCTCGGCAAGATCTCCACCCGCATCACCAACGAGGTCAAGGACGTCAACCGCGTCGTCCTCGACATCACCTCCAAGCCGCCGGGCACCATCGAGTGGGAGTAGTCCCGCGGGTCAGGTCCGTCTGAGGGTGCGCACCGGCTCTCCGGGCCTCCAGACCTGGACGACGAGGTATCTGTCGTCCTCGACGTAGGTCCGCACGACCTCCGTCAGCTCGGTGCGGAAGAGGTGGAACGGCTCCGGCGGTTCCACCTCTTCCACGTATCCGCCCTTCGTCTCCGGGTCGTCGACCTCGAAGGCCCGTCCGCAGATCCGTACGTCGCCGCCGCCCATGCCGGTGCCCTCCCCGGGGTTCGTCTGGAGCGCGAAGCGCGGGTCGCGGAGCAGGTCGAGGGCCTTCAGCGAGCCCCGCATCATGCCGAGCCACAGCAGGCCGCCGACGAAGCGCACCTCGAGGCCGGAGGTGCGGGGCGAGCCGTCCCGGCGCAGGGTCGCCAGCGTGTGATGCCGGTACGCGCCGAAACGCGCCTCGACGAGGGCGGCGAGGCCGGGTTCGGCGGCGGTGAACGAGGCCCAGTCGGGGCCCTCGGTGCTGGGTGTCATACCGGGAGTGTGGCGCCTGAAGCCGACATCCTCTGTCGTGATTCACGAGGCCGGGCGGCCGGGCCGGTCAGGCGGTTCCGTCGTCGTGTGCCGCGAAGCCGCGGAGCACGGCCGCCTTGGTCATGGCGAACTCCTCGTCCGTCAGGACGCCGCCGCGGTGCAGTTCACCCAGTTCGCGCAGCCGGCGCAGCAGAACGTCGTGATGCGGAGCCGGGGGCCCCGGCTCCGCAGTGGTCTCCGCGCGGGGGCGCACCACCGTCGCCGGGCCGGTGGCCGACGGGTGCGGGAGGCGGGCCGTGACCGCGGTGGCGATCAGCCCGGTGAGCAGGTCGCGGCGGGCGTTGCCCCACAGGTCCAGGGCGCAGGGGTCCCTCTCCGGCGGCAGCCCGGACGCCACCGTCTCCCGGGTCACGAAGCGCAGGAAGCCGTTCTCGTACCCGGAGTTCGGCAGCCACTCGACCCGCACCAGATCGGCGACGCCGATGAGCCGCGGGCCGGTGGCGCGCTTGAGGCGGGCCGAGGTGTCGGCCCAGTCGATGCGGACCTGGGCGCCGTCGAAGGAGACGGTGCCGTCCGAGCAGCGGACCGAGACCGGCACCGGCGGCCCGGACAGCAGGTAGGCGCGGACGGGCGCCCCGGGGATCCGGTCGAGCAGCAGCGCCCGGCGGACCTCCTCGACGACGTACTCGGCCACCCCGCAGCGGTCGACGTCCACCACCAGCCGGTACGGGTCCGCCTCCTCGGGCAGCCGCCCGCCGGTCGCCTGCAGCAGGGGATCGGCGCCCTCGCGCAGCCGCAGGCGCAGGCGTCCACGCCGGCGCCCGGGCTCGAGGACGATGCCCGAGACCGCCTCCAGCGGCACGGAGATCTCCCCGTACGTCTGCCGGAACGGCGACACCGAGCGGTTCCGGCCCGGCGTGATCCGGACCGTGCTGCCGTCGAACGTCCAGGTCCCGTCGCGCTGGATGATCTCGGCCATGAGGAAATTCTGGCAGCCGGGTCAACACGGCGGCCCGCGCTTCACCCGCGCTGAGCAGAGCGGACCCGGGGCACCGGGCGTCCAGGGCGCGGCGTACGGCACAATTCGCTGTCGTCCCAAGGGATTTGCAAGGGATCCACGGGTGTCGGCACAGACACGTGCCGCAGGGTTTCGGCGGGCTTCGGAAGGCGGCGTGGGGCGTGGCGGTGCAGGAGGCGAGACGCGGGAGCGGCTCGGGCAAGGACGCGTACGAGGCGCCGCACCGCGGCGGCTGCACCTGCGGGGACTGCCCGCACGGTGCCCGTGAGGGACACCGCCGGGCGGTCGCCGCGTTCCTGCTGAAGCGGGACGAGTTCGCCGCCGGGCAGGGGCTGCCGGCCGCGGTGGCCCACTCGGCCTCGGCCTCCCGGCAGTGGGTCTCCGAGGAACTGACCCAGTCCGCGGACGTCGTCGCCGAACGCGGCCGGGCCGAGGGCGAGGCGTGGCTCGCCGGCCTGGGGCGTCGCACGGCCGGCGCCGTGTGGGCGGCGGTCGTGGCGCTGCTCCTCGCCCAGTCGCTCACCGCGGTCGGCGCCGGCTGGTCGGCGGCGCGCACCGCAGGGATCGCGGCGGCCGTGGTCGTGGCCGGGGCGCTGACGGCGGCGTCCTGGTTCCACCGGGCGCGGGGCGGGGCGCTGGCCCCGGTCATCGGGGAGGACAACCGCCTCTCCACGTCCCGGGCCGTGGCGGCGGTCTGGGTGCTCTTCGTCGCCTACGCGGTGCTCGTCCTGGCCGGACAGCTCGCGGTGGCCTCGGGGCACGGGCGGCGGGACGCGCTGATCTCCGGGCTCGAACTCGCCCGGGGCGCCGGAGTGGTGACCGTGCTCGCGGTGGTGTGCGGGATCGCGGTGCTGGTGCGCCGGGTGGTCGGGCTGCGGGTGCTGGGGCAACGGCTCCAGAAGGTGCGCGCCGACCGACCGCGGGCGGCCGACCTGCTGACGGACGACGCGGGCCGCGGCACCTTCGCCGACATCCAGTACGTCGTGATCAGTGCGGTGGCCCTCGTCTTCGCGGCGGTCCGGCTGGCCCGGCGGCCGGAGCAGCTGCCCGACCTGCCGTGGGGGCTCGCCGTGGTGGTGCTGGTGTCGGCGGCGACCTATGTGGCCGGCAAGTACGCGGAGGGCGGCCGGCCCGTGATCCTCTCCGTGGTCCGGGCGCGCGAGGCCGGTGACCTGGACGCCCCGATCCGCACCGGCGACGACATCGAGATCCGCGGCGCCGGCTTCGTGCCGCCGGGCGCCCAGCGCGCGGACCGGCTGTCGCGCATGGTCGTCCGCATCGGCGCCGTCAACGTCCATGTGCCCCTCGTCCCCGTGCCGGGCGGTTTCAGCAACCCGACGGACACGCTGCTGACCGTGCCGGTGCCTGCGGACGTGGAACCGGGCCGGGTGGAGGTCCAGGTGGTCACGGGCGCGGGCGTGGAAACCGGTCGGTACACGATCGACGTGACGGACTGACGGACTGGCGGACTGGCGGACTGGCGGGCCGGCGGGGCGGTGCCCAGGCCGACGGGCTGCCGGGGCTGCGGATGCCCGACTGCCCGACTGCCGAACCGACGGAATGCCGGGAAGAAATCACGTGGGCAAGGATTGAGCGCGGCCCGGGCCTCGCACGTATCGTCTGTCGAGGGGGTTCTGCACGCATGGGCGAGAGGCGGCTGGCAGTGATGACTCACGGCATGCGGACGGACTCGCACACGTCCGGCCACGGCCCGGGCCGGCGCGACGCCGCCGCTCGGTACGCCCTTCTGCCCCTGCGGATCTTCCTGGGCGTCACCTTCATCTACGCGGGCCTGGACAAGCTGACCGACAGCGCCTTCCTGAAGGACTCGGGGGCCGGGTCCATCGGCGACATGATGCGCGCCGTCCGCGACTCCTCGGCCGTCCCCGCCCTGGTCGACCTGGCCCTGAAGAGCCCGACCGGCTTCGGCTACGCCATCGCCCTGGGCGAGCTGGCCGTCGGCATCGGCACACTGCTGGGGCTGCTGGCCCGCCTCGCCGCGCTCGGCGGCGCGCTGATCTCGCTCAGCCTCTGGCTGACCGTCAGCTGGGCCTCCGACCCGTACTACTACGGCAACGACCTCGCCTACCTCATGGCCTGGCTCCCCCTCGTCCTCGCGGGCGCCCCGCTGCTCTCGCTGGACGCGGCACTGCACACCCGGCGCCGCCTGCGGAACGGCGGCTCCCTGTAGGGGGCCGCCGTCAGTCCGGGCGCCCGTCCGTGCGCAGCGCCCGCCGGCGTCTGCGTGCCGACTGGGCCGCCATCCCGACCACGCCGGCCACGCACAGGCCGCCGTTGACCACCGGGACGATCACGAACCACGGCGTCTCCCACAGGCCTCCCGCGTCCCCGGCGTAGAGCACCCCCGCCAGGGTCAGGAAGGTGCCGGCGATCAGCCTGCCGGGCTGGAAGTCATGACGCAGCACGGGACACCTCCGCCTGTCCGAGGCCGACCTGAAGGTCGAGGTCGAGCGTGCCGGCCTTCGCGACGCCCTTGTCGGGGGCCAGGGTGACCTCCGTGTGCTTGCCCGGTGCCACGTCCACGTCCTTCGAGTCGTCGCCCGGGAGCTGGATGTCGCCCACGCCCACCTCGGCGCTCAGCCGCACGGTCACGTCCGGCGGCACGATCACGCGTATCCGCCCCACGCCGACGTCGGCCCGGGTGGTCAGCGTCTGCCCCTGCGCCAGCTCCAGGCCGGACAGGTCGAGGGTGCCGGTGCCGGTGCCCACGTCGTACTGCTCGCGGACGTCGGCGACGGCCGTGGGCGCCCAGGTGCTCCGCGTCCACTCCGTGCCGGCGTCCTTCGGCAGGGCGGCCGACCCGGCCAGCAGGCCCGCCGTGATGATCGCTAGGAAGATCGAACCGGCTCCCGTACGGCCCAGGAAGGCACTGATCGCGATCCCCACGCCGTAGACCGCCAGCGCGCAGGCCAGACCGGTCTGCAGGCTGGTGCCGAGCGGCTGGTCGTCCCAGGTCAGGCGGGTGCCGAGGAAGCCCGCGAGGAGCGCGAGCAGGAAGATCAAGCCGCCGATGCCGTGGACGCCGCGCTGCCGGGTGCGCCGGGAGGACAGGTCGGCCGGGGTCTCCCGGTCGCGGTACGCGCCGCGTCCGATGTTGACGGCCGCCGCGACGTCCCGGTCGCGGGAGTCCCGGGGGCCCCACAGATATCCGGTGCCGCCGACGTGGGTGCCGTCCTTGACGATGGGGTCGCGCCACCAGGACGGGTAGGCGGCGGCGGTCGGCGGTGCCTTGGCCTCGGGCGGGGCGTCGGCGACGGCCTGGGCGGCGAGCGGGTCGGGGCCGGGCGCGCCGCGCTGCCGCGACCAGTAGCCCGCCCCCGCGAGGAGGAGGGACAGTATGACGGCGAAGGAGAGAACCCCGCCGTTCTTCAGCATGCTCAGGAACACCCCGCAGCCGACCAGGGCGAACAGCACGGCCGTCAGGGCCTGGCCGTCGACCCGGCCGGTCAGCAGCTTGCGGACCTCGTTCTCCTCCTCGTCGTCATAGGGGACGAAGAGCCAGGCGAAGCCGTAGAAGAGGAGGCCCAGGCCCCCGGTCGCGGCCAGCACCGCGAGCGTGATGCGGAAGATCACCGGATCCATGTCGCACTGCCGCCCGAGCCCGGCGCACACCCCGGCGAGCGTCTTGTGCCGCCGGTCGCGGCGGAACCCGCGGGGAGGCTCCGCCGCGTCCGGGCCGGCCGCGCCGCCGCCAGCGGACCCCGGGGCGTCACCGGCGTCCGCGGCGGACGCCGCGGACGCGGCGTCCCGCGGCCCGGAGCCGGGTCCCCGGCCCCTCGCGGCGTGCTCGTGATCTGTCATGAGTCCATGGTGACGGGCGCGACGCCGTGACGGCAGCCGGTGCGACCCTGGTCGGACCCTGATATCGGCCCTGAGACGGCGGCCGGGGAGCGTTCGAGGCGCGCCCGGCCCGAAGATCAGGGGAGTCTCCGGGGCCGACCCTGATGCTCCCCTCCGCCCCGCCGTGTGACCATCGTTGGCATGCCGGACGCCGCAGCACCTCCCGTTGTCGAACCGCGGCCGCCGCGCAAGCTCTACCGCAGCAGCGACGGACGCTGGCTCGGTGGCGTGGCGCGGGGGCTCGCCGGGCACCTCGGGCTGCCCGTCATCTGGGTGCGGCTCGTCTTCGTCGGCCTGTTCATGGCCGACGGCCTCGGTGCGCTGCTCTACGCGGCCTTCTGGTTCTTCGTCCCCCTCGGTGTCGGCGGCGTCGACGCACAGAAGCCGCCGTCCCTGGTCACGGCGGAGACCTCGCCGGACGGCCGGCGCAGACTCGTCGCCCGCAAGCCGGACAAGGGCCAGATCGTCGCCCTGCTCCTCATGGTCGTCGTGGCCATGGTCTTCGTGGGCAACGTCAATCTCGGCAACGGCGCCAAGGCATACCTGTGGCCCGTCGTGCTGGTCGGCGCGGGCGTCGCCCTCGTCTGGCGCCAGGCGGACAACGCCCGCCGGGCCCGCTGGGCCGAGGTCGGCCGCGACCGGCGCACCGTCACGCTGCTGCGCTCCGTGGCCGGCGTCCTGCTGGTGACGGCCGGTGTCTCCGCGATCTTCGTCCTGCAGGGCTCGGCCGCCCACCTCGGCTCGGTGCTCCAGGCCGCGCTCGCCGTCCTCGTCGGCATCACGCTCCTCGCCGGCCCCTACCTGGTGCGCATGACGCAGGACCTGTCCGAGGAGCGGCTGATGCGCATCCGCGCCCAGGAGCGCGCGGAGGTCGCCGCCCATGTGCACGACTCGGTCCTGCACACCCTCACCCTGATCCAGCGCAACGCGGAGAACGCGGGCGAGGTGCGCCGCCTGGCCCGCGCCCAGGAGCGCGACCTGCGCGCCTGGCTCTACAAGCCCGAGGGCAACGGCAAGGACGAGGACGACGAGCCCACCACCCTCGCCGACGCGGTCAGGCGCAACGCCGCGGAGGTCGAGGACAAGCACGGTGTGCCCATAGAGGTCGTGGTCGTCGGCGACTGCCCGCTCGACGAGAGGATCGGCGCACAGATGCAGGCGGCACGCGAAGCTATGGTGAACGCCGCCAAGTACGGTGGCGAGGGCGGCGCGGTTCAGGTCTACGCCGAGGTCGAGGGCAGGACGGTCTTCGTGTCCGTGAGGGACCGGGGCCCCGGCTTCGACCTCGACTCCATACCCGCCGACCGCATGGGCGTCAGAGAATCGATCATCGGCCGCATGGAGCGCAACGGCGGCACGGCGCGGCTGCGCGCGGTGCCGGACGGCGGCACGGAGGTCGAGCTGGAGATGGAGAGGGCGGAGAAGACGTCATGAGCGACCCGACCGAGGGCAACGGAACGGCGGGACCGGCGGACGCGGGTGCCGGGGAGCGCCGCGTGCGCGTGGTCCTCGTCGACGACCACCGCATGTTCCGCACCGGTGTGCAGGCCGAGATCGGCCAGACCACCGAGACCGGCGTCGAGGTCGTCGGAGAGGCCGCCGACGTGGACCAGGCCGTCACCGTCATCACCGCGACCCGCCCCGAGGTGGTCCTCCTCGACGTCCATCTGCCGGGCGGCGGCGGCGTCGAGGTCCTGCGTCGCTGCGCCCCCCTGATGGCCGACGCCGAGCGGCCCGTCCGCTTCCTCGCCCTGTCCGTGTCGGACGCGGCGGAGGACGTGATCGGCGTGATCCGCGGCGGTGCCCGTGGCTATGTCACCAAGACGATCACCGGCTCGGACCTCATCGACTCCGTCTTCCGCGTCCAGGAGGGCGACGCGGTCTTCTCCCCGCGCCTGGCCGGCTTCGTGCTGGACGCCTTCGCCTCCACCGACGCCCCGCCGGTCGACGAGGACCTCGACCGCCTCACCCAGCGCGAGCGCGAGGTGCTGCGCCTGATCGCCCGGGGCTACGCGTACAAGGAGATCGCCAAGCAGCTGTACATCTCCGTCAAGACGGTCGAGTCCCACGTCTCCGCGGTGCTCCGCAAGCTCCAGCTGTCCAACCGCCATGAGCTGACCCGCTGGGCGACGGCCCGCCGGCTGGTGTGACGGCCGGCGGGCGTCCCGGGGGCGGGCCGGTTATCCGGCGTAGGTCTCGAACTCGGCGACCTTCGGGGTGCCCGACGCGCCGGTGATCGTGAAGGTGACCTTCTTCAGCGAGGTCGCGGGGAAGGTGATGACCCCCGCGCCGGTGCCCGAGGCCAGGGTGGCGCCGGTGTCGCCGTTGACGACCTGCCAGGAGCCGATGGTGCCCGCGCTGCCCGCCGCCTCCCGGATGTCGATCTTCGAGACGGTGGTCGCGGTGCCCCACTTCACGGAGACGGAGCCGGTCGAGCCGGCCGGTGACCAGTAGGTGCCGAGGTCGCCGTCGCGCACGTTGCCGTAGCTCGTGCCGCTGGCCTTGGAGGAGCCGTCGGCGCCGGCCCCGAGGCTGAGGTTGGTGCCGGCGGGCGTGGTCGGGTCGGTGGGGCCGGGGGTGGGGTCCGTCGGGTCCGGCGTCGGGTCGGTCGGGTCCGGAGACTGGGCCGAGCAGCTGCCGTCGGACACCAGAAGCCCCTTGTTCGCCCCCGCCGTCCGGCTCACGATGCCCGGCACGCAGGACGCCTCGTCCAGGCTGTAGGAGTACGGGATGCCGACGCTGGTGTTGGACTTCGGGTCCGGGCCGGCCGGGTTGTTGTCCTCGCCGGGCTCGGACCAGGTCACGTTGTCGAAGATGTTGCCGTTGACCTGCCAGTAGCCGGCCGCGTCGGTGTAGAAGGTGCCGAGAACGTCCTTGGAGTCCTCGAAGTAGTTGTTGTCGACCCTGGCCTTCGCCCCGGCCCGGGAGTTGATGCCGGACTCGTTCAGGTGCACGTAGTGGTTGTTGTAGATGTGGGCGATGCCGCCGCGCAGCAGGGGCGCGCGGGAGTCCAGGTTCTCGTAGAGGTTGTGGTGGAAGGTGACGTAGCCGTTGGAGACGTCGCTCTCGCTGGAGCCGATGAGGCCGCCGCGGCCGGAGTTGCGCAGGATGCTGTAGGACAGCGTCACGTACTGGGTGTTGTCCTTCATGTCGAAGAGGCCGTCGTAGCCCTCCGACTCCCCGCCGGACGCCTCCAGGGTGGCGTGGTCGACCCACACGTTGCGGACGTCGCTCTCCATGCCGATGGCGTCGCCGCCGTTGGAGGTCGGGGAGCCGGACTTCTTGACGTTCCGGACGGTCACGTTCTGGATGACGATGTTGCTGGACTCCCGGATGTGGATGCCCAGTTGGTCGAAGACGGCACCGCTGCCGACGCCGACGATCGTGATGTTGCTGACCTGCTTGAGCTCGATCTTGTCGGCCGCGGTGTTGCAGCTGTCGCCCGAGACCTTGCTGGTGTTGCCGTGATTGATCGTGCCCTCGACCTGGATGACGATCGGGGTGCTGCTGGAGGCCCGGTTGCACAGGGCCTCGTGGATGGCGGTGCCCGTGGTGGCGCGGACGGTCTGCCCGCCCGCGCCGCCGGTCGTGCCGCCGTTCTGCGTCGCGTAGCCGGTGGCGCCGCCGGCCGCGGCCGACGCCTCGGGCGCCGACAGGACCGCGGTGGTCGCGGCCGCCAGGGCCAGCGTGCCCACTGCGGCCGAGAGCCGTATGGCGACTGGTCGTCTCATCTCGCCTCACCTTTCGTCTCGCGCGGCGGCGCTCGCCGCACGCAGGTGTTGTGGTCCGCCGTGCCTGGAAGGTTGCCGCCCGCGGTGCATTAAGCGGTTTCTTCACAGACCGGCCGGCTGGTTCCGTGGTGCGGTGACGTGCGGGGTGGCAGCGGCTTGCTGTACGTGCTCAGCTCGGCAAAGGGGCTACGAAGTGCCGGGCTGATCTGAGCATGACAAACAAAGAGAAGAGGAAAGCGCTTTCGCGTCTCCGCCAACCGCGAGGGTAAGCACGGACCCTTGGGCTGGCAAGGGTCCGCGCACGCGTCGTTCCGGCGGGAAGCCGGCCTCACGCCACCCGCGCTGCCCCCGCGAAGGGCATCGAGTCGACGGGGGCCACGCGGACCGGCGCCGAGGGGTTCGGGGCGTGGATCATCTGCCCGTTGCCGACGTAGAGGCCGACGTGACTGATGCCGGAGTAGAAGAAGACCAGGTCCCCGGGGACGAGTTCGGCACGGGAGACGCGGCGGCCCGCACCGATCTGGGCGTACGTCGTCCGGGGGAGGGAGACGCCCGCGGCGCGGTAGGCGGCCTGGGTCAGGCCCGAGCAGTCGAAGGCGTCGGGGCCGGTCGCGCCCCACACATAGGGGCTGCCGAGCTTCTGGTAGGCGTACGCGACGGCCGCCGCGGCGCGGGGGTTCGGCGCCTGGGCGGAGGCCGCGAGGCCCTCGCGGGCGCCCGCCGAGCGGTCGGCGCGGTCCGGGGCGGGGACGAGGCGGGCGCGTTCCGCGGCCGTCAGCCGGGACAGCAGACGGCGTGCCGTCTCCAGCTTGCCGGTGATGGTGGCGCGGTGCCGCCTCAGCTCGGCCTGCCGCGACTTCAGCGAGGCCAGCTCGGTCCGGGCGGCCCCGCGCAACTGCTGCACGTCCCGGAGTTCCTTGCGTGCCCGGCCGACGGCGGCCGCCTGCCGGCTGCCCACCCGCTCGACGAACTCGGCGCCCTCCAGATACCGGTCCGGGCCGGCGGAGAGCACGAGCTGCAGGGCCGGGTCGAGTCCGCCGCTGCGGTACTGCGCCGCCGCGACCGCGCCCAGCGTCTCCCGCGTCGCGTTCAGCCGGTCCTCCTTGCGGGCCACCTCGTCGCGCAGTTCCTCCAGGCGCCGCTCGGCCGCGTCGGCCTTCTCCTTGGCGCCGTTGTACTTCTCGGTGGCGACCTCCGCCTCCCGGTACAGCTTGTCGACCTGGGCCCTGACCTGCGCCGGCGTCGGTTCCGGATCGGCGTGCCCGGTCCCGCCCAGCCCGGCCGCGCCGACCGCGCCGGCGAGGGTGACCGTGACGGCGGTGCGGGCGCCCGTCCCGGTGCCGGTCAGCCGCCTCCGTGGCCTGCGATGCGCTGCCACCAGGGATCCACGTCCTTCCGTGCCGTGCGCCGCCCGCTGCCCGGGCCGGTCATCTGCGGAAGGACGCTAGGCCGGTCGGTAACGAGCCGGTGACGGATTGCGCGGAACTGGCGGTACCGGACCGGCGGGCGACCGTACGTGACCGCCGACCGGGCCGGAGGCCGCCGTCTTCACGCAGGGTGATGACCGAAACGCCGGATCGGGGACATGTGAGGACGGTGAGCTGCTATGGGGTGCATATATGCGCCCACGCCTTCCCCGGCGGACCGGGCCGGTGTCGGAGCGTGCCCGGCCGCTGATTAGGCTCCGGCCTCATGGACGTACTCATCCACCTCTTCGTCGGTCTGCACATCGTCGGCATCGCGGCGCTCCTCGGCGGCTTCCTGACCCAGATGAAGGCGATGGGCCAGGGCACCGCCCGTTTCACCCCGGCCATGCTGCACGGCGCCCTGACGATGCTGGTCACCGGAGCGGTCCTGGTCGGCCTCAACCAGGCCCAGGACTACTCCGTCGACAACGTCAAGATCGGCGTCAAGCTGGCCGTGCTGATCGTGATCCTCGGCCTGGTCTACGTGAAGCGCGACGACGAGAAGGTGGACAAGCCGCTGTTCGGCCTCGTCGGCCTGCTGACCCTGGTGAACATCTTCATCGCCGTGTTGTGGACCTGACGTCCTCGGCCGCCGCGGCGGAGCGCAGCCCGGCCCGGGCCGAGGCGACCGCCCCCACCGCGACCGCCAGCCACCCGGCCACCGAGATCCACACCAGGACCTGACCCGGCACATCCAGCCACGGAACGTCCACGGCGGCGGCGACGGACAGCGTCGCCGCCGCCGTCATGCCGAGGGGGAAGACGGTCGACCAGCGGCGCACGTCGTAACGGGGACGGGGCCACACGGCCTCGCAGACGAAGAGGACGACGTACCAGGCGAGGTCGAGCACCAGCAGGGCGACGGTCGCGTCGTGCAGCACACCCTCGACGTCGTCGTTCCACAGGTACATCCCCGTGTCCGCCGCGGCGAGCAGCTTGGACCCCGCGAGCGCCGAGATGGCGAGCGCGCCGCCCGCGACCCAGTGGTCCCCAAAGCCGCGGGCCAGCTGCCGCAGGTCGAAGCGGAACAGCGCGACGACGTAGAGCACGAGCCCCAGCCAGAACGGCACCAGCGCCGCGTGCGCGAGCCAGGCCGTCGAGGTCGACGCGGCCAGCGTCGCCCCCAGCACGGTGAGGCCCTCCGTCGCCACGCAGCCCAGGAACACCGCCCCCGGCATCCGCCGCTCCCAGTGCCGCACGACCACCAGCAGCAGCCCCGGCCACAGCAGCGCGGACAGCGCCAGCAGCGCCGCCGCCAGGGCCGTCCAGCCGAGCAGCGAGAAACGGGTGCCGACCACGCACGTCGCCGCGACGGCGGTGAGCGCACCCGGTGTGCCGGCCTGCGTCACCCACTTCGTCCGGTCGGTCAGGAGCAGCGAGGCGAAGTTCGCCGCGAGCGCCAGCCACGCGGCGCAGGCCAGGACCAGCATGATGCGGGACAGCAGCTCGTGGTGCGTCAGGTGGAGGCCGATCGACACGATGCCGGTCGCCATCACCGCGGCCCCGGCCGCCGGCGGACGCCGCGCCCACCAGGCGCGCAGAGGGTGACTAGTGCCCGATGACATGGGTCGATGCTAGAGAGCACCGCCCGTCAGGCCGGACGCACCACGCTGTGGATCGACGACTCGCCGTCGTAGTAGACCGACTCCTCGCGGACGTACGCGCCCGGCTTCGGGGCGTGGATCATCATGCCGTTGCCGATGTAGACACCGACGTGGCTGATGTCGTCGTAGAAGAAGACCAGGTCACCGGGTTGCGCCTGGGAGATGGAGACCGTCGTGCCGGCGTCGACCTGGTCGTAGGTGGTACGCGGCAGCGTCACGCCCGCCGCCTTCCAGGCGGCCTGGGTGAGACCGGAGCAGTCGTACGAACCGGGGCCGGTGGCGCCCCAGACGTACGGCTTGCCGATCTGCGCGCGGGCGAAGGCGAGCGCCTTCTCGGCCTTGGTGCCGTACGACGGGTCCGGCGTGGACGAGCCGGTGCCCGTGCCGCCGGTGTCCGTACCGGACGAGCCGGTGGAGCCGGAGGAACCCGTCGAGGTGCCGGTCTCCTGCTGGGCGGCCTGCTCCTGCCGCTCCCGCTCCTCGGCCTGCTGCCGGGCCAGCTCCGCGGCCTTGCGGGCGGCCTCCTCCTGCTTCTTCTTCTCGATCGCCGCGAGCCGGGCCTTCTCCTCGGCGGTCAGCGTCGACAGCAGCTCGCGCGCGTCGGCGAGCTTCGTCTGGACGGTGGCCTTGGCCTTCTTCAGGTCGTTCTGCGAGTCGGTGAGCGTCTCGAGGCTCTCGGTGGCCTCCCGGCGCTTCTTCATCGTCTCGGACTGCTGGGTGACGTAGTCGTCGACCGCGTCCTTCTGGCGGCCTGTGAGCCGGCTCATCAGCTGGGACTGGTCGACGTAGTCCTGCGGCGAGTCCGCCAGCAGGAAGGTCGCGGCCGACGGGACCATGCCGCCCGTGCGGTACTGCGCGGAGGCGTAGGAGCCCAGCTGCTCGCGGGCGTCGTTGAGCTTCTGCGTGCGCTGGGCGACGTCGTCGAGGAGGGTGTCGACGCGCTCGCGCTGCTTCGCGGTCCGTTCCTTCGCCGCGTTGTACTTCTCGGTGGCGGACCCGGCCTGGCGGTAGAGGTCGTCGACCTTCTTCTCCACCTCCTCGAGGGTGGGCCGGTCGTCCGACGGTGTGGCGTCGGCCGTCTGGGACAGCAGGGCGACGGAGGTCAGGGCCGCCGTGGCGAGGGCGGGGGTCCGTATGCCTGCGACGCGCGAACCGGTGGGGCGCGACTTGCGGTGCGACGCCAAGGGAGGCGACTCCTTCCGTGCTCCGCCTACCGGGTCAGCGATGGGGGTGCCTCCCAGGCCGTCCAGGCACCGGGGGAGGGTTCGGGCGGTGTGTTCGGAAGGTGTGCCCTACGGCGCCGCCCGGCGAGGACGGTGGGCCGATTCACCCCAGGAATTCGGTTGGGTCCCCGGCTCCGTGCGCCGTGCGGCACACCGGACTCGGCGGAGGCCGCGCGTCCCGGCGACGTTCGCCGGAGGGGGCGTGCGACCTGCCCCGCACCGTAGCCAACTCGTGTGGCCCCTGGGAAGGTTGCCGGGCGATATGCCCGATACATTTTCGTGACCTTCAGTGTGAGGGTCACTGCGTGTGATAGAGCCTGATCCGAGAGTCCCGATCTCCGGAATCCCGGCCGATTTCCGGGGTGGCGGCCGGATGTCGGTGGGGCGCCCTAGACTCGGAGAGCGATGAGCAGCCTCTTTGACGAAAGCTTCCTGGCGAGCCTCCAGACCCCGCGCGGTCACGAGGAGGAACCCCCGCCGCCGCCCGAGGACGATCACGGAACGGAGCCCGTTCCGCACGATCTGTTCGGCGGGAAGTTCGACACGCCGCCGGACCGGGACTCCTACTACCGGGACGGCGCCCCGCGCCCCGTCCTGGACCCGGCCGCGCTGCTCGAGGGGCTGAACGACAACCAGCGCGCCGCCGTCGTGCACTCCGGCTCCCCGCTGCTCATCGTGGCCGGCGCCGGCTCCGGCAAGACCCGGGTGCTCACCCACCGCATCGCCCACCTGCTGGCCGAGCGGGGCGTCCACCCCGGGCAGATCCTCGCGATCACCTTCACCAACAAGGCCGCGGGCGAGATGAAGGAGCGCGTCGAGCAGCTCGTCGGCCCGCGCGCCAACGCGATGTGGGTGATGACCTTCCACAGCGCGTGCGTCCGCATCCTGCGCCGCGAGTCCAAGAGGCTCGGCTTCACGTCGTCGTTCTCGATCTACGACGCCGCCGACTCCAAGCGCCTGATGGCCCTGGTCTGCCGTGACCTGGACCTCGACCCCAAGCGCTTCCCGCCCAAGTCCTTCAGCGCCAAGATCAGCAACCTGAAGAACGAGCTGATCGACGAGGAGGACTTCGCCGCCCAGGCGGCCGACGGTTTCGAGAAGACCCTCGCCCAGGCCTACGCGCTCTACCAGTCGCGGCTGCGCGAGGCGAACGCCCTCGACTTCGACGACCTGATCATGACGACGGTCAATCTGCTCCGCGCCTTCCCGGACGTCGCCGAGCACTACCGCCGCCGTTTCCGGCACGTCCTGGTCGACGAGTACCAGGACACCAACCACGCCCAGTACGCCCTGGTGCGCGAGCTGGTCGGCACCCCCGCCGAACACCCCGTCGACGTGCCGCCCGAGGCCGAGGTCCCGCCCGCCGAGCTGTGCGTCGTGGGCGACGCCGACCAGTCGATCTACGCCTTCCGCGGCGCCACCATCCGCAACATCCTCCAGTTCGAGGAGGACTACCCGGACGCGACGACGATCCTCCTGGAGCAGAACTACCGCTCCACCCAGACGATCCTCAGCGCCGCCAACGCGGTCATCGAGCGCAACGAGTCCCGCCGCCCCAAGAACCTGTGGACCAACGCCGGCGCCGGCGCCCGGATCACCGGGTACGTCGCCGACACCGAGCACGACGAGGCCCAGTTCGTCGCCGACGAGATAGACCGCCTCACGGACGCGGGCGAGGCGAAGGCCGGCGACGTCGCCGTGTTCTACCGCACCAACGCCCAGTCCCGTGTCTTCGAGGAAGTGTTCATCCGCGTCGGCCTGCCCTACAAGGTCGTCGGCGGCGTCCGCTTCTACGAGCGCAAGGAGGTCCGGGACGTCCTGGCCTACCTGCGCGTCCTGGCCAACCCCGAGGACTCGGTGCCGCTGCGCCGCATCCTCAACGTCCCCAAGCGCGGCATCGGCGACCGCGCCGAGGCGATGATCGACGCGCTCGCCCAGCGAGAGAAGATCAGCTTCCCGCAGGCCCTGCGCCGCGTGGACGAGGCGTACGGCATGGCCGCGCGCTCCGCGAACGCCGTCAAGCGGTTCAACGCGCTCATGGAGGACCTCCGCACGATCGTCGAGTCCGGTGCCGGACCGGCCACCGTGCTCGAGGCCATTCTCGAACGCACCGGCTATCTCGCCGAGTTGCAGTCCTCCACCGACCCGCAGGACGAGACCCGCATCGAGAACCTCCAGGAACTCGCCGCCGTAGCCCTCGAGTTCGAGCAGGAACGGGCCGAGGCCGAGGGGGAGAGCGCCGGCACGCCGGCCGACTTCCTGGAGCGGGTCGCCCTGGTCGCCGACTCCGACCAGATCCCCGACGAGCAGGACGGCGACGGCGTCGTCACCCTGATGACCCTGCACACCGCCAAGGGCCTGGAATTCCCGGTCGTCTTCCTCACCGGCATGGAGGACGGCGTCTTCCCGCACATGCGCGCCCTCGGCCAGACCAAGGAACTCGAGGAGGAACGCCGCCTCGCCTACGTCGGCATCACGCGGGCGCGGGAGCGGCTCTACCTGACGCGGTCCACACTGCGCAGCGCCTGGGGACAGCCCTCGTACAACCCGCCCTCGCGCTTCCTCGAGGAGATTCCGGCGCCCCACCTGGAGTGGAAGCGTACGGGTGCGAACGGGCCCGCGCCCTCCGCACCGGTCTCCGGAGTGGCGGCCTCGCTCTCCTCGTCCCGCTCCCGCTCCTCGGCCTCGGGCGCGTCCGGCTTCGCCACGCGCCGCTCCGCCTCCGAGAAGCCGGCGGTCTCGCTCGCCGTCGGCGACCGCGTCACGCACGACCAGTTCGGGCTCGGCACGGTGGTCGGGGTCAAGGGCACGGGGGCGAACGCCGAGGCGACGATCGACTTCGGGGACACCAAGCCGAAGCGGCTGCTGCTGCGGTACGCGCCGGTGGAGAAGCTCTGAGGACGCGGTGGGAGCGGCGGACCTCCGCGGAGGTCCGCCGAACCGCCGGGATCCGCTGAGAAGTTACTCCGTCACTGCGGGTCGAGGCCGTGGCTGCGCAGCCAAGGGAGCGGGTCGATCGCCCCACCGCCGGAGGGCCGCACCTCGAAGTGCAGATGCGGTCCCGTCGAGTTCCCCGTGTCACCGGAGAGCGCGATCGGATCGCCGGCCTTGACCGTGGCGCCGTAGGGGACCTGGTAGCTGGAGAGGTGGCAGTACCAGGTCTCCGTGCCGTCCTTCGCGGTGAGGATCAGCATGTTCCCGTACGCGACGTTGTACTGCGTGCGCACCGTGCCGTCGGTCGCCGCCATCACCTTCGTGCCGTACGACACGGGGAAGTCGATGCCGGTGTGCGCGGACATCCAGTTGATGCCGGCCTGGCCGTAGTAGGCGCTGAGGCCGTGCTGCTCGACCGGGAGCGCGAACTTGGGGCGCAGCCGCTCCTTACGGGCCGCCTCCTCCGCCGCCCGCCTCTTCTCCGCCGCCTGCTGGGCCTTGAGGTCGATGCGCTCCTGCGTCCGGCTGGCCCGGTCGGCGAAGTCGTCGGCGCCGGCGGAGAGACTCGCGAGCTGGGTGTCCAGCTTGTTGTTGGCGGCGGACGGCTTCACCGGCGCGGCGTCGCTGCCGGCTCCGTCCGCGGCCGACGCCGTCGTCTCCTGGCCGTCCTCGCCGCCCAGGCCGCCGACGGAGGCCGCGGCGATGCCGGCGACGCTCATCACGCAGGCCGAGGGAACGGCGATGGTCAGCAGCGCCGAGCGCTTGGCCGGCTGACGCCGACGCGAACGCGCCCCGCTGCGGGAGGCGGTGCGGGCGGCCGGGACCCGGGGGACCGGGACGACCTCTTCCTGCTCCTCGAGCAGCGTGGTCACGGCGGGCAGTTCGCCGGTCGCGGTCAAGCCGTCGTCACGCGGGGCGGGTTCCTCGGCGGCGGCCGGGGCGGTGTCCGTCGCGGTGTGCGCCGTGGGGTCCGTCGTGACGTCCTGCACCGCGCCGTCGGAGTTCCACTGCGTGGCGTCATAGGCGCCGGTGTCGAACGTGCCGGTGCCGAAGGCGACGCCTTGGAAGGCGCTTGTGTCGAGGGAACCGGTGTCGAGGGAACCGGTGTCGAGGGCCCCTGTGTCGAGGGAACCGGTGTCGTAGGACCCGGTCCCGAATGCGTCCGTCGCGAAGGTCCCCGTGGCGAAGGTCTGGGTGCCCCAGTCCCACTGCTGGGTCCCGTCGGCGGGCTGACCCGACTGGTCGGGCTGGGTCCAGGCGGCCGTGTCCCACTGGCCCGTCGACTCGACGCTCGTCGCCTGCGAGGGCACCATGACCGGCTGCTGACCACCGGCCGTCCACGCCGTCGTGTCGTAGGCGCCGGTGTCGTAGGCGGCGTGGTGCTGGGCCGCGTACGCGTCGTGATGCGGCGTCTGGTGGCTGCCGGTGGCCCACTGGGTGGAGTCGTACGAGCCGGTGGTGTCGTAACCGCCCGTGTTCTGGTCCGGGAGGCTGCCGAAGAGCGGGTCCGCGGCGAAGGTCGCGGTGGCGTGGGGTCCGGTGGCAAAACCGGTGGCGTCGTAGCCGCCGTACGTGGTGAGGTCGCCGTACTGGGCTTCACCGGTGCCGTACGGCGCGTAGTGCGCCGGGTCGGCGTCGGAAGCCGAGGCCGGGGCGGTCATGCCCCCCGACGGGTGACGGTCGTTCACCAACTTCTCTTTCGCCTCGACAACAGGGCTGCCAGAGCAGTGCGGCGACTGTACCCGGCGGTATGCGGGCGCGACAATCTTCTGCAGGTTTCGCCCACGCAGGAAACGGGCAATCGGCCGTGTTTTGGGGGACGGCGGGCGCGACTTTGGCTTTGTGTTCGACGTTTGTTCGAGGTGGGGGCGGGTGTGTCGCGGTGAGCGCCGCCGGGGCGGCCTCCACGGTGATCTCCGTGGTGATCACCGTGATGACCGCTTCGGCGGGTGTTTCGGCAGGTGCCTCGGAGGGGCCGCTCTGGGGGCCGATCGGGTGAAAGTTCCCTTCTCGGGCCGCCGTCAGGCGACGGTCAGTCCGCCGGAGCGACGGCCGGCCCCCGCGTCCGCCCCGGAGCCGGGCGTGTCGAGCGCCTGCCGGATGCCGGTGGCCACGGCCGGGTGCACGGGCAGGGCCAGGTGGCCGATGCCGCTCACCCGGACGTTCTGCACGGTCAGGTCGGGGTGGTCGAGGCAGGCGGTCTCCAGCGGGTCCATCACCCGGTCCAGGTCGCTCCAGAAGCTGACGAACTGGGTACGGCAGCCCGGCGCGGGCAGGGCCAGCTCCTCCAGCACCGCTGAGCCGGGACGCATCTGGCGCACGATGGGGTGGGCGTTCGCCAGCGGCACCACCCGGGTGCCGGCGTGCGGCGTACCGAGCGTCACGAGCGTCCGGATCCGCAGGTCACCGCCGAGGCGCTGCACGTAGTACCGGGCGATCAGTCCGCCGAGGCTGTGTCCCACGACGTCGACGCGGTCATGGCCCGTGCGCTCGCAGATCTCCTCGATGTGCCGGCCGAGCAGCTCGGCGGCACAACGGATGTCGCAGGTCAGGGGCGAGTAGTTGAGCGATTCGACCTGCTGCCTGCCGTTCTGGGCCAGGCTGCGGCGCAGCAGGAGGAAGACCGAGCGGTTGTCGATGAAGCCGTGCAGCAGGACGACCGGCGGGCTTGCGGGCGCCGGCAGCTGCGCGGTGGGCGCCGTGGAGGACTCCGGGTCCCGGGAGACCGCGCGGGACGCCTCGGGGGCGCGCCGGCGCTCCTGGACGATGCCGGAGGGATAGAGGAGCAGATGCCCGGCGAGGATCGCGGCCTCCAGCGCCGTAGCCTTCAGGAGGGTCATGGAGAGCCCCGTCACCCTGCCCGGGAGTCCGGCCAGACCGGAGAGATCCGACACGCCGGTGAGCGTCGACAGGCCCGGGAGCCCTCGCAGCCCTGGCAGGGCCGTGAACGCCGGGATCGCCGGGAGTGCGGGCAGGAATCGCTGACAGAGCGGGAGAAGGGGCAGTGCTGCCGTCGTGACCTTCATGGGCCGACCTCCTGTCGGCACGCGGAGGAACGCCTCTGTCCCCGTGTGCCCTCGTGGAGAGCCGTGACACCAGTGATGGGTGGTGTTTGCGAGGTTTACGTGGAACCAGTGTGCCAGTGCGGTGGGCTCTGTGCCCTCCGGTGCCGTCGGATACGGCGACGGGGTCCGCGGCTGCCCTGGTCCGTCGTGCTCTCGCTGCGGCTCTCCGTGCGCGTGTTCACCGCGCGACCCTGTGACGGTGCGCGGCGAACATGTCCCACCGTGTGATTTCCCCCTCTGTCTCCACCGCGAAACTGCCGGTTGCGGGATGCTGGCGATAACGTTCGTTCACTTCCCCCGGACGGCGTGGTCCGGGGTGTCTGTATCGCGAAGCTGTGCACTTCGCGCACTTGGTGCGGAATGTGCGGCCCATGCGCACCGTGCGGCTGTGTACGGGCATGGGTGATGTGTGCGGTACTTGTCGGTACGGATGGATGTAGTCGCTTCATGGAGGCAGTGATGGGTGTGGCAGCCGGTCCGATCCGCGTGGTGGTGGCCAAGCCGGGGCTCGACGGCCACGATCGCGGGGCCAAGGTGATCGCGCGGGCCCTGCGCGACGCCGGTATGGAGGTCATCTACACGGGCCTCCACCAGACACCCGAGCAGATCGTGGACACCGCGATCCAGGAGGACGCCGACGCGATCGGGCTGTCCATCCTCTCCGGGGCGCACAACACGCTCTTCGCCGCCGTGATCGACCTGCTCCGGGAGCGGGACGCGGCGGACATCCTGGTCTTCGGCGGCGGGATCATCCCCGAGGCGGACATCGCCCCGCTGAAGGAGAAGGGCGTCGCGGAGATCTTCACCCCCGGAGCGACGACGGCGTCGATCGTGGACTGGGTGCGCACGAACGTGCGGGAACCCGCCGAGGCGTAGCGCCCCGGGCACCCGGAAGACCCGGCGGTGTGCGGCGTGCCGTCCTCGCCCGCTCGGCGGGCCCGAGCCCGGGAAGCGGCCGGGGCGACGGGGCCGGCCGCACCCGCCTCCGCCGCGGGGAGGGCCGGACCGCGCGGGTCCCGGCGGCCCGCCCGCGGCGCCGTCGGGTGCGTCGGGTGCGTCGGACCGCGGGTCCGTGCGGCCGTCCGGTAGGGCGCCGGCGCCGCGCAGCATCCGCCGCGCCCTCCCTACACCGCCCCCAGCTCCTCGGTCATCGCCGCGCGCAGCCGCAGCGTCGTGACCAGGCGCTGGAACGCTTCCGCCCAGTAGCCGCCCGCCCCCGGAGACGCGTCCTCCGGTTCGTCCGGTATCGCCAGCAGCCCGTCCAGGCGGCTCGCCTCGGAGGGGTCGAGGCAGCGCTCCGCCAGGCCCATGACGCCGCTGAAGCTCCAGGGGTAGCTCCCGGCGTCCCGGGCGATGTTGAGCGCGTCGACCACCGCACGTCCGAGCGGCGGAGCCCACGGCACCCCGCACATGCCGAGCAGCTGGAACGCCTCGGACAGACCGTGTGTCGCGATGAACCCGGCGACCCACTCGGCCCGTTCACCGGCACCGAGCGTGCCGAGCAGCTTGGCCCGCTCGGCCAGCGACACCGCGCCGGGCCCGCCCGCCTCCGGTGCGGTGGGCGCCCCCAGCAGCGCCCTCGCCCACGCGGCGTTCCGCTGCCGTACCGCCGCACGGCACCACGCCGCGTGCAGTTCGCCCTGCCAGTCGTCCGTCACGGGGAGCGCGACGATCTCCTCCGGGGTGCGCCCGCCCAGCCGGGCCGGCCAGGTCCCGAGCGGTGCCGCCTCCACCAGCTGCCCGAACCACCAGGACCGCTCGCCCCGCCCCGCGGGAGGCTTGGCCACGACCCCGTCCCGCTCCATGCCCGCGTCGCACTCGTGCGGCGCCTCCACGGTGATCGCCGGCCGGTCCGTGGCCCGGTCCAGCGACACGCACGTCAGGGCGCGCGCCGCCATCCGCGCGGCCAGGGCCGAGTCCGGCAGTGCCGACAGCAGCTCCGCCGCCGTCGCCCGTACGTTGCGGCTGCGGTCGGCCAGCGCCTGTTCCAGGAACGGCTCGTCCGCGGGTTCCAGTCCCGTCCGCAGCGAGTCGAGGAACATCAGCCGGTCCTCGGCGCGCTCCGTCGCCCAGGTCGAGGCGAGCAGCGCGCGGGCGGCGGCCGGGTCGCGGGAGCGCAGGGACGCCAGCAGGGCGACGCGCTCGGCGAACAGGCCCTCCTGCCACAACCGCTCCACCCGCTCGGTCGCCCCGGGGCCGGGCAGCGCGGTGCCGCCGCCCGCCGTGGCGCGCAGGGCGAACCGCCAGTCCGGGTTCAGCCGGGCCAGCCACAGGGCGCGCGGTCCCGCGAAGGCCAGCGCCGCCGGGCGCAGGTCGGTGCGCCCCCGGGCCGCGTCCAGCAGGGCCGGGAGCGTCTCGGGCGGTGCCGCGAAGCCGCGGGCGTTCGCCGCCGCCAGCCACTGGGGCAGCAGCTCCATCAGGTCGGGTGCCGTGCCTCTGCGCCCGCCGCCCGCCGTGCCGGGACGGTCGGCGAGGAGCATCGTGAGCCGGCGGGCGGCCGCGGCCGGCAGCGGCGGACGGCCGTCGTCGGGCGCCGGATCCGGACGCCGGGCCGCGCGGGCCGGGATCAGTCCGGCACGTCTGCGGACGGTCTCCACGGCCGCGGCGTCCAGCAGCGCCACCGGGGCGTCCCGACCGGGCTCGCAGCCCCGGGGGGCGCGCCGCTGGGTGCCGAGCAGGGCCGAGGTGACGAGTTCCTCCCAGGCGTCCCCTCCGACGCCCTCCCCAGCCTCCTCCCCGGCGTCCGGCGGGGGTGCCCCCGGAGCGGGTGTCCTGGTCATGCCGTTTCTCCCTTCCGTGGGGTGCGTCAGCACAGCGTCACCGCCGGGCCCGGACCGCCGGGCCAGGCCGTCAGCGGCGTGAAGCCCCGGTGGCCGCACTCGCCGAAGACCGTGACCGGTCTGCCGCCCGCCAGAGCGACCAGGCGCCACAGGCCGGGCCGGTTGCGGGACGCCGGGCTCAGCGGCAGCGCCGAGTCCTCGTCGGCGTCCGCCAGCTGCCACGAGTCGCCGTCCGGCACGGGCACGACCCGGCCCAGCGTCACCGGGACCGACTCCAGCCACGGATCCTCGCCGAGGGCCTCGCCGTAACGGGCGACCGCGCGGGAGGTCGGCACCCCCGGTGGGCGGGTCTCCGTCGGGGCGGGCGGCGCGAACTGTCTGCCGAGCGCGGCTCGTTGTCCGCCCGCCCCGGGATACGCGGACAGCTCCGCATCCAGCGTCAGTCCCACCGGCAGCGCCAGCTCCGGGGCCCGGCCGGCCGCCCCGTAGGAGAGGAGCAACGCGGTGCGCCCCGAATCGGTGCCGTACAGCCAGACGCGACGGGTCGTCAGTCGCGTGTCCGCCGTGTCGTACTGGGCGAGGACCAGCCAGCGGTCCCGCACCGGCGGCCCGTCCGCCGACGCCGGCAGGCCGACGCGTGAACGGACCGTCGCCGCCAGCGCCTCCGGGAGCCGCTCGCGGCGCAGCCAGCCCTGGTCCAGGAGGTGGAGCAGGGCGCACTCCTCCAGCAGCCGGACCGGCCAGCCGGGGCCCGACGCCGGCAGGGCCCCCAACTCGCGTGCCCGGGCCGCGAGGCCGGGCGCCTGGGCGTCGACCATGCGGGCCGCGGTCTCCTCCCACAGCGCGTACCCGGCCTGTTCCGCACCGGCCAGGCCGTCGCGCAGCAGGTCCGCCAGACGCTGCTCCAGCTCCGTCGCACCCGCGGTGATCCGCTCGGCCCGGCGCTCCGCCCGGCGCCGCGCCGCCTCGGGATCACCGGTCCCGCCCGCGGAGGCGGCATCGGAGGAGTCGTCCGTCCCCTTCTTCCCCGCCCGCTCGCGTCTGCCCGCGATCCACTCTTCCGCCCAGTCCGGCGCATCCGACCGCGGCACCGCGCTGTCGTCGCCCGCCCACAGGAGCAGCAGCCCGAGCGCGTGCTTGCACGGGAACTTCCGGCTGGGACAACTGCACCTGTACGCGGGCCCGGACACGTCCGCCACATCGACGACCGTCCGATACGGCTTGCTGCCGCTGCCCTTGCACAGCCCCCACATCGTCCCTTCGCCGGAACTCCCCGTCTCGGACCACGGCCCGGCCGCGCCGAGTTTGCTGCCCGCTTTGCGCGACGCGGCGTCAGGTGCCAGTGCCAGCACCTGGTCCGCGCTCCAGCGCACCCCCTGCTGAGTCATGTCTCCGAAGGTAGATCGTGCCACTGACAATCGGCTCCGCGAGAGCGCCGGCCACGGTATTTGTGCAGGTCAGAGTGATTGTCAGTGGTGTGGTGCACGGTTGTTGTCAGACCGAACCGGCCGAGCTGGAGGGGGACTCCGCCATGTCTGTGCCCACAGAACCGACGTCCGTCGATCCGACCTCGAACGAGCCGGCCGCGCAGTCGTTGCGGCCGCACGCCGAGCACGCTTTCGCCGACGAACTCGCCGCGCTGGCCGCGCAGGACGACCGCCCGCGTCCGGCGCGCTGGAAGCTGTCGCCGTGGGCCGTCGCCACGTATCTGCTCGGCGGCACGCTGCCGGACGGCACCGTGATCACCCCGAAGTACGTGGGACCGCGCCGCATCGTCGAGGTCGCCGTCACCACCCTGGCCACCGACCGCGCGCTCCTCCTGCTCGGCGTGCCCGGGACCGCGAAGACCTGGGTGTCCGAGCACCTCGCCGCCGCCGTCAGCGGCGACTCGACGCTGCTGGTGCAGGGCACGGCCGGCACCCCCGAGGAGGCCATCCGCTACGGCTGGAACTACGCGCAGCTGCTCGCCCACGGACCCAGCCGCGACGCCCTGGTGCCCAGCCCCGTCATGCGGGCCATGGCCGAGGGGATGACCGCCCGCGTCGAGGAGCTGACCCGTATCCCGGCAGATGTGCAGGACACGCTCATCACCATCCTGTCGGAGAAGACCCTGCCGATACCGGAGCTGGGCCAGGAGGTGCAGGCGGTCCGCGGCTTCAATCTGATCGCCACCGCCAACGACCGCGACCGGGGGGTGAACGACCTGTCCAGCGCGCTGCGCCGCCGCTTCAACACGGTGGTGCTGCCACTGCCGGAGAGCGCCGAGGCGGAGGTCGACATCGTCACGCGCCGGGTCGACCAGATCGGCCGCTCCCTCGACCTGCCGGCCACGCCCGACGGCGTCGACGAGATCCGGCGGGTCGTCACCGTCTTCCGCGAGCTGCGCGACGGGGTGACGGCCGACGGCCGCACGAAGCTGAAGTCGCCCAGCGGCACCCTGTCGACGGCCGAGGCCATCTCCGTCGTCACCGGCGGCCTCGCGCTGGCCGCCCACTTCGGGGACGGCGTGCTGCGCTCGGGTGACGTCGCCGCCGGCATCCTCGGGGCCGTCGTCCGCGACCCGGCGGCCGACCGCGTCATCTGGCAGGAGTACCTGGAGACCGTCGTCCGCGAGCGCGACGACTGGAAGGACTTCTACCGGGCCTGCCGGGAGGTGAGCGCGTGAACCGCGTACGGACAGGGCAGCCGGCCGCCCTCGCGGTCACCGGCCGGGCGGTTGACGACGGGGACTCGTCCTGGTCCCGGCGGCGAGGGGGACGGCGTGACGGGCACTGAGCGGACAGCCGGGTGGGAGCCCGGGGACGGGCCGCTGCTGCTCGGCGTGCGCCATCACGGACCGGGGTCGGCGCGGGCGGTCCGGGCGGCGCTCGAGGCGGCCCGGCCGGGGGTCGTGCTGATCGAGGGCCCGCCCGAGGCCGACGTCCTCGTTCCGCTGGCCGCCGACGAGGACATGCGGCCGCCGGTCGCCCTGCTCGCCCACGCCGTGGACGAACCCGGCCGCTCGGCGTTCTGGCCGCTCGCCGAGTTCTCCCCGGAGTGGGTGGCCGTCCGCTGGGCCCTCGAGCACGACGTACCGGCCCGTTTCATCGACCTCCCGGCCGCCCACACGCTCGCCTGGGACGCTCCCGGGAGCATGCCGCCCGACACGAGCGAGGAGGGGGAACCGAGCCCGCAAGGGGGGACCACGGAGGAGACCGGTCCGGGGCAGGGGCCCGAGCCGGACGCCGGGGCCGGTGTCCGTACCGATCCGCTGGCCGTCCTCGCACAGACCGCCGGCCACGACGACCCGGAGCGCTGGTGGGAGGACGTCGTCGAGCACCGGGGCACCGGGGAGGGGGACCCGTTCGCGCCGTTCACCGCTCTGGAGGAGGCCATGGCGGCGCTGCGGGAGACGGAGGAGTCCGACGCGCACGACCGGGACCTCGTCCGTGAGGCTCATATGCGGCTCCAGGTGCGGGCCGCGCAGCGGGAGTACGAGGCGGGCGTGGCCGTGGTGTGCGGGGCCTGGCACGTGCCCGCGCTGCGCCGCAGGGTCACCGTCGCCGCCGACCGGGCCCTGCTGAAGGGACTGCCCAAGGTCAGGACGGACATGACGTGGGTGCCCTGGACCCACCGCAGGCTGTCCCGGGCAGGCGGGTACGGGGCGGGCATCGACTCGCCCGGCTGGTACGGGCATCTGTTCAGCGCCCCGGACCGGCCCGTCGAACGCTGGCTGACCAAAGTGGCCGGACTGCTGCGGGAGGAGGGCCGGACCGTCTCCTCGGCGCACGTCATCGAGGCGGTGCGGCTCGCCGAGACACTCGCGGCCATGCGCGGCCGCCCGCTGCCCGGCCTGGGCGAGACGACGGATGCCGTACGGGCGGTGATGTGCGAGGGCTCGGACGTGCCACTGGCCCTGGTGCACGACCGCCTGGTCGTCGGGGACGCGCTGGGACAGGTGCCGGCGGGGGCGCCCGCGGTGCCCTTGCAGCGGGACCTCGCGCGGATCCAGCGGCGGCTGCGACTCAAGCCGGAGGCACGGGAGCGGGAACTGGAGCTCGACCTGCGCAAGGAGACCGACGCCGGCCGCAGCAGACTGCTGCACCGGCTGCGGCTGCTGGGCGTCGGATGGGGTGAGCCGACCGGATCGCGGGCCGGCACGGGCACGTTCCGGGAGACCTGGCGGCTGCGCTGGGAGCCCGAGCTGTCGGTGCGGGTGGCCGAGGCCGGGGTGTGGGGCACGACCGTGCTCGCCGCCGCCACCGCCAAGGCCGAGGCCGACGCGGTGGCCGCCGGAGGGCTCACCGAGGTCACCTCGCTCGCCGAACGCTGCCTGCCGGCCGCACTGCCGGACGCACTGCCCACGGTCATGCGGGTCCTCACCGACCGGGCGGCGCTCGACACGGACGTCGGCCACCTCGCCCAGGCCCTGCCCGCCCTCGTCCGCGCGCTGCGCTACGGCGACGTGCGCGGCACCGACACCGGAGCGCTCGCCCAGGTCGCCGCCGGGCTCGCCGAGCGCGTCTTCGTCGGCCTGCCCACGGCGTGTGTCGCGCTGGACGCCGACGCCGCCGAGGAGATGCGGCGTCACGTGGACGCCGTGCACGCGGCGGTCGGCCTGCTCGGCGACGACCCCGCGCCCGGCCACCGAGAGCTACGGCCCCGCTGGCAGGCGGTGCTGCGGGGGCTTTGCGCCCGGGACACCGTGGCCGGCGTCGTACGGGGCCGCGCCGTGCGGCTCCTGCTGGACGACGGAGCGCTGGCGGCGGACGAGACGGCACGGCACATGGCGCTCGTGCTCTCCCCGGGGACGCCACCGGCGGACGCGGCCGCGTGGATCGAGGGATTCGTCGGAGGCGGTGCCGGGGGAGGGCTGCTCCTGGTCCACGACGAGCGGCTGCTCGCCCTGGTCGACGCCTGGCTGACCGGCGTGCCGGCGGACGCGTTCACGGACGTGCTGCCGCTGCTGCGCCGCACCTTCTCGGCGTACGAACCGGGGGTGCGCCGCACCCTCGGTGAGCTGGTCCGGCGCGGGCCGCGGGGGCGGGGCGCCGTGACGACGGCCGGCTCGTCCGTGCCCGGCTTCGCCGCCGTGCCCGACGCCGCACGCGCGGACGCCGTGCTGCCGGTGGTCCGCCTCCTGCTGGGCCTGGACACGGACGACGGCCTCGCGGACCCGGACGGCGACGTCGTCGCGGACGCGGACGACAACGACCTAGTGGGGGTGGACACATGACGGCCGAGCAGGTGGAGACGGACCCGGCGGGGGAGCGGCTGCGGCGGTGGCGGCTCGTGCTCGGCGGCGACACGGCCGACGGCACCGGATGCGCGCTGTCCGGACGGGACGCCGCGATGGACGGGGCGCTCACCGCGCTCTACGACAAGAGCGGCAGAGCGGGGTCGCGGCGGGACCGTTCTGCGGGGCTCGGCGCCTCCGCCCCGTCCGTGGCGCGCTGGCTGGGGGACATCCGGACCTACTTCCCGTCCTCCGTGGTGCAGGTCATGCAGCGGGACGCCATCGGCCGCCTCGGCCTCGCCTCCCTGCTGCTGGAGCCGGAGATGCTCGAGGCCGTGGAGGCCGACGTCCACCTCGTCGGCACGCTGCTGTCCCTCAGCAAGGCGATGCCGGAGACGACGAAGGAGACGGCGCGGGCCGTCGTCCGCAAGGTCGTCGAGGACCTGGAGAAGCGGCTCGCCACCCGCACCCGGGCCACCCTCACCGGCGCCCTCGACCGCAGTACCCGCACCGGCCGGCCCCGTCACCACGACATCGACTGGAACCGCACGATCGCGGCCAACCTCAAGCACTACCTGCCCGAGCACCGGACCGTGGTGCCGGAACGGCTCGTCGGCTACGGGAGGGCTTCCCGGTCGGTGAAGAAGGAGGTCATCCTCTGCATCGACCAGTCGGGGTCGATGGCGGCGTCCGTCGTGCACGCCTCCGTGTTCGGGGCGGTGCTGGCGTCCATGCGGTCGATCGACACCCGGCTGGTCGTCTTCGACACGTCGGTCGTCGACCTCACCGACCAGCTCGACGACCCGGTGGACGTGCTCTTCGGCGTGCAACTGGGCGGCGGGACGGACATCAACCGGGCCCTGGCCTACTGCCAGTCGCAGATCACCCGGCCCTCGGAGACGGTGGTCGTGCTGATCAGCGACCTCTACGAGGGGGGCATACGGAACGAGATGCTCAAGCGGGTCGCCGCGATGAAGGCGGCGGGGGTGCAGTTCGTGACGCTGCTGGCCCTGTCCGACGAGGGAGCGCCCGCGTACGACCGGGAGCATGCGGCGGCGCTCGCAGCGCTGGACACGCCGGCCTTCGCCTGCACGCCGGATCTCTTCCCGGAGGTGATGGCGGCGGCGATCGAGCGGCGGCCGCTGCCGGTGCCGGACGCCGGATGACGATTTGTCGATGTCCGGTGGCCCGTTTCCGTGCAGCAAAACGGACATGACTACCCATCGGTAACGGGGAGCTTGCGCGACCTCGGGAGTGCCATGCGAGGATCTCGCGTCCGTTCGGTGCACGTTCGCTGTACGAAGGAAGCGCCCCCTTGATGTCGTCAGCAGCCCTGCCCGGTGCCGCTCTGCGCGTGATGCGCACCGCGGCCGGGTGGCGTGCGCTGCGGCTGGCGCTGCTGTTGGGCGGGTTGTTCCTGCTCGGCGTGGTCTGCGGGGAGCGGGCGCAGGCGGCCGAGGGAGTGCCGTCGGTGCCGGATGCGGTGGGCACGGTGCTGGACGTCGTTCCGGCGGAACGAGTGCCGGCGTCCTCCGTCCCCCCGGTGCCGCCCGCCTCCGAGGCGCCCTCCGCGGTACCGGACACCCGGCCCGGCCGTGCCGCCGGTCCGTCGGTGCCGGACGGCCTGCGCCCCGTCACCGACCATGTCGTCCGCCCGGTCACCGGCCATGTCGTCCGCCCCGTCACTGACCATGTCGTCCGCACCGTGACGGACCAGGTCGTACGGCCGGCCGGTGAAGTGGTGGGCACGGTGACCGAGGAGCTCGGCGAGGCCGTGCGGGCGGAGGTGCCGCTGCTGGAGGCGTTGACGCAGCTGCCGACGGCCCCCTCCCTGCCCGCGGTCCCCTCGACGCCCCCGCTGTCGACGCTGCCGGACGCCTCCGAACCGCCCGGCGGCTCCGGCCTTCCGGGACCGCCCGTCCGGCCGGTTCCGGGTGATCGGGAGCCGGGTTCCGCGACCGCGCCGGTGACGGCTCCGGACGCCGACGAGCTGGTGACCGCCGGCCGCCGGGCCGTCTCCGCCGTCCCCGCGGCCGACAGCCGCGCAGACGCGGCGACCGTCGCGTACGGGCCGGCGCTGGACGGGCACGGCGGGACGCGCCTCACGGCGGCGCACGACGACGCCCACGGAGTGGCGTCCGGGCCGCCCGCCCCCGCACCGGCCCACCACGCGCCCAGCGGCGGCGCCGACGGTGCGCTGGGGAGCGGCACGGGTGCCGACGGCGGCCCGCCGCGCCACGGCGACGCCCAGGCGATCGCCCCGCACCACCGGGTACCGGTCCGGCTCGTGCCCGGCGCCGTGGTGCACGCCGACGCGCCCGAGCCCCGGGAGCGGTACCGGGACATCCCCGTCTCGCCGGCCTAGCGCAGGCGGCGTCGCACGTCGCACGTCACACGTCCGGGCGGGCTCACCCGCCGGGCGGACGGAAGCAGCCGGGACCGTATCCAGGCCCCCGACCCCCGGTCGTGGGCCGGCCGTCTCCGGCGGCGGCCCGTCCGTGGCGTCGCCGGGGCACCCGGTCGGCCCGGTCGGTCGGGCTCCGGCCGAACCCGGGACGCGCGACGAACAGCCGCGCACCGCACCGTTCCCGCCCCCTCCGCCCCGACCCCGCCCGCAAGCCGGTGCGCCGTGACGGGGAGCGGCGTCGGGACGGACGAAGACTCCGCGAGGCCCCAGGACCCGGACGCACGGCCGAAAGCCGTCGGCGGTCCGTCCGGGCCGTCACCTCGCGGATGGTGCCGGAGGTCCCCATTGGGGTGGGGACCAGCCGGCCCGCGACGGACCTCACCGGGCCAACCCCAACCCGGTGAGGTCCCTCCCTCCCCCGTTCCCGCCCCGCCCGCACCCCTCACGCCCGGCACCCCGTGCCAGTGAGCGCGGCATCATGTGACAGGTATCACCGCTCAGGTGTGACCCGCGATTTAGAGACCCCCCGCATGCGGCGATAACCTGCGAGACGGACATGCCGCGCGCTCGGTCACCGTGTGCGCCCCCCTTGTGACACAGCGGACGTCACGTTGCCCTTCGCGGCACGCCCACGCATCCAACGAACCGCGAGATCACTGATAGGGACGGAAGCGCGTGGACCTGTTCGAGTACCAGGCGAGGGACCTCTTCGCCAAGCACGATGTACCGGTGCTGGCCGGTGAAGTCATCGACACGCCTGAGGCGGCGCGCGAGATCACCGAGCGTCTGGGCGGCAAGTCCGTCGTCAAGGCTCAGGTGAAGGTCGGTGGCCGCGGCAAGGCCGGCGGCGTGAAGCTCGCCGCCACCCCGGACGAGGCCGTCGCCCGTTCGACGGACATCCTCGGCATGGACATCAAGGGCCACACGGTCCACAAGGTGATGATCGCCGAGACCGCCCCGGAGATCGTCGAGGAGTACTACGTCTCCTTCCTCCTCGACCGTGCCAACCGCACGTTCCTCTCCATCGCCTCCGTCGAGGGCGGCATGGAGATCGAGGAGGTGGCCGCCACCCGTCCGGAGGCCGTCGCCAAGACCCCGATCGACGCCATCGACGGTGTGACGCCGGAGAAGGCGCGCGAGATCGTCGAGGCCGCCAAGTTCCCGGCCGAGGTCGCCGACAAGGTCGTCAACGTCCTGGTCAAGCTGTGGGACACCTTCATCAAGGAGGACGCCCTCCTGGTCGAGGTCAACCCGCTGGCCAAGGTCGCCTCCGGCGAGGTCATCGCCCTGGACGGCAAGGTGTCGCTCGACGACAACGCCGAGTTCCGTCACCCCGACTTCGAGGAACTCCACGACAAGGCCGCGGCCAACCCGCTCGAGGCCGCCGCCAAGGAGAAGAACCTCAACTACGTCAAGCTCGACGGCGAGGTCGGCATCATCGGCAACGGCGCGGGTCTCGTCATGAGCACCCTGGACGTCGTCGCTTACGCCGGTGAGAAGCACGGCAACGTCAAGCCCGCCAACTTCCTGGACATCGGTGGCGGTGCCTCCGCCCAGGTCATGGCGAACGGCCTCGAGATCATCCTCGGCGACCCGGACGTCAAGTCCGTCTTCGTCAACGTCTTCGGCGGCATCACCGCCTGCGACGAGGTCGCCAACGGCATCGTCCAGGCGCTGAAGCTCCTGGAGGACCGCGGCGAGAAGGTCGAGAAGCCGCTCGTCGTCCGCCTCGACGGCAACAACGCCGAGCTGGGCCGCAGCATCCTCACCGACGCCGACCACCCGCTGGTCCAGCGCGTCGACACCATGGACGGCGCGGCCGACAAGGCCGCCGAGCTGGCCCACGCCGCCAAGTAAGCACTCAGGACGAGGACACCAACACACCATGGCTATCTGGCTCAACAAGGACAGCAAGGTCATCGTCCAGGGCATGACCGGCGCCACCGGCATGAAGCACACCAAGCTCATGCTCGGCGACGGCACCAACGTCGTGGGCGGCGTGAACCCGCGCAAGGCGGGTCAGTCCGTGGACTTCGACGGCACCGAGGTACCGGTCTTCGGCACCGTCAAGGAGGCCATCGAGAAGACCGGCGCGAACGTCTCCGTCATCTTCGTGCCGGAGAAGTTCACCAAGGACGCCGTCGTCGAGGCCATCGACGCCGAGATCCCGCTGGCCGTCGTGATCACCGAGGGCATCGCCGTGCACGACTCGGCCGCCTTCTGGGCGTACGCCGGCAAGAAGGGCAACAAGACCCGGATCATCGGCCCCAACTGCCCCGGCATCATCACCCCGGGCCAGTCCAACGTCGGCATCATCCCGGGCGACATCACGAAGCCGGGCCGCATCGGCCTGGTCTCGAAGTCCGGCACGCTGACGTACCAGATGATGTACGAGCTGCGTGACATCGGCTTCTCGACCGCCGTCGGCATCGGTGGCGACCCGATCATCGGCACCACGCACATCGACGCGCTCGCCGCGTTCGAGGCCGACCCCGAGACCGACCTGATCGTCATGATCGGCGAAATCGGTGGCGACGCCGAGGAGCGGGCCGCGGACTTCATCGCGAAGAACGTGACCAAGCCGGTCGTCGGCTACGTCGCGGGCTTCACCGCGCCCGAGGGCAAGACCATGGGCCACGCCGGCGCCATCGTCTCCGGTTCCTCCGGCACCGCCCAGGCGAAGAAGGAGGCCCTCGAGGCCGCCGGCGTCAAGGTCGGCAAGACGCCGACCGAGACGGCCAAGCTCGCCCGCGAGATCCTCGCCGGCTGAGTCGGCCGGATCAGCTGGGCCGGCTTCGCGCCGGCTGAGCACGCCGCACCACACGAGTGGGCCCGCTCCCCGTCCCGGGGCGGGCCCACTCGGCGTTTCCGGCGGGGCCGGTGCCCCGTGCTCCTCACCCGGTCCCGGGTGACAGCCTCTCCGGTCCGTCGTGCAGTTCGTCGCGGAGCTTCTTCCGCAGCTTCAGCTCCTCGTCCGACAGCGCGCCCGGCGCCACCCGGGGCGGTACGCCGCGCACCGTCTCGCCCGGCGGTACGGGCGGCTCGTAGTGGGTCGGAGCCGTGCGCAGCGTCAACGCCGTGGTCCCGATCAGGGCGGCCGTGAAGGCGATCGCGGCCCGGGTCCAGAAACGGGCCCGGCGTTCGCTGCCCGTCCGCACCGTCGGCGGCCGGGACGCCCGCAGCCGCTCGGCGGACGCCAGCTCGGCCAGCCGCCGGTGCAGCACCTCGGGATCGCTCAGCTCGGGCAGCCGGCCGGCGACGGCCTCACGGGCGCGCATCAGCCGCCCGGCCGCCGCCGGCGTGCTCGCCTCGGTCTCCGCGGCCGTCTCGGGCAGGTCGAGGCCGACACCGTCGTAGAGCACGAGGGTGCGGCGGTGGTGCGGAGGGAGTTTCAGCAGCGCGTCGAGCAGGGTGCGGCCGGCGGGGTCGGCGGGCGGCGGCTCCGGTTGGCGGTGACGCCGCCGGAACCGGTGCCAGGGGGAGAGGGCGTACTCGTACGCCGTCGCGCGCACCCAGCCCACCGGGTCACGGTCGCGCGCCACCTCGGGCCAGTGCTCCCAGGCGAGCTGGAAGGCCCGCTCCACCGACTCGCGCGCCAGTTCGCGGCGGCCCGTGAGGAGGTACGTCTGGCGTACGAGGGCTGGGGCGCCGAACTCGTACAGCGCGTCGAAGGCCTGAGCGGGCGTCAACGCGGCCGGCGGTGCGGCCGGTGACGCCGTGAGCGGTGCCCGCTTCACCTGTCCGGAACCGCCGCCGACGGCCACGACCACGGGCACGGAGGCCGGTGCCGACGGCGGCCGGGTCTCCGACGCCGTCCGCGGCTTGCCGGTCGCGGGTTCGTCGGCCAGGGCGGCCAGCAGCTTCGCGTACGCGTCCCGTCTGCGGCCGCGCGGAGTCCCGCGGCCGCTCTCCCACGCGCCGACCCTCTCGCGAGGGACACCCACCCGCTCGGCGAGCTGATCCTGAGTCAGTCCGGCGGCCTCGCGCAGGCGTCGGCGCACCTCGGGAGGAGGGAGCGGCGGTGCGGGGCTCCGCTTCACAGGACACCCCTCCGTACGAAAAGGTACATAAACGTATATTGAGCGACACAGCGGTGCTTCGCTTGTTACGCCGCGAAAGCGCGTGTCGTTGGGAGCATGGCGGGCGTGATCCAGACGACCGCTCGCCGATCCCCGTTGTCCCTGCTCCGCACCTGGTGGCACGAGCGGGCGCCCGGGATGGCCGTGGGCCTCCTGGGCGGCGCGTTCGCCGCGGGCCTGGGGCTGGCCGCGGTCGCCGTGCTCGTGACGGTGCTGTGGATCAGCTCGCCGTACCCCGTCCGCGGGCCCGACGACGCCCTGCACGTCGCCGCCGCGCTGTGGGTGCTGGCGCACGGCGCCGAGCTGGTCCGCACCGACACGCTCTCCGGCGTGCCCGCGCCCATGGGAGTCACCCCGCTGCTGCTGCTCGCGCCGCCGGTGTGGCTGGTGCACCGGGCGGCCCGCGACGCCACCGCCCCCGGGGACGGCGTGGGGGTGGCCGTGGGGGCCGGTGCGAAGGCGGGTGTCGGCGTGCGGGTGGGCGGCGCCGGGGGACGGGGCGAAGCGCCGCACCCCCTCTCCGCGCGCCTCGCCTGGGCCGGTGTCGTCGTCGGCTACCTCGCCGTCGCCACGCCCGTCGTGCTGTACGCGGCCGGCGGCGAGCTGCGGCCCTCCCCGGTCGGGACCGCGGTCTGTCTGCCGCTGGTCGTCATGGCGGCGGCGGGCGCGGGTGCGTGGACGGCGTTCGGACGCCCCGGCGGGCCGGTGGGGCGCGCGCTGCGCGTGCTGCCCCGGAGCCTGCGGGAGCTGCTCGTGCTGCCGGACGCCCGCCTGGGCCCGGCCACGCGGGCCGCGGCCGCGGGGGTGACGGTGCTCGTCGGGGGCGGGGCGCTGCTGCTCCTGACGTCGCTGGTGTGGCACGGGGGTGCCGCCCACGGGGCGCTCCTGCGGCTGAGCGAGGGATGGTCGGGGCGGTTCGTGGTGCTGCTGCTGTGTCTGACGCTGGTGCCGAACGCGGCCGTATGGGCGGCGGCGTACGGGCTCGGGCCGGGCTTCGTGCTCGGCGCGGGGTATGTGGTGGGACCCCTGTCCTCGTCCTCCGCGGCTGCGCCGTTGCCGCCGTTTCCGCTGCTGGCGGCGGTGCCGGAGGCGGGGGCGGGGGCGCCCGCTTCGCCGTTGCACTGGGCGGCCGGGGTGGTGCCGTTGGCGGCGGGGGTGGCGGTGGGGTGGTTCACGGCACGGGTCGCCGCGGTCGGGGGCGGTGCGGTGGGGTTCGCCACGACGCAGTTCGTCACGGTGCGGTCCGTCATGGCGGGGGTGCGGCGGGAGACGGACGGAGAGGGGGACGGGCCGGCCGGGGAGGCGTGGGACGTGCGGCGGACCGTCGGGGCGGTGTGGGTGGCCGCGGTGGTGTGCGGGGGGCTGGTCGCGCTGTTGGCCGCGTGGGCGGGTGGGCCGCTGGGGAGTGCGGGGCTGGCGCGGTTCGGGCCGGTGTGGTGGGAGGCTGGTGGGGCGATGGCCGTGTGGGTGGCGGGGGTGGGGGCGCCGGTGGCCGTGGTGGGGCGGTGGTGGTTGCGGCGGGAGGTGGACGGGGGCGGGGAGCGGGCGACTGGGGCTGCGGCTGGGGTGTCCGGTGGGGGTGGGGCGGCGTACGACCTGCTGCCGGTCGATGGCGCGGGGGAGGCGGGGCGGTGACGGCGGGGTGGTGTCCGTCCGCCTGGTTCCTTCGCCCCCGCCGCCCCTTCCCGGTCCCGTCCCTGGGGGCTGCGCCCCCGGACCCCCCTGCGGCCCGGACGGCCTCGTCCTCAAACGCCGGACGGGCTGGAAACCAGGGGGAGCCGCGCTCAGTCCTCCGTGCCCAGGACTCCTCGTAGCTGCTCGGGGAGGAGCTTGCTGCAGGTCTGCTCCGCCTGGTTGGTCAGGGCGTCGTTGCGGCACGTGTAGTAGTCGCTGTAGACCAGCTGTGCGGTGAAGGACGCGGCGACGAAGAGGACCGCCAGGGAGGACGTGACCAGGCCGCTGATCGCGGCGGTGCGCTGGGGGCGGGTGTCCTGGGGGGCGGCAGGGGCCGGGTTGTCCGGGTCGGTGGCCGTGCGGGGCTTGGCGCGCAGGGAGCTGATGCCCCAGTACAGGGCGAGCGCGCCGAGCAGCAGGGCCAGGTACGACCAGCTGAAGAGCGCGAAGAACAGGGCCCACATGCCGCACAGCAGGGCATAGCGGGCGCGTCGCTGGGCCGGGTCCGTCGGGTCCCAGCGCGGACCGCCGCCACCGCCCTGCCCCTCGGGGCCGTTGCCGCCGGGGCGCTCGCCGAAGCCGCCGGAGGACCGTCCGGGCTGACGGTCGCTCCACTGGCGCCCCCACGGGGAGCGCCCGTCGCCCTGCGAACCACCCTGCGATCCGTCGCCGCCCGACGGGTGCCGCGGCTGCCAGGGGCGGTCCGGCGAGCCCTCGGGGGGCGGCGCGAAGGGGTTGTCGTCCTGGGAGGTGCCGCCGCCCTGCTCGTCGCCGTTCTTCCGGTCCGAGGAGGCGTCGGGCGGCGTGGAGGGACGTTCCCGCAGCAACACGGCGCTGCGCTGGTCTGGCTGCGCCGACTGCTGGGGGAGCGTGAGCAGTCGCAGGCTGCGGTCCGGCATCAAGTGAGCGTCTTCCCCTTGGCGATAACGAACTGGTCGATAGCGAACTGGTCGATAACGAACTGGCGACAACGGAGCGGAGGGCGCGAACGGTGCGGCACTACTGGTGAACGCGTGGCACACAGGTCCCGTTCCCGGTCCGGCTCCACGCAGACGCTACCTGCCGGCCGCGCCCCCGTCCCGAGGGGGCCGTCCGGTGTGCCGGTATCGTTGCTGACGGTCGGCCGCTTCGTAGACTTCCCCGTATCCCGGGGCGCGAAGCATTCGTAGGACCGTACAAACCGGCGAATGCGCGGGCCGACCGCAGAACCGCTCCCCCGAGAAAGGCCCCCACCGTGGCCGCCAAGCCCGTGGCCCAGCGAGCCAAGCGCCTCGTCGTGCTGGTCTCCGGATCCGGCACCAATCTGCAGGCGCTCCTCGACGAGATCGCCGCCACCGGCGTCGAGGCCTACGGAGCCGAGATCGTCGCCGTCGGCGCCGACCGCGACGGCATCGAGGGCCTCGCCCGCGCCGAGCGCGCCGGGCTGCCGACCTTCGTGCGGAAGGTCAAGGACTACGGGACGCGGGCGGAGTGGGACGCGGCGCTCGCCGCGGCCGTCGCCGCCCACGAGCCGGACCTCGTCGTCTCGGCCGGGTTCATGAAGATCGTGGGGAAGGAGTTCCTGGCGCGGTTCGGTGGGCGGTTCGTCAACACCCACCCCGCCCTCCTCCCCAGCTTCCCGGGGGCCCACGGGGTGCGGGACGCGCTCGCGTACGGCGCCAGGGTCACCGGCTGCACCGTCCACTTCGTCGACGACGGCGTCGACACCGGGCCGATCATCGCGCAGGGCGTGGTGGAGATCCGGGACGAGGACGACGAGAGCGCTCTGCACGAGCGCATCAAGGAAGTCGAGCGAAGGCTGCTCGTCGATGTCGTGGGGCGGCTCGCCCGCAACGGCTATCGCATTGAGGGACGAAAGGTAGTTATCCAGTGACCGCCACCGCCACCGCCGGGAGCAACAAGCGGGCCATCCGTCGGGCGCTCGTCAGCGTCTACGACAAGACCGGGCTCGAGGACCTCGCCCGCGGGCTGCACGAGGCCGGCGTCGAACTCGTCTCCACCGGGTCCACCGCCGGGCGGATCGCCGCCGCCGGCGTCCCCGTCACCAAGGTCGAGGAGCTGACCGGCTTCCCCGAGTGCCTGGACGGCCGCGTCAAGACCCTGCACCCCAAGGTGCACGCCGGCATCCTCGCCGACCTGCGCCTGGACAGCCACCGGCAGCAGCTCGGCGAGCTGGGCGTGGAGCCGTTCGACCTGGTCGTGGTGAACCTCTACCCGTTCCGCGAGACCGTCGCCTCGGGCGCCACCCCCGACGAGTGCGTCGAGCAGATCGACATCGGCGGCCCGTCGATGGTGCGCGCCGCCGCCAAGAACCACCCGTCCGTCGCGGTCGTCACCAGCCCCGCCCGGTACGACGACGTGCTCTCCGCGGTCAAGGACGGCGGCTTCGACCTCGCCGCCCGCAAGCGGCTGGCCGCCGAGGCGTTCCAGCACACCGCCGCGTACGACGTGGCCGTCGCCTCCTGGTTCGCCTCCGAGTACGCGCCGGTCGACGAGTCCGGGTTCCCCGACTTCCTCGGCGCCACCTACGAGCGCTCGCACACCCTGCGCTACGGCGAGAACCCGCACCAGCCCGCCGCGCTCTACACCTCCCCCGACGGCGGCGGCCTCGCCCAGGCCGAGCAGCTGCACGGCAAGGAGATGTCGTACAACAACTACACGGACACGGACGCCGCCCGCCGTGCCGCGTACGACCACGACGAGCCCTGCGTCGCGATCATCAAGCACGCCAACCCGTGCGGCATCGCGGTCGGCGCGGACGTCGCCGAGGCCCACCGCAAGGCGCACGCCTGCGACCCGCTGTCCGCGTTCGGCGGCGTGATCGCCGTCAACCGCCCGGTCAGCAAGGAGATGGCCGAGCAGGTCGCCGAGATCTTCACCGAGGTCATCGTGGCCCCGGACTACGAGGACGGCGCCATCGAGGCCCTCACCAAGAAGAAGAACATCCGCGTGCTGCGCGCCCCCGAGGCCCCCGCCTCCCCGGTCGAGGTCAAGCCCATCGACGGCGGCGCCCTCCTCCAGGTCACCGACCGCCTCCAGGCCGAGGGCGACGACCCGGCCACCTGGACCCTCGCGACCGGCGAGGCGCTGACCGAGGCGGAGCTGGCCGAGCTGGCCTTCGCCTGGAAGGCGTGCCGGGCGGTCAAGTCCAACGCCATCCTCCTCGCCAAGGACGGCGCCTCCGTCGGCGTCGGCATGGGCCAGGTCAACCGCGTCGACTCCGCGAAGCTCGCGGTCGAGCGCGCCGGCGCCGAGCGCGCGCAGGGGGCGTACGCCGCCTCCGACGCCTTCTTCCCCTTCCCGGACGGCCTGGAGATCCTCACCGCGGCCGGCGTGAAGGCCGTGGTCCAGCCCGGCGGCTCGGTCCGCGACGAACTGGTCGTGGAGGCCGCGCAGAAGGCGGGCGTGACGATGTACTTCACCGGGACGCGGCACTTCTTCCACTGATCCCGGCGGTACCGCGGATGTGCGGCGGGCCTCCGGCTCTCCCCCGAGGGAGCCGGAGGCCCGCCGCGTGTGTTCACGGTGCCGGGCACCGGGCGACCGGGCCACCTCGGACCTCACAGGGTCATCCGGCGCCGGACGGCGCGTACTCCTTGAGGTAGTGGGCGACGCGGTCGGCGTAGTCGCGGTACTGCGGGGGGATCCCGTCCGCGTCGTTCACCTTGCGGTACGACGTCCGGTACGCGACGGCGACCAGTACCCGGCGGTCGCCCGGCAGACCGGCGTCCAGGCGGGGCGAGATCCAGCACAGGTACCTGCCCATGGCGGGGATCGACTCGGCGGGCGGGAAGGGCGGTTCGGGCACGGCCTCGCCGGGTGTGCCGTCGGCGTTCATCCACCAGCGCAGCACCTGCGGGGTCCAGCGGGCGATGCCGTACTCGTTCTTCGCGGGGTCGGAGAGGGAGGGGTCGAAGTCGCTCTCCACCTTGAGCATCGCCGCGACGAGGACCGGGGTGACCTCCTCGCGGTCGCAGTCGTGGGCCGTCTCGACGATCAGCAGGCGGTAGGCGGGCGGCACGTCCCGGTCGGTGCGCAGTTCGCCGGCGCCGTAGGAGGCGGCGGCCACGGTCGCGGTGCTGCCGCCCGCCGGGACGCGGGGCTCCCGGCCGTCGCCGGTCAGGGCGCCGACGACGCCGTACCCGAGCGCGGCGAGCGCGACGGTCCCCGCGGCCGACGCGGCGACCACCGCCCGCCGGGACCGCGCACGGAGCACCCGGCGCACGGCCCTCGCCGCACCCCCCGTACGACCGGCCTCGCCGGCGTCGCCCGCACCACCCGCGGCCGCCTCCACGCGGCGCAGCAGCGTGTCCGTGCCGACGCGTCCGGCGTGCGTCCGGGTCAGGCAGTCCCGCACGATGTCCCGCCAGGCGTCCGGCAGCCCGGGCGCCAGGCGCAGCTCGTCCGTGCCGCGGGCGTAGGCGACCGCGGCGTCGCGGCGCGCGCTCGGGGTGCCGCCGGGCAGCGGGAAGGACCCGGTGAGCACCAGATGGGCCAGGACGCCGAAGGCCCACACGTCGGCGGACGGGCGGATCCGGCGGCCCCGTTCGCCGATCTCGGACCACAGCAGCTCGGGCGGCGTGTAGTCGGGCGTGGAGAAGGCCGGCGTGTAGGCGTGGGTGCCCTCCAGCTCGGCGGCCATGTTGAAGTCGGCGAGCCGGACCGAACCGTCGGCCATCAGCAGCACGTTGGCCGGTTTCAGGTCGCCGTGCACCCAGCCCGCCCGGTGCAGCTGGGCCAGCCCCGCGCACACCTGGGCCAGCAGCCCGGGCCCGTCCGGTGGGCGGGGCGTCGCGGCCAGCCGGGCCGACAGGGACCCCTCGGCCCGCTCCAGCACCAGGACGGTGGCGCCGTCGAGCCGCGGGTGGGCCGGGTCGTCGACGGTGAGGGTCTCGTACATGCGGATCAGCCGGGGCCGGCGCAGTCGCCGCAGCAACTCCACCTCACGCTCGATCAGTTCGCGCAGGTGGGCGAGCTGGCGCGGGGTGCCCGTGCCGGTCGGCAGGAACTTGAGGGCGGCGGTACGGGGCAGGCCTGCGCCCGCGTCGCCGGTGCGGCGGGCGGCGTACACGCTGCCGAAGGCGCCCGTCGCGATCGGCTCGCGCACCTCCCAGACGCCCACGCGGTACCCCTTGGGGACGGGCACGGCGTACGGCTCGGTCATCGCAGCGGCCGTTCGGACGGCGCCGCGAGGACCACCAGGTCGTCCTCGCGGACCAGGTCGAAGCGGAGCGCCAGCGAGACCAGCGACTCCTTCTTGCCGTTCAGCCGGGGACCCGGCTCGGCCGTCTCCGGCCCCGGCTTCAGCCGCAGCTTCACGGCCAGGTAGTCGATGTTCCACTGGACCGAGGTACGGGAGGCGGCCGGCCACGCGGGACGCAGCCGCTCGACGACCTGGTCCATGGTGGGCAGCGGCGCGTGCGGCGTGCCCCGCAGCCGGGGCTCGCACAGGGCGGCCAGCACCGCGAAGTACCGCTTGGTGCGGTCCACGGAGAAGGCCGGGGCGGTCGGCTCGCCGTCGGCTCCGGCCTCGTCGCGCAGATAGTCGTGGCGCGGCGCCCACACCTCGACCGGCAGCAGATCGCCCGCGGCGGGCAGCACGATCCGCGAGAACTCGAACGGCACCGGCGCGTCGAGACGCCCCGGCGCCACCTTGATGTGCTCGCCCGCGCCCTCCGGGTTCTCCACCACGTACGTCTGCCGCGACGACAGGTTGCTGAGCGTCCAGAAGGTGCCGTGCGCGGTGATCTCACCGGCCCGGCGCGACACCCCGTCGTGCCCGATCAGCAGGCCGCCCTCGGGCACGGACCGCCCGAAGACGAGCCGTTCGCCGGGGGCGAGCCGGAACTGGGTGCGGGTGCGGTCGCGTTCGTCCTCCGTGGTCGGCGGAGGTACCACGATGATGCTGTACAAGGTGCGTCTCCCCGTGCCTGACGGCTACCCAGGCCAGACTAGGGCGACGCACCAGGGCCGTGTCCCCCTCGTACGGGTGAGACACGGCCCTGGGAAGTGATTGGCGCGAACTGTTCAGTCGCCGCGCGGCCTTCAGTAGCGCGGGCGGGCGAACCAGGCCGTGCCGCTGGAGACCACCGGCGCGGCGGTGATGATGGCGCCGAAGGCCACCCAGATGAGCGGGAAGATGATCGCGCTGGCGAGTCCGGAGTCCAGGCCGACGAAGAGCAGGATCAGGCCGACGATGGTGCCGAGGGCGCCGTAGACGACGGTGGTGATCCGCACGCCCTGGCCGCCGCGGCCGAACTTGACGCCGAGCGTGATGGACAGGGCGGCCAGACCGAGGGCGATCAGGGCCAGGATCACGAGGGCACCGGTCGCTATGTCCCCGCCGTCGCTGATCGCGCTGAACGGGTCGTCGGAGGACGAGCTCAGGTCGTCGGCGGCGTCCGAGACGTCGTTGGCGATCGCCGCGAGGTACAGGTAGAAGAGGCCGACGAGGATCTGGACGGCCGAGATGATGAAGAGGAAGACCCGGGCCGTCACCAGCAGGCCCGGCATCGACTGCGGCAGCATCGGGTTCCCGCCCGGGTAGCCCGGGTACATCGGCTGCTGCGGGAAGCCGTAGCCCTGCTGGGGAGCGGCGGGCGGCTGCTGGGGGAAGCCGTAGCCCGGCTGGGGCGGGGCGGGCGGCTGAGCGGGTGGGGGCCCGTAGGGATTGTTCGGGTCGCCGAAACTCATGGCGGTCCTTCCTCCGATGTGCTCCGTGTGCGGGGACGCGCGGCACGGCTGGGAGGAATTTCTCCAGATGTTTGCGGTCCGTCCCCCCGGTACTGCCCGCGGCACTGTGCTGCCCCATCGTTCTCGACCGTCACGGGCTTGTCCAGCCGGATTCGCCAGGTGTTGTGCAAGTGCAACATCGCTGATCAAGGCCGGACACGGCGGGACCCGTCCCGCTGTGCCCGGAACCCGGCGGCCGTTGCCCGCAGGCCGGCCGGATTGGAACCGGGGGCCGGTCATCCGCGAGGATGGGGGCATGACCGCCCAGATTCTCGATGGCAAGGCCACCGCAGCCGCGATCAAGTCCGAACTGGCCGCCCGCGTGGCGGCGCTGAAGGAGAAGGGCGTCACGCCCGGCCTCGGCACCGTCCTGGTCGGTGACGACCCCGGCAGCCAGAAGTACGTCGCGGGCAAGCACCGCGACTGCGCGCAGGTCGGCATCGCCTCCATCCAGCGTGAACTGCCCGGCACGGCGACGCAGGAGGAGATCGAGGCGGTCGTCCGCGAACTGAACGAGGACCCGGCCTGCACCGGCTACATCGTCCAGCTGCCGCTGCCCCGGGGCATCGACGAGAACCGCATCCTCGAACTGATGGACCCGGACAAGGACGCCGACGGCCTCCACCCGATGAACCTCGGCCGCCTCGTGCTGAACGAGCCGGCGCCGCTGCCCTGCACCCCCAACGGCATCCTCACCCTGCTGCGCCGCTACGGCGTGGAGATCAAGGGCGCCGAGGTCGTCGTCGTCGGCCGCGGCGTCACCATCGGCCGCCCGATGCCGCTGCTGCTCACCCGGCGCAGCGAGAACGCCACCGTGACCCAGTGCCACACCGGCACCCGTGACCTGGCCGCCCACCTCAGGCGCGCGGACATCATCGTCGCCGCGGCCGGCTCCCCGCACCTGGTCCGCGCCGAGGACGTCAAGCCCGGCGCGGCCGTCCTGGACGTCGGCGTCTCGCGCAACGCCGAGGGCAAGATCCTCGGCGACGTCCACCCGGACGTGGCCGAGGTGGCCGCCTGGATCTCGCCGAACCCCGGCGGCGTCGGCCCGATGACCCGGGCCCAGCTGCTCGTCAACGTGGTCGAGGCGGCGGAGCGCAGTGCCGGCTGAGCGGAAGCAGGGGACGGGGCACGACGACGGGCGCGCGGACGACGAACGGCCCGACGGTCCGGGCGCGCAGGATCCGGGCACCGAGGACGAGCTCACCGTCCGGGACCCCGTCAGCGCACCCGACGCCGAGGGCAGGCCACGGCGCACCACCCGGCGGTTCCCGCTCTTCACACGGGACACCGCGCGCCCCGAGGGCGGCGGCCGGGCGGCGTCCCGTGACGCCCCGGCGCCCGCCCGGCAGTGGCCCGTGCTCACGGTCGTGGCCCTCGTCGGGATCGGCCTGCTGGTGACCGCGCTGGACGTCTTCCGCTGGGGCACGGTGCTGATCGGCGTCGCGCTGCTGCTCGGTGCCGCGCTGCGCTGGGTGGTGCCCGACGTCGGCATGCTCGCGGTGCGTTCACGCTTCACGGACATCGCCACGTACGGCGTCCTCGGGCTCTGCATCTGCCTGCTGTCGCTGATGGCGCAGCCGAACCCGGTGCTCCAGATCCCGTTCCTCAAGGACACCCTGCACTTCACGGTCAGCCAGTAACCGGCCCGCGTACGGCGGCCCGTCCTCCACCCCCGTGGGAGAACGGGCCGCCGCCGCGACCAACCCTCCTGCACGCGGAACGCCCTGTTCAACGCCTGACGGGGCGCTGTGGCACGGAAGTGACCGTTCCGCTACGGAGTCCGTGAATGACGTGATCCCTGTGCCGGGCGTGACCGGACATGTGCACTCCGTGTGCCGAAGTGTCGACAAGTTCGCGGATGTGCCCCCAAGTCGCCCGACGACGGGGCTAGCGTGGTCGATCGGGACGGTACGGGACGTCCCGTACGGCGGTCGGGGGGTCGTTGAGTACGACGGTGGGGGGATTCCGTACGACGGCACGGGTTCCGTTCGACGGCGGGGGTTCCGTTGGATGCACGGGAACGCCGGTGGGACACTGGGCCACGGTCATCGGGCGTGCGACGGTGCGCACCCGTGGCCTCTGTGCACCTGTGCGCCCCCACCCCGGGAACTGAGATCCTGACCGGGCGCATCCCTGTGGGTAGCCAGAACGGGGAACGAAAGAGCACGTCACCGGGGGGAAGAGGGGGGAAGCAATGCCTCGTTGGAAGGCCTTGCCGGAGGAACTCGATCCGCAGATCAGAGAGTTCGCCGGCCAGTTGCGCCGGCTCGTGGACCGCAGCGAGCTGAGCATCGCGTCGCTGGCCGACGCCACGGGCTACAGCAAGACGTCCTGGGAGCGTTATCTCAACGGCCGGCTGCTCGCGCCCAAGGGCGCGGTCGTGGCCCTGGCCGAGGTGACGGGGACCAACCCCGTCCACCTGACCACCATGTGGGAGCTGGCCGAGCGCGCCTGGAGCCGCTCGGAGATGCGCCACGACATGACCATGGAGGCCATCCGGATCTCGCAGGCGCGTGCCGCGCTCGGCGAGCTGGGCACGCCCGCGGCCGGCTCGCGCGGCGGGCGGGGCTCCAAGCAGGGCCGGCACGGCGGCGACGCGGCGAAGCCGGGGGTCGCCGGTCCGGCGGGGGTGGCGCCCACGCTGCCGCCGACGACGGTGCCCGCACAGCCGACGGCCGCCGACAGCCCCGACTCGGCCGCCGGCCCGGCCCGGGGCGGCGGTGCGCCCGGCGGGCTCGCGGACCCGTTCTCCGGCGGGCCCTCCGACGGCAACTCGTGGGGCCTCGCGGGATACCGGGGGCCGTCGCCGACCGGCGAGCGCGCACCGCGCAACGGGGTCCGGGGAGGAGCCGGTCCGGCTTCCGTGCCCGGTTCCGCTTCAGGTTCCGGTTCGGGGCCCTACGCGGGCGGTCCGGGCGTCGCCACGCCGGTGCCGGGCGGTGACGCGGCGCGCGACGGCGGTTCGGGGGGCGGCAAGCGGATCGGGACGTTCGTCGCGGGCGTCGTCGGCGTGCTCGTCGTGGCCGCCGGGGCCTTCTTCCTCCTGAACGGCGGCGACGACGAGAAGACCGAGGGCACCAAGCCGTCCCCGTCGCCCACCGCGAGCGCCAGCCGGCAGCTGCCGCCCGGGGTGAAGTGCAGCGGCGACCAGTGCACCGGCAAGGACCCGGAGACCATGGGCTGCGGCGGCGAGCTGGTCACCACCGCCGCGGCGGCCACCGTCGGCACGACGTCCGTCGAGGTCCGCTACAGCAAGACCTGCGGCGCCGCCTGGGCCCGCGTCACCCAGGCCGGGCAGGGCGACGAGGTCCGGGTGAGCGCGGGCGGGAAGAACGAGCAGACGGGCCGGGTCACCGCCCCCGGCAGCACGGCCGCGTACACCCCGATGGTGGCGGTGGCGAACGCGGCGGACGCCGAGGCCTGCGTGACCCTGGCCGCGGGCGGCCAGGGCTGCACGGACTGACGCGCGCGGCCGAGGCCGCACGTACGGAAGCGGACCGAGGCTCCCTCCAGCCGGTCCCGGGCCACCTCGCCCGGGGCCGGCTGGGCCGTTCGGGGGAACGTGTGGGGGTGCGAAAGAAAATCTTCCTGTAGTAGGCATGTCCGGCGACCGCGCGGGCACGCGAAAGACATCCCCCCACGGGAGTCCGGCAACGGTTCCCCGGACGGCGGTCGCCAGTCCCTCCCTCTCCCGGACCAGGCGGCCGCCTCTTCCTGTCCGCGCCCCCGGCCGGACCGGTGCTCCGCATGCCCCCTCCGGGTGACCCGGGACGGTGCTGTGGGACGGGCCACACCGACCCCGACGTCCCGGACAGCGCGGGCGCGATAGCCTGACCGCTGGATCTCTCTTGACGCCAAGAGATCGATCATCCGTCGGTGATCCATCCGCACCGGTGATCGATCATCACGGCGGGCCGGTCACGAGCCGGAGCGGGATCCCGCACCCCGGGGCAGGGACCGCCCCACCGCCAGCTGTCATACGGAGAACGCCATGACCCGCACTCCCGTGAACGTCACCGTCACCGGCGCGGCCGGCCAGATCGGTTACGCCCTGCTCTTCCGCATCGCCTCCGGCCAGCTGCTCGGCGCGGACGTGCCGGTCAAGCTGCGCCTCCTGGAGATCACCCCGGCGCTCAAGGCCGCCGAGGGCACCGCGATGGAGCTGGACGACTGCGCGTTCCCGCTGCTCCAGGGCATCGAGATCACCGACGACCCGAACGTGGCCTTCGACGGCGCCAACGTCGCCCTCCTCGTCGGCGCCCGCCCCCGCACCAAGGGCATGGAGCGCGGCGACCTCCTCGAGGCCAACGGCGGCATCTTCAAGCCCCAGGGCAAGGCCATCAACGACCACGCCGCGGACGACATCAAGGTCCTCGTGGTCGGCAACCCGGCCAACACCAACGCCCTGATCGCCCAGGCCGCCGCCCCGGACGTACCGGCCGAGCGCTTCACCGCGATGACCCGCCTGGACCACAACCGCGCGCTGACCCAGCTCGCGAAGAAGACGGGCTCGACGGTCGCCGACATCAAGCGCCTGACCATCTGGGGCAACCACTCCGCGACCCAGTACCCGGACATCTTCCACGCCACGATCGCCGGCAAGAACGCCGCCGAGGTCGTGAACGACGAGAAGTGGCTGGCCGACGACTTCATCCCGACCGTCGCCAAGCGCGGCGCGGCCATCATCGAGGCCCGCGGCGCCTCTTCGGCCGCCTCCGCCGCCAACGCCGCCATCGACCACGTGTACACGTGGGTCAACGGCACCGCCGAGGGCGACTGGACCTCCATGGGCATCCCGTCCGACGGCTCCTACGGCGTCCCGGAGGGCCTGATCTCCTCCTTCCCGGTCACCACCAAGGACGGCGCGTACGAGATCGTCCAGGGCCTGGACATCAACGAGTTCTCCCGCACCCGCATCGACGCCTCCGTCAAGGAGCTGTCGGACGAGCGCGAGGCGGTCCGCGGTCTCGGCCTCCTCTGAGTCCGTCCGCTCCCCGGGCCGTACGTCACGACCCCGCACGGGCCCCGTTCCGGTTTTCGCCGGAACGGGGCCCGTTCCCGTTTTCGCCGCTACCTTCGGAACACCGGGTTCGACGTGTTCGGGGGGTACGGATGAACGGCTGGCAGGAATCGGAAGAGGGTTCGGGCCGCGGGCCCGGCGAGGAGAGAGGCCGGGCGGTCTGGGCTCCGGACGGCGACGGCGACGGCGGGCAGGGCGCGAACGGTCCGGCCGAACCGCCCCCCTGGGCCACGGCCCAGACCCGTACGAGCCTCACACCCCCGCCCGCGCCCCCGTCCGCGCTCCCGTCCGCGTGGACGCCCGCCGCCGCGCCGCCGCCCTCCGCCGCGCCCGACGCCCCGTGGGCGTACGGACCCCCGGCCGGCCCCGGCGCACCCCCGTACCGGCCGGCACCACCCGGACCGCCCCCGGGCCCAGTCCCCGGCCCGGCCGGCTCCGGCCCAGGCCTGCGCCGGGTGCTGATCGCCCTGACCGCGACGGCCGTCCTCGGCGCCGGCGTCGGTGCCGGGGTCTGGGCGCTCACCCGTGACGACGGCAGCGGCCGGGCGGGCGGCACCCCGGCCACCGGCGTCACCGTCACGGACGCCGCCCCGACGACCCCGGCCACGGACGACGTGCCGGAAGCACCCGCGACCTCGCCGGAGGCCACCGCCGCCCCCTCCCCGTCCGTCGCCCCCGGCTACCGCCTCGCCCAGGACCCCGTCGGCTACGCGATCACCGTCCCGGAGGGCTGGCAGCGCCACGAGAAGCGGGGCGAGTCCGCGCCCGTCGTGACCTACGACTCCCCGGACGGCGACCGCCAGCTCCAGATCTTCGCGCTGGTGGAGGAGAGCCCGGCCGCCTCCCTGGACCTGGCCGAGAACGCCGCCGGCTACGGATTCGCCCGCCGGCCCGGCTACCGCGCCCTCACCCGCGGCTCGGACGGCGACGCCTACTCCGAGCTGGTCTACCGCTACGACGACGAGGACCGCGGCGCCCGCCAGGTGATCGACCACCGTTTCCGGGCCGCCGACGGCACCCTGTACGCCATCCGCTCCAGCGCCCCCGAGTCGCTCGACGGCGCCCTGCTGCGCGAGCCGCTCACCGCGGCGGTGGACTCCTTCTGCCCGACCGGCGGGGCCTGCGGCTGACGGCGTCGAGGACGCGTCCCGGTTTCTCCGCTTTCGCCGTTATTCCTCGTGATGCACGGCACTTTCGGCCCCCGAACCCGCATGCAACCGAGGCGAGGGGGCAGGGGCTCCCGGTCCCGAGAGTGACATGCGTGTGACGCAGGGGCACGGAACAGGAACGGAAGGCAGTACCGGATCATGGCGAACAGAACGGACACCCGGGCCGAGCGGGCGCACCGGACCATTCACGCGGACGGTGAGTGGCGGGAGGCATCCTCGGGCGCGACGCGCGAGATCCTCGACCCCGCGGACGCCCAGCCCTTCGCCGTGGTCGCGGAGGGCGACGAGAAGGACGCCGACCTCGCGGTGGCCGCCGCCCGGCGGGCCTTCGACAGCGGCGACTGGCCGGGCACCCCGGTCGCCGAACGCGCCGCCCTGCTGCGCCGTGTCGCCGATCTGCTCGTGCGCGACCGCGAGGAACTCGGCCTGCTGGAGAGCCGCGACGCGGGCAAGACCGTCGAGGAGGGCCGGGTCGACATCGACTGCGTCGCCGACGCCTTCCGCTACTTCGCGGACCTCGTCGCCGGCGAGGCGCCCGGCCGGGTCGTCGACGCGGGCTCGCCCGAGATCCACAGCGTCGTCGTGCACGAGCCGGTCGGCGTCTGCGCGATGATCACCCCCTGGAACTACCCGCTCCTCCAGGCCAGTTGGAAGATCGCGCCCGCGCTCGCCGCCGGCAACACCTTCGTGGTCAAGCCCAGCGAGATCACCCCGCTCACCACCGTCGCCCTGATCGACCTGCTGACCGAGGCCGGCCTCCCCACCGGCGTCGCGAACATCGTCACCGGCCCCGGGCACACCGTCGGCGCCCGGCTCGCCGAGCACCCCGACGTCGACCTGGTCTCCTTCACCGGCGGCCTGGTCAGCGGCACCAAGGTCGCCCGGGCCGCCGCCGTCACCGTCAAGAAGGTCGCCCTCGAACTCGGCGGCAAGAACCCCAACGTCGTCTTCGCCGACGCCTGCGACACCGAGGAGGGCTTCGACACCGCCGTCGACCAGGCCCTCAACGCCGCCTTCATCCACAGCGGCCAGGTCTGCTCCGCGGGCGGCCGGCTCATCGTCGAGGAGTCGGTCCGCGAACGCTTCGTCGCCGAACTCGCCCGCCGCGCACAGAAGATCCGCCTCGGCCGCGGCACCGAGGACGGCGTCGAGTGCGGCCCGCTCGTCTCCGAGCAGCAGCGCGCCAGGACCGAGGACTTCGTCGCCTCCGCCCTCGCCGAGGGTGCGGTGCTGCGCTGCGGCGGCAAGCGCCCCGAGCCGTCCCCCGAGCGGCCCGCCTCCGGCTACTTCTACGAGCCGACCGTCCTCGACCAGTGCCACCGCGCGATGCGGGTCGTCCGCGAGGAGGTCTTCGGACCCGTCCTCACCGTGGAGACCTTCCGCACCGAGGACGAGGCCGTCGCCCTGGCCAACGACACCGAGTACGGCCTCGCCGGCGCCGTCTGGACCTCCGACGCAGGCCGCGCCCGCCGGGTCGCCGGGCGGCTGCGCCACGGCACCGTCTGGATCAACGACTTCCACCCCTACCTGCCGCAGGCGGAGTGGGGCGGCTTCGGCAGGAGCGGCGTCGGCCGCGAGCTGGGCCCCGCGGGCCTGGCCGAGTACCGCGAGACCAAGCACGTCTACCAGAACCTCGCACCGCGCCCCGTCCGCTGGTTCGCCGGCTGACCTCCCCGCCCACCCCACCCCGTCCCCACGCCCCTCTGGAGTACTCCCATGCCCGAGACCCCCCAGGTCTACGACTACGTGGTCATCGGCGGCGGCACCGCAGGCTCCGTCATAGCCGCCCGCCTCACCGAGAACCCGGACGTCACCGTCGCCGTCATCGAGGGCGGCCCCAGCGACGTCGGCCGCGACGACGTGCTGACCCTGCGCCGCTGGATGGGCCTGCTCGGCGGCGAGCTGGACTACGACTACCCCACCACCGAGCAGCCCCGCGGCAACTCCCACATCCGGCACAGCCGCGCCCGCGTGCTCGGCGGCTGCTCCTCCCACAACACCCTCATCGCCTTCAAGCCGCTGCCGTCCGACTGGGACGAGTGGGAGGCCGCGGGCGCCAAGGGCTGGGGCGCGGTGCAGATGGAGGCGTACTTCGCCCGGCTGGAGAACAACATCGTCCCGGTCGACGAGAAGGACCGGAACGCCATCGCCCGCGACTTCGTCGACGCCGCGCAGAAGGCCCTCGAGGTCCCCCGGATCGAGGGCTTCAACAAGAAGCCGTTCACCGAGGGCGTCGGCTTCTTCGACCTGGCCTACCACCCGGAGAACAACAAGCGCTCGTCGGCCTCGGTGGCCTACCTGCACCCGGTGATGGACGAGCGCCCCAACCTCACGATCATGCTGGAGACCTGGGCGTACAGGCTCCAGCTCGACGGCACCCGCGCCGAGGGCGTCCACGTCCGCACCAAGGACGGCGAGGAGATCCTGGTCAAGGCGCGGCGCGAGGTCGTGCTGTGCGCCGGCGCCGTCGACTCCCCGCGGCTGCTGCTGCACTCCGGCATCGGCCCGCGCGAAGACCTCGAAGCGCTCGGCATACCCGTGGCGCACGACCTGCCCGGCGTCGGCGAGAACCTGCTCGACCACCCCGAGTCGGTGATCGTGTGGGAGACGAACGGACCCATCCCGGAGAACTCCGCGATGGACTCCGACGCCGGTCTGTTCGTGCGCCGCGACCCCGGACACGCGGGCCCCGACCTGATGTTCCACTTCTACCAGATCCCGTTCACGGACAACCCGGAGCGACTGGGCTACGAGCGACCGGAGTTCGGCGTCTCCATGACCCCGAACATTCCCAAGCCGAAGAGCCGCGGCCGCCTGTACCTCACCAGCGCCGACCCGTCCGTGAAGCCCGCCCTCGACTTCCGCTACTTCACCGACGAGGACGACCACGACGGCCGCACCCTCGTCGACGGCATCCGCATCGCCCGGGAGATCGCCGAGTCCGAGCCGCTCGCCCACTGGCTCAAGCGCGAGGTCTGCCCCGGCCCGGACATCACCGGCGACGAGGAGCTCAGCGAGTACGCCCGCAAGGTCGCCCACACCGTCTACCACCCGGCGGGCACCTGCAAGATGGGCGCCGCCACCGACGAGACGGCCGTCGTCGACCCCGAGCTGCGCATCCGCGGCCTGGAGGGCATCCGCATCGCCGACGCCTCCGTCTTCCCGACCATGCCCGCCGTGAACCCGATGATCGGCGTCCTCATGGTCGGGGAGCGCGCCGTCGAGCTGATCGGCGGTGACGCCCGATGACCGGCACCGTCAACGGCACCGCGGCCGAACGTCCTCCGGTGTTCTCGGTGGACGGCCTGTGGAAGGTCTTCGGCCCGAAGGCCGCCCGCGTCCCCGCCGACCCCGAGCTGACCGCCCTCACCCCGGCCGAGCTGCGCTCACGCACCGGCTGCACGGCCGCCGTCCGCGACGTCTCCTTCGACGTCCGCAAGGGTGAGGTCTTCGTCGTCATGGGCCTGTCCGGCTCCGGCAAGTCCACGCTGGTGCGCTGTCTGACCCGCCTCGTCGAACCGACGGCCGGGTCCATCGCCATCGACGGCGAGGACGTCCGCGCCATGGACAGGTCCCGGCTGCGCGAACTGCGCCGCCACCGCGCAGCGATGGTCTTCCAGCACTTCGGCCTGCTCCCGCACCGCACGGTCCTCGACAACGTGGCGTACGGCCTGGAGATCCAGGGCATGGGCCGCGCCGAGCGCCGCGAGCGCGCCGCCGCGATCGTCGCCAAGGTCGGCCTGGAGGGCCTCGAGCACCGCCGCCCCGGCCAGCTCTCCGGCGGCCAGCGCCAGCGCGTCGGCCTCGCCCGCGCCCTCGCCGTCGACCCCGAGGTCCTGCTGTTCGACGAGCCGTTCAGCGCGCTCGACCCGCTGATCCGCCGGGACATGCAGGAGGAGGTCGTCCGGCTGCACCGCGAGGAGGGCCGCACGATGGTCTTCATCACCCACGACCTCCAGGAGGCCCTGAAGCTGGGCGACCGCATCGCCCTGATGCGCGACGGCCGCGTGGTCCAGCTCGGCACCCCGGAGGAGATCGTCGGCTCGCCGGCCGACGACTACGTCCGGGAGTTCGTCCGCGACGTCCCGCGCGAGCAGGTCCTCACGGCCCGCACGGCCATGCGCCCCGCCACCTCGGCCGACGAGGCGGGCACCGGCCCGGCGATCCGCCCCGACGCCACGGTCTCGGAGGCCATCGAGGCCGTAGCCCGAGCCGGCTCCCCGGCCCGCGTCATGTCCGACGGCCGCTGCCTTGGTGTGGTGGACGCGGAGAGCCTCCTGTCGGTGGTAGCAGGCACAACCGCCCCGTCAGCCGCCCCAGCGCCCGCAGCCGACACAGCAGCCGACGCAACTGCGGGCAGTCGTGCCGCTGGGGAGGCACCGGCAGAGCGCCGTGAGCCGACTCGCCCCGCCCCCAGCGACAGCGCCCCCGCACCGGCCCAGCGCCGTAAGCCGACCGACCCGGACCCCGCCCCCACCGAGGAGCCGGTCTGATGGCAACGATCACCGCAACGCCCCAGAAGGCATCGCCGCCGGGCATCCTGACCAGCCGAGCGGCACGCAAACTCCTCGCCCTCGCCGTAGCCGCCGCCGTCCTCGTCCCCCTCGCCGCCACTCAGTGGCCCGGCACCACCTGGCCCACCGCCCTCACCGTCGACGTATCCGCCCCCCTCGGCACCGCCAGCGACTGGATCATCGACAACCGGGACAGCCACCCCCTGTTCCTCTACTTCTTCGGCCACATCAGCAACGCCGTCGTCATCGCCGTCCGCGCCGTCTACCTCGCCCTCCTCGCCGTCGGCTGGGCCGGGGTCACCGCGATCGGAGCCCTGGTCGCCTGGCGCACGGCCGGCGTGAAGCTCGCGCTCGGCACCGCCGCCGCGTTCCTCGCCTGCGGCCTGCTCGGCATGTGGGTGCCGACGATGCAGACCCTCGCCCTGATGGTCGTGGCGGTCCTCGCCTCCGTGGCCGCCGGCGCCGTCCTCGGCCTCGCCGCCGGCCTCTCCGACCGCATGGACCGCGCCCTTCGCCCGGTGCTCGACACGATGCAGGTGCTGCCCGCCTTCGCCTACCTCCTCCCCGTCGTCCTGGTCTTCGGCATCGGCGTCCCCGCCGCCGTCCTGGCCACGGTCGTCTACGCCGCCCCGCCCATGGCCCGGCTCACCGCCCTCGGCCTGCGCGGCGCCGACAAGGAGGTCCTGGAGGCCGTCGAGTCGCTCGGCACCACCGCCCGCCAGCGGCTGCTGACCGCCCGCATCCCGCTGGCCCGCAGGGAACTCCTCCTCGGCGTCAACCAGACGATCATGATGGCGCTGTCCATGGCCGTCATCGCCTCCGTCATCGGCGCCGGCGGCCTCGGCGACCGCGTCTACCAGGCGCTCGCCTCCGTCGACGTCGGCGCGGCCCTCGCCGCCGGCATCCCGATCGTGCTGCTCGCCGTCGTCCTGGACCGCGTCACCGGCGCGGCGGGGGAGCGGCTCGGCGAGTCCGGCAGGTCCCCCGTGAGCTGGCTGTACGCCCTGGCCGCCGCCGCGGCCGTCGCGCTCGCCGGACGATTCGCCGGCCGCCTCGACTGGCCCGAGGCGTGGCAGGTGGACATCGCCGAGCCCGTGAACCGGGCCGTCGACTGGATGACCGCCCACCTCTACTCCGGCGTCCCCGTCGTCGGCGGCACCGCGGACTGGGCCGCCCGCTTCACCAGCTGGGTCCTCAACCCGCTGCGGGACGGCCTCCAGTGGCTGCCCTGGTGGTCCGTGCTGCTGATCGTCGCGGCCCTGGCCTGGCTGATCGGCACCTGGCGCACCGCGCTGACCGCCGTCCTCGCCATGGCCGCGATCGGTGTGCTCGGTGTGTGGAACCCCTCCCTGGACACCCTCTCCCAGGTGCTGGCCGCCGTCGCCGTCACCCTGGTCATCGGCTTCGCGACCGGCATCGCCGCCGCCCGCAGCGACCGCTTCGAGCGTCTGCTGCGACCCGTCCTCGACGTCTTCCAGACGATGCCGCAGTTCGTGTACCTGATCCCGGTGGTCGCCCTGTTCGGCGTGGGCCGTGCCCCGGCCGTCGCCGCCGCGGTCGTCTACGCCCTCCCCGCCGTCGTCCGCATCACGACCCAGGGGCTGCGCCAGGTCGACCCGGCCGCGCTGGAGTCGGCCCGCTCGCTCGGCGCGACCAGTGGCCAGCAGCTCCGCCAGGTCCAGCTGCCGCTGGCCCGCCGGTCCCTGCTGCTCGCCGTCAACCAGGGCGTCGTCCTCGTCCTCGCCGTCGTCATCATCGGCGGTCTGGTCGGCGGTGGCGCCCTCGGCTACCAGGTCGTCTTCGGCCTGGCCCAGGGCGACCTGGCGACCGGCCTGGTCGCCGGAGCGGCGATCGTCTGCCTCGGCCTGATGCTCGACCGGGTCACCCAGCCGACCGAACGCCGTACGAAGAAGGGGGCCTGAGATGTCCCGCAAGCGGATCACGGCGGCCGTCGCCGTGCTGGTGCTGGCCACCGGCTGCGGCGCCGCCGACATGACCAAGCAGGCGTCCCCGTTCGCGAACGCCCAGGGCGCGAAGACCGTCACCCTGTCCGTGCAGTCCTGGGTCGGCGCCCAGGCCAACGTGGCCGTCGCCCAGTACCTGCTGGAGCACGAGCTCGGCTACCGCGTCGACACCGTCCAGGTCGACGAGGTCCCCGCCTGGGACGCGCTCAGCCAGGGCCGGGTCGACGCCATCCTGGAGGACTGGGGCCACCCCGAGCAGGAACAGCGCTACGTCGCCGACAAGAAGACCATCGCGCGTGGCGGCGACCTCGGCGTCACCGGACACATCGGCTGGTTCGTCCCGACGTACTTCGCGAAGAAGCACCCGGACGTCACGAACTGGAAGAACCTGAACAAGTACGCCGAGTTGTTCCGCACCGCCGAGAGCGGCGGCAAGGGCCAGCTCATGGACGGCTCCCCGTCCTACGTCACCAACGACAAGGCGCTGGTGAAGAACCTGGGCCTGGACTACCAGGTCGTCTTCGCGGGCTCCGAGGCCGCCCAGATCACGCAGATGCAGCAGTTCGCCAAGGAGAAGAAGCCCTTCCTGACCTACTGGTACACACCCCAGTGGCTGTTCGAGAAGGTCCCGATGACCGAGGTGAAGCTGCCGGCGTACGAGGAGGGCTGCGACGCCGACCCGGAGAAGGTCGACTGCGCCTACCCGGTCACCCCGCTGCAGAAGTACCTCAACGCGGGCTTCGCGAAGAACGGCGGCGAGGCGGCGGAGTTCCTGAAGAACTTCCGCTGGACGACCGAGGACCAGAACCAGGTCTCCCTGATGATCGCCGAGCAGAAGATGCGGCCCGAGGAGGCGGCGAAGAAGTGGGTGGACAGCCACGAGTCCGTGTGGAAGAAGTGGCTGCCCTGACCCTCACTTCGTCAGTTCCGCCGCGATCTCCCGCAGCGCGCTCTCCGCGCGCCGCTGGAGGCCCGGCCCGAACGTGACCCGGGTGGCCCCGAGTTCGCCGAGCGCGGCGGGCGAGGGGCCCGCCCCGGGCCGGGCGACGACGTTCAACGGCCCCTGGATCCCGGCCCGCAGCAGCGGCACCACCTCCGCGGGGGCACCGATCGGGTACACGCAGTCGGCGCCCGCGGCGACGTACAGCGCGGCCCGCTCCAGAGCCCGGTCCGGGTCGGCGACGCCCCTGACGAACGTGTCGATCCTGGCGTTGAGGAACAGCCGGTCCCCGGCCGCCGCCCGTACCTCGGCCAGCCACGCGGCGTGCTCGTGCGGGTCCTTGAGCACCCCGCCCGTGGAGTCCTCCAGGTTGCAGCCCACGGCACCCGCCGCGAGCAGCCGCTCCACCAGCTCCCCGGGCGCCAGCCCGTACCCGTCCTCGACGTCCGCCGACACCGGTACGCCGACGGCCCGGGTGATCCGCGCGATCGCCGCGAACATCTCGTCGGCCGGGGTCCGCCCGTCCTCGTACCCCAGACTGGCGGCGACCCCGGCGCTGGGCGTCGCCAGCGCCGGGAACCCGGCCTCCGCGAACACGCGGGCGCTCGCCGCGTCCCAGGGACCGGGCAGGACGAGGGGGTCGTCCGGAGCCCGGCCGTGGTGCAGGGCGCGGAAGGCGGCGGCCTCGCTCATGGTGTGTGACCCCCCGGTGGGATGCGGCGGCTGACCATCAGCCGGTTCCAGCCGTTGATGACGCTGATCAGCCCCACCAGGTGGGCCAGTTCGCCGTCCGAGAAGAGTGCGGCGGCCCGCTCGTACACGGCGTCGGGCACGAAGCCCTCCGTCAGGACCGTCACCGCCTCGGTCAGCGCCAGCGCGGCCCGCTCCCGCTCGCTGAACAGCTCCTCGGCCTCCTCCCAGGCGTCGAGCAGACCGAGCCGCTGCTCGCTCTCCCCGTTCTCCCGGGCGAGGGTGAGGTGCATGTCCAGGCAGAACGCGCAGTGGTTGAGCTGCGAGGCCCGGATCATCACCAGCTCGGCGAGGACGGGATCGCCGAGCCCCTTCTTCGCCGCCGCGCTGAGCGCGGACATCGCCCGCTGGACCTCCCCGTCCAGGAGCCGCGTACGGGCCGTCATCCGTGCTGCCCCGGCCGGTAGTGCCCCGGGGTCATACGGCAGGTGACGCCGAAGCGGTTCCAGGCGTTGATCACCGTGATGACGGCGATGAGCTGCGCCAGCTCGGGCTCGTCGAAGTGCCGGGCGACCCGCTCGTAGACCTCGTCGGGCACGAAGCCGTCCGTCAGCACCGTCACCGCCTCCGTCAGCTCCAGCGCCGCCAGCTCCTTCTCGGTGTAGAAGTGCCGCGACTCCTCCCAGGCGCTGAGCTGGATGATCCGCTCCACGCTCTCCCCGGCCGCGAGGGCGTCCTTGCTGTGCATGTCGACGCACAGGGCGCAGCGGTTGATCTGGGAGGCGCGGATCTTCACCAGCTCGTACAGCGTGGGGTCCACCCCCCGCCGGGCGGCCGTGTCCAGGCGGATCATGGCCTTGTACACCTCGGGCGCGTGCTTGCCCCACTCCAGTCGTACGGGCAGTTCGGGGGCGTACCCCGCGGTCGTCGGGTCATCGGTGCGCGTCGTCATGTCCTCGACCCTAGGAACGAAGCAGCCCAGGAGTATGGTCCATTTCCATGGCGAAACCCTGGGCCACTTTCGGCGTCGACCTGCACCTGGAACCGGCCGGGCCGGGCCTGCGGCGCGGGCTGACCGACGCCCTGCGCGAGGCCGTCCGCACCGGCCGCCTGGCCGCCGGCACCCGCCTGCCCTCCTCCCGTGCCCTCGCCGCCGACCTCGGCATCGCCCGCAACACCGTCGCCGACGCCTACGCCGACCTCGTCGCCGAGGGCTGGCTCACCGCCCGCCAGGGCTCCGGCACCCGTGTCGCGGACCGTGCCGTCGTCCCGCCCGCCGGCTCGCCCCCGCGGCCCCGCGCCCGCACCAGCCCCGCCTACGACCTCCGCCCCGGCTCGCCCGACCTGGCCTCCTTCCCGCGCGCCGAGTGGCTCAAGGCGGCCCGCCGCGCCCTCACCGCCGCCCCGCACGACGCCCTCGGCTACGGCGACCCCCGCGGGCGCCCGGAACTGCGCACCGCGCTGGCCGACTACCTCGCCCGGGCCCGCGGCGTGCGCGCCGACCCCGAACGCCTGCTCGTCCTCGGCGGGTTCGCGCACGGCCTGACCCTGCTCGCCGGCGTCCTGAAGGCACGCGGCGTGCACACCGTCGCCGTAGAGTCCTACGGCCTCCACGTCCACCGCGACCTGCTGACCGCCGCCGGCCTGCGCACCGTCCCGCTGCCCTTCGACGCGCACGGCACCGACCCCGTCGGACCGGCCGACGCGGGCGCCGTGCTGCTCACCCCCGCCCACCAGTTCCCGATGGGCGTCCCCCTGCACCCCGACCGGCGTGCCGCCGTCGTGGACTGGGCGCGGCGCACCGGCGGCCTCGTCCTGGAGGACGACTACGACGGCGAGTTCCGCTACGACCGCCAGCCCGTCGGCGCCCTCCAGGGCCTGGACCCCGACCGCGTCGTCTATCTCGGCACCGCCAGCAAGTCCCTCGCCCCCGGACTGCGGCTGGCCTGGGCCGTGCTCCCGCCGGGCCTCTCCGACGACCTCACGGCCTCCCGCGGGGGCCTCGACACCAGCGGCGCGCTCGACCAGCTCACCCTGGCCGAGTTCCTCGCCTCCGGCGCCTACGACCGGCACGTCCGCTCCGCCCGCCTGCGCTACCGGCGCCGCCGGGACGCCCTGGTCGCCGCGCTCGCCGACCGCGCGCCCGAGGTGCGGGTCACCGGGATCGCGGCCGGCCTGCACGCCGTCCTCGGGCTGCCGCCCGGCAGCGAGCAGCAGATCGTCCGGGCGGCTGCCTGGCAGGGCCTCGCCGTGTACGGCCTGTCCCTCTTCCGCCACCCCGAGGCCGTCGCCGAGCCGCGCGACGCCCTGGTCGTCGGCTACGGCACCCCGCCCGACCACGCCTGGGCGGGGGCGCTGGACGCGCTGTGCCGGGCGCTGCCGTAGAGTCCACCCGCGGCACGGGCCGTACACTCGACCGGCCCAACTGTCGTACCGGTACATGGACAACGGGGGAGAGACGAGATGGCGCAGACCCGGCGGCGGCTGCGGTCGAGCACGGTGGTGCTCGGCGGCATGGGAGTGCTCGCGGCAGCCCTCAGCGCATGCGGTTCGGACCCCGACCGCCGCTGCGTGGACCGCGACAGCTACGACTACCTCAACGGCTACAAGGTCGTCGCCGACAAGAACTGCAAGTCGGGCTCGTCCGGCAGCTCTTCGAGCAAGGGCCGCAAGACCTCCCGCGTCAAGGACGCCGACTGGTACTACGACGCCGACGTCAGCAAGGGCTGGGCCGACTCCGGCACCTTCAGCCGCGACGAGGCCGTCGACCGCGGCGGCTTCGGCTGCTCGGGCTCCGGCAGCGGCGGCGGCTGAGCCCCGTGGAACGCCGCACCATCGACCCCCGCCCCGGCTGGCAGCAGACCGTCGAGGAACAGGGCCTCATCTACCCGCTCACCCGCTACCCCGACGACTCCCTGCGCCCCTACTGGGACGAGAGCGCCCATTACGTCTTCTCGCTGCCCGAGGTGGAGGCGCTGGAGGAGACCGTCGAGGAACTGCACCGCATGTGTCTGGCGGCGGCCGAGCACATCGTCTCCGCCGGCCGCTTCGGTGACCTCGGCATCACCGACCCGCGGGTCGTCCGGGCGGTCACCGAGGCCTGGCACCGCCGCGCCGAACTCCCCTCCGTCTACGCCCGCTTCGACCTCCGCTACGACGGCACGGGCCCGGCCAAGCTCCTGGAGTACAACGCGGACACCCCGACCTCGCTGGTCGAGGCGGCGTCCCCGCAGTGGTTCTGGATGGAGGAGCGCTTCCCCGGCGCCGACCAGTGGAACAGCCTCCACGAACGCCTCGTCGACGCCTGGAGGAAGCAGGCCGCGCTCCTCCCGCCCGGCAGCCCCCTGTACTTCGCGCACTCCGCCGAGGACGAACTCGGCGAGGACCTCATGACGGTCGCCTACCTCAAGGAGACCGCCGAGCAGGCCGGCCTGGCGACCGACTGGCTGGCGATGGAGGAGATCGGCTGGGACCGCCTGTCCGGCCGCTTCGTCGACACGAGACTCCGCTTCATCCGCAGCATCTTCAAGCTCTACCCCTGGGAGTGGCTCACCACCGACCGCTTCGCCGGCCACGTCCTGGACACCCTGGACAACGGCGGCGGCACCGGCACCACCCTGTGGATCGAGCCCGCCTGGAAGATGCTCCTCAGCAACAAGGCCCTGCTGGCGATCCTCTGGGAGCTCTACCCCGGCCACCCCAACCTCCTCCCGTCCTACCTGGACGGCCCGAGGGACCTGGCCGGCACGACGGGCTGGGTGGCGAAGCCCCTCCTGGGCCGCGAGGGCGCAGGCGTCACGATCCACCTCCCGGGCACGGACCCGACCCCCCGCGACGAACCCTGCTGCTACCAAGAGCTGGCCCCTTTGCCCACCTTCGACGACAACCACGTCGTCCTCGGCGCCTGGGTCGTGGAGAACGAGGCGGCGGGCCTGGGCATCAGAGAGTCGTCAGGCTTGGTGACGGACGAGTACGCCCGCTTCCTGCCCCACGTGATCTTGTAGATGGCCCCGCGGGGGCCTGTCAGGGGCGCGGGGCTGTGACATGTGCGGCTCCGCCGCGGGGGCGCGACCGGCCACAACGCACCCGCAGTCCGCGACGGACAGCAACCCGGCAAACGCCGTCCGGTACGCTGGCCCCGGGGCCGTGACTGGCGCGCAAGGATGGAAAAACCATCGGGGAGCGGCCCAAGAAGAACCCGTGCCGTGCGCCTGGGCCGACCGAACGCCGACCACAACGTCCGGAGACCCCCATGCCCGCAGACCTGACCCCCGAGTCCGTCGCCTACCGCGCCGCGCTGCAAGCGATCCGCACGGTCGAGCCCCGCGTCGCGGACGCCATCGGCCAGGAACTCGCCGACCAGCGCGAGATGCTCAAGCTGATCGCCTCCGAGAACTACGCCTCCCCGGCCACGCTGCTGACCATGGGCAACTGGTTCAGCGACAAGTACGCCGAGGGCACCGTCGGCCGTCGCTTCTACGCCGGCTGCCGCAACGTCGACACGGTCGAGTCCCTCGCCGCCGAGCACGCCCGCGAACTCTTCGGCGCCCGCCACGCCTACGTCCAGCCGCACTCCGGCATCGACGCCAACCTGGTCGCCTTCTGGGCCGTGCTCGCCGACCGCGTGGAGGCGCCGTTCCTCCAGAAGACCGGCGTCCGCCAGATCAACGACCTCTCCGAGGCCGACTGGGCCGAGCTGCGCCAGGCCTTCGGCAACCAGCGCATGCTCGGCATGTCCCTCGACGCCGGCGGCCACCTCACCCACGGCTTCCGGCCGAACATCTCCGGCAAGATGTTCGACCAGCGCTCCTACGGCACCGACCCGGCCACCGGCCTCATCGACTACGAGGCCCTGCGTGCCCAGGCCCGCGAGTTCAAGCCGCTGATCATCGTCGCCGGCTACTCCGCGTACCCCCGGCTGGTGAACTTCCGGATCATGCGCGAGATCGCCGACGAGGTGGGCGCGACCCTCATGGTCGACATGGCGCACTTCGCCGGCCTCGTCGCGGGCAAGGTCCTCACCGGCGACTTCGACCCGGTCCCGCACGCCCAGATCGTCACGACGACCACCCACAAGTCGCTGCGCGGCCCGCGCGGCGGCATGGTGCTCTGCGACGACTCCCTCAAGGACCAGGTCGACCGCGGCTGCCCGATGGTCCTCGGCGGCCCGCTCCCGCACGTCATGGCCGCCAAGGCCGTCGCCCTCGCCGAGGCCCGGCAGCCCGCGTTCCGGGACTACGCCCAGCGCATCGTCGACAACGCCCGCGCCCTCGCCGAGGGCCTGATGCGCCGCGGCGCCACCCTGGTGACCGGCGGCACGGACAACCACCTCAACCTGATCGACGTCGCCTCCTCCTACGGCCTCACCGGCCGCCAGGCCGAGCAGGCCCTGCTGGACTCCGGCATCGTCACCAACCGCAACGCCATCCCGGCCGACCCGAACGGCGCCTGGTACACCTCCGGCATCCGCATCGGCACCCCGGCGCTGACCACGCGCGGCCTCGGCGCCGCCGAGATGGACGAGGTCGCGGGCCTCATCGACCGCGTCCTGACGGCCGCCGAGCCGGGCACCACCAAGTCGGGCGCCCCCTCGAAGGCGTCCCACGTCCTGGACGAGAAGATCTCCGACGAGATCTCCCGCCGGGCGACTGACCTGGTCGCGGGCTTCCCGCTGTACCCGGAGATCGACCTGGGCTGAAGCGCCCCGCCAGGGGCGCGGGGAACTGCGCGATCAGCCACCACGATCCGCAGTTCCCCACGCACAGAACCCCTCGGGCGCTCTGAGACAATGAAGAACATGGCCTCTGAACGTCCCCGCGTGCTCTCCGGTATCCAGCCGACCTCCGGCTCGTTCCACCTCGGCAACTACCTCGGCGCCGTCCGCCAGTGGGTCGACATGCAGAACACCCACGACGCGTTCTACATGGTCGTCGACCTGCACGCGATCACGGTCCCGCAGGACCCGAAGGTGCTCCGCGAGAACACCCGGGTCGCCGTCGCCCAGCTCCTCGCGGCCGGTCTCGACCCCGAGCACTGCACCCTGTTCGTGCAGAGCCACGTGCCCGAGCACGCCCAGCTCGGCTGGCTGATGAACTGCATCACCGGCTTCGGCGAGGCCTCCCGGATGACCCAGTTCAAGGACAAGTCCGCCAAGCAGGGCAGCGACCGCACCACCGTCGGCCTGTTCACGTACCCGATGCTGATGGTCGCCGACATCCTGCTCTACCAGGCCGACCAGGTCCCCGTCGGCGAGGACCAGCGCCAGCACCTCGAGCTGACCCGCGACCTCGCCGACCGGTTCAACCAGACCTACGGCGACACCTTCACCATGCCGAGCGCCTACATCCTCAAGGAGACGGCGAAGATCTACGACCTTCAGGACCCGACCGCCAAGATGAGCAAGTCGGCGGCCACCCCGAAGGGCCTGATCAACCTGCTCGACGAGCCGAAGGCCACCGCGAAGAAGGTCAAGAGCGCCGTCACCGACACCGACACGGTGATCCGCTTCGACCGCGAGCACAAGCCCGGCGTCAGCAACCTGCTGACGATCTACTCCACGCTCACCGGCACGACCATCCCCGAGTTGGAGCAGCAGTACGAGGGCAAGGGCTACGGCGCCCTGAAGACGGACCTCGCCGAGATCATGGTCGAGTTCGTGTCGCCGTTCCGGGAGCGCACCCAGCAGTACCTGGACGACCCCGAGACCCTCGACTCGGTGCTGGCCAAGGGCGCGGAGAAGGCCCGCGCCGTCGCCGCCGAGACCCTCGCCCGGGCCTACGACGGCATGGGGTTCCTGCCCGCCAAGCACTGACCGGCACCACCGCGGCGCGCGCCCGGTACGCCGCCGTAGCGCTGCACATCACTCCGGTTGCGCCTGCCCGGGACGGGGTCGTGGCCGTACAGTCGATAACCGGGTGGCCGCATCGGCGGCCACCGCCGCACGCCGGTGGGCGGGCGGCACCGACAGAACGACAGGGAGACGACGTGGGGACCGTAACGATCGGCGTGTCGATCGCGGTCCCGGAGCCTCACGGCAGCCGGCTTCAGCAGCTGCGCGCGGGCTTCGGCGACGCCGCGGCGCACGGCATCCCCACGCACGTCACGCTGCTGCCGCCGACCGAGATCGACGGCGCGGCGCTGCCCGCCGTCGAGTCGCACCTGGCGGAGGTCGCGGCCCGCGGCCGGCCCTTCCCGATGCGGCTCTGCGGCACCGGCACCTTCCGCCCGCTGTCGCCGGTGGTCTTCGTGCAGGTCGTCGAGGGCGCGGCGGCCTGCTCCTGGCTCCAGAAGCGGGTCCGCGACTCCTCCGGACCGGTCCCGCGCGAACTGCAGTTCCCGTACCACCCGCACGTCACCGTCGCGCACGGCATCGACGAGGCCGCGATGGACCGTGCCTACGAGGAGCTGGCCGACTACGAGGCCCAGTGGCCGTGCACCGGCTTCGCGCTCTACGAGCAGGGCGCCGACGCGGTGTGGCGCAAGCTGCGCGAGTTCCCCTTCGGCAGCGCGGTCGTGCCGCCGCAGGCCGGACGCCTGGAGAGCGGCACCCTGCCGACGCGCTAGATCGGCAGCCGCCGGAACACCCCCCGCGGCAGGTGCCGCAGCGCCGACATCACCACCCGCAGCGCGCCCGGTACCCACACCGTCTCCGAGCGGCGCCGCAGCCCCAGCTCGATGGCCGCGGCGACCGCCTCCGGCGTCGTGGCGAGCGGTCCCTCCTCCATCCCGGCGGTCATCCGCGACCGAACGAACCCGGGGCGTACGACCATGACGTGCACGCCCGTGCCGTGCAGCGCGTCGCCCAGGCCCTGCGCGAAGGCGTCCAGGCCGGCCTTGCTGGAGCCGTAGATGAAGTTGGCGCGGCGGGCCCGCTCCCCGGCCACGGACGACAGCACCACCAGCGAGCCGTGCCCCTGTGCCTGGAGGGAACGGGCGGCGACCAGCCCTGCCGAGACCGCTCCGGTGTAGTTGGTCTGCGCGACCCGCACGGCGTTCAGCGGCTCGCGCTCGTCGTGCGCCTGGTCGCCGAGGACACCGAACGCGAGCAGTACCAGGTCGACGTCGCCCTCGGCGAACACCTTGCCGAGCGCCTCCTCGTGGGACCCGGGGTCCAGCGCGTCGAAGGCGACGGTGTGCACCTCGGCGCCGAGACCGCGCACCTGCTCGGCGGCGGCGTCCAGCGCGGGGGAGGGGCGGCCGGCCAGCCACACGGTGCGGGTGCGGCGGGCGACCAGCCGGCGCACGGTGGCCAGCGCGATCTCGGACGTACCGCCGAGCACGAGGAGGGACTGGGGGAGGCCGAAGGCGTCCTTCACGACAGCTCCAGAAGGGGTCACAGGGCGAGGCGCCGGGACAGGTCGGACATGAACACCCCGCGTGGGTCCAGCTCCGCGCGCAGCGCGCGGAAGTCGTCCAGGCGCGGGTACATCGCGGCGAGCAGCTCGGGCCGCAGCCGGGAGTCCTTGGCGAGGTAGACCCGGCCGCCGGCCCCGGCGACCACCTCGTCGAGCTCGTCGAGGAAGGCACCGAGCCCCGGCAGCCCGGCCGGGACGTCCAGCGCCAGCGTCCAGCCGGGCACCGGGAACGACAGCCAGCCCGGATCGGCCCGCCCGAAGCGCTTGAGGACGGCCAGGAAGGACGGGCAGCGCTGCGCGGAGATGCGCCGCACGATCCGGCGCAGCGCCTCCTCCCGGCCGTGGCCGACGACGAACTGGTACTGCACGAAGCCGCCGCGGCCGTAGATCCGGTTCCAGTGGGGCACCCCGTCCAGGGGGTGGAAGAAGGTGGAGATCCGCTGGAGCTGCCCGCGCCGCGCACGGGGGGCCTTGCGGTACCAGAGCTCGTTGAACAGGCCCACGCTCGTCCGGCCGAGCAGCCCCTGCGGCAGGCAGGAGGGCGCGGCCGGCAGCCGCGAGGTGCGGAAGGCCAGCGGCTCGCGCCGGGCGTGGGCGTCCAGCGCGTCCAGCGGGGCGTGGTCGCCGCGGGTGAGCACCGCACGGCCGGTCGCCGCACCGCGCGCGAGGAGGTCGATCCAGGCGACCGAGTAGCGGTAGCGGTGGTCGGTGGACGTCAGTCGGGCCATGAGGTCGTCGAGGTCGGTGGCGCGCTCGGTGTCGACCGACATCAGCGCGGTCTCCACCCGCTGGAGCCGCACCGTCGCCGTGAGGATCACCCCCGTCAGGCCCATGCCGCCGGTGGTGGCGTCGAACAGCGGCGTGCCCCGGTCCACGGTGCGGACCCGGCCGTCGGCGGTGAGCAGCTCCAGGGACAGCACATGCCGGGCGAAGGAGCCCGACACATGGTGGTTCTTGCCGTGGATGTCGGCGCCGATCGCCCCGCCGACCGTCACGTAGCGGGTGCCGGGCGTCACCGGCACGAACCAGCCGAGCGGCAGCAGCACCTCCATCAGCCGGTGCAGGGAGACACCGGCGTCGCACAGCACCGTGCCCCCGTCCACGTCGATGGCGTGGATCCGGTCCAGGCCCGTCATGTCGAGCACGGCACCGCCCGCGTTCTGCGCCGCGTCGCCGTACGCCCGGCCCAGGCCCCGCGGGATGCCGCCACGGGCCCCGCACTCCCGGACGGCCGCCGCGGCCTCCTCGTACGTCCGCGGACGGACCAGACGGGCCACGGTGGGCGCGGTGCGGCCCCAGCCGGTGACGGGGCCCCACTCGTCGACGGGAACGGTGTCGGCAGACATGCCGGTGACCGTATCCCCCTTGGACGAACCATCAGTTACGGAACATCCCGGCCCTCCCCGAAACGGGTGATTAATGGTATGTCGCCCGACAATGCCGTACGTACCGCTCCGTAGGAGTGAACAGTGAGTCCCCATGGACGACCTCGACGACATGGACCACCGGATCGTCACGGCGCTCAGAGCCTGCGGAACGGACCCCCGCGTGGCCGGTGCCGCGCGCGCACTGTCCTGGGCCGGGGAACACGGGGCGCTGTGGCTCGCGGCGGGCCTCACCGCGGCCGCAGTGGACGGCACCCGGCGGGCGGCCTGGCTGCGGGGCACCGCCCTCACCGCGGGCGCGCACCTGGCCAGCATGGGGGTGAAACGGGTCGTGCGCCGCCCCCGCCCCGCACACGTCCAGCCCCTGGTGCGCACCGCCGGCCGGCACTCCTTCCCCAGCTCCCACGCCACCTCCGCCGCGGCCGCCGCCGTCGTCTTCGGCGCGCTCGGCGTACGCGCGGCCTGGCCGCTGGCCGCCGCCGTGTGCGTGTCCCGGCTGGTCGCCGGCGTCCACTACCCGTCCGACGTCGCCGCGGGCGCCGCCCTGGGCGCGCTCACCGCCCGGCTCGGCGCCGGCTGGATGCGCGGAGGGACCCGGTGACCGACACGGCCGTCCTGCGGCAGCGCGCCCCCGAACAGCCCCCGCAGCCCGTCCCGCCCCGCCGCGGCGGCCTCGCCGGCGGCCTGCTCAGGACCGCACGCCCCCGCCAGTGGATCAAGAACGTGCTGGTCGTCGCCGCCCCGGCCGCCGCCGGCGAGCTCTTCTCCCGGCACGCCCTGGCCCAGCTCGCCCTGGTCTTCGTCCTGTTCACCGCCTGCGCCGCCGCCGTCTACCTCGTCAACGACGCCCGCGACGCCGAGGCCGACCGCGCCCACCCGGTCAAACGCCACCGCCCGGTCGCCGCCGGACAGGTCCCGGTGCCCGTCGCCTACGCCGTCGGGGGCGCCCTCGGCGTCCTCGCGCCCGTCGCCGCCGCCTGGCTGTGCCCGCCGCCCGTCCTGGCGCTGCTGATCGCCTACCTCACGATGCAACTTGCGTACTGCGTCAGCCTCAAGCACGTCCTGGTCGTCGACCTCGCCGTCGTCACCACCGGCTTCCTGATGCGCGCCATGGTCGGCGGGCTCGCCCTCGGCATCCCGCTGTCGCGCTGGTTCCTCATCACCACCGGCTTCGGCGCCCTGTTCATGGTCGCCGCCAAGCGCTACAGCGAAGCCGTGCAGATGGCCGGCACGGCGGGCGCCACCCGCGCGCTGCTCACCGAGTACACCACCGGATACCTCCGCTTCGTCTGGCAGCTCGCGGCCGGAGTCGCCGTCCTCGGCTACTGCCTGTGGGCCATGGAGGAGGGCGGCGTCCCGCACACCAGCGTGCTGCCCTGGCGCCAGCTGTCCATGGTCGCCTTCGTCCTCGCCGTCCTGCGCTACGCCGTCTTCGCCGACCGCGGCACCGCCGGCGAACCGGAGGACGTGATCCTGCGCGACCGGGCCCTCGCGCTGATCGGCGCGGTGTGGGTGGCCATGTACGGCCTGGCGGTGGCCAATTGGTAGCCGGCCGGCGCGAACTGCTGGGCTTCGCCTCGGCCGGCCTGCTCGCCTACGCCGTCGACCTCGGCCTCTTCACCCTGCTGCGCGGCCCCGCCGGACTCGGCCCGCTCACCGCCAAGGCCCTGTCCTTCGTCGCCGGCTGCTCGGTCGCCTACGCCGGCAACGCGCTGGGCACCTACCGGCACACCCGCCCGCGCGGCCTGCGCCCGTACGCCGTCTTCTGCGCGGTCAACGCCGCCGGTGCCGCCGTGCAGCTGCTCTGCCTGGCCGTCAGCCACTACGGCCTCGGCCTCACCTCCCAGCGCGCCGACACCGTCTCGGGGGCGGGAATCGGCATGGCGCTGGCCACCCTCCTGCGTTTCTGGGGCACACGGACACTGGTCTTCCCGGCCGGGGACTCACCCCGCGGCCGTACGGGATCATGGACCGGGACGAGCGGGGGCAGGGTCGGAACATGGACTGGCTGAAGAAGCTTCCCCTGGTGGGGCCGTGGATCGCACGGCTGATGACCACACACGCATGGCGGTCGTACGAGCGGCTGGACCGGGTCGAGTGGACGCGGCTGGCCGCCGCGATGACGTTCACCAGCTTCGTCGCGCTCTTCCCGCTGCTCAGCCTCGCCGCCGCGGTCGCCGCCGCCCTGCTCAGCAAGGACCAGCAGGGCGAACTCCAGGACAAGATCGCCGAGCAGGTCCCGGGCATCTCCGACCAGCTGAACATCCAGGGACTGATCGACAACGCCGGCACCGTCGGCCTCATCTCCGGCTTCCTGCTGCTGTTCACCGGCATGGGCTGGGTCGACGCCACCCGGGGCTGTCTGCGGGCCGTGTGGGAGCTGCCGGACGAGGAGGAGAACCCGGTCCTGCGCCGGGGCAAGGACGGCGGCATCCTCGTCGGCCTCGGCGGCGCCCTCCTGGTCACCGTCGGCATCTCCACCGTCGCCTCGGCGCTCGTCGGCTGGATCATCCGCCAGCTCGGCATCGCCGAGGGCGGCTTCGGCAGCGTCCTGCTGCACATCGCCGCCTTCGCCGTCGCCGTCCTCGCCGACTTCCTCCTGCTGCTCTACGTGCTGACCCTGCTGCCCGGCGTCCAGCCGCACCGCCGCCGCCTCCTGGTGGCCGCGCTGATCGGCGCGGTCGGCTTCGAACTGCTCAAGCTGCTGCTGAGCGGCTACATGCAGGGCGTCGCCGCGAAGAGCATGTACGGCGCCTTCGGAGTCCCCGTCGCCCTGCTGCTGTGGATCAACTTCACCTCGAAGCTGGTCCTGTTCTGCGCGGCCTGGACGGCCACGGGCAGCAAGGCCGAGGAACTCACGGACGGGACCGGCGACGCATCAGCTCCGGCAGCGGCCAGCGACGGTTGACCAGGAACGCGCCGCCCGCGAGCAGCACCAGCACCCCGGCGGTGATGCCGGCCGCGACGCCGACTCCGGTGGAGCCGTCCGCGGCCGGGGCGCCCGCCACCGGCTTCGTCCCCACGGCACCCTTCCCGCTGACGCCCCCGGCCTCGCCCGAGGCCTCCGTCCCCGGGCTCGCCTGCGCCGCACTCCTCGGCGGCACGAGCTCACCCACCGGCTTCACCTTGCCGGCCGCCTGGAAACCCCAGTCCAGCAGGCGGGCGGCCTCCTTGTAGACCTCGTTGTGCTCGCTCTTCGCCGGGTTCATCACGGTGACGAGCAGCACCCGGCCGTCGCGCTCGGCGACCCCGGTGAAGGTGGCGCCCGCGTTGGTGGTGTTGCCGTTCTTCACCCCGGCGATGCCGGGATAGACGTCTATGTCCGAGTCGCCGGCCAGCAGCCGGTTGGTGTTCTGGATCTCGAAGGACTTGCGGTACGTCTTGCCCTTCTTGTCCTTGGCCGTCTCGCCCGGGAACTTGGCCCGGACCGTCGAGGCGTACTCGCGGAAGTCCTTCTTCTGCAGCCCCGAGCGGGCGAACAGCGTCAGGTCGTACGCGGACGACACCTGGCGGGGCGCGTCGTAGCCGTCGGGGCTGACCACGGTGGTGTCGAGGGCCTGCAACTCCTCGGCGTGCGCGTTCATCTCGGCCACGGTCCTGTCGACGCCGCCGTTCATCGCCGACAGCACGTGCACCGCGTCGTTCCCGGAGCGCAGGAAGACACCGAGCCACAGGTCGTGGACGGTGTACGTCTCCTCCTCCTTGATGCCGACCAGGCTGGACCCGGCGCCGACGCCCGCGAGGTCGGACACCGCCACCTTGTGCTGCGTGGTCTTCGGCCACTTCGGCAGCAGCGTGTCGGCGAACAGCATCTTCAGGGTGCTCGCCGGAGCCAGGCGCCAGTGCGCGTTGTGCGCGGCGAGCACGTCACCGGACTCGGCGTCGGCCACGATCCAGGAGCGCGCGGTGACGTCCTTGGGCAGGACGGGCGCCCCGCCCGCGAGATCGACCTGGTTCCCGGGCTCCCCGAGCCGCGCGCCGCCCACGGACGACATCGTCGCCGGAGGCGTGGCGGACGGACCGGCCGACGGACTCGTCGACGGCCCGGGCGCCGCGTGCGCGGCCGGCGTGAGAGCGAGGGCGGTCAGGGCGGCGGAGGTGACCAGCAGGAACCGCCGGCCGGTCTTCTTGGGTGCGGGCACGACCGAGAACGTACCGCCCGGCCCCGGCACCGGCCCAGCCCCCTCCCCACCCCGCGCACGGAACCGGACAGGCGGCGGAGATACTGAGGGCATGAAGCTCAGCCGCCCCGTCTCCTGGTTCCTGCTCGCCTTCGGGGTGTGGAGCTGGATCATCTGGATCACTTTCGTCAAAAACCTGGTCAAGGACGGCAGCGGGCTGGCCTTCGACGACGGCGACCCCACGGCGTACTTCTGGGTGCACCTGCTGCTCGCGATCGTCTCCTTCGTATTGGGGACGGTCGTCGGGGTCATCGGGTTGCGTGGAGTGCGCGCACTGCGCCGAACGTCATAGCCTCACCGGCGGCACAACTGAGGGGATCCGACGGCATGGTGGTCGTCTTCGCGCTCGTCGCACCGGCCGTGGTGGGCGTCCTGGTGACGGCCAACTGGTACCTGTGGCGGCGCCTGTTCCGCGACACGACCCGGGCGCCCGGCACGGCACGCCGGACCGGCGCCGTGGTGATCGGCGGGGGCTGGGCGCTGGCCGTCGGCGCGCTGGTCGCCGAGCGCACCGGCGCGCCCTTCTGGCTCCAGCGCACCCTGGCCTGGCCGGGCTTCCTGTGGCTGGCCCTGTCGATCTACCTGCTGCTGGCGGTGCTCGCGGGCGAGGTCGTACGGCCGCTGCTGCGCAGGTTCCTGGAGCGGCGGGCGGCGCATGCGGGTGAGGTTCCGGCTCCCGTCGAGGACCCGGAGCGCGTGACGGCCGGCAGTGCCCTGCCCGGGACGCCCTCCGCCGAACCCGAACCCTCCGGAGAGCCCGAGCCCCCGTCCGGGTCCGCCGCCACGCCCCCGAGCCCCCTCGCCGTCCCCACCCGCCGCCTGTTCGTCTCCCGCGTCGTCGCCGGTGCCGCCGCCGCGGCGGCCGTCGGGACGGTCGGCTACGGCACGTACGGCGTGCTGCGCGGCCCGAAGGTGAAGCGGGTCACCGTTCCGCTGGCCAAGCTGCCGCGCGCGGCCCACGGTTTCCGCATCGCCGTGGTCAGCGACATCCACCTCGGCCCGGTGCTCGGCCGGGGCTTCGCGCAGACCGTCGTCGACACCGTCAACTCGACGCAGCCCGACCTCATCGCCGTCGTCGGCGACCTGGTGGACGGCAGTGTGAAGGACCTCGGCCCGGCGGCGGCGCCGCTGTCCCTGCTCAAGGCCCGGCACGGCGCGTACTTCGTCACCGGCAACCACGAGTACTTCTCCGGCGCCGAGCAGTGGGTCGCCGAGGTGCGCCGGCTCGGCCTGATCCCGCTGGAGAACGCCCGCACCGAGCTGCCCCACTTCGACCTGGCCGGCGTCAACGACGTGGCCGGCGAGGACGAGGGCCAGGGCCCCGACTACGCCAAGGCCCTCGGCGACCGGGACCGGGCCCGCGCCTGCGTGCTCCTCGCCCACCAGCCGGTGCAGATCCACGACGCCGTCGACCACGGCGTCGACCTCCAGCTCTCCGGCCACACCCACGGCGGCCAGCTCTGGCCCGGCAATCTCGTCGCGGGCGCCGCCAACCCGACCCTCGCGGGTCTGGAACGCTACGGCGACACCCAGCTGTACGTCAGCCGGGGCGCAGGCGCCTGGGGACCGCCCACCCGGGTGGGGGCGCCGTCGGACATCACGGTGATCGAGCTGGCGTCCCGTCAGGCCTGACGGGAGGACTTCTGGGCCGAGGGGTCGGGAAGCGCCTTGGTCATGCCGGGCAGGAAGTCCGTGAACAGCTCGTGCACCTCGCGCACCAGCGGGCGCAGCACCCGGAACCGGGCCAGCGCGACACCCCGCGCGGTGAGCCGGGCTCCGCGCTCGGCGAGCCGGTAGCTGCGCTCACGCCCCGGGGTGCGGTCGAAGACCCAGTAGAGGACCAACCCCATCTGGGAGAGCCACATCAGCTCGGGCAGGATGTCCCGCAGCTCCTCGGGCACCTTGGTCTTCGTGCCGGCCAGCACCGCGCGGTGGACGCTGATGGCCTCCACGCGCGCGTGCTCCGACTCCGGGGAGAAGGGGCTGAGCGGGCTGTCCGGGTCGGCGGCGTTCTTGAAGAACTGCACCGCGAACTCGTGGTACGGCGTCGCGATGTCCAGCCACACCTTCAGCACGCCGGCGAGCCGCGCCTCCAGGTCGGTCTCCCGCGCCAGCACCTCCCGGACCGCCGCCTGGTGCTCGGCGGCGATCCGGTCGTAGAAGCCCTGGATCAGGTGCTCCTTGCCGGCGAAGTAGTAGTACGCGTTGCCGACGGAGACACCGGCCTCCTGGGCGATGGCCCGCATGGTCGTCCGGTCGTAGCCGCGTTCCTGGAACAGCCGCATGGCCGTCTCCAGGATCAGCGCGCGGGTCTGCTCGGACTTGCTGAGGGGGGCACCGTCGTCGGGGCCGTCGTTCTTCGCAGGCACAGGACGAGAGCCTAACGAGTGACGCAGGTGCCGTCGTCACAGCCCGGCCCGGTGTACAGCCACCCCAGCCGCGGCTCGTACACCCACCCGTCGGCCCGGCGGTATCCGTCGCCGCCCCACCGCCGCTGCCCCTCCCGCCACTTGGCGGCGGCCAGGACGGCGCCCCGGGCCAGCCGGGCCCCGGCGGGCGTGGCGAGCCGGTGGGCGAGCCTGCGGTACTTGCGCAGCGCCCACAGGACGACGATCCAGGCGGCGGCGCCCCGGTAGACCTGCCCGGCGTCGCCGACGGCGGTGACCTCGTCGAGGGAGGTGCCGTGGTCGAGGCCGGGGAACCGCCGGCGGGCCTCGTCCGACCCCGCGGGGACCAGGTCCAGCGGGACCAGCCGGGGCTGGCGCAGCAGCCAGTCCCGTACGTGGGTGCACAGGGAGCACTCGGCGTCGTAGAGGACGGTGAGCCGGCGCACGGGGGCGCCGGTCGTCGTCCCGGGAGCGGGGGCCATCGGATCAGGCCCCGGCCGTCGGGGCCACCCAGCCCTGCGGCGGGACCGGCGGGACCTGCTCGCGCTCCATCATGCCGCGCCGCCGGATCCTGTTGAGCACGTACACGTTGGCCAGGTGCATCACGCCGAGCACCAGAAGCACCACGCCCAGCTTGGTCGACAGCGCCTCGAAGATGCCGCGGGTGTCGGTTATCGTCTCGTCGTCGCTCAGGTAGAGGGCGACGAAGCCGAGGTTGACGAGGTAGAAGCCGACCACCAGGAGGTGGTTGACGGCGTCGGCGAGCTTCTCGTTGCCGTGCAGGACGTCGCCGAGGAAGACCCGGCCGTTGCGGCTGAGCGTGCGGGCCACCCAGACGGTCAGACCGATGCTGACGACCAGGTAGATGACGTAGGCGATGACGGTGCGGTCCATGCCCCACCCCTTCTTGAACGCGTTCAAAACGCTGACAGGGATGACTGTAGACCTGCTTTTGAACGTGTTCAACTCGGGGGTGGAGTGGCCCCCGTCACGCGATCGGTGGCCGCGAGGGGGCCTACGGCCGGCGGCCCAGCTCCGGGCGCTTGGTGTAGTCCGTGAGACCGATGACGTTGCCCCACGGGTCGGCGAACTCGACGGTCCAGCCGGTGGCTACGGGGAAGGGCTCGTCCAGCGGCGCGATGTCCGACGCTCGCAGCGCCGTCGCCGCCCTGCGGGCGTCGGGGACCTCCAGCCACACCCGAGCGGAGGGCCACAGCGGCGGGCGCCGCCCGAACTCCTCCTCGGCCCGCAGCAGGACGCCGGGCGTCTCCCCGCCGACCTTCAGCAGCGCGATCCCGGCCTCGTCGAGCCGGAAGGCGACCGGGAACCCGGCCCGCTCGTAGAATCCGACGGCCTCACCGAGGTCCCCGACGGGCAGCAGCACGTTGTCGAACCCGAGCAGTTCGTACGACTCGTCATCTGACATGGCGTCAGGCTAGGACGCTCATCGCCCGGAACGGCTGATTGTCATCCCTCGTCGGGCGCGCTCTTCGTCCGTCCGGCGGCAAGAATCTCCGCGACGTCCAGCGTGACCTCGGCACCGAGGGAGCCGGGGAGGGTGACGTGCTCACCGGGGGAGTGGACGCGGTGGGTGTAGTAGTCGGCGCAGTCGGGGTCGGTGAGGACGTGGAGCCGCTCGTGCTTGCGGTCGACGATCACGTAGACGGGGACCATGGCGGCGGCGTAGGCGGTGACCTTGGCCCTCAGGTCGTTCTTCCAGTTGCTGGAGGTGACCTCCAGGACGAGACGGAAGCAGACCGGGTCGTAGCAGTTGTTCTCGACGAGGTGGTCGTCGATGTCGGCGTCCACGATCGCCAGGTCCGGAATGGCGTAGTCCTCGGCGTCGGTGGGCAGCCAGAGACCGATGCCCTGGTGTACTTCGGTTTCGCCGTCGTCAAGGCCCGCAGCGATGAACGGGCGCATGAGTTTGGTGAGGGCCCGCGAGTGCGGAACGTCGGGGGGCGGGCTCACGAGGAGCTGGCCTCCGATGATCTCGACGCGGTAGCCCGGGTTGCGGTCCATGAGGCGGTTCGCCTCCGCGATCAGCGGAAGGTCGCCGCGGGGCAGCTCTACGGATGCTGCGGACATCGCGTGCCTCCTGGGGGCTGGTGTCGAGAGCATCATCGTAGGCCGGACCGGGCCCGCGGGGCCCTTCATCGGCCCTTCACCCGAACGTGTGGCATATGCCAGAGGGCCCCGCTTCCAGGGGAAACGGGGCCCTCACCGGCCTACGGCGGCGAACCGACGGACGTCAGAAGCGGCGCGTGATCAGCGCCCGCTTCACCTCCGCGATCGCCTTGGTGACCTCGATACCGCGCGGGCAGGCGTCCGTGCAGTTGAAGGTCGTGCGGCAGCGCCAGACGCCGTCGCGGTCGTTCAGGATCTCCAGCCGCTGCTCGCCGGCCTCGTCACGCGAGTCGAAGATGAAGCGGTGGGCGTTCACGATCGCGGCCGGGCCGAAGTACTGGCCGTCGTTCCAGAACACCGGGCACGAGGACGTGCACGCCGCGCACAGGATGCACTTGGTCGTGTCGTCGAAGCGCTCGCGGTCCTCGGCGGACTGCAGGCGCTCGCGCGTCGGCTCGTTGGTGTCCTTCGTGATCAGGAAGGGCATCACGTCCCGGTACGCCTGGAAGAACGGCTCCATGTCGACGACCAGGTCCTTGAGGACCGTCAGGCCCTTGATGGGCTCGACCGTGATCGGCTTCTCGGGGCTGATGTCCTTGATCAGCGTCTTGCAGGCCAGCCGGTTCTTGCCGTTGATCCGCATCGCGTCGGACCCGCAGATGCCGTGGGCGCAGGAACGGCGGAAGGTCAGCGTGCCGTCCAGGTCCCACTTGATCTTGTGAAGGGCGTCGAGGACACGCTCCTTCGGGTCGATCTCCAGCTGGAAGTCCTGCCAGGTCGCCTCGGCCGAGACCTCCGGGTTGAACCGGCGGACGCGGACCGTGACGGTGATGTAGGGGGAGTCGGCGAAACCGGGCTCGGGGGCCTTGTCGCTCTTCTCCATGACAGGGGTAGCCATCAGTACTTACGCTCCATCGGCTGGTAGCGGGTCTGGACGACCGGCTTGTAGTCCAGACGGATGGACTCGGTGCCGTCGTCGCCCACCTCGCGGTACGCCATGGTGTGGCGCATGAAGTTGACGTCGTCGCGGTTGGGGTAGTCCTCGCGGTAGTGACCGCCGCGGGACTCCTTGCGGGCGAGCGCGGAGACCGCCATCACCTCGGCCAGGTCGAGCAGGTTGCCCAGCTCGACGGCCTCCAGCAGGTCGGTGTTGAAGCGGCGGCCCTTGTCCTGGATCGCCACGTTCTTGTAGCGGGCGCGCAGCTCGGCGATCTTCTCGACAGCCGTCTTGATCGTCTGCTCGGTGCGGAACACCATGACGTTGGCGTCCATGGTCTCCTGCAGCTCGCGGCGCAGCTCGGCCACCCGCTCGTTGCCGGTGGAGGTGCGCAGCCGCTCGATCTGCTCGACGACCAGGGACTCCGGGTTCTCCGGCAGCTCGACGAAGTCCGCCTTCTGCGCGTACTCCGCGGCGGCGATGCCGGCCCGCTTGCCGAACACGTTGATGTCCAGCAGCGAGTTGGTGCCCAGGCGGTTGGCGCCGTGCACGGAGACGCAGGCGACCTCGCCGGCCGCGTACAGGCCGGGGACGACGGTGGTGTTGTCCGCGAGGACCTCACCCTCGACGTTGGTCGGGATGCCGCCCATGGCGTAGTGCGCGGTGGGCTGGATCGGGATCGGGTCCGTGTAGGGCTCGATGCCGAGGTAGGTCCGCGCGAACTCCGTGATGTCGGGCAGCTTGGCGTCCAGCTGCTCCGGCGGGAGGTGGGTGAGGTCCAGGTAGACGTGGTCGCCCTCGGGGCCGCAGCCGCGTCCCTCGCGGATCTCCGTGTAGATGGAGCGCGAGACGACGTCACGCGAGGCGAGGTCCTTCATGACCGGCGCGTACTTCTCCATGAAGCGCTCGCCGTCCTTGTTGCGGAGGATGCCGCCCTCACCGCGGGCGCCCTCCGTCAGCAGGATGCCCATGCGCCAGATGCCGGTCGGGTGGAACTGGAAGAACTCCATGTCCTCCAGCGGCAGCCCGCGCCGGTACACGGCCGCCTGGCCGTCACCGGTGAGCGTGTGCGCGTTCGACGTCACCTTGAAGAACTTGCCGGTGCCGCCGGAGGCGTAGATCACGGACTTCGCCTGGAAGACGTGGATCTCGCCGGTCGCCAGCTCGTAGGCCACCGCACCGGCGGACTTCTTGACGCCGTCGACCTCGGTGATCAGCTGGTCCAGGACGTAGAACTCGTTGAAGAACTCCACGCCCTCCTTGACGCAGTTCTGGTACAGCGTCTGGAGGATCATGTGGCCGGTGCGGTCGGCCGCGTAGCAGGAGCGGCGGACCGGGGCCTCGCCGTGGTTGCGGGAGTGACCGCCGAAGCGGCGCTGGTCGATCGTCCCGTCGGGCGTCCGGTTGAAGGGCAGGCCCATCTTCTCCAGGTCGAGGACCGAGTCGATGGCCTCCTTCGCCAGGATCTCGGCGGCGTCCTGGTCGACCAGGTAGTCACCGCCCTTGACCGTGTCGAAGGTGTGCCACTCCCAGTTGTCCTCCTCCACGTTGGCCAGCGCGGCGGCCATGCCGCCCTGCGCGGCGCCCGTGTGGGAGCGGGTGGGGTAGAGCTTCGTCAGGACGGCGGTGCGGCTGCGCTTGGTCGACTCGATGGCCGCGCGCATGCCGGCGCCACCGGCGCCGACGATGACGGTGTCGTACTTGTGGATCTTCATGATTCTCGCAGCCCCGTGCCTAGCGGATGTTCGGGTCGAAGGTGAAGATCACCAGCGTGCCCAGCAGGATGGTGAACACCGTGGCGGTGTAGAGCAGGCCCTTGAGCCACAGCCGGGTGTTCGCGCGCTCCGCGTAGTCGTTGATGACCGTACGCAGACCGTTGGTCCCGTGCAGCATCGCGAGCCAGAGCATCAGCAGGTCCCAGACCTGCCAGAACGGCGAGGCCCAGCGGCCGGCCACGAAGGCGAAGCCGATCTTGGAGACGCCGCCGTCCAGCACCAGCTGGATGAGCAGGTGGCCGATGACCAGGACGACCAGCACCACGCCGGACAGGCGCATGAACAGCCAGCCGTACAGCTCGAAGTTGCCGCGCGTGGACTTCGGGGTCTTCTTGGTGCGCTGGCGAGGGGCCTCGATCAGCGGCGCCGGGTTGTCGACCGTGTAGAGGGAGGCGCCCTCGACGGGGCCGATACCGGAAGCGGTCTTCTCAGTGGTGACTGTGTTTTTCGACATGCTGCGCGTCAGCTCCCGAACAGTTCACGAGCGGCGTGGCCGAGGACGGGGTAGATCGCCCCGAGCATCAGCACGACCCAGAGGGCGACGACGGTCCACAGCATCTGCTTCTGGTAGCGGGCGCCCTTGGCCCAGAAGTCGACGGCGATGACACGCAGACCGTTGAGCGCGTGGAAGAGGATGGCGGCGACGAGGCCGTATTCCAGCAGCGCGACGATCGGGTTCTTGTACGTGGCCACGACGTTGTCGTAGGCCTCGGGGGACACACGGACGAGCGCGGTGTCCAGCACGTGAACGAACAGGAAGAAGAAAATGAGGACGCCGGTGACTCGGTGAGCCACCCAGGACCACATTCCTTCCCGGCCGCGGTACAGCGTTCCAGCCGGCACGGAAATTTCCTCCGGGAGCGGGGATTGGGGCCGCGCCGGCTTTCCTTGTCGGTCGGGCCCGGCCGGGTACGGTCCACCGGCCCCCAGCATGGTAGCGACGGTTGCCTGCGGCGCTTACGGGGGGCCTGGCTATGTGATCAAAGTTGCACTCAAAGGAGCAGTGGGGCGAGTGCCGACGGGTCAGGGGGTGGGGGTTTGTCTCGTATGCCGGGTGGGAGCCGCCCGGGGCCGGTCGCGCGGTTCCCCGCCCCCCTGGAGGCCGTCGGCCAGTCTGCCTTTTGCCAGGCGCCGGAGTTCTTCGGCTGCCATGAGGCGCTCCTCGTCCGGATCGTTTGCCAAACGTGACCGGATGGCCGCCAGGACGTGGTCCAGGGCCTCGTCGGCATTCAGGCCGTCCAGGCAGATGACGAACGCGTGTCCGAAGCGGCTCTCGTACGCCGTCGTCGCCGCGGTCAGCGCCGTGTGGGCCGCCGCGTACGTGTCCTCCGGGAGGGCGGGGAGGGCCTCGGACCGGAGGGCTTCCGCCAGGTCCTCCGGGCTCAGGTCGTACGCCGCCTCGTCGGCTGCCGCGAGGAGGGACGGGAGGTCCGGATAGGGGCGGTGGGCGGCCAGGCGGTGGGCCCAGTCGTGGCTGTTCAAGCAGGTCAGGAGGGTCTGGACGGCCTCGTCGGCGGGGGCCGTGTTGAAGCGCTCCAGGGGTGAGGGCGCCGTCGGCGTGGCGCGGGTTTGCACCGGTACCGGTATGGCGACTCGGCCGGTGAGGTCGGGGAGACGGTGCACAGGCAGCGTGGGTCCTTGTGGGCGTCACGTGTGTGTCGGCAGGGGATTGTGCGAAATATGTGGCGACACGTTATCGAGAGAGGGCATCGCATGTCCGTACGCTGCCCGAATTTCACCCGAACGGGAGAGTTTCGGAACATGTGGTGGACGCATGACGGAGTCGGCGGCCTTAGGTTGGCGCTGTGAGCCAGCACGGACGCCGGACACCGGCGCGCAAGGTGAGGCAGCGGGCGGTGATCGCCGGTACGGCGGTCGCGGCGCTCGGCGTGGGAGTCGGCCTGTGGGCCACCGACGGCGACGGTGACGGCGGGCCGGCGGGCTCCGCGTCGCGGTCCTCCGAAGGGGCGGCCGCCCCTTCCACCTCGCCCAGCCCGAGTCGCTCCTACGCCCTGTCCGAGGAGCCGCAGACCGTGCCGGCCGTACGGCGGCACACCCCCGCCCGCGGCCCCGGCTGGCAGCCAGGCCCCGGGCACCGGGTCGTCGTGGCCGACCCCTCCCTCGCCGACGAGGGCAAGCTGGTCGCCGGCGAGCTGGGGATGACGTACGCCGGTGAGCAGGACGACGCGCGCGCCGGGGACCTGCGGCTGGAGGTCGGGGGCGACAAGAGCGCGAACCCGGAGTCGTACACCATGACCGTGCGCGACGGCCGCGTCACCGTGAGCGGGCCCGCCGAGGCGGGCGTCTTCTACGGCACCCGCACCCTCAAGCAGGAGGTGGACGGCGGCGGCACGGCGCCGGAGGGGGTGGTGAAGGACGAGCCGGCCAAGCCCAAGCGGGGCTTCATGCTCGACATCGCCCGCAAGCACTACGACGCCGACTGGATCAAGGACCGGGTCCGCGAACTGGGCGACCTCAAGTACAACGAGCTGGGCCTGCACTTCTCCGACGACCAGGCCTTCCGCATCGAGTCCGACTCGCACCCGGAGATCGTCTCCCAGGACCACCTGACCAAGGCCGAGGTCAAGGAGATCACCGACCTCGCCGCCTCCCGGCACATCACCGTCGTCCCCGAGATCGACTCGCCGGGTCACCTCGGCGCGGTGATCGCCGCCCACCCCGACCTCCAGCTGCGCAACGCCCGGGGCACGGCCACGCGCGGCGCGATCGACATCTCCAAGCCCGAGGCCGCCGAGATCGTCGACGACCTGCTGGACGAGTACGCCGACCTCTTCCCCGGCTCCCAGTTCCACCTGGGCGCCGACGAGTACCAGGCGCTCGTGGTGCCGGACCCCGAGGCGTCCTACCCGACCCTGGCCGCCGCCGCCCGCAAGGCCTACGGCTCCGGCGGTACCGTCGCCGACCTCACCACCGGCTGGCTCAACGGCCGCGCCAAGACCGTCATCGCCCACGACCGCACCCCGCGGGCCTGGAACGACGGCTTCTTCAAGGACACGTCCGTCGAGCCCCTGAAGGACCTCAAGGTCGCCTACTGGACCGGCAAGGAGATCGGCGCCCGCCCGCCCGCGGAGTATCTGAGCGCGGGCCGCCAGGTCCTCAACTACAACGACGAGTTCCTCTACTACGTGCTCGGCCAGCCGCAGACCTTCGTCTACCCGACCGGCCAGCGCATCTACGAGCAGTGGACCCCGCGCGTCCTGCGGGGCACCGCGCCCGTCGACGCGAAGTACGACGACCAGATCCTCGGCGGCAGCTTCGCGGTCTGGGGCGACATCCCGAACGCCCAGACCCAGGCCCAGGTCGCCGCCGGCATCCGGCTGCCGCTGGCGGCGACGGTCCAGAAGCTGTGGGACCCGGACAAGCCCGAGCTGTCCTGGGCGGAGTTCAAGGCGCTGGCCGGCCGGCTCGACTGACCCGGGGTCCGGGCCGGATTGCCCCATACGGCTGCGAACTCCCGTACGGCTGTGGTGATGTTTGGGCGAGCCGAACCGACACGCCGGGGGGAGCCGGGACATGGGCTACTGGGGCTATTTCGTCGTGGGCCGCGCCGAGCGGCCGCTCGCCGAGCTGGACGCGCTCGCGGGTGCCGCGGACATGACCCTGCGGGTGACCGCGCCGGACGGCTGGCAGGTGTGGGAGCACCCGGGCGGCGACGGGGACGTCGGGAACATGAACGACCTGGCCGCGCAGACCGGCGCGCCCGCGCTGTTCGGGTACGTCATGGACAGCGACTGCGTGGTCGTGGAGGCGGCGGCGCCCGCCGGCGGGGCGTGGACGACCTGTCTGGTGCGGGCCGCGATGGCCGGATACCTGGGCGCCGAGAACGAGGGGCTCACGCTGGAGGACTACTTCCTCGAGCCCCGCGACGCCGCCGAACGCGCCGTCGCCTGGGCCGCCGAGGCCGGGCGCACGGCGGACGCCGGGGAGCTGGCCGACGTCCTGGCGGCGGATCCGGCGGACGACGCGGCTCCCGGTGCCGGCCCCGGGACGGCCCCCACCGCCGAGGACCTCTTCTTCCGCTTCCTCGACCGGCTCGGCGTGGTGCCGCTGTGACACTCGCGGGCCGTCGCACGCAGTAAGGGGAAGTGCGGGCTCCGTGGTGGAGCGCGGGCCGGGGCGGTAGGACGAGGAGGCGCCGGATGAGTCTGGTGGAACTGATCGCGCAGGCCGACACACGCGGGCTCGCCGCGAGCGGACTGGCCTGTCTGGACCGCTGCCTGCCCCTGCTGGACGGCGACGACGACGTGCTGCGCCCGGTGTGGGCGACCCTCGCCGAGCCCGACGCGGACATGGGCGGGGAGGGGTCCGTCTGGGCGCAGGCGTGGGAGCAGGTCCGCGGCAAACTCGCCGGGCCCGACGCGGCTGACGAGGACGAGGCCGTCCTGCTGGCCCGGCGGATGCTGGCCGCCGCCCCGGCCAAGTGCTCGGCCGCGGAGATACGGGCCTGGGCCGACGCCTGCTCGGTGGCGTCGCTGCGGATCCACCGGCTCCTCGACCCCGCGACCGAGGGCACGGGCGGCGACGACGTCGGCCGCGAGGAGCCGGCGCAGGGCGCCTCGCCGCTCGTCGCCGCCGAACTGCGCCGCCAGGTCACCGTCCTGGAGCTGCTCGCGGGCCACGGTCCGGCCGGGCTGCGCGGCGCCCTGGACGCGTCCACGGAGGGGCGCCGGGTGCTGCGGGCGGTGGTGTCCCGCAGGGCACGCGGGCGGGGCTGACGGCGGCCGGACTGTGACCGTCCTGCGGGGACGGCGCGGCGGTGCTGCGGCGGACGTGGGGAAGGTGGGGCGGTCCTGCGCCGGTTGCGGAACCGCGGGCGGAAACCTGTGACGAAACACCGCCGCACGACGCTCTTGCGGATGTGACGACTGTGACCAGCGAAGCGACGGTGACCAGCCAGACCACTTCCCCGGCCCCGGGCACCGACCCGGCGGCGAACCGGCCCTGGGCCGCCACCCGCCCGGTGCGGTGGGCCGCCGACACGGTGGCCGTGCTGCGCGAGGGCGCGCGGCTGCGGCTGGACTACACGCCCCGGAGTCTGTGGCGCGTCGACCGCATGATCGAGGGCATCCGCGGCGAGGGCGCCCCGTACGCCGCGGTCGAGACCGTGCTGCGCGGGCTCGGCGCCTACGCCGGTGAGGTGATCGCGCGCGAGAGCGGCGCCGAGTGGTGGGCGAGCGGCGGCGACCACTGGATCCGCACCCACGACGGCCGCCTGTGGGACCCGATCGACGAGGCCCGCCGCTGCTTCGCGGGCGACGGATCGCTGCGGCTGCTGTGCCGGGAGGCGACGAAGGGCCGCTGACCCCTGCCCCGGGCGGCCAAGGCAACGGCCGGGGCCGCCACCCCCCACAGGAGAGGCCCCGGCCGTCGCGCGGCACGGGCCGCGCGGCGACCCGTACTCCTTACAGCGCCGCCGATGCGTTTTCTGTCACACCTCACCGCGTCACGGGTTAGTTGCGTCTTGTACGGCAATGCGATGAGGACATGGACGAGCGGCGGTTTCAAGACGTAACGTGCCTTTCGCGCCGACCAGCGGTGGACCACCGCGACCACCCATGGAGGAACACGACGGCGAGTATCCGGTCCGCGAGAGCGGCGCCGGCCCAAGGCGCAAAGAGAGGCGCGTTCGGTGCTGGGGGACGACGCGGAGCTGACCGCCGCGGTGCGTGCGGCACAGGACGGGGACGAGACCGCGTTCCGGACTGTGTACCGCGCAGTGCACCCGCGGTTGCTCACATACGTGCGGACGCTGGTCGGTGATCCGGACGCCGAGGACGTGGCGTCCGAGGCGTGGCTGCAGATCGCCCGTGACCTGGACCGCTTCGAGGGCGACGCGGACCGCTTCCGGGGCTGGGCCGCGCGTATCGCCCGCAACCGGGCCCTCGACCTCATCCGGATGCGCGGACGCCGGCCGGCGATCGGCGGCGACGAGACGGAGCTGACCGGCAAGCCGGCCGACTCCGACACCGCCGGCGAGGCCCTCGAGGCGCTGGCCACGGACAGCACCCTGTCCCTCATCGCGCGGCTCCCCCAGGACCAGGCCGAGGCGGTCGTCCTGCGGGTGGTCGTCGGCCTCGACGCCAAGAGCGCGGCCGAGACGCTGGGCAAGCGGCCCGGCGCCGTCCGCACCGCGGCCCACCGCGGTCTGAAGCGCCTGGCCGAACTGCTCGGCGGCGAAGCGGAATCCACCGGGGTGCTCGACGCCCTGCCGCCCCAGCGAGAACCAGGCCGCCGTGCGGCGACGTCCGCGACTGTGACGCATACGCGCGCGCGGACGCAGAAGGACATGTGATGGCCGACGAGCAGGACGGGTGGCTGGACCGCGAGACGGCGGAGACCTTGCTGCGCGGAGAGTCACTGGAAACTGTCGACCCCGCGGTCCGCGACCGGGCCGAACGGCTCGCCGGGACGCTGGACGCGCTGGCGGCGTACGCCGCGCCGGCCGCCGGAGAACTGCCGGGCGAGACCGGTGCGCTGGCCGCCTTCCGCAAGGCGCGCGCCGACGACGCGGCGCGGTGGGCCGACGTGCCGGCCGCCCGCGGCCACGGCACCGCGGCGGCGTCCTCCGACGCCGGGCTGATCCGCATCGGTCCGCGGCGCGACGAGGCCCGGCGCTCCCGCTGGGGCCGTCCCCTGCGCCTCGGACTGGCCGCCGCGCTGACCGCCGGCATGGTCGGCGGGGTCGCGGTCGCGGCCGGAACCGGAGTCCTGCCGACCCCGTTCGGCGGCACCGGTCCCGACCCCGCCGCCACCGCGTCGTCGGCGGCGACCCCCGACCGCCCGCTCGGCTCGGCCTCCCCGCTGGACGGCCTGCGGGACGGGTCCACGCCCGAGGGTGCCGCGCCCGGCCCCTCCGCCGGCGGTACCCCGCGCGCGGAGACGGGCGCCGCCGGCGGCGTCCCCGACCGGGGCCAGGAGGCCCGCGACCGGAAGCCGGACGCCGCGGACGGCCGACGGCGGGAACTCACGTCCTGCCGCGACCTCGGCGCAGGCAAGGCGCTCGACGGCGCCCGCAGACGCGCGCTGACGGAGGCGGCCGGCGGTTCCGCACGGGTGGACGCGTACTGCCGGCGCGTCCTCGCCGGCACGGGCGCCACGACCCGGGACCGGACCGGGGGTCGCGTCGGGGACGCCGTGGAGGGGATCCTGGGCGGGACGGCGGGCTTCGGCGAGACCCGGAAGGGCACCGGAGGCAAGAGCGACAGCGGCGACAGCGGCGGCCGGGACGACGACCGGGGCGACCGGGACGGCGGTGGCCGGCAGAGCGGTGACGACCGGGGCGACGACCGCGGGGACGAGGACGACCGCGGCTCCCGCACGGCCCACCGCGCCGACGGGGCCGGGACGCCACGGCCGGCCCACGCCACGGGCGCGCCCACGGCCCTCCTGCCCCTGCCGGGCCGGCTGCCCAAGTACGCCGCGCAGCAGTTCCCGGGACTTGGCAATACCGCCTGACCTGCGTTTTCCCGAGCCGACGGAACTTTTCCCGCCGTAGGTGTGACACTTTCGGCCGGCCGGGCGCAGTACTGAGTGAGCCGACTGGTCATCGGCTTCCCGCACTGAGCCGGGGTTCCCCCCGTACCTACGGCTCGTGCACCTCGGCGCGGGCGGGACACGTTCCCCCGGTCCCGCCCGCGCCCCCCACCACCACCACCACGCGCCGGCTCACCGGTACACGACGACCTTGTCGCCGTTGCGCACCCGCGCGTACAGGTCCGCGACCGCCCCCTCGTCCCGCACGTTGACGCACCCGTGCGAGGCCCCCGCGTAACCACGGGCGGCGAAGTCGTACGAGTAGTGCACGGCCTGGCCCCCGCTGAAGAACATCGCGTAGGGCATCGGCGCGTGGTAGAGCGTCGACCAGTGGTGACGGGACTTCCAGTAGACGTGGAAGACGCCCTCCCGGGTCGGCGTGTACTGGGAGCCGAAGCGCACCGCCATCGTCGACAGCGTCCGCCCGTCGACCATCCAGCGCAGCGTCCGGCTCGACTTGCTGATGCACAGCACCCGCCCGGTCAGACAGCGCGGGTCGGGTGCGGCGGCCGGCTGCCCGCCCATCGCGTACAGCTGCCACTTGCCCGGCTCGCGCGTCATCGCCACCAGCCGCTGCCAGGTGACGGTGTCCGTGCGGCCCGTGCCGGGCAGTCCGCGCTTGCGCTGGAAACCGCCCACCGCGCGCTCGGTCACCTCGTCGTACGTCCCCGTCGGACCCCCGGCCAGCCAGCCGATCTGGCGCAGCCGCGCCTGGAGTTCGCGGACGTCCCGGCCCGTGGCGCCCCGCGACCACAGCACCCGCGGCGCGGGGCGGGCGGGCGGAGCGGCGGTCGTCCGGCCGGCGGACGGGGCGCGCTCGGACGGCGCGCCGCGGGTGGTGCCGGGTGCCGCAGAGCGCCCCGCGCCACCCGTCCCGGCCGCCGGTGCGCCGCCCGCGCCCTCGACGCCGGGTGCCGGGCGGCCGGTGCTCCCGCTGCCCGGCGCCGTGCCCGGGCCGTCGATGCCGGGGCCCGTCACCGTGCAGCCGCCCGCCGCCAGCACGGCGCCGAGGACGCAGGCGACCGCGCCCGACCCGTACCGCTTACTCCTCATGCCCCTCATACGCATCACAGTCCCCGCCGCCTCACGGTTCCGCACGGATGTCCCGCAGAGATGCTCCCCGCGGATGACGCGCCGCGAACGGCGCGGCATCGTGGGGACCGGGACCGCGACGCGGCTGTGAGCAAGGTCCCAGCGTGTGCCCCTCCTCGGGGCGTGCACCCATCGATACCCTCCGTCGGAGGGCCGGTCCGTACTGGCGAGTGACTGACGAGTGGTTCGAGAGACTCGAACACATGCCCAGCGGGAGGCGACGCACCATGACGCGAGAGTCGGAGTCCGGGCTGCCCATCGAACCGGTCTACGGGCCCGACACCCAGGCGGACTGGGACCCGACCGGGAAGCTGGGCGAACCGGGGCGGTACCCCTTCACCCGCGGCGTGTACCCGACGATGTACACCGGCCGCCCCTGGACGATGCGCCAGTACGCCGGCTTCGGCACGGCGACCGAGTCCAACGCCCGGTACAAGCAGCTCATCGCCAACGGCACGACGGGTCTGTCCGTCGCCTTCGACCTGCCCACCCAGATGGGCCACGACTCCGACGCCCCGCTCGCCGGCGGCGAGGTCGGCAAGGTCGGCGTCGCCATCGACTCCATCGACGACATGCGCGTGCTGTTCGACGGGATCCCGCTGGACAAGGTCTCCACGTCCATGACGATCAACGCGCCCGCCGCGCTGCTGCTCCTGCTCTACCAACTCGTCGCCGAGGAGCAGGGGGTGAGCGCCGACCAGCTCACCGGCACGATCCAGAACGACGTGCTGAAGGAGTACATCGCGCGCGGGACGTACATCTTCCCGCCCAAGCCCTCGCTGCGGCTGATCGCGGACATCTTCAAGTACTGCCGGGCCGAGATCCCGAAGTGGAACACCATCTCCATCTCCGGCTACCACATGGCCGAGGCCGGTGCCTCGCCCGCGCAGGAGATCGCGTTCACCCTCGCGGACGGCATCGAGTACGTGCGCACGGCCGTCGCCGCCGGGATGGACGTGGACGACTTCGCGCCCCGCCTCTCCTTCTTCTTCGTGGCCCGCACGACGATCCTGGAGGAGGTCGCCAAGTTCCGCGCGGCCCGCCGGATCTGGGCGCGGGTGATGAAGGAGGAGTTCGGCGCCGAGAACCCCAAGTCGCTGATGCTGCGCTTCCACACCCAGACGGCCGGCGTGCAGCTGACGGCCCAGCAGCCCGAGGTCAACCTGGTCCGCGTCGCCGTGCAGGGCCTCGCCGCGGTGCTCGGCGGCACCCAGTCGCTGCACACCAACTCCTTCGACGAGGCCATCGCGCTGCCCACCGACAAGTCCGCCCGCCTCGCGCTGCGCACCCAGCAGGTCCTCGCCCACGAGACGGACGTTACGGCGACGGTCGACCCCTTCGCCGGGTCCTACGTCATCGAGAAGATGACCGACGACGTCGAGGCCGCCGCCCTGGAGCTGATGCGGAAGGTCGAGGACCTCGGCGGCGCCGTCAACGCCATCGAGCACGGCTTCCAGAAGAGCGAGATCGAGCGCAACGCCTACCGCATCGCCCAGGAGACCGACTCCGGCGAGCGGGTCGTCGTCGGCGTCAACCGCTTCCAGCTCGACGAGGAGGAGCCCTACGAGCCCCTGCGCGTCGACCCGGCCATCGAGGCCCAGCAGGCCGAACGCCTCGCCAGGCTGCGCGCCGAGCGCGACCGGCAGGCGGTGGACACCGCCCTGGCCGCCCTCAGGAAGGCCGCCGAGGGCGAGGACAACGTCCTCCACCCGATGAAGGACGCGCTGCGTGCCCGGGCGACGGTGGGCGAGGTGTGCGACGCGCTGCGCGAGGTGTGGGGGACGTACGTGCCCTCGGACGCCTTCTGACCGCGTTTCTGATCACCGTCGGCGCGCTGCGTGCACGCCCGTACCGCCGGCTGGAACACCGGAGCGGAGTGCCGCACCCCCGTGCGACACTCCCTCCATGTTCGGCGTCATAGACCTCCCCACCTACCTGGCGGGCCTCGTCCTCATCGTCCTGCTGCCCGGCCCCAACTCCCTCTACGTCCTCTCCGTGGCCGCCCGCCGGGGCGTGCGCGCCGGGTACACGGCCGCCGCCGGGGTCTGGTGCGGGGACACGGTGCTGATGACGCTGTCGGCCGCCGGAGTGGCCTCGCTGCTCCAGGCCAACGCCGTGCTGTTCGGGATCGTGAAGTACGCCGGCGCCGGATACCTCACGTGGCTCGCGGTCGGCATGATGCGGGCCGCGTGGGCGATGTGGCGGACACGGCGGGAGCAGGACGCGCCGGACACCGCCGCCCCCGTGGACGGGGACGAGCGGCCCTTCCGCCGGGCGCTGGTCGTCAGCCTCTTCAACCCGAAGGCGATCCTCTTCTTCGTCGCCTTCTTCGTGCAGTTCGTCGACCCGGGCTACGCCTACCCGGCGCTGTCCTTCGTCGTCCTCGGCGCCTTCGCCCAGTTCTTCAGTTTCCTCTACCTCAGTGCGCTGATCTTCAGCGGCACCAAGCTGGCCGCCGCCTTCCGCCGCCGCAAGCGGCTGTCGGCCGGGGCCACCTCGGCGGCCGGCGCCCTGTTCCTGGGCTTCGCGGTGAAGCTGTCGGTGGCCAGCGCGTAGGCCGTGCCCCGAGCCCCGCCCGTCAGACCAGGCCGAAGCGGGCCAGGTAGCCGCCGAGCCCGGCCGCGTCCTCGCCCGCCCAGCCGACGTAGCCGTCCGGCCGGACCAGGAACAGGCCCGTCCCGTACGCCCCGTGACCGGGCCCCCGGACGACGGGCACCGAGTCCGGCACCGGCGGCGCCTTGGTGCCCAGCGCCAGCAGCGTCCAGTGCGGGCCGCGGAAGGCGTCGAAGAGCCGGACACCGTCCACCGTGCCGTCGGGCGCGCGGTCGCCGGCCCGCAGGGCACCGTCCGGGACGGTGCGCGTCTCCGCCGTGAGGGACGACTCCCGGTAGCCGATCCCCAGCTGCCGGGTCGCCTCTCCGCGCCGCACCTCGCCGCGGTGGACGCCGGTCGACAGGCCGAGCACCCCGGCGGCGACCGGGCGCCGCTCCTCCTCGTAGCTGTCCAGCAGCGCGTCCGGGGCCTCGCCCGCGAGCACCGCGCCCAGCTTCCAGCCCAGGTTGTAGGCGTCCTGCACGCTGGTGTTCAGGCCCTGCCCGCCGGCCGGCGAGTGCACGTGGGCGGCGTCCCCGGCGAGCAGGACGCGGCCGTCGCGGAAGCGGTCGGCCAGCGCCGCGCGGGGCCGGAAGTCGGAGGCCCAGCGCACCTCGGTGACGTCCTCGGCGGCCAGGTGGGTGCGGTCGGCGACGACCTTGCGCACGCCGTCCGCGGTGACGTCCACGGAGGTGCCCTCCGGGAACTGCGCGGTCACCTGGAAGTCCTCGGTTCCGGCCAGCGGGCACAGGGCGAGGAAGCCGGCGTCCCCGCGGGGCGGGAAGACGTGCCAGTTGTCCCGGTCGAGGCCGCTGATCCGGACGTCCGCCACCAGCATCGGGCTCGGGTCGACCGTCTCGCCCGTCATGCCGACGCCGAGCGCGCGCCGTACGGCCGACCGGCCGCCGTCGGCCGCGACGAGGTACCGGGCGCGCACGGGCTCTCCGGCGGCGAAGCGCGCGGTCACGCCGTCCGCGTCCTGCGTGAGACCGGTGACCTCCCGGCCGAAGGCCACCGTGCCGCCCAGCTCCTCCAGGCGGGCCAGCAGGATCTCCTGGGTCCGCCACTGCGGCACCATCCACGGCGCGTTGTACGGCGCGTCCTCGCTCGGTTCGGCCGGCTCGAACATGGAGTGCTCGCCGAGCCGCTTCCCGTCCTGCCAGACCATGCCGACCGGGTAGCCGCCGCCGGCCGCGTGGATCGCGTCGAGGACGCCGAGGTCGTCGAAGACCTCCATGGTGCGGGGCTGGATGCCCTTGCCGCGCGAGCCGGGGAACAGCGCCGCCGCCCGCTCCACCACCAGCGCGTCCACGCCGCGCCGGGCCAGGTCGATGCCGAGCGCGAGCCCGGTGGGGCCGGCGCCGACGATCAGAACGTCCGTGTTCATCCCGCTTCTCCTTAACGCTGTTAAGTGGGGCTGCGCCCCGAGCGTGCCCTTAACACCGTTAAGGTGTCAAGCTGTGCGCGTGGGAACGGAACGGCGCGCCCCCCTCGACCGCCGACGGGTCGCGGACACGGCGCTGAAGCTGCTGAACGAGGTCGGCCTCGACGGCCTGACCCTGCGCACCATCGCCCGGGAGCTGGACGTCAAGGCGCCCGCCCTGTACTGGCACTTCAAGGACAAGCAGGCCCTGCTCGACGAGATGGCCACCGAGATGTACCGCCGGATGGTCGCCGAGGGCTCGCTCGAGGCGGGCGACACCTGGCGCGAACGGCTGCTCAAGTCCAACCGGGGCCTGCGCACGTCGCTGCTCCGCTACCGCGACGGCGCCAAGGTCTTCAGCGGCTCACGCTTCACCGGCATGGTGCACGCCGAGCAGATGGAGGACAGCCTGCGCCTGTTCACCGCCGCCGGCCTCACCCTTCCCCAGGCGGTGCGGGCGACCTCGACGACGTACCTCTACACGCTCGGCTTCGTCACCGAGGAGCAGGGCGTCGCCCCCCTGCCCGACGAGCGGCGCGAGGGCTACGACCTCGACGAGCGCGCCCGCCTGCTGGCCGACTTCCCGCTGTCGGCCGCGGCGGGCGCGGAGATCTTCGCGGACTACGACCGGCACTTCGAGGAAGGGCTGGCCCTGGTGATCGACGGGATCGCGGCCCGCTACGGCCTCGACTGAGCCGCGGCCCGCCGCCGGGCCAGCTCGCGGCGCACCGCCCGGGTCACCACCGGCGGCAGCAGGTCCAGGGCGAGGCGCCGGGCCCGGGCGCGCGAGGACGGGGCGGGGGACCGCCGCGGGGGCGGCGCCGTCGCCGGCTGCCCGTCCGCCGGGGCGGTCGCGGGCGTCCGGTGCCGGGAGACCGGCAGCGACGGCGGCCGCATCGTCTTCCCCTTGGCGCGGGCCCGGATCAGCCGGTGCCCGGCGGCCCACTCCACCGTCACCGCGCAGTCGTCGCGCTCCCGCAGCGCGGCGAGCAGCTCCTCCTGGACGGGCCCCGGGTCGCCCCAGGTGCCGTACAGCTTCTGGCTGCTCAGGCAGACCGGGTGCAGCCCCCGGTTGAGCACGGCCTCCCAGACGGCGACGGCCACGCCCGGGGTGTGCTCGGTGCGGTAGTCGTCGAGCGCGACGACGCCCTCGGGCCCCAGCAGCTCGCGGACCGCGCCGATGTCCCCGTGGACGTGCTCGTACAGGTGCGAGGCGTCGATGTGGGCGAAGCGGCAGGTGCCGGGCTCGACCTCACCCGCGATCACGGAGCTCGGGCCCTGCACGATCACCGGCAGGTCGTCGTGGAAGGAGAGGTAGTTCCGCTCGAAGGCCTGCCGGGTGAGCGTGGCGTACGACTTGGCCGCCTCGGCCCGGTTCGCCTCGTCCGGGGCGTCCGCCTCGAAGAGGTCGCAGACGGTGAGCTTCTCCCCGTCCTGGAGGCGGTGGCCCAGCAGGATCGCGCTCTTGCCGAGGTAGGTGCCGAGCTCGAGCAGGTCGCCGCGGGTTCCCACGGCCTCCTGCCGTTCCAGGAACCAGGAGAACAGCACCTGGTCGAGCGGCCAGAACCAGCCGGGGACGTCGTTCAGCCCGGCGGGGTGCGGGTGCGTTGCTTGCGCGGTCGCCATGAAGCGAGGATGCCCCCTCGGTAGTGGAAAGGCAGCGGTTGTGCGCGGCCCGGCGGTCGGAACATCGCACCTGTCGCTCAGTGTGTTCGGCCGAGTGCCGCGCGCAGCCGGGGTGTCAGCGGCTTCTCGACGAACCGGTGCAGCAGCCAGGCCAGCCCCAGCATCCCGGCCACCGTCAGCGCGAAGGCCGCCGCCGACGGCACGTGCAGCCCGCGGTGCAGGAAGCGGATCGCCACCCAGCCCAGGTGCTCGTGGACCAGGTAGAACGGGTACGTGAGCGCGCCGGCCACCGTCAGCCAGCGCCAGTCGGCCCGGTTCAGCCAGCCCAGCGCGACCGCGGCGACCGCCACGAAGCCGAAGGCGACGACCAGCACGATCCCGAAGGTGGTGCGGTGCGCGAAGGCGTTCGGGTCGGTTGCGTTCCACAGGTCGCGCACCGCGTAGTGCTGGCCGATCAGGAAGCCGGCGGCCACCAGGCCCCACGCGTGCGCGTCCCGCCGGTCGCGGTGCAGAAGGTACAGGCCCACACCGCCGACGAAGAACGGGGCGTACTCCGGCATCAGCACCAGCTCCAGCAGCGGCTCGTGCGCGGCGTCGGCGAGCGCCGCGGCCAGCAGCCAGCCGCCGCAGAACATCAGGACGCGCCGGCGGTTCGCGCCGGGCAGGACGACGCACAGCGCGAACAGCGCGTAGAAGCGGACCTCCACCCACAGCGTCCAGCACACGCCCAGCACCCGCTCCGCGCCCAGCGGCTGCTGGAGCATCGTCAGATTGACCAGCGCGTCGCTGGGCGACACCGCGTCGTAGACGACCACGGGCAGCGCGAACACCGCCGTCACGAGGATCACCGCCGCCCAGTAGGCCGGCAGCAGCCGGGAGGCGCGGGAGGCGACGAACGCGTTCAGGGACCGGCCCCAGCCGCTCATGCAGATCACGAAGCCGCTGATCACGAAGAAGACCTGGACGCCGAGACACCCGTAGGCGAAGAAGGTGTGCAGCGTCGGAAACTGGAGCTGGGCCGAACTGCCCCACGCGTCGGTGACGGCACCGCCCCGCCCGCCGTAGTGGTACGCCGCCACCATCAGCGCGGCCACCAGCCGCAGCCCGTCCAGGGCCCGCAGCCGGGCCGGCGCCGCCTTCGCCCGCGGCGCCGGCGGTATCGGCGCGCCGGGCGCCGCCGCCGTCGTGCTCACGACCGTCTCGGTCACTGCTGGTCTCCTTCGGCCGTTCCCCCACGCGTCGCCGGTCGGGACGCGCGCGGACGGGCCGAGGGCGAACGAACGGCCGTGCGGGGAACGCGTGTGTGGTGGGTGGGGAAAGGCTAAACACGCCCCCGGCCGGGAACGGCGCCGCCGAGCGGAGCACGGAAAGAACTTCCGGAGAACACCGGATGACGCGACGGCGACACCGGCCGCTCCGCCCGCCCGGTTCGCCGTCCCGTCACCCCGCATTCCCTCAGCGTTTCATCGAGCGCCGAATGGCCCGCGCCCGCCGCACCACCTTCCGCGCCGCCGAATTGTGCGGCAGAAAGGCCAGCCGTTCCGGAATTCCGCCGGGCAGCCCGAGCGAGGTGAGCCGCCGCTTCTTGAAATACCGCCAGGTGCGGGTGTTCAGGCTCCCGCGCAGGAATTCCTCCGCGTCCGCCCGCAGCTCGGGCAGGATCTTCGGCTGCATCGCGAAACCCACGGCCCGCACCAGCGCGCCGAGGGCGTCCGCGTCCGGGCCCCGGCGCCCCTCCGTGACGGCCGCCGCGTCGTCCGGGCCGGGCAGCAGCGCGTCGACGATCGTCACGGGCACCCGGTTGCTGTTCTCGTACGGCGTCAGCCGGTCCAGCAGCGTCTCCGTGCCGACCCGCGCGACCGGCAGGCCGTACAGCGCGGACGCGGTGAGCAGCGCCGTGGAGAAGCAGCCGATCACCAGCGCCGGGCGCATCCGCTGGTACAGCACCTCGGCGAGCACCGGCGTGTCCACCACGGTGAGGGCGACGCCGAGCCGCTCCGCCTCCTCCTCCAGGGTGCGCGTGAAGCGGGCCGGGGCCGTGGGGTGCGGCTTGAACACCACCCGGGTGTGCCCGAGGCCGACGGCGCCGGTGAGCATCCGCACGTGCAGGGCCTCCTCCTCATCGGCGGTGAGGATGCCCAGCGCGGACAGGTACTGGCCGAGCAGCAGCGCCGGGGCCTCGACGTCGGGCAGACCGGCGCCGGTGTCCGCCAGCTCGGCCAGCACCTTGGTGAACGCCGGCGTCGGCACCAGCTCGGGGCCCACCTCGAACTCGGTCAGCAGCAGCGGCGTCAGCCCCGGCACCAGGTCCAGGTGGAGCAGCCGCTCCACGCGGGTGCCGACCAGCGGGTCGAGCTTGTTGCGGGTCGGGCCGTAGCTCATCAGGCCGTCCGCGTACACGGTCAGCGGCGCGTCCGGGAAGAGCTGCGCCACCCCCAGCGCCGGCTGCACCTGGATCGACTCCACGACCAGCGCCACGTCGTCGTCCCCGAGCCCCCAGGCCAGCCGCAGATACCGCTCCCACATCGGGGCGTCGTCCCCGCGCGGCGCCCAGCCGCCCGGATGGAACGGGAAGATCGTCTCGTTCCACGACACCACGTCGTCGAACCGGTCCCGCAGCCGCTCGAACCCCGGCATCGCGTCCAGGGCCGGCGTCGTCTCCGGCGTCGCCGCGTTGTTGGAGACCAGCAGGATCCGCCGGTCGGCCGCCTCGAAGCAGCCGGCGTCCAGGGCGGCGGCGAGCGTCGCCGTGCCGTACAGCGTCGACGCCAGGAAGATCTGCGTGCTCACGCCGCCACCTCCGCGGCCGGCACCGGACGGCGGCGCAGCCGGCGCAGCCGCGTCGCCCGCTCGGCGTCCATCGAGGAGAGCACCTCGTCGAGCGCGTCCTGCGGCATCCGCCGCAGCGCGGCGGCGCTCATCGCCTTCAGTTTCCGTGCCACGGCAGGCTCGAACCTCTCGATGGAACCCAGATGGTGGGAGATGATCGCGCAGTACGTGCGCACCGCCTTCGGCAGCAGCCGCGCGGCGTCCGCGTCCGCGGCCGTCTCCGCGACGACCTGGTCGAAGGCGCGGATGAAGTCCAGCTGGCGGACGTCCCCGATCTGCGTGAGCGAGGAGGCCACCCCCCGCCGGTAGAAGACGCCGAGCAGCCCGGTCACCGCGAAGGACTCCGCCTCCCGGTGCAGCCGCCAGATCCACGGCCGGTCCTCGGCCGTGCGCAGCCCGTCGGTGAAGTGCAGCAGGCCCCGGTCGGCCAGCCGGCGGTGATAGACCCCGGCCCAGGCGTACGCGTAGTCGACCGAGGTGGAGCGGTGGGCGGGCAGGATCGCGTCGCGCGGCCGCAGGGAGACGTTCCGGCGCCCGTGCGGCACCCGGAACACGGCCCGGGACCTGGCCGTGCACTGCACATGGTCGGTGCGCACGAAGTCGCAGCCCAGCTCCTCGATCACGGCGACCAGCCGCTCGTAGTAGCCCGGGGCCAGCCAGTCGTCGCCGTCCAGGAAGGTCAGGTACTCGCCGCGCGCCCGGTCGATGCCGGTGTTGCGGGCCGTCGCCAGACCGCCGTTCCGCTCGTGGCGGACCAGCACCGCCCCCGGCAGCTCGTCCTCCGCGCGCGCGAGGAGGTCCACGGTGCCGTCGGACGAACAGTCGTCGACGAGAATGAATTCGAAGTCGTCCCGCGCGTTCGCGCGCAGACTCCGCAGGGTGTCGGGTGCGTATTGCCGCACGTTGTAGAACGGCACGATGACGGAGAGCTTGGGCACGTCCACGACATTAGGTGCGGGCCCGGCATGCGGCTTTACCTGCGCCTTGATGCGAGGTGAACGAGGCGTGGCGAAGCCGTGAAGTGGACGGGATTTCCGGCTCACGGCGGCCCGATTCGCCGTTCGGCGATGTGCTGTTCACCGTTTGTTGCATTCCGGTTGGGCGGTTCCTCGAAATGACTTCCTAGCGTCTTCGGCGTGCCAGTAAGTGCAACGAAGGCCCGGCGAATCGCCGTTCTCGCGGATTCCGACACCCGGTGGAAATGGGGCGCGCTCACCGCGTCCCGCATCTCCCCCGACGGTGCCGACCTCCGCCTGGACGGCTACCTCCTGCGGGGCCGAGCCACCCCCACACCCCGCCAGCTGGCGGAGGTCGGCGCCGACGCGGACTCCCTGCGCGAGGTGACCGCCGCCGAGTTCCTGCGCGCCATGGCGAAGGAGCCGTACGACGTGCTCGTCCTCGCCCTGGTCGGCGGCGGCGTCCAGGCCGTGCTGCACGGCCTGCGGCACGTGTGGGAGGGCCGCGCAGACCGGCCCGTCGTCGTCACCGGCTACGTCGGCGTCGTCTACGAGAAGCTCGCCGACGGCCTGCTGCTGCGCCACGGCGCCGACCTCGTCCTCGCCAACTCCCGCCAGGACGCGGACCGGTTCCGAGCCGTGTACGAGGGGGTCGGCGCCGACTCCTCGGCGGTGACCGAGGTCGCGCTGCCCTTCCTGGGCGGCGCGCAGTACACCGGCGGCCACGGCCACCCGTACACGGTGGTCTTCGCCGCCCAGCCCTCCGTCCCGGACGGCCGCCGGGACCGTACGTACCTGCTCGACCGGCTCGTGCGGCACGCCCGCCGGCACCCCGAGCGGGAGGTGCTGCTCAAGCTGCGCTCCAAGCCCGGCGAACACACCACGCACATCGAGGAACTGCCCTACCAGAAGCTGGTGCAGAAGGCCGACCCGCCGCCCAACTTCCGCCTGGTCTACGGGCACATGGGGGAGGTCCTCGACCGCACCGACCTGCTGGTCACCGTCAGCTCCACGGCCGCCCTCGAGGCCCTGCACCGCCGCATCCCGACGGCCGTGCTGACCGACCTCGGCGTGCGCGAATCGCTCGGCAACCACCACTTCACCGGCTCCGGATGCCTCGCCTCCTGGGACCAGCTCGACGACGGCCGGCTGCCCGAGCCCGACCCGGCGTGGACCGCCCGCCAGGGCGTCGCCGCCGACGGCGACTACGCCACCGCCTTCGACACCGCCCGCGCCCGCATCACCGCGCTGCTCGACCGGCCCGGAGGTCTGCCCCCGCTGAACCCCTACTACACACCCGTCACCGCCCCCGGCTACCTGCCCGGCATCCTCGCCCGCCACCACCTCGCCCCGGACGGCAGCCCGCTGCCCGGCGCCCCGGCGGCCGACCGCGAGCCGGGCCCCGTCCGCCAGATCGTGCGCCGCGCCGCACGCGGCGCCTACCGGCACGGCGTCCAGCGCGTCGCCCCGGTGATCCGCCGGATGGGGGAGCTGTGACCGCCCCGACCCAGCCCCGCACCACCGCCCGAGGAGACCGAGGAGCCCCATCCATGACCCAGCCGGACGACCCGGAAGCGGGCCGAGGCGCCTCGGTGCGCCGCGTGCTCGCCGTCATCCCCGCCCGCGGCGGGTCCAAGGGCGTGCCCGCCAAGAACCTCGCCCCCGTCGGCGGCGTCCCCCTCGTCGCCCGCGCCGTCCGCGAATGCCGGGCCACCCGCCTGGTGACCGACGTCGTGGTCTCCACCGACGACCGCGCCATCGCCGCCGCGGCCCGCGAGGCCGGAGCCGAGGTCGTGCTGCGCCCCGCCGCCATCGCCGGGGACACGGCCACCTCCGAGGCCGCCGTGCTGCACGCCCTGGACACCCACGAGGCGCTGCACGGCGCCCCCGTCGACGTGGTGCTGCTCGTGCAGTGCACCAGCCCCTTCCTGGTCCGCGAGGACGTCGACGCGGTGGCCGCCGCCGTCGCCGAGGACGGCGCCGACACCGCGGTCACCGTCGCCCCCTTCCACGGCTTCGTCTGGCGGGACGGCACCGCCGAGGGCGACGGCGGCCACGGCGTCAACCACGACAAGGCCCACCGCCCCCGCCGCCAGGACCGCCCCCAGGACCTCCTCGAGACCGGCGCCGCCTACGCCATGGACGCCGCGGGCTTCCGCGCCCACGGCCACCGCTTCTTCGGCCGCACCGAACTGGTCCGCACCGACCCGGCCCGCGTCCTGGAGATCGACGACCCGCACGACCTGGCCCGCGCCCGAGCGCTCGCGCCCCTCTTCGACGCCGCCCGGCCCGGCGCCCTCCCGACCGCGGCGGACATCGACGCGGTCGTCCTCGACTTCGACGGCACCCAGACCGACGACCGGGTCCTGATCGACTCCGACGGACGGGAGTTCGTCTCCGTGCACCGCGGCGACGGACTCGGCATCGCCGCCCTGCGCCGCAGCGGCCTGACGATGCTCATCCTGTCCACGGAGGTGAACCCGGTCGTCGCCGCCCGCGCCCGCAAGCTCAAGCTGCCCGTGCTGCACGGCATCGACCGCAAGGACCTCGCCCTCAAGCAGTGGTGCGAGGAGCAGGGCATCGCCCCCGAGCGCGTGCTCTACGTCGGCAACGACGTCAACGACCTGCCCTGCTTCGCCCTCGTCGGCTGGCCCGTCGCCGTCGCCTCCGCCCACGACGTGGTGCGCGGCGCCGCCCGCGCGGTCACCGCCCTCCCCGGCGGCGACGGCGCGATCCGCGAGATCGCCGGCTGGCTCCTCGGACCCTCCCTCGACTCACCCACGACCCCCACCCCGCTCACCCAGCACACGTAAGGAAACCCCACGTCATGAGCAGCGACTCCCGCATCCGCACCTTCGGCACCCGCGAGGCCGGTCCCGGCCGCCCCGTCTACGTCACCGGCGAGATCGGCATCAACCACAACGGCGACATCGAGAACGCCTTCAAGCTGATCGACGCCGCCGCCGAGGCCGGCTGCGACGCCGTCAAGTTCCAGAAGCGCACCCCCGAGATCTGCACCCCGCGCGACCAGTGGGACATCGAGCGCGACACGCCCTGGGGCCGGATGACGTACATCGACTACCGCCACCGCGTCGAGTTCGGCGAGGACGAGTACCGCCAGATCGACGAGTACTGCAAGAGCAAGAACATCGACTGGTTCGCCTCCCCGTGGGACACCGAGGCCGTCGCATTCCTGGAGAAGTTCGACGTCCCCGCCCACAAGGTCGCCTCCGCCTCCCTGACCGACGACGAGCTGCTGCGCGCCCTGCGCGCCACCGGCCGCACGGTCATCCTCTCCACCGGCATGTCCACCCCCAAGCAGATCCGCCACGCGGTCGAGGTCCTGGGCAGCGACAACATCCTGCTCTGCCACGCGACGTCCACCTACCCGGCCAAGGCCGAGGAGCTGAACCTCCGCGTGATCAACACCCTCCAGCAGGAGTACCCGAACGTCCCGATCGGCTACTCCGGCCACGAGACGGGCCTGCAGACCACGCTCGCCGCCGTCGCCCTCGGCGCCACCTTCGTCGAGCGCCACATCACCCTCGACCGCGCCATGTGGGGCTCCGACCAGGCCGCCTCCGTCGAGCCGCAGGGCCTGACCCGCCTGGTGCGCGACATCCGCACCATCGAGGCCTCCCTCGGCGACGGCGTGAAGAAGGTCTACGACTCCGAGCTCGGCCCCATGAAGAAGCTGCGCCGCGTCACCGGCGTCGTCGCCGAGGCGGAGATCGCCGCGGCGGCCGGCGAGCCGGTCACGGTCTGACCCACTCCCACCCCCACACGCCCTACGACGGGACGGTCGTACGCCGATGAGCCCCCGCGCCGGGAACGCCGGCCCCCGCACTCTCGCCTTCGTCGAGAGCCCGGTGCAACTGCTGAACGTGCTGGAGTGGGCGCACACCCGTGCGCCCGGCGCGGAGCTCACCCTCGTCGTCCTGTCCCCGCTGGACCCGATGACCCGCGGCCAGCTGCGCCGCATGGCGGAGCTGGCCCGGCGGGAGGGCCACGAGGTCCGCTGGGAGGAGGCCCGCGGCGGCGCCACGGCCCCCTTCCACACGGTGGGGAGCCTCACTGGCCCCCTGCGCCGCGCGGACCGGGTCGTCATGGGCGACCCCTTCTCCCGCTACGTCCAACTGCTGCTGACCATCACCCGGGCCCGGGACCTGGTCGTCGTCGACGACGGCACGGCCACCATGGAGTTCGTCACCCAGCTGGCCCGCGGCGAACGCCTGGTCCGCTGGCACCGCAAGGGCAGCCGCCCCGGCCCCCGCGACCTGCTGTTCGCCCCCGTATCCAGGGCCGCCCGGCACCGTCTGACCCCGGCCGGGGGCCGCGACGTGGAGGTCTTCTCCGCGATGCCCGTGGAGGAGACCCCCGAGGGCGTCACCGTCACCGCCAACGCCTTCGCCTGGACCCGCGCCCGCTTCGGCCCGCCCCGCGTCACCAAGGGCGCCGACATGGTCGGCACCTCCCTGGTGGAGACGGGCGTCGTGGACGCCGACCGCTACCTGGACGCCGTCCGCTCCCTGGCGAAGACCCACGGAGCGGCCCGCTACTTCGCCCACCGCCGCGAGAGCACCGAGAAGCTCCACCGCCTGGCCGTGGAGACGGGCCTGGAGATCGTCCGCCCCGACCTGCCCCTGGAACTGATCGCCCGCCGTGGCCCGATCGGCCGTACCGTCCTCAGCTTCCCGTCCACGGTCGTCCACACCCTCCCGCTCGCCCTCGCCGGCACGGACGTCCGCGTCGCCGTCTGCGACATCGACCCCACCTGGCTCACCCGCACCGCCTCCCCCCGGGCCGGCGGCTTCCTGTCCGGCGTCACGGGCTCGGCCCGAGCCGCGCACCGGCTGTCCGCGTAAGGGACGCGTGGGGTGCACGGAGCGTGGTATCCGTGAAGGGAGCAAGGAAACGGAGACGGGCGCGGCTGCCGGAAGCGGGCGAGTTTACCCACCTCCGTCGGTACCCATGCGCCGGATGGCCAACTTTTCTTCCCCTAACGGGCTGAACTTTTGTTGATCGCAGGACAGTTGACCGCCTCGGCGTCCTACCCTTCAGAGGGTGAAGCAATTGATGTCCCGAGAGTCCGAGGCCGACCCGTCAGGGGAAGCGCTGCTTCCCGGCACCCTGCCCGAGGCGCTGCGCGCTGAGCTCGTGGCCTTCCGTCGCGACCTGCACATGCACCCCGAGCTCGGCAACCAGGAGTTCCGCACCACCGCCGCGATCAAGGAGCGGCTCGAGCGGGCCGGCCTCAAGCCGCGTGTGCTTCCCGTCGGCACGGGACTCGTCTGCGACATCGGCACCGACTCGGGCCAGTGGACCGGCGGCCCGCGCATGCTCGCGCTGCGGGCCGACATCGACGCGCTGCCCATCCCGGACACGAAGAGCGAGTGCCCGTACCGCTCGATCGTCCCGGACCGCGCCCACGCCTGCGGGCACGACGTGCACACCACCGTCGTCCTCGGCACCGGCCTGGTGCTCGCCGCCCTGCACGAGCAGGGACTGCTGCCCCGGCCCGTGCGGCTGATCTTCCAGCCCGCCGAGGAGGTGCTGCCCGGCGGCGCCGCCGACGCCATCGAGGGCGGCGCGCTCGACGGGGTGCGCCGCATCCTCGCCGTGCACTGCGACCCCCGGGTGGACGCCGGGAAGGTCGGGCTGCGGGTCGGCCCCATCACCTCCGCCTGCGACCGGCTGGAGATCTCGCTGAACGGCCCCGGCGGGCACACCGCCCGGCCGCACCTGACGACCGACCTGGTCACCGCCGCCGCCCGCGTCGTCGTGGACGTGCCCGCGGTCGTCGCCCGCCGGGTGGACAGCCGCAGCGGCCTCGCCATGACCTGGGGCCGGATCGACTGCGGCCACGCCCCGAACGTCATCCCGCAGCACGCCGAGCTGGCCGGCACCGTGCGCTGCCTCGACCTCGACGCCTGGCGGCAGGCGCCCGACCTCGTGGTCGGCGCCATCGACGAGGTCGCCAACCTGCACCGGGCCAAGTCCGAGATCACCTACGTCCGGGGCGTCCCCCCCGTCGTCAACGAGGTGACCAGCACCGAACTGCTCCAGGCCGCCATGGCCGCCCGGCGCGGCACGGACTCCGTCGAGCCCACCGAGCAGAGCCTCGGCGGCGAGGACTTCTCCTGGTACCTGGAGCACGTGCCCGGCGCGATGGCCCGGCTCGGCGTCCGCCCGCCCGGCGAACGCACGGTCCGGGACCTGCACCAGGGCGACTTCGACGTGGACGAGCACGCCATCACCGTAGGCGTCGAGATGTTCACGGCGGCGGCCCTCATCGACGCCGTCCAGTAGCCCGCTTCGCACCTCTTCGGCCGCGTTCGGTCCGGTGGTTCACCGGGCCGTAACCGGCCAGCGGCACGAATGGGTAACGGCACTGCGGAACCCCGTTCCCAGGAGTTTCTACGCGCGTTAATGTGCGCCGAACCGAGCGCCCGCTGCGGGGCTTTGGAGAATGGGGAGCTTCAAGATGCGTCGGATTTCGAGACTGACCCGCGTCGCGGTGGGGGTCGCGTCGCTCGCACTCGCCGCCACGGCCTGCGGAGGCACCAGCAGCGAGAGCGACAGCGGCGACGACGGCACCAAGGGCGACAAGGGCCTCGCCATCGCGTACGACATCGGCGGCAAGGGCGACCAGTCCTTCAACGACGCCGCGTACGCCGGTCTGCAGAGGGCCCAGAAGGAGTTCGGCTACAAGACGGCCGACATCGAGCCCACCGAGGGCGAGACCGACGCCGACAAGGAGCAGCGCCTCGCCTCCCTGGCCAAGCAGGGCTACAACCCGGTCATCGGTGTCGGCTTCGCCTACGGCCCGGCGATGAAGGCCGTCGCCGAGAAGTACCCGGACACCACCTTCGGCATCGTGGACTCCGTCGTCGAGGGCAAGAACGTCGCCTCCCTCGTCTTCGCCGAGAACGAGGCCTCCTACCTCGCCGGCGTCGCCGCGGCCAAGGCCACCAAGACCAACACGGTCGGCTTCGTGGGCGGCGTGGACGTGCCGCTGATCCACAAGTTCGAGGCGGGCTACAAGCAGGGCGTCCAGGACACCAACCCCAAGGTCAAGGTCATCTCGCAGTACCTGACGCAGACCGCCGAGGAGGGCGGCTTCTCCAGCCCCGACAAGGGCCGGGCCGCCGCCGAGGGCCAGATCGAGAAGAAGGCCGACGTCGTCTACCAGGCGGCCGGTCTCTCCGGTCAGGGCGTGATCGAGGCCGCCGCGAAGGCGAAGGTCTGGGCGATCGGCGTCGACTCCGACCAGTACCAGCAGGAAGCGCTCGCCGCGTACAAGGACTACATCCTCACCTCCGCCCTCAAGGACATCGACGGCGCGGTCTTCGCGCTGGCCAAGTCGGTCAAGGACGGCAAGCCGCTCACCGGCACCCAGACCTTCGACCTGAAGTCCGACGGTGTGGGCCTGTCCGACAGCAACCCGAAGTTCGCCGAGGTCCCGGGCGCCAAGGACGCCGTGGCCAAGGCCAAGGAGGGCATCGTCAGCGGTTCGATCAAGGTCAAGACCGAATAGCCGGCGGTACGGAGTCCGACGGAGCGGGCGGGCGCCCCCGGTGCCCGCCCGCTCCGTCGCTCCCGCACCCTGGCCCACGGCGTGTCTCGCGGCCGACGGGCCCGCGTCGCACCCCGGCGAACCACCGGGGCCCGGCCGTCGCCCCGCCCACGGCCTGCGGGCCCGTCTGTCCACCACCCCGGCGCCCCGCCGAGCCACCGAAGTCCGGCCGCCGCCCGCTCGCCGCCTGGTGCCGGCTCGTTCACCGGCGCTGTCGTGTGTCGGCCGGATCTTCGGGCGTACTGCCGAAGTCCGGTCGTAGCCCTGGGCCGCCGCCCGCTAGCCGCCTGGTGCCGGCCGGTTCACCAGCGCTGTCGTGCGCCGGCCCGCCCTCTCGGCGTACCGCCGAAGCCCTGCGGCCACCCCGGCGCGCCCGTGCGCCGTCCGTCGACACGCCCCGCCCCGGCCGACGGGCGTACCGCCGAAGCCTGACGGCGGGCCCCGTCACCACTCCGCCCGCCCTCCCCCTGGCCCCGGACCCACCGCCTGGCCCCGGACCCACCGCGAACTCGGGCCCACCCGCCCCCACAGCGGCGCCCCCGGCCCCCACCCCACGCCCCCGGACCACCCGCCCCCCACAGCGGCGCCCCCCGGCCCCCACCCCGAGCCCCCGGACCACCCGCACCCAGAGCCCCGCCGATCCCCGACCGGAGGGGCACCGCCCGGACGGCCCCCGCGTCACCCTCCGCCACCCTCCGTTTGCGCCCGGCAAGCCTCACACCGCCCATCGCGTCACCTTGCTCACGGGCGGATAACAAGGTGGACAGAAGGGGTTTTCAGGCAGGTCTACGCGCGTTAATCTGCGGCGAAGCCAGCGCCGAAGCCGAACCGTACGGCGCTTGTACGACAGGAGCTCCACAATGCGCCGGATTTCCCGGATCACGGTCGCAGGCGCAGCGACCGCCTCCCTGGCCCTCGCCCTCGCCGCCTGCGGTGGTACCTCGACCTCCTCCGGGTCGTCGGACTCGAAGGGCGACAAGGGTCTCGCCATCGCGTACGACGTCGGTGGCAAGGGCGACCAGTCCTTCAACGACGCCGCCTTCTCGGGTCTGGAGCAGGCGAAGAAGGAGTTCGGCTACCAGACGGCCGACATCGAGCCCACCGAGGGCGAGACCGACGCCGACAAGGAGCAGCGCCTCGCGTCGCTGGCGAAGCAGGGCTACAACCCGGTCATCGGCGTCGGCTACGCGTACGCGTCGGCCATGAAGAACGCCGCCGAGAAGTACCCGGACACCACCTTCGGCATCGTGGACGACGCCACGATCGACGCGAAGAACGTGGCGGACCTGGTCTTCAACGAGGAGGAGGCTTCCTACCTCGCCGGCGTCGCCGCCGCCAAGAGCACCAAGACCAACACGGTCGGCTTCGTGGGCGGCGTGGACGTGCCGCTGATCCACAAGTTCCAGGCCGGCTTCGAGCAGGGTGTCACGGACACCAACCCGAAGGTCAAGGTCATCTCGCAGTACCTGACGCAGACCGCGGAGGAGGGCGGCTTCTCCAGCCCCGACAAGGGCAAGACCGCCGCCGAGGGCCAGATCGAGAAGAAGGCCGACGTCGTCTACGCCGCCGCCGGTCTCTCCGGCCAGGGCGTCATCGAGGCCGCCGCGGCCCACAAGATCTGGGCGATCGGCGTCGACTCCGACCAGTACAAGCAGGAAGCCCTCGCCAAGTACAAGGACTACATCCTGACTTCGGCCACCAAGGACGTCGCCAAGGCCGTGTACAACCTTGCGAAGTCGGTCAAGGACGGCAAGCCGGCGACCGGTATCGTCAAGGGCGATCTGAAGTCCGGCGAGGTCGGCCTCTCGGTCTCCAACCCGAAGTTCGCGGACAACGCCGAGCTCCAGGCAGCCATCAAGACGGCCAAGGAGAAGATCGTCAGCGGCGAGATCAAGGTCAAGAGCAGCTGAACTGAGCTGAGCACCACCTCGAACAGCGTGTAACCGCGGGGTTGCGCCGCTCGGCGGGGTACGAGGAGGGCACCTCCAGGTCCTCCTCGTACCCCGTCGTGTCGATGTGCCGACGCCGCTTCAGATGCCGTAGGGGCGCTACGCGCGTAGACGACCCCCGTCCCCAGGAGAGTGCGCCATCAACGCGTCCAGCAGCCCTCCGGCCGGAGCGGCGGTCAACGAATCGGTGACCGCCGTCGAACTCGCCGGGATCACCAAGCGTTTCCCCGGTGTCGTGGCCAACCACGACATCCACCTCACCGTCCGCAAGGGCACCGTCCACGCCCTCGTCGGCGAGAACGGCGCCGGCAAGTCGACGCTGATGAAGATCCTCTACGGCATGCAGAAGCCGGACGAGGGCACCATCGCGATCGACGGCGAGCAGGTCTCCTTCTCGTCGCCCGCCGACGCCATCGTCCGCGGCATCGGCATGGTGCACCAGCACTTCATGCTCGCCGACAACCTCACGGTCCTCGAGAACGTGGTCCTCGGCAGCGAGAAGCTCCACGGCATCGGCGGCAGGGCCCGCCGCAAGATCAAGGAGATCTCCGAGCGCTACGGCCTCGGCGTGCGCCCCGACGTCCTCGTCGAGGAGCTCGGCGTCGCCGCCCGCCAGCGCGTGGAGATCCTCAAGGTCCTCTACCGCGGCGCCCGCACGCTGATCCTGGACGAGCCGACGGCCGTCCTGGTGCCGCAGGAGGTGGACGCCCTCTTCGACAACCTGCGCGAGCTGAAGGCCGAGGGCCTCTCGGTCATCTTCATCTCCCACAAGCTGGGCGAGGTCCTCTCCGTCGCGGACGACATCACCGTCATCCGCCGCGGCACCACCGTCGGCACGGCCGTGCCCGCCGAGACCACCCCGCGCCAGCTCGCCGAGCTGATGGTCGGCAGCGAGCTGCCGACGCCGGAGACGGCGGAGTCGACGGTCACCGACCAGGCGGTCATCACCGTCGACACGCTGCGTCTGGAGGCGCCCGGCGGCAAGGCCCTGCTGGACGACATCTCCTTCACCATCCACGCCGGCGAGGTCCTCGGCATCGCCGGCGTCGAGGGCAACGGGCAGACCGAACTCGTCGACGCGCTGATCGGCCTCAAGCACGCCGACTCCGGCGCCATCCGCTTCCTCGGCGAGGACATCACCTCGCTGCCCACCCGCAAGCGCCGCGAGCAGGGCGTCGGCTACATCCCCGAGGACCGCCACCGGCACGGCCTGCTCCTGGAGGCCCCCCTCTGGGAGAACCGCATCCTCGGCCACGTCACCGAGAAACCCAACGCCAAGGGCGTCTGGCTCGACCCGAAGGCGGCGCAGGAGGACACCCGCCGCATCGTCGAGACGTACGACGTCCGCACCCCCGGCATCGACGTCACCGCGGCCTCCCTGTCCGGCGGCAACCAGCAGAAGCTGATCGTCGGCCGCGAGATGAGCCACAAGCCGCGCTTCCTGATCGCCGCCCACCCCACCCGCGGCGTGGACGTCGGCGCGCAGGCCGCGATCTGGGACCACATCCGCGAGGCCCGCCGCGAGGGCCTGGCCGTGCTGCTGATCTCCGCCGACCTGGACGAGCTGATCGGTCTGTCCGACACCCTGCGGGTGATCTACGACGGCAGGCTGGTCGCGGACGCCGACCCGGCCACCATCACCCCCGAGGAGCTCGGCTCGGCGATGACCGGTGCCGCCTCCGGCCACCTGGAACACGAAGAGACCCCCGAGATCCGCAAGTCTCCCGAGTCTCCGGAAGACGAGGCCCGCTGATGAAGAAGTTCGACAGGGAGCGCGTGCTCCTCGCGGTGGCCGGGCCGGTCATCGCGCTCGCCGTGGCCTTCGTGCTCAGCGCGATCGTCCTGATCGCCTCGGGCAAGAACCCGATCGAGCCGTTCGCCCTGATGTTCGAGCAGGCCGGGTTCTCCGACATCCAGGTCCTGATCGTCAACCAGGCGTCGATGTACTACATCGCGGCCCTCGCGGTGGCCATCGGCTTCCGGATGAACCTGTTCAACATCGGCGTCGACGGCCAGTACCAGCTGGCCGCCATGATGGCCGCGATCGTCGGCGCCCACGCGAACCTGCCGGCCGCCCTCCAGATCCCGCTGCTGCTCCTGACCGCCGTGTGCACCGGCGCCTTCTGGTCCGGCATCGCCGGTGTCCTCAAGATCACCCGCGGCGTCAGCGAGGTCGTCGCGACGATCATGCTCAACGCCATCGCCACCGCCGTCATCGGCTACCTCTGGCTGCCGGACGTCTTCGGCGTCAAGATCGGCAACAACAACACCACCGGCGAGATGCACGAGTCCGGCTGGATCCCCGGCCTCGACATGGGCGCGGCGGGCGAGATCTACGGCCTGGTGATCCTCGCCGTCCTGCTCGGCATCGGCTACTGGGTCGTCCTCAACCGCACCCGCTTCGGCTTCGACCTGCGCGCCTCGGGCGCCTCCGAGTCCGCCGCCGCGGCCAGCGGCGTGGACCCCAAGCGCATGGTGCTCACCGCGATGCTCATCTCCGGCGGTCTCGCCGGTCTCGCGGGCCTGCCGATCCTGCTCGGCGACACCCACACCTACAGCCTCAACTTCCCCACCGGCATCGGCTTCCTCGGCATCGGCATCGCCCTGCTCGGCCGCAACAGCCCGGTCGGCATCGCCTTCGCCGCGCTGCTGTGGGCCTGGCTCGACAAGGCCTCGCCCGAGCTGGACTTCCACGGCTACGACAAGGAGATCGCGGTCATCATGCAGGGCCTGATCGTCCTCTCCGTCGTCGTCTCCTACGAGGCCGTCCGTGAGTGGGGCCTGCGCCGCCAGCAGCGCCGGGTCGGCGCGGAGCTGGCCGCCGGTCACGTCCTCGGCGCCACCGACAACACCAAGAAGGAGGTGGCTGGCCGATGACCACCGCGACCGACCTCAACCAGCCCACGCTGCAGCCCGCGGCGCCGACCGGCCGCCGCATGTCGTGGCCGGTGCTGCTCCTGGTCATCGCCGGAGCCCTGGCACTGACCTCGCTCGTGCGCATCATCACCGGCGCCGACGGCATCACCAACGTCAGCCAGATGTCCACCGCGCTCCAGCTCGCCGTGCCCATCGGGCTCGCCGGCCTCGGCGGTCTGTGGGCCGAGCGCGCGGGCGTCGTCAACATCGGCCTCGAGGGCATGATGATCCTCGGCACCTGGTTCGGCGCCTGGGCCGGCTTCCAGTGGGGTCCGTGGACCGGCGTCCTCGTCGGCATCGTCGGCGGCGCGATCGGCGGCCTGCTGCACGCCATCGTCACCGTCACCTTCAACGTCAACCACATCGTCTCCGGTGTGGCCATCAACATCCTCGCCCTCGGCGCCACCCGCTACCTGGCCCCGCTCGCCTTCGAGGGCCACCAGGGCGGCTCGGCCAAGCAGTCCCCGCCGGTCGACTCCCTCGGCCACTTCACGGTGCCCGGCCTGTCCGACGGACTCCAGACCCTCAACGACAAGGGCTGGTTCCTGATCTCGGACCTCGCCGGCCTGCTCGGCGGCCTGGTCACGAACGTCTCCTGGCTGACCCTGATCGCCGTCGCCCTGATCCCCGCCACCTGGTGGATCCTGTGGCGCACCCCGTTCGGCCTGCGCCTGCGCTCCTGCGGCGAGAACCCGGTCGCCGCCGAGTCCCTCGGCGTCAACGTCTACAAGTACAAGTACCTCGCCGTGATCATCTCCGGCGGACTGGCCGGCCTCGGCGGTGTCTTCCTCTCCATCGTGGCCAACCCCTTCTACCTGGAGGGCCAGACCAGCGGCCGCGGCTACATCGGCCTCGCCGCGATGATCTTCGGCAACTGGATGCCGGGCGGCCTCGCCATCGGCGCCGGCCTCTTCGGCTACACCGACAGCCTCAACCTGCGCGGCGGCTCCGCCAACGTGCACGCCCTGCTGCTCCTCGGCGCGCTCCTGCTGGTCGCCGGCGCCATCTGGCTGGTGGTCCGCAAGAAGTACGTCAAGGCCGCGATCACCCTCGTCGTCGGCGCGCTGGTCTTCGCCTGGTACGCGGGCACCAACGAGGTCCCGAACCAGGTCGTCTCCGCCACCCCGTACGTCGTCACCCTCGTCGTCCTCGCCCTGTCCGCGCAGCGGCTGCGGATGCCGAAGGCGGACGGCATGCAGTACCGCAAGGGGCAGGGCAAGTGACCGGCGCCGACTGGGAGGGCCTGCGCACGGCGGCCCGGGACGCGATGTCCCGGGCGTACGCCCCCTACTCGGGGTACGCCGTGGGCGCCGCCGCCCTGGCCGACGACGGCCGCACCGTCACCGGCTGCAACGTGGAGAACGCCAGCTACGGCATCGGGCTGTGCGCCGAGTGCGGCCTGGTCTCCCAGCTCCAGCTGACCGGCGGCGGCCGGCTGACGCACTTCGTCTGCGTCGACGGCGAGGGCGAGGTACTCGTCCCCTGCGGCCGCTGCCGCCAGCTGCTGTACGAGTTCGGCGGCCCGGAGCTGCTGCTGGAGACGCCGGAGGGGATCCTCCCCCTGTCCCGGATGCTCCCGCAGGCCTTCGGCCCCGACCACCTCACGAAGTAAGGACTGCCAGACATGGCCATGGACGTCATCTCCGTCATCCGCACCAAGCGGGACCGCGGAGAGCTCAGCGACGAGCAGATCGACTGGGTCATCGACGCGTACACCCGCGGCGAGGTGGCCGACGAGCAGATGTCGGCCCTCGCGATGGCGATCCTGCTCAACGGCATGAACCGCGGCGAGATCGCCCGCTGGACCGCCGCGATGATCGCCTCGGGCGAGCGCATGGACTTCTCGTCCCTGTCCCGCCCGACCGCCGACAAGCACTCCACGGGCGGCGTCGGCGACAAGATCACCCTGCCGCTGGCGCCCCTGGTGGCGGCCTGCGGCGCGGCCGTCCCGCAGCTGTCGGGCCGCGGCCTCGGCCACACCGGCGGCACGCTCGACAAGCTGGAGTCCATCCCGGGCTGGCGCGCCCTCCTCTCCAACGAGGAGATGCTGGACGTCCTGGACACCACCGGCGCGGTGATCTGCGCGGCGGGCGACGGCCTGGCCCCGGCCGACAAGAAGCTGTACGCGCTGCGCGACGTCACCGGCACGGTCGAGGCGATCCCGCTGATCGCGTCCTCCATCATGTCGAAGAAGATCGCCGAGGGCACCGGCTCCCTGGTCCTCGACGTGAAGGTGGGCTCGGGCGCCTTCATGAAGACGATCGAGGACGCCCGCGAGCTGGCCTCCACGATGGTCGGCCTCGGCACCGACCACGGCGTGAAGACGGTCGCGCTCCTCACCGACATGGCGACCCCGCTCGGCCTCACCGCGGGCAACGCCCTGGAGGTCCGCGAGTCGGTCGAGGTCCTGGCCGGCGGTGGCCCCTCCGACGTGGTCGAGCTGACCCTCGCCCTGGCCCGCGAGATGCTCGACGCGGCCGGCCTGAAGGACGCCGACCCGGCGAAGGCGCTGGCCGACGGCTCCGCGATGGACGTCTGGCGCCGCATGATCGCGGCCCAGGGCGGCGACCCGGACGCGGCCCTGCCGACATCGAAGGAACAGCACGTGGTGAAGGCGTCCTCCTCGGGTGTCCTGACCCGCCTCGACGCCTACGACGTGGGCGTCGCCGCCTGGCGTCTCGGCGCGGGCCGCGCCCGCAAGGAGGACCCGGTGCAGGCCGCCGCGGGCGTCGAGCTCCACGCCAAGCCCGGCGACACGGTGACCGAGGGCCAGCCCCTCCTGACCCTCCACACGGACACCCCGGACCGCTTCGCGTACGCGCTCGCGGCACTGGAGGGCTCGCACGACATCGCCCCGGCCGGCACGGCCTTCACGGCCTCGCCGGTGGTGCGGGAACGTATTGCCTGACCAGGCATTTCCCCATTCGGGTGAACGGGATCGGTAGACCACTGCCGGTCCCGTTCGGCATGCTGGGATCGGTGACGCACCGATAGGAGAACCGCCATGAGCGCACTCACCGTGAGCCAGGAGCCCGACCAGAACTGGGACGACCTCGTCCGGTTCTGGGAGGAGATGGAATGGCCCGAGGGCAGCAAGGTGGAGATCATCGAGGGGATCATCACCGTGTCACCAGCTCCGGGACTGCCTCACAATGTGATCGCTGCACGCATCCAGCGACGTCTGTATCCCGTGATCCCGGAGGACTGGGAGATCTTCCAGACACTGGCGATCGCCGTTCCGTCCCGCCTCGGGATGCTGATCCCAGACCTCGTGGTGACACAGTTGCCGGAGCACACCGAGTCCGACACCCACATCCCCGCCGCCCTCGCGGAACTCGTCGTCGAGGTCACCTCCAAGTCCAACGCCCGGCACGACCGCATCAGCAAGCCCGCCGCCTACGCCACCGCGGGAATCCCGCTCTACCTTCTCGTCGACCGATGGGCCCCCGGCGGCCCCACGGCGACGCTCTACGGCGAACCGAAGGGAGACGTCTACCGGGTACTGAGCGCCGCCAAGTTCGGCGATCCCCTCACGCTCCCCGCCCCCTTCGACCTGACCATCGACACCAGCGAGTTCCCCGAGGCCTGACTCACCCCAGCACCGCTGCCACCCCCACCAGTACCGGCACGGACACCACCGTCGACACCAGGATCGCGTCCCGCGCCAGGCGTTCGCCGACGCCGTAGGTCGATGCGTACGTGTACAGGTTCTGCGCGGCCGGCAGTGCCGACGTCACCACCACGTCCAGCAGTTGCGCGCCCCGCAGCCCGAAGACCGCCGACGCCAGCGCCCAGGCCACCGCGGGCTGGCCCACCGCCTTCAGCGCGACCGCGAGCAGCACGGGCCGCCGCTCCGCGCCCCGCAGCGGCATCGTGGAGCCGCACAGGCCGATGCCGAAGGCCAGCAGCACCGCCGGGACCGACATGTTGCCGATCAGGGTGACCGGGTCCATGACCGCGTCCGGCACCCGCAGCCCGCTCGCGGCGACCGCGACGCCGGCGAGCGAACCCAGCGCGATCGGATTGCGCAGCGGCGTCAGCAGCCTGCGCCACAGCGAGCCCTTGCCGCCCCCGCCCGACAGGTCCAGGATCGTCACCGCCACCGGCGTCACCAGCACCAGCTGGAACAGCAGCACCGGCGCCACCAGTGAGGCGTCGCCCAGGACGTACACGGCGATCGGGATGCCGAGATTGCCGGAGTTCACGTAGCCGGAGCAGAGCGCGCCGATCGTCGTACGGCCCACGCCCCAGCCGCGTACGACACCCACCGCGACGAAGGCCCCGGCCACCGCGACCGTGGACAACGCGGTCACCAGCAGACGGCTGGAGAAGACCACCGACAGGTCGGCCCCCGCCAGCGTCGTGAACAGCAGCGCCGGGGACGCCACATGGAAGGCGAGCTTGGTCAGCACCTCGCGCCCCTGCGGCCCGAGGTGCCCGCGCAGACCCAGCACATAGCCGACGCCGATCACCACCGCGATCACCGCGAAGCCGGTCAGCACCCCTTGCACGGCGACGCCTCCCCGGGGACGAGGAGGCGGACGGCGGCGGGCGGCGCGACGGGCGGCGGTATGAGGGGCACATGCCAAGCCTCCGGCGCGGGCCGTACCGAGGTCAACGTGATCTTCGACGTGCCGCACCGATGAGTTCCGCCGGGCCGCCCGGTCTACCGCACGTGGACGCTGTGACACCCGCCGTGCTCGTGCTGCCGGGGCCCGTCTCCCGAGGGGAGACGCCCCGGCTCTGCGACGAGGTGCGCGCGCTGCTGGAGACCACCCGGGCCGGCGTGGTCGTCTGCGACGTCGGCGGCCTGGGACCGCCCGGACTCGCCGTCGTCGACCTGCTGGCCCGGCTGGAGCTCACCGCCCGGCGGGCCGGGGGCCGGATACGGCTGCGCGACCCCGACCCCGCCCTGGGCGCCCTACTCGACCTCGTCGGTCTCCGCTTCGAGACGGAGCGGCAGGTCGAACAGCGGGAACCACCGCTTGGTGTCCAGGAAGCAGTGGAACCCGGTGATGCGGCCGTCTGAGATCTCCAGCACCTGCACCGCCCACGGCGCGAAGCCACCCGCCTCCGGGTCCGGCTTGTAGTGCGCGAAGGCCGGCAGACCGTTGGCCTCGACCGGCAGCAGCCGCGAGCCCGCGCACGCGGCGCCGAGTGTCGACATGAAACCGGTGATGTCCGACGGGCCGGCCAGCCACAGGTCGAACGGCGGCATGGTCATGACCGCGTCCTCGTGCAACAGCGAGGTCAGCGCCGTCATGTCATAGCCCTCGAAGGCCGCGACATAGCGATCGAGGAGCTTCTGCTGCTCCTCGTCCAGCGGGTCGGACACCGCCGCGCCCGCCCCCCGGTCCTCCCGCTCGGCGAGCGTCGCCCGGGCCCGCTGGAGGGCGCTGTTGACGGAGGCGACCGTCGTGCCGAGCAGTTCGGCGACCTCGCTCGCCCGCCACGCCAGCACCTCGCGCAGGATCAGCACCGCCCGCTGCTTCGGCGGCAGTTGCTGGAGGGCCGCCATGAAGGCGAGCCGCACGGACTCCTTGGCGATCGCGGCCTCCGCGGGATCGGTCGTCGTCGGCAGCACGCGGGCGTCCGGCATCGGCTCCAGCCAGGTGTTGTCCGGGCGGGGCGACAGCGCGGCCTGGGCGAGCGGCGTCGACTCCGTCAGATCCATCGGCCGGGCCCGCTTGTTGCCCGCGGTCAGCATGTCCAGACAGACATTGGTCGCGATGCGGTACAGCCAGGAACGGAGACTGGAGCGGCCCTCGAACTTGTCATAGCTCCGCCAGGCACGGACCAGGGTGTCCTGCACCGCGTCCTCGGCCTCGAAGGAGGAGCCGAGCATCCGGTAGCAGTACCCCGTCAGCTCGACCCGGTGCTTCTCCAGCGCGGAGTCCAGCTCCGGCGTCACGGTGCCGTTGGTCATTCCACCCACCCACCCCTGGGCCGTCCCGTCGTGCGCGTTGTCGCGCCTCGCACTTCGGAAGCTACCGCAGCGGACTGACAATGGCCCCCGGAGTCGGGAAAGGCCCACGTCAGCGCGTGGCGGCCAGACCCCGCACCGATGCTCCGGCGCCCTGCCGGCGCGCCGCCAGCGACCCGAGGGCCGTGATCGCCCCGACGCCCAGCACCGCCAGCAGCCCGACGCCGACCGTCCCGGCCCAGCCACCGGAGTGGAAGGCCACCGCGCCCACCGTGCTGCCCGCGCTGGAGCCGATGTAGTAGGCGGACTGGTACAGCGCCGACGCCTGCGCGCGGCCGTGCGTGGCCGTCTTGCCGACCGCCGACGAGGCCACCGCGTGCCCGGCGAAGAAGCCCGCCGTGATCAGCACCAGCCCCAGCAGGACCAGCGGCAGCCAGGGAGCCAGCGACAGCAGCAGACCCGCCGCCGTCGTGCCGCCGCCCAGGTACAGCGCCCCGCGCCGCCCGAGCCGGCCCACCAGCCGGCCCGCCGCCGAGGCCGAGACCGTACCGACCAGATACACCAGGAAGATCGACCCGATCAGGCCCTGCGGCAGGGAGAACGGCGCCTCCGTCAGGCGGTAGCCGATCACCGTGTAGACGCCGCCGAACACCGTCATGAACAGCGCGCCGATCGCGTACAGGCGGCGCAGCAACGGGTTGGACAGATGGTCGCGGACCGTGCCGGCCAGGACCCGCGGGCGCAGCGAGCCCGCCGTGAAGTGCCGCGGCGCCGGCAGCAGCAGCCGGAAGGCCACCGCGCACGCCACCGCGACCAGGCCGATCACCCCGACGGCGACCCGCCAGCCCCACTCCTGCGCGACCCAGCCGGTGATGACCCGGCCGCTCATGCCGCCGACGCTGTTGCCCGCCACGAACAGGCCGATCGCCGTGACCAGCGCCCGCGGCCGCACCTCCTCCGCGAGGTAGGCCGTCGCCGAGGCCGGCAGCCCGGCCAGCGCCGCGCCCTGCACCGCGCGCAGCGCCACCAGCGCCGGCAGCGACGGGGCGAAGGGCACCAGCAGCCCGACGGTCACCGCGACCGCCAGCGACGCCGTCATGACCGTGCGCCGACCGAAGCGTTCCGACAGGGCGCTCATCGGCAGGACGAACACCGCCAGGCCGCCCGTCGCGGCGGCCACCGTCCAGCTCGCGTCGCTCGCCGTCACCCCGAGGTCTCCGGAGATCAGCGGCAGCAGCGCCTGGGTGGAGTAGAGGAGCGCAAAGGTCGCGACACCCGCCAGGAAGAGGGCGAAGCTCATCCGGCGGTAACCGGGGCCGCCCGGGGCCATGCGCGAGTCGCGCGCCTCGGAGGCCTCAGGGACGGAGGTGGCGGAGGGGACGGAGACGGCGGACGCGGCGCCCACTGCGGTGGGCGCCCCGGTATCGGCGGGAGTCATGCTGCGAAGGTACGGAGACCCGCACTCATCCGTCCAATGCACGGAATCGTCATAATCGTTCCTATGGTGCATCAGCAGAGCTCAGAGGCCCGCCTGTCACGGACCGGTGACACAGAAGACATCGTGACGCTGCTCGTGCCGCGCCTCGCGCATTTCGCCGGCGTGGCCCGCACCGAGCACGTCACCCGGGCCGCGCAGGAGATGAACGTCCCGCAGTCGACCCTCTCCCGCGCCCTCGTCCGCCTCGAGGCCGACCTCGGTGTGGACCTGTTCGTCCGCCGGGGCCGCACCCTGGCCCTGACCCCCGCCGGGCACAGCTTCCTCGGCTCCGTCGAACGCGCCCTCGCCGAGATCGAGCGCGCCGCCGAGGAGGTGCGTGCCGACGTCGACCCGGCCACCGGCAAGGTCGCCTTCGGCTTCCTGCACACCATGGGCGCCGAGACCGTCCCCGGCCTGCTGCACGCCTTCCGCGCCGACCACCCCCGCGTCCGCTTCAGCCTCGTCCAGAACTACGGCGAGGCCATGCTGGAGCGGCTGCGCGCCGGCGAGCTCGACCTGTGCCTGACCTCCCCGGTCCCGGACGCTCCCGACCTGGTCGCCCGCCGTCTCGACGAGCAGAAGCTGCGCCTCGTCGTCCCGGCCGACCATCCGCTGGCCGCCCGCCGGCGGATCCGCCTCGCCGAGGCGGCCGACGAGAACTTCGTGACCCTCGAGCCCGGCTACGGACTGCGCCGCATCACCGACGACCTGTGCGGCGAGGCAGGCTTCCGGCCCCGGGTGGCCTTCGAGGGCGAGGAGGCGGAGACGCTGCGCGGCCTGGTCGCCGCGGGCCTCGGCGTCGCCCTCCTGCCGCCGCCCGCCGTGCCCCGCCCCGGCGTGGTCGAACTGACGGTCACCGCACCGCGCGCGGCCCGCGAGATCGGCGTGGCCTGGCTGGCGGGCCGCACGGACACGCCCCCGGTGGCGGCCTTCAAGAAGTTCCTGCTGTCGAGGAGGGGGCACCTGCTCCCCGACTGACCCGAGCCTCGGCCCGGCCGGTTCGGCTACCGGCGCAGCGACTTGCCGAACCCCGCCGCCAACGGCATCCGCAGCCCCAGCGGCGGTGGCGCGGCCAGCGCGTCCTCCACCGGCCGCGAGAAGGACTGCCCGAACAGCACACCCATCACGAAGTCCTCGGCCAGCGCGGCGACTTCGTCCCGGTACTGCCGCAACCCGTGCCCGTCCGCGTGCACTTCGAACCGGCACACGTCCCGGTTGGCCTTCTTCGCCCGGGACGCCAGCCTGAACGACAGCTCGGGGTCGCTGCGTCCGTCGTTCGTGCCGTGCACGATCAGCACCTGGCGCCCGGCGAGCTGCTTGACCGGCTCAGGGGCCGCCGCCACGTCCTCGTCCGGCAGCCACGGGGCGATCGCCAGCACGGAGTTGACGGCCTCGTGCCCGCCCGCCCGCAGCGCGGCCCGGCCGCCCATGCCGACGCCGACGAGACAGACCGGGACGTCACCGTAGCGCCGTACGGCCTCGTCGGCGGCCCAGTCGGCGTCGCGCGCGAGATGCGCCTCGGTGCCGTTCCAGCCCCGGTAGCGGTAGTGCACGACATGCGTGGCCAGGCCCTCGTCCCGGCCCGCCCGTGCCAGCCGGCGCCCCAGCACGCGCACCGACGCGCTCGCCAGCAACGGAGACGGTCTGCGGTCGGAGACCTCGTCACCGCTCGGGAGCAGCAGCACCACGCCGCTGACCGCCGTCCCCTCCGGACCGAGCGTCCGCCCCAGCCGGGCCCGACGGACCGGCGTCGCTTGCTGTGCCATGACAGAACATTCTCAGAAGACAAGGTGTACGCGACCCGTCCTCGCAGTCACCGTTACATATCGGCGCTCGCGTACACCGATTCGCCGGGAAGTTCCCGTACTCGCGGGTATTCCCGTTCCCGTCCGCCGTAGTCCCTGCCCTCTACGCGCGTAGGAGCTAGAGTGCGGAAATGACGAGCCAGCACACCGCGAAGGCCGGCGCGAAGACCGCCGGGAGGACTCCGACGCCGGACCAGATCCGCCGGGCGCCGAAGGTACTGCTGCACGACCATCTCGACGGCGGGCTGCGCCCCGGCACCGTCGTCGACCTCGCCCGCGCCGCCGGTTACGGGCATCTCCCCGAGACCGATCCCGACCTGCTCGGCACCTGGTTCCGGGAGGCCGCCGACTCCGGATCCCTGGAGCGGTACCTGGAGACCTTCTCCCACACCGTCGGCGTCATGCAGACCCGCGACGCCCTCGTCCGGGTCGCCGCCGAGTGCGCCGAGGACCTCGCCGAGGACGGGGTCGTCTACGCCGAGGTGCGCTACGCCCCCGAGCAGCACCTGGAGGGCGGACTCACCCTGGAGGAGGTCGTCGAGGCCGTCAACGCGGGCTTCCGCGAAGGCGAGCGGCGGGCCCGGGAGAACGGCCACCGTATCCGCGTCGGCGCCCTGCTCACCGCCATGCGGCACGCCGCCCGCTCCCTGGAGATCGCCGAACTCGCCAACCGCTACCGCGATCTCGGCGTCGTCGGCTTCGACATCGCGGGCGCCGAGGCCGGCCACCCGCCCACCCGGCACCTCGACGCCTTCGAGTACCTGAAGCGGGAGAACAACCACTTCACCATCCACGCCGGCGAGGCCTTCGGGCTGCCGTCCATCTGGCAGGCCCTCCAGTGGTGCGGCGCCGACCGCCTCGGGCACGGGGTGCGGATCATCGACGACATCAAGGTCCACGAGGACGGCACGGTCGAGCTGGGCCGGCTCGCCTCCTACGTACGGGACAAGCGGGTCCCCCTGGAGCTGTGCCCCAGCTCCAACCTCCAGACCGGGGCGGCGGACTCCTACGCCGAGCACCCCATCGGCCTGCTGCGCCGGCTGCACTTCCGCGTCACCGTCAACACGGACAACCGGCTCATGTCCCACACGAGCATGAGCCGGGAATTCGAGCGCCTGGTCGAGGCATTCGGTTACACGCTCGACGACATGCAGTGGTTCTCCGTCAATGCGATGAAATCAGCGTTCATTCCTTTCGATGAACGACTGGCCATGATCAATGACGTGATCAAGCCCGGATATGCGGAGCTGAAGTCCGAATGGCTGTTCCAGCAGACGGCCTCCACCAGCGGTTCTCCGGAAGAATAGGGGCGGGGTGGCGGCGCGGGGAATGCGGAATGTGGACGGGTGTTCACAAGCCGTCCGCATTTCGATGTTTGCGGCGGGCGGTGCCGCGTGTTTACGGTCGAGAACCGCTCACATCCCCCGTCATCACATTTCGAGGACGCCTTTCATGAAGCAGTCTGCTGTCAAGACCCTCGGTGTCGCCGCCCTCGGCGCCGCCTTCGCCGCCGTCGGCGCCGGCGCGGCCTCCGCGGCCCCGCAGCTCCCGGACGCCACCGGGACGGTGGGCTCCGTCGCCCGGACGCTCCCGACCGAGGCCGTCTCCCACGTGGCGCCGGGCGCCGGCACCGTGCTGGAGCAGGGGCGCCAGGTGGCCGGCACGGGTCTGACCGCCGCTCAGCCGGTCGTCGGGCAGGCGCTCGGCGGCCAGCTCGCCGACGACCCTGCCGCGGGCCTCGTCGGCGGGCTGCCGGCGCACACCCTCCCGGCCCCGGCGCTGCCGCCCCAGACCCTGCCCGCCCCGGCCCTGCCCGCGGACGGCCTGCCCGTCAACGGGCTGACGCTGGGCGGCTGATCGCACCCCCGCACGCGCCGACGGGGCGCACCCGGACCCCGGGTGCGCCCCGTCGGCATACCGGGGGAGAGGTACGTCCGGGCGGGCGGCACAACCGCCCGCCCGGACTCGTCACCAGGCCGTCCGGGCCGCCTTCTCCTCCGACGGCAGGAGGATCCACAGGGCGAGGTAGAGCAGGAACTGCGGGCCGGGCAGCAGGCAGGAGACCACGAAGATCACCCGCATCGTGGTGGCGGAGGTGCCGAAGCGCCGGGCCAGCGCGGCGCACACTCCGCCGATCATGCGGCCATGGGTGGGGCGGGCGAGGCGGGACATCGCGGCTCCTTCGTGAGCGTGGGACGGGGGCCGCCGGTCGGCTTCCCCCTCATCTGCCTTCCACGCTACGGAGACGAAAGGAGCAAAGCGTCGCTCTACGGTGCGATCCCGACCCTGGGAATCGTCGGGGTCCGACCCTGAGCCGGCTCCTCCTGGGGAACGTCCCGCCCGTCCTCCTGCTCGAACCTGCGGCGGAGCCGCGCCCGGCCCGCCGGGACGACGGCGAGGTGGGCGAGGGCCACGCCCAGGGTGTTCAGCAGCAGCGAGTCGACGTCCACGACCTGACCGGGCACCCCGGTCTGCAGCAGCTCGATGCCCAGCGACAGCAGGGCGCCCGCGGCCACGGTCCGCAGCAGGGACGCCGTCGGCGACACGGCGAGCCGCCCGTTCACCATCGGCAGCAGCACCCCCAGCGGCGCCAGCAGGGCGAGCGACCCGCCCAGGGAGCGGGCCGCCGCCGGCCAGCCCAGCGCCAGATCGGCGCGGATGCCGTCCAGCGGATGCACGTTGGGCGGCAGGACCCAGGGCACGTCCAGCGGACGCAGGGTGTACCAGGCGACGAACGCGAGATGTGCGACGAGGAGGACCCCTCCTGTCACACGGATGCGGTGCGCGGCGCTGCCGCCGGTGAACCCATGACGCTGCACGCCCCCCTAGACGCGGCCTCCGGCTCCGGCGGTTCCGGCCCCTCACACGCAAGGGTGAGGCTTGCGCCACATGGGCCCCGGGCCCGGCCTCACCCGCCGGTGACCGCCCGCGACGGCGGCTCGTTGCTGCCGGGCCGGGCGCGCACCTCGTCCGTGCAGGTGTAGCGGCGCGGGGCCCGGTCGTCGGGCCCGGCCAGGATCACGGAGCCGTCGCCGTCGGCCGCGGCCGAGTCGGAGAAGGTGCAGACCACCTGGGCGAGCGCGTACGAGGTGAGGTCACCGGGCGACGTGCCGAGCCGGAGGGTGTCCTCCGGGTCGCCGGGGCGGGGCCCCTTCACCGTGATGCCGACCCGCACGTCCGTGGTGTACCCGGCCTCCTTCTCCACGGCCGACGGCGACGCGACGAGCTGGTCCAGCAGCCCCTGGGCGACCAGCGCCCGGCGCGCGGAGTCCGCGGCGCCGTCCGGGACCCGCACCGTCCGGTCCACGCCCACCAGCGACGAGCCGCACAGCAGGAACACCCGCACCGCCAGACCCGGCTCGGCCCGCTCCGACGCGTCCGGCTCGGCGAGCGAGCAGCGCACCCGCGAGGGCGCGGGGCCGTAGTCCGTGGGCACCTGGGTGGAACGGATCCCGCACCCGGCGAGCAGCCCGGCCAGCACGGGGAGCACGGCGAGTGCCGGCAGGCGGCGTACGGTCATCAGGCCTGTCCCTTCGCGTCCTTGCCCTTGCCCTGGCCCGCGTCCCCGGCGTCCTCGCCCGGCACCGCGTCGCCGGCTTTCCCGGCCTCCTCCTCCGCGGGCACCGACGCGTCCTGCGGCAGCCGCAGCGTGAACACCGCACCGCCCTCGGGAGAGTTCTCGGCGGTGATCTCGCCGCCGTGGATGTGGGCGTTCTCCAGGGCGATGGACAGGCCGAGCCCGCTGCCCTCGGAGCGGGGCCGGGAGGCGCTCGCCTTGTAGAAACGGTCGAAGACGTGCGGCAGGACGTCCTCGGGGATGCCGGGGCCGTGGTCCCGCACCCGGATGACGACCTCGTCGTCCGCCCGCGTCACCGACACCCGCACCGGCGACCCGCCGTGCTTGAGCGCGTTGCCGATCAGATTGGCCAGGATGACGTCCAGGCGGCGCGGGTCGAGACGGGCGTGGATGCCGCGCTCGGCGTCCAGGTCCACGGCGTCCAGCCAGGCGCGGGCGTCGATGCAGGCGGTGATCTGGTCGGCGACGTCGACGTCGTCCAGGACCAGCCGGGCGGTGCCCGCGTCGAAGCGGGTGACCTCCATCAGGTTCTCCACGAGGTCGTTCAGCCGCCGTGTCTCGCTCACCACCAGCCGGACGGCCGGCTCGATCATCGGGTCGATGCCGCCGCCCTCGAACTCCAGCTCGTCCTCCAGCACCTCCGTCACGGCGGTGATGGCCGTCAGCGGCGTCCGCAGCTCATGGCTCATGTCCGCCACGAAGCGCCGCGAGGCCTGCTCCCGGTCGGCCATGTCCGCGACCCGCTTCTCCAGCGCCTCCGCGGCGCTGTTGAACGTGCGTGACAGGTCCGCCAGTTCGTCGGTGCCGGACACGCGCAGCCGGGTGTCCAGCTTGCCCTCGCCGAGCCGTCGCGCGGCGACCCCGAGCCGGTGCACCGGCTTCAGCACGGTCGTCGCCAGAGCCTGGGCGAGCAGCGCCGAGCCGAGCAGCGCGAGTGCGGTCGCGATCCCCAGCGACCAGGCCAGCGAGTTCAGGTCCTTCGCCTCCGGCTCCAGGGACTTGAACATGTAACCGGTCGGCCCGCCGCCGATCACCTTCGAACCGGCCACGAGATAGGGCGTGCCGTCCTCGACGACCCGCTGCCAGTACAGGTGGTACGGGTACTTGTTGGCCGAGGTGACCTTCTGCTCCTTGTTCACCGCGGTACGCAGCGACTCGGGCACGTCGGCCAGCGAGAAACCGCCGAGCCCGCCCGAACTGCCGTACACGGCCTCGCCGTCGGCGTTCTCGGCGACGAGCAGCACGCCGAAGCGCTGGCTGCTGCCGGCCATCTGCCCCGCGGTGTGCTGCAACTCGTCCTGCGTGGGCCGCGCGGGCAGTGCACCCGCCCGGTTCTCCATCTCCTGCTCGAAGTCGCGCAGCACGGCGTCCTGGGTGCGGGTGAGCACCGCCTCGCGGTTCAGCCAGTACGCGATGCCGGACGCCGACACGGCGGCGGTCAGCGCCACGAGACCGAAGACGACGACCAGCCGAAGACGCAGACTGGTCAGGCGCAGCCGCGACCTGACTCCCTTGCGCGTCGCGGCCCAGCCGCGTGAACCCCCCTGGTGTTCCTGTGTCACTGAGGCGGATCCAGCCGGTAGCCCACGCCCCGCACGGTACGGATCAGGGTCGGCGACGACGGCACGTCCTCGACCTTGGCGCGCAGCCGCTGCACACAGGCGTCCACGAGCCGCGAGTCGCCCAGGTAGTCGTGCTCCCACACCAGGCGCAGCAACTGCTGGCGCGACAGGGCCTGCCCCGGCCGCCGGCTCAGTTCGAGGAGCAGTCGCAGCTCGGTCGGCGTGAGCTGGAGGTCCTCGCCGTTCTTGGTCACGGTCATCGCGGAGCGGTCGATGACCAGGCTGCCGAAGCTCGCCGAGTCGCTCGACTCCCGCTCCCCGCGCCGCAGCACCGCCCGGATCCGGGCGTCCAGCACCCGGCCCTGCACGGGCTTGACGACATAGTCGTCGGCGCCCGACTCCAGGCCGACGACCACGTCGATGTCGTCGTTGCGCGCGGTCAGCAGGATGATCGGCAGCTGGTCGGTGCGCCGGATGCGCCGGCACACCTCGAAACCGTCGATGCCGGGCAGCATCACGTCCAGCACGATCAGATCCGGCCGCTGCTCGCGCAGCAGCTTCAGACCGTCCTCACCACTGGCAGCGGTCGCCACGCGATGACCCTGGCGCGTCAGAGAGAGCTCCAGGGCCGTCCGGATGGCGTCGTCGTCCTCGATCAGCAACAGGGAAGGCACGGGCTCATTCTGGCCCATGGAGGGGCTGGGGTTCGACCCGCGGGCCCGGATGCGGCCCCGACCTGCCGACAGGCCCTGTGAAGGATCAGTGACGCAACCGTGGCCGACCCCTGTGACAGGTCTGTGACAGTCGACGGACACGGCCATGAAGTCACCGCGGCAAGCTTTTCGGCACAGGCAACACAGCAGACCGAAACCGGAAGTCCACGACGGGGGGCGCGAGATGAACACGCTGAAGGGCACCAGCACCAGCGCAGTGGTCACGCGTCTGCACGACGTGCACGCACACCGGTCCGGTGAGAAGTCCGGCGTTGTGAGCGGGCGGGGGTGCGCTCGCGGCGCCGGGCGGCAGCACATCACCTACATGACGGTGGTGGACGCCGCCAAGGGGGGGACGCACGGGGGAACCGCGTACGGGGAGGCCGAGGGGGAGCGGAGCTCGCTGTCGGAGGCGGAGTTCACCGCCTACGTCCAGGAGCGCCGCGCCTCCCTGTACGCCACCGCCTACCACCTGACCGGTGACCGCTTCGAGGCCGAGGACCTGCTGCAGAGCGCACTGTTCTCGACCTACCGGGCCTGGGACCGGATCAGCGACAAGGCGGCCGTCGGCGGATACCTCCGGCGCACCATGACCAACCTGCACATCAGCGCCTGGCGGCGCCGCAAGCTCAACGAGTACCCGACCGAGGAACTGCCGGAGACGCCCGGCGACACGGACGCCATGCGCGGCACCGAACTGCGCACCGTCCTGTGGCAGGCGCTCGCCCGGCTCCCCGAACTCCAGCGCACCATGCTGGTCCTGCGCTACTACGAGGGCCGCACGGACCCGGAGATCGCGGACATCCTCGACATCAGTGTCGGCACGGTGAAGTCCAGCATCTGGCGCTCGCTGCGCCGGCTGCGCGAGGACGAGGTCCTCAGCTTCGGCCGTGACCGGGAGGACGCCTTCGGCGAACTGGTCGCCTGAAGGCCGGGGCCCTGAGGCCCGGGGGGATTTGGGCCCTGGGGGACCTGGGGGGGACCCCGCGAAAAAAAAGTCGGAGTCCGGGTGTATCACGGGGGGAATCCCGGGCTCTTACTCACGGGGAAGCACCACGGGGGAACAACGGGGGGACGGGGGATCACGGGGGAACGGGGAAACACGGGGGAGCACAAGGAAGCGGGACTGGAGGGCCGGGGGGTCCGTCCAGTCCCGTTCTCTTTGTGCCCTGTCCTTTGCGTCCCGCGTGCGTCCGTCACGCCGCCGTACGGGCCGTGGGGCGCCGGCCCGCGGCCGCGGCGGCCAGGCGGCCCATCGCCTCGTCCCGGTCGCAGGCGTGGGCGCCCAGGGCCGTCTGCCGGGAGATGATCGACCGTTCCTGACGCATCAGCCGCCAGCCGCGGCGCAGCAGGAACGGCACCGACTTGCGGCCCTCCCGCAGATCCCGCAGAAAGCGCCGGCGGAAGGTCGTCAGCGGCCCCCGGCTCAGACACAGCGCGTCGGCCAGGACGCCCAGTTCACGGCAGCGCGCGACGATCTCGGCGGCGAAGATGCCCTCCGCGAGGAACAGCGGGGTGCGTCCGATGTCGACCGCGTCCTCGCCGGTGCGCGCGCTGAGCGAGATGTCGTAGACGGGCACGTTCGTACGGCCGGTGCGGCACAGCTCGGTGATCGCGGCGATCGCCGCGTCCGCGTCCCACGAGCCGGGGTGGTCCCAGTCGATGTCCGCACTCCCCGCCACCAGCGGCAGCGTCGGGTCGGTGCCCTCCTTGTAGAAGTCGTCGAGCCGCAGCACCGGGAGACCGGAGCGGGCCGCGAGAAGGGACTTGCCGGAGCCGGAAGGGCCGCAGAGCAGCACGACTCGCGTGGGTATGGGCGGATGGGAGGTCACGGGACACCAGTGTGCGGCATCGAGCGGGCCTCGTACGAGTCCGCGGGCCGGCTTTGCAGCGTGCGTCACACTGCGGGTGCGGACAGTGGTGACCTGATCGCCCTCCGCGGTGTTGTCACGGTGGTCCGAAGCGCCCGAAAGGCGTCCCGCGAGCAAGAGGTGGCATGAGTGATGGCCCGACACGTCTCCCCCCGTACCCAGCACGTCCGGCGCGTCCTGGTCGCCCTCGCGACCGCCGGAGCAGCCCTGGCGGCGGGCGCCGCGACCGCATCCGCGGGCACTCGGGCCGCCACGCCGGCCCCCGTCGATCCGCAGGCCGGCGTGCGCGCGGTGACCGGCAACCTCGGTCTTGTCACCGGTCCGTTCGCCGGCCTCGAGCGCGGCCTGCCGGGCGGCGCCGGGGCGCTGCGCTGACGTTCGCTCCCCGCATGCGCGAAGCCGCGCCCTCCCCGGACGGGGGGAGGGCGCGGCTCGCTCGTGGCGGCTTCGGCGCCGTGGGTGCCCTGGGGGCGTGGCTCAGTACGCGGAACCGGACGCGCCCAGCGACCCCGTGGGGTGCCAGACCGTCTTGGTCTCCAGGAACGCCGTCAGGCGGTCCGTGCCGGGCATCGCCGACCAGTCGTCCACAGGCTGTGGACGAAGGACGCGCTTGAGGTTGTCCGCCGCCGCGATCTCCAGCTCCTTCGCCAGCGCCTCGTCGGCGCCCGCGAGGTCGATCGCGTTGACGTCCTGGTGGGCGGCGAGCGGGGCGGCGATCTCCGCCGTACGGCCCGAGAGGATGTTGACCACGCCGCCGGGCAGGTCGGAGGTGGCCAGGACCTCGCCGAGGGAGAGGGCCGGGAGCGGGGACTTCTCGCTCGCGATCACGACCGCCGTGTTGCCCGTGGCGATCACCGGGGCGATCACCGAGACCAGGCCCAGGAAGGAGGACTCCTGCGGGGCGAGGACCGCGACCACGCCGGTGGGCTCCGGAGAGGACAGGTTGAAGAACGGGCCCGCGACCGGGTTGCCGCCGCCGACCACCTGGGCGATCTTGTCGGTCCAGCCCGCGTACCAGACCCAGCGGTCGATCGTCGCGTCCACGACCGCGGCCGCCTTCGGCTTCGACAGGCCCTCTGCGTCGGCGACCTCCGCGACGTACTGGTCGCGGCGGCCCTCCAGCATCTCGGCGATGCGGTAGAGGATCTGGCCGCGGTTGTACGCCGTCGCGCCGGACCAGCCGCCGAACGCCTTGCGCGCGGCGACCACCGCGTCACGGGCGTCCTTGCGGGAGGAGAGCGGGGCGTTCGCCAGCCAGTTGCTCTTGGAGTCGCTCACCTCGTACACCCGGCCGCTCTCGGAACGCGGGAACTTCCCGCCGACGTACAGCTTGTAGGTCTTCAGTACGGAGAGTCGGTCAGACATCGAGGTACGCCTCCAGGCCGTGGCGGCCGCCCTCGCGGCCGAAGCCCGACTCCTTGTAACCGCCGAACGGCGACGTCGGGTCGAACTTGTTGAACGTGTTGGACCAGATCACGCCCGCGCGGAGCTTGTTCGCGACCGCGAGGATGCGCGAGCCCTTCTCCGTCCAGATGCCCGCCGACAGGCCGTACGGGGTGTTGTTGGCCTTGGCCACGGCCTCGTCCGGGGTGCGGAAGGTGAGGACCGACAGCACCGGGCCGAAGATCTCGTCGCGGGCGACGGTGTGCGCCTGGGTGACGTTGGTGAAGAGCGTCGGGGCGAACCAGTAGCCGGAGGAGGGGAGTTCGCAGGCCGGGGACCAGCGCTCCGCGCCCTCCGCCTCGCCCTGGTCGGCGAGCGCGGTGATCCGCGCCAGCTGCTCGGCCGAGTTGATCGCGCCGATGTCGGTGTTCTTGTCCAGGGGGTCGCCCAGGCGGAGCGTGGTGAGCCTCCGCTTGAGGGAGTCGAGGAGCTCGTCGTGGATCGACTCCTGGACCAGCAGGCGCGAGCCCGCGCAGCAGACCTGGCCCTGGTTGAAGAAGATGCCGTTGACGATGCCCTCGACGGCCTGGTCGATCGGGGCGTCGTCGAAGACGATGTTGGCGCCCTTGCCGCCCAGCTCGAGCGTGAGCTTCTTGCGGGTGCCCGCGACCGTCCGCGCGATCTCCTTGCCGACGGCCGTCGAGCCGGTGAAGGCGACCTTGTTCACGTCGGGGTGGGCGATCAGCGCGGCGCCGGCGCGGCCGTCACCGGTGATGATGTTCACGACGCCCTTGGGCAGGCCCGCCTGGCGGCAGATGTCCGCGAAGAACAGGGCGGAGAGCGGGGTCGTCTCGGCGGGCTTCAGGACCACCGTGTTGCCGGTGGCGAGCGCCGGGGCGATCTTCCACGCCAGCATCAGGAGCGGGAAGTTCCAGGGGATGACCTGGCCCGCGACGCCGAGCGGGCGCGGGTTCGCGCCGTAGCCGGCGTGGTCGAGCTTGTCGGCCCAGCCGGCGTAGTAGAAGAAGTGCGCGGCGACCAGGGGGAGGTCCGCGTCGCGGGTCTCCTTGATCGGCTTGCCGTTGTCCAGGGTCTCCAGGACGGCCAGCTCGCGGCTGCGCTCCTGGATGATCCGGGCGATGCGGAACAGGTACTTCGCGCGCTCGGAGCCGGGGAGCGCCGACCACTTCTCGAAGGCCTTGCGGGCGGCCTTCACCGCGCGGTCGACGTCCGCCTCGCCGGCCTCGGCGACCTCGGAGAGGACCTCCTCGGTGGACGGCGAGACGGTCTTGAAGACCTTGCCGTCGGCCGCCTCGGTGAACTCACCGTCGATGAACAGACCGTAGGAGGGGGCGATGTCGACGACCGCGCGGGACTCGGGCGCCGGTGCGTACTCGAACGCGGATGCAGATGCGGATGCGGATGCCATGGGGATCAGTCCACCGTCACGTAGTCGGGGCCGGAGTAACGGCCTGTGGCCAGCTTCTGGCGCTGCATCAGCAGGTCGTTCAGCAGCGAGGAGGCGCCGAAGCGGAACCAGTGGTTGTCCAGCCAGTCCGCGCCCGCGGTCTCGTTGACCAGGACCAGGAACTTGATCGCGTCCTTCGCGGTGCGGATGCCGCCGGCCGGCTTCACGCCGACCTGGACGCCCGTCTGCGCGCGGAAGTCGCGGACCGCCTCCAGCATGAGGAGCGTGTTGGCGGGCGTGGCGTTGACCGCGACCTTGCCGGTCGAGGTCTTGATGAAGTCGGCCCCGGCCAGCATGCCGAGCCAGCTCGCGCGGCGGATGTTGTCGTACGTCGACAGCTCGCCGGTCTCGAAGATGACCTTCAGGCGGGCGGACGTTCCGCAGGCCTCGCGGACGGCGACGATCTCGTCGTACACCTTCATGTAGTGCCCCGCGAGGAACGCGCCGCGGTCGATGACCATGTCGACCTCGTCCGCGCCGGCCGTCACGGCTTCGCGGACGTCGGCCAGCTTGACGGCCAGCGAGGCGCGGCCCGCCGGGAACGCGGTCGCGACCGAGGCGACCTTCACGCCGGAGCCGGCGACGGCCGCCTTCGCGGTCTCCACCATGTCGGGGTAGACGCACACGGCCGCCGTGGCGGGGGCGGTGCGGTCGGTCGGGTCGGGACGGACCGCCTTGGCGCCGAGCGCCCGGACCTTGCCCGGGGTGTCCGCGCCTTCCAGCGTCGTCAGGTCGACCATCGAGATGGCGAGGTCGAGTGCGTACGCCTTCGCGGTGGTCTTGATGGAACGGGTGCCGAGCGAGGCGGCGCGCGCCTCCAGGCCGACCGCGTCGACGCCGGGCAGCCCGTGGAGGAAGCGGCGCAGCGTGCTGTCGGACGCGGTGACGTCCGTGAGTCCGTGGGGGGACGCAGCGGATGCAGCGGATGCAGCGGGTGCAGCGGGTGCAGCGGGTGCAGTGGTGGGCATGGTCACCAGACGAGCATATCTACGCGCGTAGCGGCTGTACAGCCCCCGGGAGGGGTCCTGGGCGGGGCGGTGGGGTCCGCGGGGCGGTGCGGTCCGTGGTCTGGTGCGTGCGTGCGTGCGGTGCGTGCGGTGTCCGGGTGGGGTGCTCGGGGCGTTGAGCGGCACCGCGGGCGAGGGGTGGGACGGGCGTCGGGCACAATCGGCAGCATGACGACCCCGGAGCCCCAGTCACCCGCGCCCCAGCCCTCGGTACCCGAGTACAAGGACCGGGTCTACCGCTCGCTCGCGGGCATCGTCGGCGGCGTTCTGCTGCTCGCCCTCGTCGCCTGGCTCGGCATCGACGCGGTCGTGTCGGGCGAGGGGAGCACCCCGTGGAAGGCGCTCGCCGCGATGCTGCTCATCGTGCCGCTCGCCGCCGCCTACACCGTGCGGCCCGCCGTCTTCGCCAACGAGGAGCGGCTGCGCATCCGCAATCCCCTGCGCGTCATCGTGCTCCCCTGGGACCGGGTCGCCTCGCTGCGGTCCGGTTACTCCAACGAGGTCTTCGACGAGGCCGGCACCAAGTACCAGCTCTGGGCCATCCCCGTCTCGCTGCGGGCCCGCAAGAAGGCCGCTCAGCGGGAGGAGCGGCGGCTCGCCGGGGATACGCGTGGGCGCGGAGGCCGTGGTGGCCGCGGTGGGGATCTCGGTGGGGGGCTCGGTGGGGGGCTCGCGGACGAGCCGGTGCGGGCCGAGGGTGACCGGGTCATGGACGAGTTGCGCGAGCTGCTGGAGGGGTGGGAGCAGCGGGCTCCGAAGGCGGGGGCCGACGCTGTGCAGGGCGACGTCGTGCAGGGCGAGATCGTGGTGCGGTGGGCCTACGAGATCGCTGCGCCGGCAGTGGCCGGGGCCGTGTTGCTGGCGGTGCTGTTGGGTGTGGGGTGACCTCCGGGGCCGTCGGGAGAGAGAACGTTCGATGGGGTGCCGCCAGGTGCGGCACCCCATCGGTGTTCTGGGCCGGGCTGGGTCCTGTCAGATGCCCGCCGCTGTCGCCAGGTCCCGCTTCAGGGCCGTCAGCAGCTCCGTCGCCCTCGCGTGGGCCTCGGGGAGGGCGGCGTGGCCGGCGACCGGGACGACGACCTCCAGGTAGCACTTCAGCTTCGGCTCCGTGCCGCTCGGGCGGACGATGACCCGGGCGCCGTCGAGCGAGTAGCGCAGGCCGTCCGTGGGCGGGAGCGTGTCCGTGCCCCGGGTGAGGTCCTCCGCCCTCGTCACGGGCAGGCCGGCGAGGCGGTCCGGGGACTGCTCGCGCAGGCGCCGCATCGCGGCGGCGATCAGGGAGAGGTCCTCGACGCGGACCGAGAGCTGGTCGGTGGCGTGCAGGCCGTGCTCCACGGCGAGGTCGTCGAGGAGGTCGAGGAGGGTGCGGCCCTCTTCCTTGAGGACCGAGGCCAGTTCCGTGATCAGCAGCGCCGCGGTGATGCCGTCCTTGTCGCGGACGCCCTCCGGGTCGACGCAGTAGCCGAGGGCCTCCTCGTAGCCGTAGCGGATGTTCTCCACGCGGGCGATCCACTTGAAGCCGGTGAGGGTCTCCTCGTAGGGCAGGCCCGCCTTCTCGGCGATGCGGCCGAGGAGGGAGGAGGAGACGATCGACTCGGCGAACGTGCCGTGCGCTCCGCGGGTGACCAGGTGGGCGGCGAGGAGCGCGCCGACCTCGTCGCCGCGGAGCATGCGCCAGTCGGTGCCGTCGTGGACGGCGACGGCACAGCGGTCGGCGTCCGGGTCGTTGGCGATGACCAGGTCGGGGTTCGTCTCACGGGCCTTCGCGAAGGCGAGATCCATCGCGCCGGGCTCTTCCGGGTTGGGGAAGGCGACGGTGGGGAAGTCCGGGTCGGGCTCGGCCTGCTCGGCGACGAGGGCGGGCTCCGGGAAGCCGGCGCGTGCGAAGGCGGCGAGCAGGGTGTCCTTGCCGACGCCGTGCATCGCGGTGTAGACGGTGCGGGCGGTGCGGGGGGAGCCTTCGGCGAGGACGGCGTCCGTGCGGGCCAGGTAGGCGTCCAGGACGTCGTCGGTGAGGGTCTGCCAGCCGGTGGTGGGGCGGGGGACGTCGTGCAGGGAGCGGACGGCGTCGATCTCCGCGGCGATCTCGGCGTCGGCGGGGGGCACGATCTGGGAGCCGTCGCCGAGGTAGACCTTGTAGCCGTTGTCGCGGGGAGGATTGTGGCTGGCGGTGACCTCGACTCCGGCGACCGCGCCGAGGTGGCGGATGGCGAAGGCGAGGACGGGGGTGGGGAGGGGGCGGGGGAGGACGGCGGCCCTGAGGCCGGCGCCGGTCATGACGGCGGCGGTGTCGCGGGCGAAGTCGGCGGACTTGTGGCGGGCATCGTAGCCGATGACGACGAGGCCGGCCGTGTCGTCCCCGTGGGGGGTCCCCTGCTTCTTGAGGTACGCGGCGAGGCCGGCGGCGGCGCGGATGACGACGGAGCGGTTCATGCGCATCGGGCCGGCGCCCAGTTCGCCGCGCAGACCCGCGGTGCCGAACTGGAGGGTGCCGGCGAAGCGCGCGGTGAGCTCCGCGTGGTCCTCGGTGTCGATGAGCCGGGCGAGCTCCGCGCGGGTGTCCGCGTCGGGGTCCTCGGCCAGCCATGCCTTGGCCCGTGCGAGGAGGTCGTCGTGCACGTCGGTCAGCCTCTCGTGTGGATCGGTGGGGGTGGGTGGTGCGGGTGCCCGCGGTGGCCTCCGGCGGTTGGGCGGGATGCCTGCGGCGGCCTGTGCGGGTTCGGTGGGGGTGCGTGTAGCGCGTTCGGTCCGGTGGTGGGTCGGGGCCGCGCCGGGGGGTGTCCGTCCTCGGAACGGCGCGAAATCGGTCTCCTGGCAGCAGGCGGGGCGTTGACGCGCCAACCGCTGCGGGCGGACACCCCCCGACACGGCCCCTTCTCGCCGTACGCGGCTGACGGCCGCAATCCCACCGCCTCGGCTGCGGGCAGCCGCGCCGCCGTCCTAGCTGCGGGCAGCCGCCGTGCCGTCGTAGCTGCGGGCAGTCGTGCCTCCCCCCGCGCGAGCGAAGCCGAGCGTGGGGGAGGGTGGGCGCTGGGGTCCCCCTCTGGGGGAGGCAACCCGCTACGCCGGGCCGCGTCACCCACCCGCCCGGTCCGTACCCGCGCCGGGCACCTTGGCAACGCCGGGCCGAGACCCGTACCCCGGGCCGCGTGGCCCACCCAGCCCGTTACAGACGCCCCAGCACCTGCGTCAGCAGCGCGCCCATCCGCGTCGCCGAGTCGCGGCCCGCCTGGAGGACCTCCTCGTGGTTGAGGGGCTCGCCCGTCATGCCCGCCGCGAGGTTGGTCACCAGCGAGATGCCCAGCACCTCCGCGCCGGCCTCGCGGGCGGCGATCGCCTCGAGGACCGTCGACATGCCCACCAGGTCGGCGCCGATGACGCGCGCCATGCGGATCTCGGCCGGCGTCTCGTAGTGCGGGCCGGGGAACTGGGCGTAGACGCCCTCCTCCAGCGACGGGTCGATCTCCTTGCACAGGGCGCGTAGACGCGGCGAGTACAGGTCGGTGAGGTCGACGAAGTTCGCACCGACGATCGGGGAGGTCGCGGTGAGGTTGATGTGGTCGCTGATCAGGACGGGCTGGCCGGGGCGCATGCCCTCGCGCAGGCCGCCGCAGCCGTTGGTCAGGACGATCGTCTTGGCGCCGGCGGCGACGGCCGTGCGGACGCCGTGGGAGACGGCGGCGACGCCGTGGCCCTCGTAGTAGTGGGTGCGGCCCAGGAAGACCAGCGCGCGCTTGTCACCGATGGCGTACGAGCGGATCCTGCCGCCGTGCCCCTCCACCGCGGGCTTGGGGAAGCCCGGCAGGTCGGTGACCTGGAGATCGGCCTCGGGGTCGCCCAGGGCGTCCACGGCCGGTGCCCAGCCGGAGCCCATCACGAGGGCCACGTCGTGGGTCTCGGCGCCGGTGAGTTCGCGCAGGCGGGCCGCGGCGGCGTCGGCGGCGGCGTACGGGTCGCCCTGGATGTCGTCCGGAAGAAGAGATGCGTTCACGCCGAAGAGGGTAGCCGGTTTACGCCTACGCGCGTAGATGACGGAGCTCACGGGATTGAGTTCGGCGATTTGTGGTTTCTGACGAGGTGCGGCTCAGCAGGGGCGCTTGCGGAGTTCCATCACGTAGTCGTGGGGTGCGCCCGCCGACTCGGCCGCGTCGGCCACCTCGCCCAGGTACCGGGCGGAGGGCAGACCGCCCTCGTAGGCGTTCAGGACGTACGTCCAGGCGCCCTCCTCGCCGTCCAGCGTGTGGACCCGCACGCGTGTCCGGCGGTATATGTCCATGCCCACGCCCTCCCAGCGGTCCAGCGAGTCCTCGTCCATCGGGGCGACGTCGTAGAGCGCCACGAAGACCTGGGAGAGCGGGTCCTCGACCAGGGTCGCCAGCGCGCCCTCCCAGCCCATGTGCTCGCCCCCGAAGGTCAGCCGCCATCCGTTCAGCCAGCCCGTGGCGCGCAGCGGCGAGTGCGGGGCGCGGCGGGTCATCAGCCGGGCGTCGAGATTGCCGGCGTATGCGGCGTAGAGCGACATGGGGAGAGCGTACGGCAGGCGTCCCGGGCGTCGCTGTCGTCACAGACGTGCCCCCGGGCGGCCTCACCCGGAGCGGTGCGGGACAATGGAGGACGTGACTCGGATCGTGATCATCGGTGGCGGACCCGGCGGATATGAAGCGGCCCTGGTGGCCGCGCAGCTCGGCGCGGAGGTGACCGTCGTCGACTGCGACGGTCTGGGCGGGGCGTCGGTGCTGACCGACTGCGTGCCGTCCAAGACCCTCATCGCCACGGCCGAGGTGATGACCACCTTTGATTCCTCGTACGAGGAATTGGGGATCATCGTCGCCGATGACACTCCGCCCATGGAGCAGGCCGCCCGGGTGGTGGGCGTCGATCTGGGCAAGGTCAACCGGCGTGTGAAGCGGCTCGCGCTGGCGCAGTCCCACGACATCACCGCCTCCGTCACGCGCGCGGGCGCGCGGGTCATGCGCGGGCGCGGACGGCTGGAGGGCATGCAGGCCCTCGACGGGTCGCGCAAGGTCGTGGTGCGTGCCGCCGACGGCAGCGAGGAGACGCTCACCGCGGACGCGGTGCTGATCGCGACCGGCGGGCACCCGAGGGAGCTTCCGGATGCGCGTCCCGACGGCGAGCGGATTCTGAACTGGACCCAGGTGTACGACCTGGACGAGCTGCCCGAAGAGCTGATCGTGGTCGGATCCGGTGTGACCGGTGCCGAGTTCGCCGGTGCCTACCAGGCGCTGGGGTCCAAGGTGACGCTCGTGTCGTCGCGCGACCGGGTGCTGCCCGGCGAGGACCCGGATGCGGCGGCTGTGCTGGAGGACGTGTTCCGGCGGCGCGGGATGAACGTCATGGCGCGCTCGCGCGCCCAGTCCGCCAAGCGCGTCGGGGACCGGGTCGAGGTGACGCTCGCCGACGGGCGGGTCATCACCGGGTCGCACTGCCTGATGGCCGTCGGCGCCATCCCCAACACCGAGGGGATGGGCCTCGAGGAGGCCGGGGTCAAGCTCAAGGACTCCGGGCACATCCGCACCGACCGGGTGTCCCGGACCTCGGCTCCCGGCGTGTACGCCGCCGGTGACGTCACCGGCGTCTTCGCGCTGGCCTCGGTCGCGGCGATGCAGGGGCGGATCGCCATGTACCACTTCCTCGGCGACGCGGTCACGCCGCTGAACCTGAAGACCGTCTCGGCGAACGTCTTCACCGACCCCGAGATCGCCACCGTCGGGTACTCGCAGGCCGACGTCGACAGCGGCAAGATCGACGCCCGGGTGGTGAAGCTGCCGCTGCTGCGCAATCCGCGCGCCAAGATGCAGGGCATCCGGGACGGCTTCGTCAAGATCTTCTGCCGGCCCGGTACCGAGATCGTCGTGGGTGGTGTGGTCGTGGCGCCGCGTGCCTCCGAGCTCATCCATCCGATCTCGATCGCCGTCGACAACAATCTGACGGTCGAGCAGATCGCCAACGCCTTCACCGTGTACCCCTCGCTCTCGGGCTCGATCGCCGAGGTGGCGCGGCAGTTGCACACCCGGAAGGCCAACGGGGAGGGCTGACCGGCGCTCGGTCACGGGGAGTTGCGGGTGGCATAGGCCCGTATACCACTTCCGTCCCTGGTGTGCGAACAACTTCTGTTATTCGGCGCATACTGCTGAAAGCAGACGGTCGTTGGGGTTACTGTCAGTTTCGTGTTCGCTGCAGAACGTCGTCAATTGATCCTCGAAATGGTGCGAGCGAACGGGGCCGTGTCGCTCCGTGAACTCGCCCGCGTCGTCCAGACCTCCGAAGTGACCGTGCGGCGGGACGTGCGCGCACTGGAGGCAGAAGGACTCCTCGACCGCCGGCACGGCGGTGCGGTACTGCCGGGCGGATTCACGCGAGAATCCGGCTTTCCGCAGAAGTCCCATCTCGCGACCGCCGAGAAAACGGCCATCGCCGATCTCGCCGCGGGTCTCGTCGAGGAGGGCGAGGCCATCGTGGTGGGGGCGGGGACCACGACGCAGGAGCTGGCGCGCCGGCTCGCGCGGGTGCCCGGGCTGACCGTCGTCACCAACTCGCTGCTGGTGGCCCAGGCCCTCGCACACGCCAACCGGGTCGAGGTCGTGATGACCGGCGGCACCCTGCGGGGGTCCAACTACGCCCTGGTCGGCAGCGGCGCCGAGCAGTCCCTCCAGGGGCTGCGGGTGTCCAAGGCGTTCCTGTCCGGGAGCGGTCTGACGGCGGAGCGGGGCCTGTCCACGTCCAACATGCTGTCGGCCTCCGTCGACCGCGCGCTGGTGCAGGCCGCCGCCGAGGTCGTCGTCCTCGCCGACCACTCCAAGCTGGGCACGGACACCATGTTCCAGACGGTGCCGACGGAGCTCATCACCCGGCTCGTGACCGACGACCCTCCCGGCCACGACGACCGTGCGGCCACCGAGCTCCAGGCCCTGGCCGACCAGGGCGTGCAGATCGCCGTGGCCGGGGCGTCGGGGGGTGCGGCCGGCGCGGGAAACCCTCCGGCCGGGGCTGACGCGACCGCGGCACGTCAGCAGCGCCGGGACGTGCCGCTGCCCGGCCCGCGCCGTCAGGTCCCCGGCACGGGGACGGCGCTGCGGACGGCCACGGCCCTCGGTGAGCCGGGCGCCGGGAGCGAGCGGGCCCGCGTCGCGGATCTGCGCCGGCGCTGAGAGGACCGCAGGGTCCGCGGCGTCCCCGTGAACGACGGGGCGCCCGGCGGACCGTGAGAGGTGGTCCGCCGGGCGCCCCGGTGGTGCTGTGGTGCGGGTGTCAGTCCTTGATCTCGCAGATCGCGGCGCCCGAGGTGATGGACGCGCCGACCTCGGCGCCCAGGCCCTTGACGGTGCCGGACTTGTGGGCGTTGATGGGCTGCTCCATCTTCATCGCCTCGAGGACGACGATGAGGTCACCCTCCTGGACCTCCTGGCCCTCCTCCACCGCGAGCTTCACGATCGTGCCCTGCATCGGCGAGGCGAGGGTGTCGCCGGAGGCCGCCGGGCCCGACTTCTTCGCCGCGCGGCGCTTCGGCTTGGCGCCGGCCGCCAGGCCGGTGCGGGCCAGGGACATGCCCAGCGACGAGGGGAGGGACACCTCCAGGCGCTTGCCGCCGACCTCGACGACGACCGTCTCGCGGCCCGCGTCCTCGTCCGCCTCGGTGTCGGCGGGGGCCGCGAAGGGCTTGATCTCGTTCACGAACTCCGTCTCGATCCAGCGGGTGTGGACCGTGAAGGGGTCGGTCGAGCCGGTCAGCTCCGGCGCGAACGCCGGGTCGCGGACGACCGCGCGGTGGAACGGGATCGCGGTGGCCATGCCCTCGACCTGGAACTCCTCCAGCGCGCGGGCGGCACGCTGCAAGGCCTCCTTGCGGGTGCGGCCGGTGACGATCAGCTTGGCCAGCAGCGAGTCCCAGGCCGGGCCGATGACGCTGCCCGACTCCACGCCCGCGTCCAGGCGGACGCCGGGGCCGGTGGGCGGGGCGAAGGTGGTGACGGTGCCCGGTGCGGGCAGGAAGCCCCGGCCCGGGTCCTCACCGTTGATGCGGAACTCGAACGAGTGGCCGCGCAGCTCCGGGTCGCCGTAGCCGAGCTCCTCGCCGTCGGCGATACGGAACATCTCGCGGACCAGGTCGATGCCGGCGACCTCCTCGGTGACCGGGTGCTCCACCTGGAGGCGGGTGTTGACCTCCAGGAAGGAGATCGTGCCGTCCGCGCCGACGAGGAACTCGACGGTGCCGGCGCCGACGTACCCGGCCTCCTTCAGGATCGCCTTGGAGGACGAGTACAGCTCCTCCATCTGGGCGTCCGACAGGAAGGGGGCGGGGGCCTCCTCCACCAGCTTCTGGTGGCGGCGCTGCAGCGAGCAGTCACGGGTGGAGACGACGACCACGTTGCCGTGCTGGTCGGCCAGGCACTGGGTCTCCACGTGGCGGGGCTTGTCGAGGTAGCGCTCGACGAAGCACTCGCCGCGGCCGAACGCGGCCACCGCCTCACGGACCGCCGAGTCGTACAGCTCCGGCACCTCTTCGAGGGTGCGGGCGACCTTCAGACCGCGTCCGCCGCCGCCGAAGGCCGCCTTGATGGCGATCGGCAGGCCGTGCTCCTTCGCGAAGGCCACGACCTCCTCCGCACCCGAGACCGGGTCCGGGGTGCCGGCGACCAGCGGGGCACCGGCGCGCTGCGCGATGTGCCGGGCGGCGACCTTGTCACCCAGGTCGCGGATGGCCTGCGGCGGCGGGCCGATCCAGATCAGACCCGCGTCCAGGACCGCCTGCGCGAACTCGGCGTTCTCCGAGAGGAAGCCGTAGCCGGGATGGATGGCGTCCGCGCCCGACTCGCTCGCCGCCTTCAGTACCTTGGCGATGTCCAGGTAGCTGGTGGCAGGGGTGTCACCACCCAGGGCGAACGCCTCATCAGCGGCGCGGACATGCAGAGCGTCCCGGTCCGGGTCCGCGTAGACGGCCACGCTCGCGATCCCGGCGTCCCGGCAGGCCCGGGCCACGCGGACAGCGATTTCGCCACGGTTGGCGATGAGCACCTTGCGCACGATTGAGGCTCCCTCCTTGAAACAAGCCGAGTTTAGGGACTGCCGACACGGCACTTCGACCCGTCCCCAATGGTGAGCTTGCCCACACGGAGCGTGATTCGAGGCTCGCTCGACCCGCGAAATCCCTTGCAGTACCGCGATACGCAGGACTCCTCGGGCAAACCCTAGCTCCCCGATGTGGCCAAGGTCTCTGTGAGAGCGTGCTGCGGGCCACTCCGTTTCTTTGTGGAGTCCCTACGAATGGCCCAATGATTCTTTGCCCGCGCCGGACCCCTTGTCGCGAGGTTTACCCGTTAGTAGCGTTCGGGTCGTCTCGAACGTACTTGGGGTAACAGCCGTACTGGAGCAACAGCTGTCCTGGGCGGCAGCGGTCGGAAGTGGGTGGGGACCGGTGACGGTGCGCAGGCCGGTGGCGTGGATCGTGGCGATCGTGCTGTTCGCGGAGGCGCTCGGCGTCGTCGCGCTGAACTGGTTCCTGGGGATCGTCGTGGACCGGCAGGACATGTCCCTGGCCGGTCTCGACCCGGACATGATGTCCGTGTCCTCCAAGATCGGCGGCGTCGTCTTCGGTCTCTACTTCGCGCTCTGCGGGCTGGTCGCCCTGCTCGTGGCGCTGCGCGACCGCCGCCCCGCCGGCCTGGGGCGTGTCCTGCTGATCAGCGCGGCCGTTGTGCACGGGCTGCTCGGTGCCTTCAGCTGGGGCCTGGTGGGCTGGAGCGCCTTCCTGTTCATGCTGCTCGTCCTCGGGCTCATCGTGCTGCTGCTGATGACCTACGACGGCGGGGAGACGCCCGCTGCCGGGCCCGCCGGGCCGGTCGAGGACGGCAAGGGTGGTGACGGTTCGCCGGTCAGTCCTCCGCCGGCGCCCACAGCTCCGTGATGCCGACCCCGAGCTCGGCCAGCAGGCGCCGGACGAGGGGCAGGCTGATGCCGATCACGTTGCCGTGGTCGCCGTCGATGCCGTCGATGAACGGAGCCGAGCGGCCGTCCAGGGTGAAGGCCCCGGCGACGTACAGCGGCTCGCCGGAGGCGACGTAGGCGGCGATCTCCTCGTCGGTCGGCTCGCCGAAGCGGACGACGGTCGACGCGGTGGCCGAGACGTGGCGGTTGGCGGCGGTGTCCCAGACGCAGTGGCCGGTCTGCAGCGTGCCCGACCGGCCGCGCATCGCCTTCCAGCGGGCGGTGGCCTCCTCGGCGTCCGCCGGCTTGCCGAGGGCCTGGCCGTCCAGGTCGAGCACCGAGTCGCAGCCGATCACCAGGGCGCCGTACACGTCGGGCCTGGCGGCCACCACGGACGCCTTGGCCTCGGCGAGCGCGAGGGCCAGCTCTGCGGGGGTGGGGGCGGTCACGGCGTCCTCGTCGACGCCGCTCACGAGCACCTCGGGGGCCAGGCCGGCCTGGCGCAGCAGCCCCAGCCGGGCGGGGGACTGGGAGGCGAGGACAAGACGCCTGCGGCGCTGAGCAGTCATGGGGCCAGGTTAGCCACCCGGGCGGGGCCGGCTCACCTCAGGCCGATCACGATCATCGACAGCACCATGGCCATGGCCAGGAGAACGCTCAGCCTCCGCAGCATGTGCTGCATGTCGCGCAGCTCTTCGGGCGGCTCGTTCTCGGGGTCGGACCACAGCATGCCACCAGCGTGCGGCTTGGCGGCGCGGGGCGCCTGAGTAGGCGTACTCAGATGGGCGCCCCGCGCTGTGTGTGATGCGTTGCGTTGTGTCGTGCCTGTCCTGCGGTGCGCGTCCTGCGGTGCGTGTCCTGCGGTGCGTGTCCTGCGGTGCGTTCTTCTCAGCTGGGCCAGTACGTGCGGCCCCACGACGCCGGGCCCGGCTGGGGCAGCGTGCGGATCGCGATGCGGGACGGGTCGGCCCACGCGTCGCGCGGGAGCTCCGCGCCGGACGGCTCGGCCTGGGCCGTCACGGCGCGCGCCCTGACCACCGCCAGGGCGGCGGCGAGCTCCTCGGGGGTCGGGTTGCCCCGTACGACCTTGATCGTCACAGCGGCTCCTTACAGGCTCAGAGGGCTCGATGGGCTCAGAGGGGGATGTTGCCGTGCTTCTTCGGGGGCAGGGATTCCCGCTTGGTGCGCAGTTGACGCAGGCCGCGGACGATGTGGCGGCGGGTGTCGGACGGCATGATCACCGCGTCTACGTAGCCGCGCTCGGCCGCCGTGTAGGGGTTGAGGAGGGTGTCCTCGTACTCCTGGATCAGGCGGGCGCGGACGGCTTCGACGTCCTCGCCGCTCGCCTCGGCCTCGGCGAGGGTGCGGCGGTGCAGGATGTTGACGGCTCCCTGGGCGCCCATGACGGCGATCTGGGCGGTGGGCCAGGCCAGGTTGAGGTCGGCGCCCAGGTGCTTGGAGCCCATGACGTCGTAGGCGCCGCCGAAGGCCTTGCGGGTGATGACCGTGATGAGCGGGACCGTCGCCTCGGCGTAGGCGTAGATCAGCTTGGCGCCGCGGCGGATGATGCCGTCGTGCTCCTGGTCGACACCCGGCAGGAAGCCCGGGACGTCCACGAAGGTGATCACGGGCACGTTGAAGGCGTCGCAGGTGCGCACGAAGCGGGCGGCCTTCTCGGACGCGGTGATGTCCAGGCAGCCGGCGAACTGCATCGGCTGGTTGGCGACGATGCCGACCGGGCGGCCCTCGACGCGGCCGAAGCCGGTGACGATGTTCGGCGCGAACAGCGGCTGCGTCTCGAAGAACTCGGCGTCGTCGAGGACGTGCTCGATGACGGTGTGCATGTCGTACGGCTGGTTCGCCGAGTCCGGGACGATCACGTCCAGCTCGCGGTCCTCGTCCGTGACCTCGAGGTCCGCCTCCTCGGGGAAGGCGGGGGGCTCGGAGAGGTTGTTGGACGGCAGGTAGGACAGGAGCTGCTTGACGTACTCGATCGCGTCCTTCTCGTCGCCGGCCATGTGGTGCGCGACGCCGGAGGTGGAGTTGTGGGTGCGGGCGCCGCCCAGCTCCTCGAAGCCGACGTCCTCGCCGGTGACGGTCTTGATGACGTCGGGGCCGGTGATGAACATGTGCGAGGTCTGGTCGACCATGACCGTGAAGTCGGTGATGGCGGGGGAGTAGACCGCGCCGCCCGCGCACGGACCGACGACCAGGCTGATCTGCGGGATCACGCCTGAGGCGTGGGTGTTGCGGCGGAAGATCTCGCCGTAGGCGCCGAGGGAGGCCACGCCCTCCTGGATGCGGGCGCCGCCGGAGTCGTTGATGCCGATGACCGGGCAGCCGGTCTTCAGCGCGAAGTCCATGACCTTGACGATCTTCTGGCCGTAGACCTCGCCGAGGGCACCGCCGAAGACGGTGAAATCCTGGGAGAACACGGCGACGGGGCGGCCGTCGACGGTGCCGTAGCCGGTGACGACGCCGTCGCCGTACGGGCGGTTCTTGTCCAGGCCGAAGTTGGTGGACCGGTGCTGGGCGAACTCGTCCAGCTCGACGAAGGAACCCTCGTCGAGGAGGAGTTCGATGCGCTCACGGGCCGTCAGCTTGCCCTTGGCGTGCTGCTTCTCGACGGCGCGTTCCGAACCGGCGTGCGTAGCCTCCTGGATACGGCGCTGTAGATCCGCGAGCTTGCCCGCGGTCGTGTGGATGTCAGGCTGCTGCTCTTCCGGCTCGGACATCGGGATGCGGCTCCCTGCCTGCTCAAAAGGGGGGACGGTTACTCATCCGTAGAGTAGTGGGGGGGCCTCCGTTCGGCAGTGCGGTGTTTCCCACACCTAGTGTGGGTTGCATGACACCCCGAGATGCCTCTGACCCGTCCGGCAGCCGCTGGTCCGATCTGGACCGGCCGCCCCTCAACGTCACGGCCCTGCGCCGGGGACTGGTGCGTGAGGGAGGGCTGTGGCGCCGGGTGGACGTGGTGCAACGCACCGGGTCCACCAACACCGACCTCGTGGCGCGCGCCGCCGAGGGCCAGGCGGAGGAGGGGGCCGTGCTCGTCGCCGAGGAGCAGACGGCCGCGCGGGGGCGGCTCGACCGGCAGTGGACGGCGCCGGCCCGGTCCGGTCTCTTCTTCTCCGTGCTGCTGCGGCCGGTGGAGGTGCCCGTGGCCCGGTGGGGCTGGCTGCCGCTGCTCACCGGCGTGGCGGTTGCGACGGGGCTGTCCCGGGCGGCGGGGGTGGACACGGCCCTGAAGTGGCCCAACGACCTGCTGGTGACCGTCGGCGACGAGGAGCGAAAGGCCGGCGGGATCCTGGCGGAGCGGGCGGGGGACGGTGTCGTCATCGGCGTCGGCATCAACGTGACGCTGCGTGCGGAGGAGCTGCCGGTGCCGCGTGCGGGGTCGCTGGCGCTGGCCGGGGCGGTGAGCACGGACCGGGATCCGCTGTTGCGGGGGATGCTGCGGTCGCTGGAGGAGTGGTACGGGCGGTGGCGGTCGGCCGGGGGTGACCCGGCGGTGAGCGGGCTCCAGGAGGCGTACGCGGCGGGGTGCGCGACGCTGGGGCGGGTGGTGCGGGCGGAACTACCGGGAGACCGGTCGCTGGTGGGGGAGGCGGTGGCCGTGGACGGGGACGGACGGCTGGTGCTGGCCACGGAGGCGGGGGTGCAGGAGCCCGTGGGGGCGGGGGACATCGTGCATCTGCGGGCTGTCTGACAGGGGGTGCCGCAGGCGGTTGTGCGGGGCGGTGCCTGCGGTGGCCTCCGGTGGTTGTGCGGCGCCGTGCGCGGTGCCTGCGGTGGCCTCCGGTGGTTGGGCGGGATGCCTGCGGCGGCCTGTGCGGGTTCGGTGGGGGTGCGTGTAGCGCGTTCGGTCCGGTGGTGGGTCGGGGCCGCGCCGGGGGGTGTCCGTCCTCGGAACGGCGCGAAATCGGTCTCCTGGCAGCAGGCGGGGCGTTGACGCGCCAACCGCTGCGGGCGGACACCCCCCGACACGGCCCCTTCGCGCCGTACGCGACTGACGGCAGACCCCCCAGCTGCGGGCGGTCGGCCGCCGTGCCGTCCCAGCTGCGGGCAGTCGTGCCGCTGGGGCGGCACGGGTGGGCGCAGCGGCACCCCGTAGCGCCGGGCCGCGTCATCCACCCGCCCAGCGACCGCGCCGGGCACCCCGGCGGCACCGGGTCACACGAACCCACCCCGGTCCACGACAGCGCGGGGCCCCGGCACCACACGGCCACGCATCCCGCCTCCCCCCGCTCCGCCCTCCGCCAGGAGTGAGCTGGGGCACACCTGACGTAAAGTTGGGGCCGGTCGAACCTGACCGCGGCAGATCGGAAGGGCAGCAGGCGTGACCGTCGACGACACGGGCTCCGGCGCGGACGGGGACGGCCGGGTGGACCCCGAGCCCGGCCCGGACTCCGCCGACTCCGGCGAGGACCCGCTCGCGCTGCGCCTCGAGGGACTGATCCTGGGCGCCGAGCGTCGCTACACCCCCTTTCAGGCCGCCCGCAGCGCGGGTGTCTCCATGGAGCTGGCCTCCCGTTTCTGGCGGGCCATGGGCTTCGCCGACATCGGCCAGGCCAAGGCGCTCACCGAGGCCGACGTCCTGGCCCTGCGGCGCCTGGCCGGTCTCGTGGAGGCGGGGCTGCTCAGCGAGGCCATGGCCGTGCAGGTGGCCCGGTCCACCGGGCAGACCACCGCCCGGTTGGCCGAGTGGCAGATCGACTCCTTCCTGGAAGGGCTGACCGAGCCGCCGGAGCCGGGGATGACCCGCACCGAGGTGACGTATCCGCTGGTCGAGCTGCTGCTGCCGGAGCTGGAGGAGTTCCTCGTCTATGTCTGGCGCCGTCAGCTCGCCGCCGCGACCGGCCGGGTCGTGCAGGCCGGTGACGACGAGGAGATGGTGGACCGGCGTCTCGCGGTCGGCTTCGCCGATCTGGTCGGCTTCACCCGGCTGACCCGGCGGATGGAGGAGGAGGAGCTCGGCGAGCTCGTCGAGGCCTTCGAGACCACCGCCGCCGACCTGGTGGCCGCCCGGGGCGGTCGCCTGATCAAGACCCTCGGCGACGAGGTGCTGTACGCCGCCGACGACGCCGGCACCGCCGCCGAGATCGCGCTGCGCCTCATCGAGACGATGGCGAACGACGAGACCATGCCGGAGCTGCGCGTCGGCCTCGCCTTCGGCACCGTGACCACTCGTATGGGCGATGTCTTCGGGACGACCGTGAACCTCGCCTCCCGGCTCACCTCGATAGCCCCGAAGGACGCCGTCCTCATCGACTCCGCCTTCGCCGAGGAGCTGATCCGCACCCGGGACGCCCCCTCGTCCGAGGCCGAGGCCGCCGAGGAGGCCGCCGCGGCGGAGAAGGAGGGCGAGGAGCCCCCGGCGTACCGCTTCGCGCTCCAGCCGATGTGGCAGCGGCCGGTGCGCGGTCTCGGCGTGGTCGAGCCGTGGCTGCTCACCCGGCGGGGTGACGGCGGGGAGTAGACGGGGGGTGCCGCTCGGGTCAGTCGTCGGTGTTCAGCACGTCCACGCACAGGCCCAGCAGCGGCACGCACAGTCCTCCCGGCGGTTCCGTGCGGGTCGGGGAGGGGGTCGGCGTGGCGGGTTCGTCCCGCTGCGGCGGGTGTGGCGTGGGAGGCCTCTCCGCCTCGTCGGCGGCGGGTGGGGTGTCCGGGCGGTCCGGGACGGTCGTCGAGGCCGCTGCCGACGGGGCCGGTGCGGTGGCCGAAGGGGGCGTGGCCGGGGGGTGTGCCGGCGTCGCCGAGCTGCTCTCGGGGCGGGTCGGTACGGGGGTGCTGGTGCGTGCGCTCAGGTCGGCCATCGCGGACGGTGTCGACGGGCTCGTCACGGGTGGGGTCCCGCCGGTGCCGGGGGTCCGGGGCGTTCCCGTTCTGCTCGCCTCCACGCGTGGTGCCGCCTCGGCGTCGTAGCCGCCCGGGCCCGGTTCCGGGACCAGGCGTACGAGGCTCAGGGCGCCGGCCGCCAGGGCCAGGCCGCCCGCCGCGAGGACCGCCTTGCGGGGGCGTGGGCGGCGGTGCCGGCCCCGGAGCCGGGGTAGCCGCGGTCGCTGTGTGGTCGGCGTGTCCGTCGTCATGGTCCCTCCCCGGTGCGCAGGTGCCCCCCGCCGCTGCGCTTGGCGAGCGACCATAGGCGTCGGTGGGGGCGTGGGTGGTGGTATCGGTCGGATGTCACTCGAACGGGTGGGCGGGGTGCTGGTGCGTGCCCGGCCTTTCGCCCGGACCGTGCGCCTGCGATGATCGGACCGTCGTTGTTAACCCGCGTTAACCGGAGGGTGTCATGAGCGAGGAGCGGTTCGGAGAGTTCGTCCTGGTGCGGCGGCACGGGGACGGGCATGTCGCGGAGCTCGCCCTCGACCGGCCCAAGGCCATGAACGCCGTCTCGACCGCGATGGCCCGGTCCATCGGCGCGGCCTGCGCGGCGCTGGGCGAGGACCGCGGCGTGAGGGTCGTCGTGCTGACCTCCACACATGAGCGGGCGTTCTGCGTCGGGGCCGATCTCAAGGAGCGCAATTCGTTCTCCGACGCCGATCTGCTGCGCCAGCGGCCGGTGACGCGGGGCGCCTACACCGCGGTGCTGGAGCTGCCGGTGCCGACGGTCGCGGCCGTGCACGGGTTCGCGCTGGGCGGCGGCTTCGAGCTGGCGCTGTCCTGCGACGTGATCGTGGCCGACCCCACGGCGGTGGTCGGGCTGCCCGAGGTGTCGGTCGGGGTGATCCCGGGCGGCGGCGGTACGCAGCTGCTGCCGCGCCGGGTGGGCGCGGCGCGCGCGGCGGAGCTGGTGTTCACGGCGCGGCGCGTGGAGGCCGCGGAGGCGCGCGAGCTGGGGCTCGTCGACCAGCTGGTGGGCGAGGGGCAGGACCGCGAGGAGGCGCTCGGGCTGGCGTCCCGGATGGCCGCGAACTCGCCCGTGGGCCTGCGTGCGGCCAAGCGGGCGCTGCGGCTCGGGCACGGGCTGGATCTGCGGGCCGGCCTGGAGGTTGAGGACGCGGCATGGCGGTCGGTGGCCTTCTCCGGGGACCGGGCCGAGGGTGTCGCGGCGTTCAACGAGAAGCGGGCGCCGCGCTGGCCCGGGGAGTGACGGCGCAGGGTCCCCGTTCGCGTCGTCCATGTCCACTTTTGGGTAAAACGTCCCTAGCCTGGAGTGATGGGTGAGGACAGACGGCTCGAGGCCGTCGTGGCGTTGGCACAGGGCATGGCGGCCGCGCACAGTTCCCCGGAGGCGTGGCGGGCGGCGGCCGTCGGCGCCTGCCGGGCGTTGGGCGGCAGCTTCGCGGCCCTGTCGGTGTGGGAGCGCGAGCTCGGTCGGCTCCGGGTCCTGGTGAACGTGGGCGAGCGGGCCGAGGACGAGGAGGAGTTCCCCGAGGACGAGTCCTACCCCGTGCACCAGTTCGCCGAGATCACCGAGTTCCTGCACGAGCGCTGGGCGGGCGGGGGCGAGCCCGACGCCTGGGTGGAGACGGCCGAGGGGCCCGCCGCGGGGAGCCCCGGATACGTCCATCAGCGCGTCGCCGCCCTGCGCCGCCGTGGGCGCGGCTGCTGCGTGGTCGCGCCGATCGTGCTGCACGGCCGCGCCTGGGGCGAGCTGTACGTGGCCCGTCCGGTGGGCGAGCCCGTCTTCGCGCGGGGCGACGCCGACTTCGCCACCGTCCTGGCCGCGGTGGTGGCCGCCGGGATCGCGCAGACCGAGCGGCTGGAGGAGGTCCGGCGCCTCGCGTACACCGACGCGCTCACCGGGCTCGCCAACCGCAGGGCGGTCGACGCCCGCCTGGACGAGGCGGTGGAGCGGCACCGTACGGAGGGGGTCGTCGTCAGCCTCGTCGTGTGCGACCTCAACGGGCTCAAGCGGGTGAACGACACCCACGGGCACGCCGTCGGCGACCGGCTCCTGGAGCGCTTCGGGTCGGTGCTGTCGCTGTGCGGGGCGATGCTGCCGGGGGCACTCGCGGCCCGGCTCGGCGGGGACGAGTTCTGTCTGCTCGCGGTCGGTCCGCCCGCCGACGCGGTGGTGAAGGCGGCCGAGGAGCTGTGCCGCCGGGCGGCCGAGCTGGAGCTCGGCGACGGCGTGGCCTGCGGGGTCGCGTCCACGGAGGACGCCGTGGGGCCCGTGCGTTCGGCTCGCCGGCTGTTCCGGCTGGCGGACGCCGCGCAGTACCGGGCCAAGGCCGAGCAGTCCGACCGGCCGGTCGTCGCCGGGCGCGAGGGGCCCGACGATCCCGTCGTACGGCTGGCGGACCAGCCGCCCAGGGACGGGGACGGGGAACGCCGGCGGTTCCGGGGGCGGCATTCGCCCTAGCGTTCCTCCGCCGGTGGTGCGGGTAAGGGGTGAGCCCCGGAGGAGGGGGTGACATTGCGGAATTCAGTGCGTACGCTCCTGAATATGAATATGCACACTGTGGTGGTGGGGACGTCCGGGGTCACCGCGTCCGACGTCCTCGCCGTGGCGCGCGCAGGCGCCCGGGTCGAGCTCTCCGAGGAAGCGGTGGCGGCGCTGGCGGCGGCCCGCGGCATCGTGGACGCGCTGGCCGCCAAGCCGGACCCCGTCTACGGCGTGAGCACCGGCTTCGGCGCCCTGGCGACCCGGCACATCAGCCCCGACCTGCGCGCCCAGCTGCAGCGCAACATCGTCCGTTCGCACGCCGCCGGCATGGGGCCGCGCGTCGAGCGCGAGGTCGTGCGCGCCCTGATGTTCCTCCGGCTGAAGACCGTCTGCTCCGGGCACACCGGCGTCCGCCCCGAGGTCGCGCAGACCATGGCCGACGTCCTCAACGCCGGCATCGCGCCGGTCGTGCACGAGTACGGCTCCCTCGGCTGCTCCGGCGACCTCGCGCCGCTCTCCCACTGCGCCCTGACGCTGATGGGCGAGGGGGACGCCGAGGGCCCCGACGGCACCGTGCGGCCGGCCGCTGAGCTGCTCGCCGAGCACGGGATCGCCCCCGTCGAGCTGCGCGAGAAGGAGGGCCTCGCCCTGCTCAACGGCACCGACGGCATGCTCGGCATGCTGGTCATGGCCCTGGCCGACCTCGACACCCTCTACAAGTCCGCCGACGTCACCGCCGCGCTGACCCTGGAGGCCCTGCTCGGCACCGACAAGGTGCTCGCCCCCGAGCTGCACGCCATCCGCCCGCACCCGGGGCAGGCCGCCAGCGCCGCCAACATGGCCGCCGTGCTCAAGGGCTCCGGCCTCACCGGCCACCACCAGGACGACGCCCCCCGCGTCCAGGACGCCTACTCGGTGCGCTGCGCCCCACAGGTCGCCGGCGCCGGGCGCGACACGATGGCCCACGCCTCCCTCGTCGCCGAGCGGGAACTCGCGGCGGCCGTGGACAATCCGGTGGTGCTGCCCGACGGGCGCGTGGAGTCCAACGGCAACTTCCACGGCGCCCCGGTCGCCTACGTCCTCGACTTCCTCGCCGTCGCCGTCGCCGACCTGGGCTCCATCGCCGAGCGGCGCACCGACCGGCTGCTCGACAAGAACCGCAGCCACGGTCTGCCGCCGTTCCTCGCGGACGACGCGGGTGTCGACTCCGGGCTGATGATCGCCCAGTACACGCAGGCCGCGCTGGTCAGCGAGCTGAAGCGGCTCGCCGTACCGGCCTCGGCGGACTCCATCCCGTCCTCCGCGATGCAGGAGGACCACGTGTCCATGGGCTGGTCGGCGGCGCGCAAGCTGCGTACGGCCGTCGACAACCTCACCCGGGTGATCGCCGTCGAGCTGTACGCCGCCACACGCGCGATCCAGCTCCGCGAGGGACTCACCCCGGCCCCGGCCTCGCAGGCGGTCATCGACGCCGCGCGGGCCGCGGGTGTCGAGGGCCCCGGGCCGGACCGGTTCCTGGCCCCCGACCTGGCCGCGGCGGACGCCTTCGTGCGCACCGGCGGCGTGGTCGCGGCGGCGGAGACGGTCACCGGGCCGCTGCGCTAGCCGGGTCGGACCCACGGGTCCCGTCACGCGGGGCGTGACGGGACCCGTAGGTCAAAACTGTCAAAAGAACGTCAAGTGATCTCAAAAATCAAGGCGTTCCCGGCGCACCGAGTAGACGACGAACCCGGCGCCGAGGCCGAGGCAGGCGGTGCCGCCGATGACGTACGGGGTGCTGTCGAAGCTGCCGGTGTCGGCCAGCCGGGCGCTCTCCGCGCCCGCCGCCGTGTCCGTCGACACGGCTCTGGCCTGCGCGGTGACCTGCGGGGACGGGCTCGTGGCGGCGGTGTCCTCGGCCGGGGCCCCGGGTGTCGCGTTCGCGGACGGGACGAACCACAGGGCGCACAGCAGGCCCCCCGCGGCGGCGGCGGTCAGCAACGGACGGCGAGCGGATGACACGGAATATCGATCCCCTTGTGGCGCTGGCGAATTGGCCGTGTGGGCAGATGTTAGTGAAAGGCGCGGGTCACAGGAAAGTCACGGGAGGGGTCCGCCGTACTCTCCGGGCATGAGCACTCCGGAGACATCACGTTTTGTACGGCTTCGTGTGGACCTCGTCCTGGCGATCGACGACGAGGAGGCCGTCACCGGCGCCGCGCTGCAGGCCCTCGCCGACGACCCCGAGCTGCCCGACGCGGAACGGGCGCACGCCGAGCGCGCTGTGACCGAGGACACCGCCGAGGCCCTGGCCTACCTCGTGGACCCGTTCGACCTGGTCAGCGAGGTGCCCGGGATCGAACTCCAGCAGGCCTCGTGGAGCAGTGAGCAGATCGACTACGACCCCGACTCGCCCGACTGGGACCTGGACGAGGATGATGGCGGCCAGGATGATCCGGAAGACGGGAAATCGGCGGCCGGCTGACGCGCCGTGGGGAAAACGTGGCCCCCGGTCGGCAACCGCCACCGGGGGTTTCACCGTCTCAAGGGACGCACCGACCGACCCCCGCACCACCACCGCCCCGCGGCGGAGTGGTATGTCCCACACCGACTGACGATATGGAACGGGACGAACCGGTCGTAGCGTTGAACGTCTTGACGGGGGAGCTCGGGGTTTCGGGAATCGGCAACGATGGAGAAGCGTGTGATGACGGACGGTAAGCGGCGCAAGGGCCTGGCGGCCGCGTCCGCACTGCTCGGCGGTGTGCTGGTGCTCTCGGCATGTTCCAGCAACGACGCCGACGCCTCCGGAGGTGGGGACGACGGCACCTCGCAGGCACAGGTCGACGAGGCCGCGGCCAAGAAGACCTCCGAGGCCCAGATCAAGATCACGCCCGAGAACGGCTCGGACAACGCCTCCATCAACAACTCGGCCACCGTCACCGTGAGCAAGGGCACGCTCACCGAGGTCAAGATGACCACGACGGACGGCACCGAGGTCAGCGGCGAGATATCCGCCGACAAGACCAGCTGGAAGCCCAGCTCCCAGCTCGAGCGGGCCACCACCTACAAGCTGACGGCCACCGCCAAGGACTCCGAGGGCCGCGCCGCCCACGAGAACTCCTCGTTCACCACGGTCTCCAAGAGCAACAGCTTCATCGGCACCTTCACCCCGGACGACGGCAAGACCGTGGGCGTCGGCATGCCCGTGTCGATCAACTTCGACAAGGAGATCACCAACAAGGCCGCCGTCCAGAAGGCGATCACCGTCAACACGACCAGCGGCCAGGAAGTCGCCTGCCACTGGTTCAGCACCCAGCGCATGGACTGCCGCCCCGAGACGTACTGGCAGGAGGGTTCCACCGTCACCCTCAAGCTGGCGCTCGACGGCGTCGAGGGTACCGAGGGCGTCTACGGCGTCCAGCAGAAGACCGTCACCTTCAAGATCGGCCGCAACCAGGTCTCGTACGTCGACGCGAAGACCAAGCAGATGAAGGTCACGCAGGACGGCAAGACCGTCCGCACCATCCCGATCTCCGCGGGCTCCCCCGAGAACAAGACCTACGAGGGCCAGATGGTGATCTCCGAGAAGTACAAGGAGACCCGGATGGACGGCTCGACCGTCGGCTTCACCGACGACGACGGCAAGGGCGAGTACGACATCAAGGACGTGCCGCACGCCATGCGGCTGAGCACCTCCGGTACCTTCATCCACGGCAACTACTGGGGCAAGGGCATCTTCGGCAGCGCCAACACCAGCCACGGCTGCGTGGGCCTGGAGGACGTCAAGGGCGCCGGCGACCCGAACACCCCGGCCGCCTGGTTCTACAACAACTCGATCATCGGTGACGTGGTCGTCGTCCAGAACACCGGCGACAAGACCATCTCCCCGGACAACGGCCTCAACGGCTGGAACATGGACTGGGCCCAGTGGAAGGCGGGTTCGGCGGTCTGACGCCGAACACCCCGCGCCGCAGAGCCACTTCACGACGGACGCCCGTCGCCCCGCACCGGGGGCGGCGGGCGTCCGCCGTTCCCGCCGCTTCTCATCCTCCTCTTACGCGGCCCTTATCCCTTCATCACGGGCCGTCCCTACTTTGCGGCCATGTTCTTCACCTACCTGAGGCGCGAGCTGCGCCGCCGCAGAAAGGCGGCCCTCGTCGTCGCCTCCGGCCTGGCGCTGGGCATCGCGCTGGTCATCGTCGTCGACTCCGTCTCCTCCGGCATGGGCAAGGCCCAGGACAAGGTCCTGCAGTCCCTGTACGGCCTGGGCACGGACATGACGGTCACCAAGGCCGCGTCGCCGGCCCCCAGCACCTCCGAACGGCCGCGTTTCCGCTTCGACGCACAGGACGACGGCTCCGAGGAGGAGCAGAGCACCGACCGCGTCATGGTGCAGGGCTTCCAGACACTGGCGAGCTCGACCGTCGGCAAGGTCGCGGGACAGAGCGGTGTCGCGGACGCGGTGGGCGGGCTGAGCCTCCAAGTCATGAAGGTCAGCGGGCAGTTCACGCGCGGTCAGTTCCAGCAGGAGGGCGGCACCGGCGGCCAGGGACAGGGACAGGGCGGCCCGGGCGGCGGGCAGGCCCCCGAGGGCCGTGTCCAGGGCGGCGGCGCCGACTTCGACGTCAACAGCTACTCCGTCTACGGCACCGACGTCACCGAACCCGCGCTCGGCCCGCTGACCTCCTCCTCCATCACCAGCGGCCGTACCTTCAAGACGTCGGAGACGGATGCGAAGGTGGCCGTCGCCGACGCGGCGTACGCCAAGGAGAAGAAGCTCACGACCGGCTCCACGGTCACCATCAAGGGCACGAAGTTCCAGATCGTCGGCATCGCCACGGCCGACAGCGGCGACGCGGCGGCCAACCTCTACGTGCCGCTCGAGCAGGCCCAGACGCTGGGCGACGCCAAGGACAAGGTCACCACGATCTACGTCAAGGCGACCGACTCGCAGAAGATCGACGGCGTCAAGGCCGCGATCCAGAAGAACATCCCGGGCACCACGGTCACCACCTCCGCCGACCTCGCCGACACCGTCTCCGGCTCCCTGTCCACCGCCTCCTCGCTCGCCGCCGGCGTCGGCAAGTGGCTCTCCCTCGTGGTGCTGGCCGCCGCGTTCCTCGTCGCCGGACTGCTCACCTCCTCGGCCGTCTCCCGCCGGGTGCGCGAGTTCGGCACGCTCAAGGCGCTGGGCTGGCGCTCGGGCCGGGTGACCCGGCAGGTGGTCGGCGAGGCCGTCGTCAACGGCCTGGTCGGCGGCGTCCTCGGCATCGCGCTCGGCCTGGCGGGCGCGTACGCCGTCACCGCCGTCAGCCCGACGCTCCAGGCCCAGCTGGGCGGCGGCACGAGCGGCGGCGGAGGAATGGGCGGCGGCTTCGGGGGCGGCGGCATGGGCGGCCCCGGCCGGCAGACCGCGGCGAAGACGCTGGACATCGCCCTCACCGCGCCCGTCAGTCTCACCACCATCGTCCTCGCGGTCGCCCTCGCCGTGGCCGGCGGGCTCGTCGCCGGCGGCTTCGGCGGCTGGCGCGCCTCCCGGCTGCGCCCCGCGGACGCCCTGCGCCGCGTCGAGTAGCGCCCGCCACCCACCTCTCCCAGGAGTTGCACCATGTACGAACTCAGCGGCGTCACCAAGCGCTACACCCGCGGCAAGGACACCGTGCACGCCCTCGACGGCGTCGACCTGACCATCGCCGACGGCGACCGGCTCGTCATCCAGGGCCCCACCGGCGGCGGCAAGTCCACGCTGCTGCAGATGCTGGGCGCCCTGGACCGGCCCAGCGCCGGCCGGGTCGTCCTCGACGGCACCGACCTGGCCGCGCTGCCCGAGGCCCGGCTGACCCGGGTGCGCAGCGAGAGCATCGGCTTCGTCTTCCAGTCCTTCAACCTCATACCGACCCTGACCGCCCAGGAGAACGTCGAGACCGCCCTGGTCCCGCTCGGCGTCAAGGCGAAGGACCGGCGAGAGAAGGCCGCCGAGGCGCTGGCCTCCGTCGGCCTCGGCGAACGCCTCGGTCACCTCCCCGGCGAGATGTCCGGCGGCCAGCAGCAGCGCGTCGCCATCGCCCGCGCGCTGGTCAAGCAGCCGAAGGTGCTCCTCGCCGACGAACCCACCGGCAACCTCGACGAGTCGACCCGCGACGAGATCATGGACGTACTCGACCGCATGTGGAAGGAGCTGGGTCTCACCTTCGTGATGGTCACCCACGACTCGGCGATCGCGAAGAAGGCCCCGCGTCTGGCGACGATCCGCAAGGGGCGGATCAGCATCAGGGAGAACGCATCCGCGTGAGCCCGGCTGTCAGGGACGGGCGACGGCCTCCGCCGCGTCCGTCCCCCAGCTCGCCAGCAGGCGCAGTGCCTCCGCCGACGGGGAGCCGGGCTCGGCGTGGTACGTGATGAAGGCCTGTTCGTCGTCGTCGACCAGGCGGAACGTCTCGAAGGACAGGGTCAGGTCACCGACCAGCGGGTGCCGCATCCGCTTGACGCCGTAGCTCTTCTCCTTGACGTCGTGCGTGGCCCACAGGCGGCGGAACTCCTCGCTCTTCACCGACAGCTCGCCCACCAGTGCCGACAGGCGCGGGTCGTCCGGGTGCCGGCCCGCGTCCATGCGCAGGAAGCTGACCATGTCGTACGCCTTCTGGTCCCAGTCGACGAACAGCTCGCGGTAGTCCGGGTTCAGGAAGACCAGCCGCGCCCAGTTCCGCTCCGCCGCCGGCAGCTTGCCCCAGTCGCCGAAGAGCGCCGCGGCCATCCGGTTCCAGGCGAGGATGTCCGACCGTCGGCCCGTGACATAGGCGGGCACCGTGTCGATCGAGTCCAGCAGCTGGAGCAGTGCCACTCGCACCGGTCGCTGCTGGGGCCGGCCCGCCGACGCCCGCCGGCGCTGCTGCTTCGGCTTCGCCAGGTGCGTCAGGTGGGCGTGCTCGGCGTCGGTCAGCCGCAGCGCCCGGGCGATGGCGTCCAGGACCTCCGCCGACACGTTCTGCCCGTTGCCCTGTTCCAGCCGCGTGTAGTACGCCACGGACACACCGGCGAGCTGCGCCAGCTCCTCGCGGCGCAGTCCGGGGACCCTGCGGTGCCGCCCGAACTCCGGCAGCCCCACGTCCTCCGGCTTCAGCCGGGCCCGCCGGGTCCGCAGGAACTCGCTCAGTTCGGCACGCCGGTCCAGCTGTCCATCCATGTCCTCCAGTATTCCCGGTCGTACGCACAGGAGCCTGTCCCCGCTGGTGGTAGGCACGCTGGACGTAGGCAGAAGGGTGGTCTGGGTGGAGTGGGGGCGCGCAGGCAGGGTGGAGGGCGAACACACCTCCCCGAGAATTCCGGAGACCCCGGCATGACCACTGTCGCCGCATACGCCGCCCCCGCCGCCAAGGCTCCGCTGGAGCGCACCACCATCGAGCGGCGCGAGGTGGGCGAGCACGACGTCCTGATCGACATCAAGTTCGCCGGCATCTGTCACTCCGACATCCACCAGGCCCGCGAGGGCTGGGGCGAGGCCATCTTCCCGATGGTTCCCGGCCACGAGATCGCGGGTGTCGTCGAGGCGGTCGGCCCCGGCGTGACCAAGTTCAAGGCCGGCGACCACGTCGGCGTCGGCTGCATGGTCGACTCCTGCGGCGAGTGCGAGAACTGCGTGGCGGGCGTCGAGCAGCACTGCGTCCGCGGCAACGTCGCGACGTACAACGGCGTCGGCAAGGACGGCGAGCCCACCTACGGCGGGTACTCGCAGAAGGTCGTCGTCGACGAGGCCTTCACCCTGCGCATCCCGGACGGGCTGCCGCTGGACGTGGCCGCGCCGCTGCTGTGCGCCGGCATCACCACGTACTCCCCGCTCAAGCACTGGGGCGCGGGCCCCGGCAAGAAGGTCGCCGTCGTCGGCCTGGGCGGCCTCGGCCACATGGGCGTCAAGATCGCGCACGCCCTCGGCGCCGAGGTGACGGTGCTCTCCCAGTCCCTGCGCAAGAAGGACGACGGCCTGAAGCTGGGCGCCGACCACTACTACGCGACCAGCGACCCGAAGACCTTCGAGGAACTGGCGGGCTCCTTCGACCTGATCCTCTCCACGGTCTCCGCTCCCCTGGACTTCGGCGCGTACCTGGGCCTGCTCAGGACGGGCGGCGCCCTGGTCAACGTCGGCGCCCCCGAGGAGCCGGTCTCGCTCAACCTCTTCTCCCTCATCGGCGGCAACAAGACCCTGGCCGGCTCGATGATCGGCGGCATCGCCGAGACCCAGGAGATGCTGGACTTCTGCGCGGAGCACGGCATCGGCGCCGAGATCGAGCTGATCGAGGCGTCCCAGATCAACGAGGCGTACGAGCGCGTCCTGAACAGCGACGTCCGCTACCGCTTCGTGATCGACACCGCGACGATCTGACCCCGCCCGCGGACCAGGCGTCCGCAGGGGAAGCCCTCCCCGGACAAGAGCGACACCCCCGCATGCCGGCGGGTGTCGCTCCGTCCCCCGGCCCGACGGCGCACCGCCGGATCATGCGCTGACGAGTGGACGTGCGAAGCGGCAGTTGCTGGACAGAGTCGTTTCCCAGTTGCGGAAGTCTGCTGCCAGATCCGGCTGCCGCTGGATGTAGACGTACGCGGCCCACTGGGCGATGAACCGTTGCAGGGGGGCCAGATCCGATCCCTGCCGGGCCTGATCGGCCGCCAGGTCCAGCTCACGGGTGAACGCCGGCAGCGCGGCCGGTGCGGTCTGTGTGATCGCGTGACGCAGCGCGGTGACCGTGGCCGGAGGCTGGGGAACGAGCGGTTGCCCGGCAGCGGACAAGGTCATCGGCGCTCCCATGGGCGTGATCCCGGTCCCAGGCCTCAGAGTATCGGGCGGGACTCCTGCCGCACCGCTCGAACGGGTGAGGCAGAACCGATACGCCCGACGGCTCCCGGCCACCGCGATCGAAGTCACGTGGCAGGGACGTCCTTCGACGGCGCGGTGGTGGCAAGGTCGGTCATGTGTCTGCGGCGGGGCAGCAGGAGGGGGGTCGTGAGGAGGAGGGTGCCGGAGGCGGTGATCGCGGGGAGGGGGCCGGTGAGGGTCGCCAGGACGCCCCAGGTGAGCAGCAGGGCGGCCTGGACGAGTCTGCTGCCGACGCTCCAGGTGCTGAGGACCCGGGCGGCGCTGTCCCCGGGGGTGCGTCGCAGGCGTTCCGTGGCATGGATCGGGTTGAAGACGCCCATGCAGGTGATCAGCAGGCCCTCGACGACGATCAGGGTGACGAGCCCCGGGACGCCTGGCCGGAGGAACGCGAGGCCGATCGGGAACAGGGAGCGCAGCCAGCCCGAGGCGGCCAGTACCCGGTGGCGGCCGTACCGGCGCACCAGGCGGGCGGAGAGGCGGGCGCCCGCGAAGCCGCCGAGGGCCGGGACTCCGAAGGCGAGGCCGTACTGCCAGGCCGGGAGGTGGTACTCGCCCAGCAGGAGGACCGCCAGCAGGGGAGTGGTGGCCGTGATCAGGCCGCTCACCAGGACCTGGTTGAGGAACAGGCGCCGCAGTACGGGGTCGTGGACGATGACCCGCCCGCCGTGCAGCAGGCCGGCTGCTCCCGGCCGGGCCGCCGGGTCGCGCGGTGTCGCCACGTCGCTGCCGCGGATGCGGCGGACGGCCATCGCGGACGGCAGGTGGCTCAGGGAGTCGGTCAGGACCGTGACGACCGGGCCGAGGAGTTCGACGAGCGCGCCGCCGACGGGCGGGCCCGCCGCGGTCGCCACCCACAGGGTGCCCTCGAACCTCCCGTTGGCGGCGAGGAGGCGGTCGCCGCGGACCAGGTGCTTCAGATACGCGCCGGACGCGGCGGTGAAGGCGAGGCCCGCGGTCCCGGAGACGACCGAGACGAGCAGCAACTGGACGTAGGAGAGCAGGCCGAGGACGTACGCGACCGGGACGCTCGCCAGCGCGGCGAACCGCACCAGGTCCGTCGCGATCATCACCGGTCGTTTGGGCCGGTGCTCGATCCACGGCCCCAGCGGGAACGCCACGAGCGCCGAGACGGCGATCCCCGCCGCCTCCAGCAGTGAGACCGCGAACGCCGACGCGTCCAGCACACGCACCGCGATCAACGGGAACGCGCCGAACGCCGTCCAGGTGCCGTATGTGCTGACGGCGTAGGCCCACCAGAGCCGGCCCAGGTCCGACCCCTTTTCCACGTGTGCGCTCCCCTCTCAGGAACAACCGATGCTCGGGTCCGGTCATCAGAGCGGATCCGGGAGGCGCAGATCAAACAACCGGCTTCCGATGGGACACAACCGGTGGTTGTGCGCGCGTAGGCTGTCGTCCGTGGACACCGAGGCAGTGCGATCGTTCGTCCGGGCCGCCGAGCTCGGTCAGCTCCGGCACGCGGCCGACGAACTGGGCGTGACACAACAGGCGGTCTCGAAGCGGATCGCCGCCCTGGAACGCGAACTGGGCGCCCGCCTGTTCACCCGCACCCCCCGGGGTGTCGAGCTGACGCTGGACGGCCAGGCGCTCCTCCCGCACGCCCGCAGCATCGTCGCGGGCGCCGACCGTGCCCTCGCCGCCGTCAGGCCGGCCTCCCGGGCCCTGCGGATCGACGTGCTCGGCCTGCGGAGCGCACAGGCCGTCGTCCTGCACGAATACTGGCGCGCGCACCCCGGGACCGACCTCGACGTGGTGACCCTCAGGGCCGACGACCCCCACGTGGCGGCCGCCGCCGTCCAGGCGGGGGAGATCGACGCCTCCTTCCGCAGCGTCACCGATCCCGCCACGCTGCCGCCCGACGTGCGGATGATCCACGCCTTCGACTCCCCGCTGGAACTCCTCATCGGCCCCAGGCACCCGCTCGCGTCCGCCCGCACGCTGACGCCGTCCCGGCTGCGCGGACTGCGGATCTGGGTGCCCGGCATCGCGCCCCGCAGCGAGTGGGCGGACTTCTACGACCAGCTCGCCGAGGCCTTCGACCTGCGCATCGACGCGGCCGGCCCGAACTTCGGCAACGAGGTGCTGCTCGACACCCTCGCGGACTCCGCCGACGTCGCCACCCTCGTCGGCGCGCGCGACCGGTACCTCTGGCCGGCCCGGCACGACCTGCGGCGCATCCCGATCGTGAACCCGACGCTCGCCTACCCGCTCTCCCTCATGCTCCGCGCGACCCATCCGCACCCGGGCCTGCGGGCGGTCGTCGACCACCTCGCCGCCCTGCCGGCGCTCCCCGGGCCGTCCTGGCGGCCGTCCTGGGCGACAGCGCGGTGAACGGCCGGGCAGGCAGCGGGACGGGGCACGGAATCGCACGTCGTCCTCGCGTGTTGAGGGAAGCGGGCACCGAATGCCGGTCGATGTGCGAACCGAGCAGCCCGAGCGACCGGACCGAACGATTTTGGAGGGGCCGTAATGGCTGCGCAGACGCAGAGGGCCGTGCTGGCGGGCGGATGCTTCTGGGGGATGGAGGAGCTGATCCGCCACCTCCCGGGAGTGACCGCGACCCGGGTCGGATACACCGGAGGTGACGTGCCGAACGCGACCTACCGCAACCACGGCACGCACGCGGAGGCCATCGAGATCCTCTTCGACCCGGAGCAGACCGACTACCGCGCGATCCTGGAGTTCTTCTTCCAGATCCACGACCCGAGCACCGTGAACCGTCAGGGCAACGACATCGGCCTCAGCTACCGCTCGGCGATCTACTACGTCGACGACGAGCAGAAGCGGATCGCCGAGGACACCATCGCCGACGTGGACGCCTCCGGGCTCTGGCCCGGCAAGGTCGTCACCGAGGTGGAGCCGGTCGGCCCCTTCTGGGAGGCCGAGCCCGAGCACCAGGACTACCTCCAGCGCTACCCCGAGGGCTACACCTGCCACTTCCCGCGCCCGGGGTGGCGGCTGCCCGCCCGTAACAAGGGCTGAGCCGCGGGCGGTCAGGCCGGCCGGAGCACCGGCCCGCCGGACCGCCGCCGCCCGGCGCGCTCGAGGCGCGCCCGGCGCACCCAGTGCGCCCGGCGCGCTCAGTGCGGCAGCGTCGCCGGGCTGCCGCCGTTCGCCTCGTAGCCCGCCACCGCCAGGGCGCGGTAGACCGCGAACTCCGCGGCCGGATCCGGCGACAGCGTCCAGGGCAGGGCGCCGACATGGCCGTCGATGACTATCAGCTGGTTCATCGCCTCGGCCCAGCGCTCGCCGCGGACCAGGAAGAAGACCAGCAGATGGCGCACGTGCGCCTGCGTCGGGTCGTCGGGGCGCGCCGAGTGGACCGCGTGCAGGGCGCCGTGGACCGCCCTGGTGACGACCTCGCTCTGGTAGAAACCGCTGACCAGATTGACCTCGGGCAGGTGCTCGAAGACGGCGAAGAGCGGCATCGCGGCCAGCATCGACCCGTGCGGTGCCCGGGCCGCCGCGGCCTCCGCGAACGAGTACGCCAGCTCGCGCGAGCCGTGCCACTTCTCGCACCAGTACGGCAGCGCGGCCAGATGCGCGCCCATGTGCGCCGGCGCGCGGTCGAGGATCTTCAGCCACAGCTGCTCGAACTCCTCGCGGGAGTACCCGAGGCCGCGCGCCACCGACAGCTCGACGATGTACGGAACCGGGTCGCCCGGGGCCAGCAGCGCCGCCTCACCGCACGCCGCCTTCGCCTCCTCCATGATGATCCGGAACTCGTCGGTGCCCGGCGTCGCCGTCCGCCACGCCTGCTGCACCAGGAACTCGGCGTGCACGGCCGCGCCGCCCGCGTCCTTGGGCGCCTCCGCCCGCCACACCCGCAGCCACTGCCCGCCCGGCATCTCGCCGACCCCGCCGGGCCGCTGCTGAAGCTCCAGCGACGCGGCGCCCGCGAACGCCTGCACCCGCTGCCAGCGGCGCTCGCCTTCGGCCTCCGTACCCGCGAGCAACTGCTGCGCCCCGCGGTAGTCCTGTGTGCGCTGGACCAGGTCCAGGACGTCCAGCAGGTCCTGGTCGGGGCCGGGCATGCGGACGTCCAGCTCCTCCTCGCGGGCGAAACCGTAGTTCGCGGGGTCCGCGGCGTCCGGGTGGCCGGGCGGGACCAGCCCGACCGCGCTCCGCCGGCGCCGCAGCACGGGGAGCAGCACGAAGCCCAGCATGACCAGGGCGATCAGGACCCAGAGAATCTCCATGTCCCCAGCGAACCAGACGCCGCCGACAATTGGCGAACCTGTGCCGGGAGCCTGTGGAAAACGCGCGGAGCCGTCCGCGGCACTACGCTCGGCTCTCATGAGCGACAGGCACATCAGTCAGCACTTCGAGACGCTCGCGATTCACGCGGGCAACACCGCCGATCCCCTGACGGGAGCGGTGGTTCCGCCGATCTACCAGGTGTCGACCTACAAGCAGGACGGCGTCGGCGGCCTGCGCGGCGGCTACGAGTACAGCCGCAGCGCCAACCCGACCCGGACCGCGCTGGAGGAGAACCTGGCGGCCCTGGAAGGCGGCCGTCGCGGCCTCGCCTTCGCGTCCGGACTGGCGGCCGAGGACTGCCTGTTGCGTACGCTGCTGCGCCCCGGCGACCACGTGGTCATCCCCAACGACGCCTACGGCGGCACCTTCCGGCTCTTCGCCAAGGTCGCCACCCGGTGGGGCGTGGAGTGGTCGGTGGCCGACACCAGCGACCCCGCCGCCGTGCGGGCCGCCCTGACGCCGAAGACCAAGGCCGTCTGGGTGGAGACGCCGTCCAACCCGCTGCTCGGCATCACCGACGTCGCGGCGGTCGCCCAGGTCGCCCGGGAGGCCGGGGCCCGGCTCGTCGTCGACAACACCTTCGCCACGCCCTACCTCCAGCAGCCGCTGGCGCTCGGCGCGGACGTCGTCGTGCACTCCCTGACCAAGTACATGGGCGGCCACTCGGACGTCGTCGGCGGCGCGCTGATCGTGAACGACCAGGAGCTCGGCGAGGAGCTCGCGTTCCACCAGAACGCGATGGGCGCCGTCGCGGGCCCCTTCGACTCCTGGCTGGTGCTGCGCGGCACCAAGACCCTCGCGGTGCGCATGGACCGGCACAGCGAGAACGCCGGCAAGGTCGCCGACATGCTCACCCGGCACGCGCGCGTGACGAGCGTGCTCTACCCGGGACTGCCGGACCACCCCGGGCACGAGACCGCCGCCAAGCAGATGAGGGCGTTCGGCGGCATGGTCTCCTTCCGCGTCGCGGGCGGCGAGGAGGCGGCGGTCGAGGTCTGCAACCGCGCGAAGGTGTTCACGCTCGGCGAGTCCCTGGGCGGCGTCGAGTCGCTGATCGAGCACCCCGGCCGGATGACGCACGCCTCCGCGGCCGGTTCGGCCCTGGAGGTCCCCGCCGACCTGGTGCGCCTCTCGGTCGGCATCGAGAACGCCGACGACCTGCTGGAGGATCTCCAGCAGGCGCTCGGCTAGCCCTCCGGGCTCACCAGCCCTCCCAGCCGGTCAGCGGTGGGGTCGTCTCCGACGGCGGCTCCACCCAGGGCCGTACGGTCAGGGCCCAGACCGTGAACGCCACGGCCGCGGCGCACAGCACCAGCCACATCAGACGGCGGGCGGCCGTCCTGCGCCGCAGCATCCGGCCGCCCCGGCGCAGGACGTCCGCGTACAGACCGGGCGGTACCACGGGCGGCGACTGCTCCATGATCCGCCGCGCGACGGCCTCCCGTTCGGCCCGGTTCACCGTCGCCCCCCGGGGTCGCCCGCGCGCGTGCCGGTCACGACGGCACCGCCCTCGCCACCCGGCGGGCCGGCTCCGGCCGCGGGTGCAGCAGGGCGGCCACCGCCCGGTCGTGGACCGTCCGTACCCGTTCCACGGGCAGGGCCAGCAGGGCGGCCACCTGCTCCTCGGCGACCCCCTCGTACAGCCTGAGCACCAGGACGAGACGCTCCTGCGGGGTGAGCGCGCCCAGTGCGCCGGCGGGACGCCGCCGGGTCAGGCCGGGGAGGCCGCCGTGCCGGTGCCAGGCCTCGCGGGCGAACCGGGTGACCAGGTACTGGCGGGCACGGTCGTAGGGGTCCTCGCCGCGCAGGCCGTCCCAGCACGCGTACGTGTGGGCCAGGGACAGCGCCAGCAGGCGCCGTGCGCCGGGGTTGTCGTCCGGGGGCTCGGCCGTGAGGAGAGTGGCGGCATGCAGCAGCCGGCCCGCCGCGCCCGCGACGAACGCCTTGCACTCCCGGTTCCGCAGGGCGTCCCGGACCGCATGCCGTTCCCGCACCGCGCCTCCCGCCTGATGGGCGACCCCCTTGGCCTCCGGCCGACTGCCCCGGGGCCCGGTCTGGTCTCATATCAGGCCAGGGTCGGCCCGCCGGTCAAGAGTGCGGGGCCGACGGACTCAGGAGGCCGGCGACGACTCCGGGCCCGTGGCGCTCTGCGGGGCGGTACGGGCGGACAGGGCGCTGTTGAAGCGCGACAGGAGGGTGCAGAACGCGGCGCGTTCCTCCGGCTTCCAGTCGTGCGTCAGCTCGGCCATCAGCTGACGCCGCGAGGTGCGCACCTCGTCCAGCCGCGACACCCCGCGCGGGGACAGCTGGAGCACCACCGCGCGTCCGTCCTCCGGGTGGGAGGTCCGCTTGACCAGGCCGGTGTCGACGAGCGGGGCCACCTGCCGGGTGACCGTCGAGGAGTCGATCCCCATGCTCGCGGCGAGGGCCTTCACCCCCATCGGGCCCTCTTTGTCGAGGCGGTTGAGAAGCAGGTAGGCGGCGCGGTCCATGGAGTTGCGGACCTGCCCGACCCCGCCGAGCCGCGTCTGTTCCGCGCGGCGGGCGAAGAGCGCCACCTCGTGCTGGAGCGTCTCGAGAAGACCGGTGTCACCGGCGGTCGTCATGTCCATCGACATTTCAGGCGTTGTGGGCATGGCCGGGGGCTCACTTCGTGGAGGGCTGCTAATTGGGGGACAGGGTACGCGGCCGGGCGGCGAGACGTACCGGCGCTGCGCAAAGCGGGTCTCGGAGGTTGGTCACAACCCTCGCCGGAGCCTGTGAACTGCGATGCTGGAGGCATGAGCTACCGCACGGCCGCCGCTGTCCGACCCGTCACCCTCGACGATGTGCGCGGAGCCCAGAAGATGCTCTCGGGTGTGGCGCGGGTGACGGCGATGGAGGGCAGCCGGTACCTGTCCCAGCTGGTCGGCGCGCCGGTGCACCTCAAGTGCGAGAACCTCCAGCGGACGGGGTCGTTCAAGCTGCGCGGGGCGTACGTCAGGATCGCCGGGCTGCTGCCCGAGGAACGGGCCGCCGGGGTCGTCGCGGCCAGCGCGGGCAACCACGCGCAGGGCGTCGCCCTGGCGTCGACCCTGCTCGGGGTCCACTCGACGGTGTTCATGCCCAAGGGCGCCCCGCTGCCGAAGATCAGCGCCACCCGGGACTACGGCGCCGAGGTGCGCCTGCACGGCCAGGTCGTCGACGAGACGCTGGCCGCCGCGCAGGAGTACGCGGAGCGCACGGGCGCGGTCTTCATCCACCCCTTCGACCACCCCGACGTCATCGCCGGCCAGGGCACGGTCGGGCTGGAGATCCTGGAGCAGTGCCCCGAGGTGCGGACCGTGGTGGTCGGCATCGGCGGGGGCGGGCTGGTGGCCGGTACGGCCGTCGCGATCAAGGGGATCCGGCCGGACGTGCGGATCGTGGGCGTGCAGGCGGAGGGTGCGGCGGCGTATCCGCCGTCGCTGGCGGCGGGCCGTCCGGTGGCCGTCGAGAACCCGGTGACGATGGCCGACGGCATCAAGGTGGGGCGGCCCGGTGACGTGCCGTTCGGGATCGTCGGCGAGCTGGTGGACGAGGTCCGCACGGTCTCCGAGGACGCGCTGTCCACCGCGCTGCTGCTGTGCCTGGAGCGGGCCAAGCTGGTCGTGGAGCCGGCCGGGGCGAGTCCGGTGGCGGCCCTGATGAGCGACCCCGGCGCCTTCGAGGGCCCGGTGGTGGCGGTGCTGTCCGGGGGCAATGTGGACCCGGTGCTGATGCAGGGCGTGCTGCGGCACGGCATGGCCGCGCAGGGCCGCTACCTGGCCGTCCGGCTGCGGCTGACGGACCGGCCGGGGGCGCTGGCCACGCTGCTGGGAGTGCTGTCGGTGGTGGACGCGAACGTGCTGGACGTGAGCCACGTCCGGACCGACCCGCGGCTCGGGCTCACGGAGGCGGAGGTCGAGCTGCACCTGGAGACGAAGGGCCCGGAGCACTGCGCCGAGGTCGGCCGGGCGCTGCGGGACGCGGGATACCCCGTCATCGGCTGAGCCGAACCGACCCGAATCCGAGCCTGAACCGGGTCCCGCAACCCTTCGGGGTGAAACGGGTGGAACCCCATTGTGAGACGCGATACATCGCGTTACTGTGTGTCGTGTGCCACCCGGCCGCCACGGCCGTCCCACCTCCGTCGTTCCGCCCGCGTCCGGCGGAACCGGTAAAAGAACAAGCGGAAAAAATCGCACGATCCTAGGCTTTCCGAAGAATCCCCGACGACGTGGAGACTCATATGCCAGGCGCCATCTACGCCGAAGGCCTGGTGAAGACCTTCGGTGACGTGAAAGCTCTGGACGGCGTCGACCTCGAGGTCCCCGAGGGCACGGTCCTGGGACTCCTCGGGCCGAACGGCGCGGGCAAGACCACCACCGTCCGCTGCCTCACCACCCTGCTGCGCCCCGACAGCGGCAAGGCGGTCGTCGCCGGCCTCGACGTGCTCAGGCAGCCCGACGAGGTACGCCGCTCGATCGGCCTGTCCGGCCAGTTCGCCGCGGTCGACGAATACCTGACCGGCCGGGAGAACCTGCAGATGGTCGGCCAGCTCTACCAGATGCGCGGCAAGGACGCGAAGCGCCGGGCGACCGAGCTGCTGGAGCAGTTCCACCTCGCGGACGCCGCCGACCGCCCCACGAAGACCTACTCCGGAGGCATGCGCCGCCGGCTCGACCTCGCGGCGGCCCTCGTCGTCTCGCCGCCCGTGATGTTCATGGACGAGCCGACGACGGGTCTGGACCCGCGCAACCGCCAGCAGCTGTGGGACGTCATCAAGCAACTGGTCTCCGGCGGCACGACCCTGCTGCTGACCACCCAGTATCTGGAGGAGGCCGACCACCTCGCGCACGAGATCGCGGTGGTCGACCGCGGCAAGGTCATCGCCAAGGGCACCTCCGACCAGCTCAAGGCCCGCACCGGCGGCGAGCGCGTCGAACTGGTCGTGCACGAGCGCGAGCACATCGCGACCGCCTCGGAGGTGCTGCGCGGCTTCGGCAAGGGCGACACGACCGTCGAGGAGCACATGCGCAAGCTCACGGTGCCCGTGACCGGCGGCGCCAAGCTGCTCGCCGAGGTCATCCGCGAACTCGACTCCCGGGGCATCGAGATCGACGACATCGGCCTGCGCCGCCCCACCCTCGACGACGTCTTCCTCTCCCTCACCGGCCACACGGCGGAGACCGGGGAAGAGACGAACGGCCCGGCGGAGGGGGCCGGTCGCCGGCCCGGGGACGCCGGTCACCCGCAGGAGAAGGAGGTCACCAAGTGAGCATGATGGCCGACTCCCTGGTCATTGCCCGCAGAAACCTGATCCGGATGACCCGGATCCCCGAGATGGTCCTGTTCGGGGTCATCCAGCCGGTGATGTTCGTGATCCTCTTCACGTACGTCTTCGGCGGCTCGATGCAGATCGGGAACACCACCGACCCGGACGTCTACAAGGACTTCCTGATGGCCGGCATCTTCGCGCAGACCGTCACCTTCGCCACCGCGGGATCGGCGGCCGGCATCGCCGACGACATGCAGAAGGGGCTCGTCGACCGCTTCCGCTCCCTGCCGATGGCCCGCGGCGCGGTGCTGACCGGCCGCACGGTCGCCGACCTGGTGCAGACGGCGATCACACTGCTCGTCCTCGCGATCGTCGCGCTGATCGTGGGCTGGCGCACCGGCACCGCGGAGCCGACCACCGCAGGAGAGATCCTGGCCGGCTTCGGCCTGCTGCTTCTGCTGGGATACGCCTTCACCTGGATCGGCGCACTGATCGGCCTGTCCGTGCGGACGCCGGAGGCGGCGACCTCGGGAGGGATCATCTGGCTGTTCCCGGTGACCTTCGTGTCGAACGCCTTCGTGGACTCCAGCCAGATGACGCCCTGGCTGCGGCACATCGCCGAGTGGAACCCGTTCAGCGCGACCGTGCAGGCGTGCCGCGAGCTGTTCGGCAACCCGGGCGTCGTCCAGTCCGACGCCTGGCCCATGCAGCACCCCGTCTGGGCATCGGTGATCTGGTCCGTCCTGATCATCGCCGTCTTCCGGACGCTGGCGGTGCGCAAGTACCGCTCCGCCGACGGCTGAAGCCGCAGGCGGCCGAGGCCAAGGCCCGGAGTGCCCGCGCTCCGGGCCTGCGCCGTAGAACCGATGTGATCACCCCGTCGTCACCATGATTATCTGAAGGGGCGACACCGAACGGGGGATCACACATGAGCGAAGGCAAGAACGCGGGCGGCGACGGCAAGACCACGGGGGACGACCGGCTCCCGGAGCCGGACGGGGCGAAGCTCCCGCTGTCCCCGGACGAGATCGAGCGGCACAAGGTCCTCCCCGGCTGGGAGGGCCACTACACCGCACCGCCCGCGAGCAGCACCGCCGACCCGCTGGACCGGCCGCCGCTGCAACCGGCCACTCCCGGTCTCCTGCCGCCGCCGCCCGCCGGCGGCAGGCCCGTCGACCTGAAGATCGCACCGGGCGTGCTCAAGAAGGTCGCCGGCCGGATCGACGACATCTACGACCACTTCTACAAGCCCGCAGCCTCCCTGGAGGAGCCCGCCCTGAAGGCGGTGGGCGCCCTGGACGGGCTGGAGTCGGCGCGGGCCGTCCGGCTCGCCCACCGGCAGTGGGAGCGGCAGGCCGGCACCGTCACCGGATGGCTCGCGCACATCGCAGAGAGCCTGCGTCTGAGCGACGGCACCTACACCAAGACGGACATGGCCGTGGGCGAGAGAGCCGGCCAGGTGCGGCTCCGCTCGGCGCTGGAGGACTACTGATGGCGGAGACCTTCTACCTCACGCTGCTGTCCGTGGACCTGACGACGCTGGACGACCTGGCGGACCGCTGGGAGAGTATCCACCGGGACATCAAGGGCCTCGGCAAGCGCATGCACGACGAAGCGCTCACCCCCCTGCGCGACAAGGGTTACTGGGAAGGCGCCGCCGCCCCGTACGCCTGGAAGATGATCGACGACATCGAGCGTCAGCTGGAGAACGCCACGAAGGTGGCGGACGCGGCACGACGCGTCGTCGAGGACGGCGTGGGCGAGCTGAAGTCCGCCCAGAAGGACCTCAAGGACGCCGCCCGGCGGGCCAAGGAGAAGGGCCTGTACATCAACAAGGACGGCACGCTGTCCCCGGACGTCATCGGCAACGCCTGCAAGGTCGAGCTGACCGACGAGGAGAAGAAGACCATCGAGGCGGCGGACCGGGAGATCGCGCAGATCCTCAGGCGGGGCGTCACGGCCGACCGCAACCTCTCCTTCAGCCTCATGGCCGACATCGGCCTGAGTCAGTGGTTCAACCAGGCCCCGGGACTCACCGACATCGACTCCACGAAGAAGATCAGCGAGGACGCGTACAACGCGCTGGACCTCGCCCTGAAGGGCAAGGACCCCTACCCGGGGCTCAGTTCGGACGACCCTTACTCGCTGGGCTGGGACTGGGTGACCGGCGACGGCGCCCGGCACCGCGACTACTACTACGGCGACGAGATGACCGAGCTGATCAGGTCCAGCGAGAGCATGGAGCAGCTGCGGCTGGACACGCTGCAGCAGTGGCGGTCCACCGGTCAGCCGGAGGGCAGCGTGGCGTACTCGATCTCGGAGAGCGGCAAACTGGGCGCGTTCAAGAAGCTCATCACCACGGACATCCCGGCGATCGTCACCGGCGACGAGGACCACCTGGGCGAGGCGTTCACCGGCTCGTACAACCTGAACTACACGGTCAAGGGGCAGGACCCCGACGGCTCCCTGGTGGTCGAGTACACCCTGAAGAACAACACCAGCAACGAGTCGTTCCTGCACTACGTCGGCTACTACGACTGGCTGGAGAAGTTCAACCGCGAGGAGGGCGCCTTCTCGTCCGTGGACCAGAAGATCGTCTGGACCGAGCGCATTCCGGCGAAGGAGAAGTGAGTCGGTGTCCCGAGTACGAGTGCCGGCGGCCGTCGCCGCGCTGGCCCTGCTGACCTGTGCGGCGGGCTGTTCGTCGGAGCCCACCAGCGTCGAGGCGTGCATGGGCGAGCAGGCGGTCGGCGCGACCTCCGGGCAGCTCGCCGGCACCTACCGGGGCGAGGGCGACGCGGAGGGCGTGACGCTCACCCTGAAGGCCTCGCCGGACAAGCCGGGCAGCGGCACGGTCACCGTGCACGACTGGCCGACCGGCGACTGGTACCGGAGCGAACTCGGCGAGACCTTCGACGGTTCCGGCACCTGGGCCGTCGTGCAGGGCGGCACCTCCGCCACCGAGTTCGCGCGCCTGTCCCTCTCCTTCACCACGCCGCAGCGCTTCCTGAAGGGGGACACCCTCGACGCCCTGTCGATCGCCGAGGGCGACGGGCACACGCACCTCTACGCCGACGACGACCCGGACGTCTGCCCCGCCTTCCGCCTGGAGCGGCAGGCCGGCTGAGCGCTCCCGGGACGACGGAGCCCCCGGCGCCGCGAGGACGCCGGGGGCTCGTGAAGAGCAGGTCAGCCGTTGTAGGGCTCGGCCTTGAGGATCTTCACGGAGGCCGACTTGCCGTTCGGCAGCTCGTACTCCGCGTCGTCGCCGACCTTGTGGCCGTTGACGCCGGAGCCCAGCGGGGACTGCGGCGAATAGGTCTCGATGTCCGAGCTCGCGTACTCGCGCGAGGCGAGCAGGAAGGTCAGCGTGTCGTCCTCGTCGCCGTCGAAGGCGATCGTGACGACCATGCCGGGCGCCACCACGCCGTCCGCGGCGGGGGCCTCGCCCACCTTGGCGCTCTCGAGGAGCTGGGTCAGCTGGCGCACGCGGAGCTCCTGCTTGCCCTGCTCCTCCTTGGCAGCGTGGTACCCGCCGTTCTCGCGCAGGTCCCCCTCCTCGCGCGCCGCCGCGATCTTGGCAGAGATCTCGGTGCGCGCGGGACCAGTAAGGTACGCAAGCTCCTCCTTGAGCTTGTTGTACGCCTCCTGGGTCAGCCAGGTGACGTTCTCGCTGGTCTGGGTCACAGGTGCTCCTCGTCGGTACTGGGAATACAAAGCAACGCCCTACCCAGAAGGATGTTCCTTCACGGAAGGGCGAAACCACGAGCCTAACAATTCAGTGGCCAAAGGGGGAGGACATAAGCCACCAGATTCCCGTCGGCGCAGGTCAGCGCGGACAGATTCCCGGGGGTGTCACTCCGGGTGACAGCCGAGCAGCTCGGCCGAGGTGCCGCGGGCCTTGGTGCGCAGCGTGACGACCTCGTCGATGCGCGTGGCGTTCCCGTCGAAGCGGAAGTCGGCCCGGCCCACCTCGTCGCCGTTCTCGGCCTGGGAGCGCAGCGTGCAGTAGCCGGCGGCCCCGGCGTCCTTGCGGACCTCCAGATGCACCTGGACCGCCTTGTCGGTGATCTCGAAGCTGATCACCTCGCCGCTGATCTTGTTCTGGCCGACGTAGTGGTAGCCGAACCAGCCGATCACCACGAGCAGCACGCCGCCGAGGACGGCGCCGACGATCTTGAGGGTGCGGTCGGAGCGGTCGTCCGAGGAGCGGCCGTAACGGCCCTCGGGCGCTCTCGTGGTCGCCGTGCTCATGATCGTCCTCTCGGCAGGAGCGGGAGAAGTGTCCCGAATGGGGCGCCGAAGCGTGTTGTTCCCGGGCCCCGGAATTATTCGCCCCCCGATTCGGTCACTATAGAAGCCTCCCGCCCGCCCCCCGCACACAGGGCGCCGACCGACCGAGGAATGAGTCTTGACTGACCAGCTGCGACTGATGGCCGTTCACGCGCACCCCGACGACGAGTCGAGCAAGGGCGCGGCCACCATGGCGAAGTACGTGTCCGAAGGGGTGGACGTGCTGGTGGTGACCTGCACGGGCGGAGAGCGCGGCTCCATCCTCAACCCCAAGCTGCAGGGCGACGCGTACATCGAGGAGAACATCCACGAGGTGCGCAGGAAGGAGATGGACGAGGCCCGCGAGATCCTGGGCGTCAAGCAGGACTGGCTCGGCTTCGTCGACTCCGGCCTGCCCGAGGGCGACCCGCTGCCGCCGCTGCCGGAGGGCTGCTTCGCCCTCGAGGACGTCGACAAGGCGGCCGGTGAGCTGGTGCGCCGCATCCGCTCCTTCCGCCCCCAGGTGATCACCACCTACGACGAGAACGGCGGCTATCCGCACCCCGACCACATCATGACCCACAAGATCACGATGGTGGCCTTCGAGGGCGCGGCTGACATCGAGAAGTACCCGGAGAGCGAGTACGGCCCGGCGTACCAGCCGCTGAAGGTGTACTACAACCAGGGCTTCAACCGGCCCCGCACCGAGGCGCTGCACAACGCGCTGCTGGAGCGCGGCCTGGAGTCGCCGTACGGGGACTGGCTCAAGCGCTGGTCGGAGTTCGAGCGCAAGGAGCGCACGCTCACCACGCACGTGCCCTGCGCCGACTTCTTCGAGATCCGCGACCGGGCGCTGATCGCGCACGCCACGCAGATCGACCCGGACGGCGGCTGGTTCAGGGTGCCCATGGAGCTCCAGAAGGAGGTCTGGCCCACCGAGGAGTACGAGCTCGCGAAGTCCCTCGTGGACACCTCCCTCCCCGAGGACGACCTCTTCGCGGGCATCCGGGACAATGCCTGACATGAGCGCAAGCGCAAGCCTGGCAATGACGCACCTCGTCACCCTCGCCGAGATCGACGAGGACAAGGTCACCCCCGGCGTCCTCGGCTTCATCGTCTTCGCGGTGATGGCCCTGGCGGTGTGGGGTCTGATGAAGTCCATGAACCGGCACATGGGCAAGGTCGACTTCAAGGAGTCCCCGGACCCGGAGGCGGGTGCCTCCGGCGGCGGGAAGGGCAAGGCCTCCGGCCGGGCCGAGCCGCAGCGGGGCTGACCCGCGCGCCGGGCGTCCGCACGTCGGCCGGGGCGTCCGCACGCGCGCCGGGCGCGGCAGCGGTGCCGTGCCCGGCGGGGCAGCGGTGCCGTGCCCGGCGGGGCCTGCTGCCCGCTCGGGCCGCGGCCCGGCCCGGTGAGCCGACGGGCTGGTCGCCCCCAGGGGCGGCCGGTGCCCTGCCGAGTGCCTGCGAGCTGGTCGTCCCCCCGGCCGGTGCCCTGCGCGGTACCCGGCCGGGCCTGCCCCTCCCCGGGACGGTGCCGGCCTGGCCGTCACCGGGACGGTGCCGGCCTGGCCGTCCGCAATCTGGTCATCCCCGGCCCGGCCGTCCGCGGGCTTGCCGCCCCGCAGGTCAGTGCCCGTCCGGCACCGGCACGCCCATCACCTCGCGCGCGTGCCGGTTCGGGATCATGCCGAGGCGCCAGGCCTGCCAGCCCGCCTCCAGCTGCACACCCCGCTCCAGCAGCAGCTGGTACGCCTCCACGTAGTCGTCCAGCTTCGTGTCCCGTGCCGGATGCCGGGCGCGGGACAGCTGGGCCAGCTCCTCCTGCGCCACCGCCGTACCGACCTCCACCCCGCCGGGAGCGGCGTAGGGCAGCAGCGTGCAGCGCAGGAAGCGGGCCCAGTCCTCGCCGCGCCGGTCGCCGTACGCCGCGAACAGCGCCGCCGCCTCGTCGCACAACGCCAGTGCCTGCGGCGTACGGGCGTTGCCCGCGTCCACGACGGCCAGCTCCAGGCACGTCCACGCCTCCCCGTGGCCGACCCCGATGCGCTGGAAGTCGGCGCGCGCGTCGACGAGGAGCTGGCGGGCGAAGCCCGAGTTCCTGAGCGAGCCCGTCTGCGCCGCCCGCTGGTCACGGGTCACCCGCGCCGAATGGTGCCGGGCGCAGGCCAGGCCGTACACGTCCCGCATCCGCGAGAACATCGTCCGGGAGCGCTCCAGCTCCCGGACCGCCCGGTCGAGGGCGCCCGTCTCCTCCAGCGCCTGCCCCAGGTAGTAGACGCTCCACGCCTCCCCGCGCGCGTCCTCGTTCTCCCGGTGCCGGTCCGCCGCCCGCCGCAACTCCTCGGCCGCCTCGGAGGCGTCGCCGTCCACCAGCCGGGCCCGCGCCAGCTGGGTCAGCGCCCACGCCTCGCCGCGGGCGTCCTGGGTACGGCCGTACAGCTCCAGGGCGGCCCGCAGCTCCGACTCCGCCCGCGGCACGTCGCCCATCCGCAGCCGCAGCTGGCCGAGCTGGAAGTGGGCCCACGCCTGGCCGTGCACCGACTCGCCCGCGCGGTGCAGCACCAGCGACTCGGTGAGCAGGTCCATCGCCTCCGCCAGCCGGGCCCGGTCCCGCTGCACGGCCGCCAGCGCGTGCAGCGTCCACGCCCGGTCCGTCGCCAGTTCCGGCGGGGCCTGAAGATCCAGCGCCTCCCGCAGCTTCGCCGCCGCCTCGGTCAGATTGCCCTGGTGGTGCAGCGTGATCCCCAGCGAGCACAGCGCCCGCGCCGCCCCCGCGTCGTGGTGCGCCTCCAGATACAGGTCGACCACGGACGCGAGCGTCGTGCGTGCCTTGTCCAGCTCGCCGAGCTGCCGGGCCGCGATGCCGGTACGCCACTGCACCGAGCGCACCAGCAGCCCCTGGTCCACGGACTGCGCCAGTTCGCTGATCTCACCCAGCCGGTACAGGTCGCCCCGCAGCAGGCAGTAGTCGCACAGCGCGCCCAGCAGGTTCAGCACCGTGCCCTGGTCGACGCCCTCCACGTGCCGCAGCGCCGCCGTGATGAAACTGGACTCGTCGTCCAGCCAGCGCAGCGCCTCGTCCAGGGACGTGAAGCCGTGCTGCCCGAACCGGTCCGAGCGGGTCGACATGTTGCCGTCCACCAGGCGCAGCACCGAGTCGGCCAGCTCCGCGTAGTTCGCGATCAGCCGTTCCTGCGCCGCCGCGATCTCCGCCTGTTCCTCCTCGTCGAGCAGCCGGGCCCCGGCGAAGGCCCGCACCACGTCGTGCAGCCGGTACCGGCTGCCCCGGACGTGGTCGAGCAGCCCCGCGTCCGACAGCGCCGCCAGCTGCCGCGCCGCCTCCGTCTCGTCGGTGGCCAGCAGCGCGGCCGCGGCGGCGGCACCCAGCGAGGTGCGCCCGGCCAGCGCCAGCCGCCGCAGCAGCCGCCGGGCCTGCTCCGACTGGTCGGTGTAGCGCAGCCACAGCGCGCGCTCGACCGGCTCCACCGGACCGTACGCGCCCAGGTCACCGGCCAGCCGGCGCGGCGAGCGCGGGCCCAGCGACGAGCCCGCTACGCGCAGCGCCAGCGGCAGCCCGCCGCACAGCTGCCGGATCCGGTCGGCGGACTCGGCGTCGTACGGCCCCGACGCCTCCTGGGCGGCGGCGCCGAGCAGTTCCTCCGCGCCGGCCGCGTCCAGCGGCTCCACCGGCAGCCGGAAGACCCGCGCGGGCAGGTCGGACGGCAGCTCCAGCGGCGTGCGCGCGGTGACCAGCACCAGGCTGTCGGACCGCTCCGGCACCAGCGCGCGCACCTGCTCGGGATCCGCGGCGTCGTCCAGTACGACCGTGACCGGCACGCCCGTCAGATGCTGGTGGTACAGCTCGCTGAGCCGCTTGACCTGCTGGTCGGCCGAGGAGCGTTCCCGGAAGAGCAGCTGCTCGCGGGGCGCCCCGAGCCGGTTCAGCAGATGCAGCAGCGCGTCCCGGGTGGACAGCGGCGCCTCGCCGCCCGACGCGGCGCCGTCCCCGCGCAGATCCACGACGCACGCCCCGCGGAAGTGGTCCCGCAGCTCGTGCGCGGCCCGCACCGCGAGCGTCGTGCGGCCGCTGCCGGGAGCACCGTGCAGCACCACGACCGTCGGCATCGTCTCCGTGCTCGCGCGGGCCGCCTGCACCCACTGGCGCAGCCGCGCCATCTCCTGGCGCCGCCCGGCGAACACGCCCTCCGGCCGCGGCAGCTGCGCGAACGACTGCTCCAGGACGCTGCGCCCCCGGGCCGCCGCGCTCTTGTCGGCGCCCCGCAGCTTCGGCCCCGCCTTCTTCGGCCCCGTGGACGCGGCGAGGACCCGCTGCTGGTCCAGGAAGGGCCGGATGCCGCGCACCTCCAGCGCGGTCAGCCACTGGAGCCGCAGCTGCTCTGGCCCGCCCGGCTGGCTCACCGCACCGGCGCGGTGATGGGCGGCCGGCACATGGGAGCCGGCCACCTTGACCACGGTCGCCGCCGCGCCGACGACGCCCACGGCCACGCCCGCGCCGACCGCCGTGCCCGTGCCGGTGCCGAGCGCCATGTCGGCGACGACCGCCGAGAGCGCCGCCACACCGGCAACCAGCAGGGGCGTGCCGCCGCCCTCCCGGGCGTAGCGCTGCCGGAAGGTGAGCTGCCCGGCCGACGCCTCGTCCAGGGCGCGGGTGTACGCCTCGTACTCCTCGGCGGCCGTCTCCGCCATCGCGTCCAGCGCCGCGCGGGCCCGCGACAGCAGGACGTTCCCGTCGGTGCGACCGCCCGTGCGGCGCACCTCCTCCTCCACGGCCCGCGTCAGCAGCCGTTCGGCCTCCACCCGATGACCGTCCCGCATGTCGCGTCCCCCTCCGGCGGCAATGGCATCCCCCTGGCGTCCCAGGCGTCGCGGGCCCCTCCCGGCCCGCCCATCCTCGGGTCCTTACCCGGTTGTCCGCCGGTCAAGTGCGCCGCGGTGAGGAGACCCTGGGGAGAGGGCCGGTGCGGCACGGCGGTGTGCTGTCCGGCCGGGCGCGGGTACTGGGGCAGGATGGACACCATGCCGAACCGACTGGCGCACGAGACGTCCCCGTACCTTCTCCAGCACGCCACCAACCCCGTCGACTGGTGGCCCTGGTCGGACGAGGCCTTCGCCGAGGCACGACGGCGGGACGTGCCGGTGCTGCTGAGCGTCGGGTACAGCAGCTGCCACTGGTGCCACGTCATGGCCCACGAGTCGTTCGAGGACGCCCCCACCGCCGAGTTCCTCAACTCGCACTTCGTCAGCGTCAAGGTCGACCGCGAGGAGCGGCCCGACGTCGACGCCGTGTACATGGAGGCCGTGCAGGCGGCGACCGGGCAGGGCGGGTGGCCCATGACCGTGTTCCTCACGCCGGACGCCGAGCCCTTCTACTTCGGTACGTACTTCCCGCCCGAGCCCCGGCACGGCATGCCGTCCTTCCGGCAGGTGCTCCAGGGCGTGCAGCAGGCGTGGACCGAGCGGCGGGGGGAGGTCACCGAGGTCGCGGGCAAGATCGTGCACGATCTCGCCGGGCGGGAGATCTCCTACGGTGACGCGCAGCCGCCCGGCGACGCGGAGCTCGGGCAGGCGCTGCTCGGGCTGACCCGGGAGTACGACGCGCAGCGCGGCGGGTTCGGCGGGGCGCCGAAGTTCCCGCCGTCCATGGTGATCGAGTTCCTGCTCAGGCACCACGCCCGCACCGGTGCCGAGGGCGCGCTCCAGATGGCGCGGGACACCTGTGAGCGCATGGCGCGCGGCGGGATCTACGACCAGCTCGGCGGCGGCTTCGCCCGGTACTCCGTGGACCGCGAGTGGGTCGTGCCGCACTTCGAGAAGATGCTCTACGACAACGCGCTGCTGTGCCGGGTCTACGCCCACCTGTGGCGGGCCACCGGCTCCGAGCTCGCCCGCCGGGTCGCGCTGGAGACCGCCGACTTCATGGTGCGCGAACTGCGCACCGCCGAGGGCGGGTTCGCCTCCGCGCTGGACGCGGACAGCGACGACGGGATGGGCCGGCACGTCGAGGGCGCGTACTACGTGTGGACGCCCGCGCAGCTCGCCGAGGTGCTCGGGGCCGACGACGCCGCGCTCGCCGCGCAGTACTTCGGCGTGACCGAGGAGGGCACCTTCGAGCACGGCGCCTCCGTACTGCAACTCCCGCAGGAAGAAGGCGTGTTCGACGCGGAGCGGATCGCGTCCGTGCGGGAGCGGCTGCTGGCCGCCCGGGCCGAGCGCCCCGCGCCCGGACGCGACGACAAGGTGGTCGCCGCCTGGAACGGCCTGGCGATCGCCGCGCTCGCGGAGACCGGTGCCTATTTCGAACGCCCGGACCTGGTCGAGGCCGCCGTGGCCGCCGCCGACCTGCTGGTGCGGCTGCACCTCGACGAGCACGCCCGGCTCTTCCGCACCAGCAAGGACGGCCGCGCGGGCGTCCACGCCGGGGTGCTGGAGGACTACGCCGACGTGGCCGAGGGTCTCCTCGCCCTGGGGTCCGTCACCGGCGAGGGCGTCTGGCTGGACTTCGCCGGGCTGCTGCTCGACCACGTCCTCACCCGCTTCACCGACGACTCCGGCTCGCTCTACGACACCGCGGCCGACGCCGAGCAGTTGATCCGCCGTCCGCAGGACCCGACCGACAACGCCACCCCGTCCGGCTGGACCGCCGCCGCGGGCGCCCTGCTGTCCTACGCCGCCCACACCGGCTCCGAGCCCCACCGCACCGCCGCCGAGAAGGCCCTCGGAGTGGTCAAGGCCCTCGGCCCGCGCGTGCCGCGCTTCGTCGGCTGGGGCCTCGCCGCCGCCGAGGCGCTGCTCGACGGACCCCGTGAGGTCGCCGTCGTCGGGCCCGACCCGCGCGACGGTGCCACCCGGGGTCTGCACCGCACGGCTCTGCTGGGCACGGCGCCGGGCGCCGTGGTCGCCGTCGGAGCGGAGGGCAGCGACGAGTTCCCGCTGCTCGCCGGCCGTCCGCTGGTGGGCGGCGCACCGGCCGCGTACGTGTGCCGCAACTTCACCTGCGACGCGCCGACGACGGATCCGGAGCGACTGCGTGCCGCGCTGAACAGCTAGAAGGACCAAGGACGAAAGCAAGCGCAACGGGCCCGGTGGGCGAAGTGTTCAGAACCGGTTCCTGTTGTGAGGAAACACGCTCTTCACCGAAAGAGCAGATGTGTTTCACAGAAGACCCCTAACCTCTTCACGGTGACGCGGCGGACCCCTGAGTCGGGTGGTCCGTCGTGTCAGGGGGACTTTCGAAGATCTGGGGGGATCTTTTCTTGCTGACGTCTGTCTTCGTCGCCGCCGTCTCACTGGCGCTCTTCTGGATGGCGGCCTTCACTCTGTGGTGGCAGATGCACGCCTGGCGCACGCCGGAAGTGCTCGCGTCCACCCGGTTCAGCAGACCCGACGGCGACGAGCACGTGTCGTTCTCGCTGCTGCTGCCCGCACGGCATGAACAGGCCGTGCTCGACCACACCGTCCAGCGTCTGCTGACCTCGACGCACACCGACTTCGAGATCATCGTGATCGTCGGCCACGACGACCCCGAGACCACCGAGGTCGCCGAGCGGGCCGCCGGCCGCGACCCGCGGGTGCGGGTCGTCGTCGACACCCACGAGAAGAAGAACAAACCGAAGGCCATGAACACGGCGCTGCCGCACTGCCGCGGCGACGTCGTCGGGGTCTTCGACGCCGAGGACCAGGTCCATCCCGAGCTGCTCGCCCACGTCGACCACGCCTTCCGCACCACCGGCGCCGACGTGGTCCAGGGCGGCGTCCAGCTGATCAACTTCCACTCCAGCTGGTACAGCCTGCGCAACTGCCTGGAGTACTTCTTCTGGTTCCGCTCCCGGCTGCACCTGCACGCGCAGAAAGGGTTCATCCCGCTGGGCGGCAACACCGTCTTCGTCCGCACCGACGTGCTCCGCGAGGCGGACGGCTGGGACCCGGAGTGCCTGGCCGAGGACTGCGACCTGGGCGTCCGGCTCTCCAGCACCGGCAAGAAGGTCGTCGTCGCCTACGACTCCGACATGGTCACCCGGGAGGAGACCCCGGGCACGCTGATGTCGCTGCTCAAGCAGCGCACCCGCTGGAACCAGGGGTTCCTCCAGGTGTACCGGAAGAAGGACTGGAAGCAGCTGCCCACCTTCACCCAGCGGCTGCTGGCCCGCTACACCCTGATGACGCCGTTCCTCCAGGCCTTCACCGGCGTGATCATCCCGCTGAACGCGGCGATCGCGCTCTTCCTGGACGTGCCCGTCGGCATCGCCTTCATCACCTTCCTGCCGGCCGTCACGGCCCTGGTCACCTTCGTCTTCGAGGTCGTCGGCCTGCACGACTTCGGCAGGCAGTACGGGCTGCGCGTGCGCCTCGGTCACTATCTGAAGCTGATCGTCGGCGGACCCTTCTACCAGGTCCTCCTCGCCGGGGCCGCCGTCCGCGCCGTGTGGCGCGAGCAGCGCGGCCGCAACGACTGGGAGCTGACCAGCCATGTCGGTGCCCATCTCGCGCCCGTGGACCGAGAGGACGTTCCCGCGTGACCTCCACCCTTCCCGCGGCGACCGGCACCGCGGTTCCCGCGCAGCGCCGGCCTGCCCGCGACACCGGCACGGCCCCCGGCGGGGCCACGCCGCCGGGCCGGCTCCGCTCCCACCGCCCCGACCTGCTGCTGTGCGGCGCGCTGCTCCTGGCGATCATGGTCGTGCAGGGCTGGAACATCTCCGACTACCCGGCCCTCAGCGACGACGAGGGCACCTACCTCGCCCAGGCCTGGGCCGTCCAGCAGGGCGAGGGCCTCGCCCACTACACCTACTGGTACGACCACCCGCCGCTCGGCTGGATCCAGCTCGCCGTGCTGACCTGGATCCCCACGCTGATCAGCCCCGAGTCGATGACCGTCGGCACCATGCGCGTGGTGATGCTGCTGGTCAGCGCCGTCTCCGCGGTCCTCGTCTACGTCATCGCCCGCCGGCTCTCCCTGCCCCGCTGGGCCGCCGGCCTCGCCATGACCCTGTTCGGGCTCTCCCCGCTGTCGGTCGTGCTCCAGCGGGAGATCTTCCTCGACAACCTCGCGGTGATGTGGACCCTGCTGGCCTTCGCGCTGGCCGCCTCCCCGAGCCGCCACCTCTGGCACCACTTCGGCGCGGGCGTCGCCGCCGCCACGGCCGTGCTCACCAAGGAGACGATGCTCGTCGTCCTGCCCGCCCTGCTGGTCACCATGTGGCGCCACAGCCACCGCGACACCCGCAAGTTCGCGCTGACCGGCGCCGTCACGGCCTGCGCGCTCATCGGCTTCTCCTACCCCCTGTTCGCCCTGCTGAAGGGCGAGTTGCTGCCGGGCGGCGGCCATGTCTCCCTGTGGGACGGCGTCGCGTACCAGATGACCAGGCCGGGGTCGGGCTTCATCCTCGACCAGGGCTCGGGCTCCTGGGGCGTCCTGCAGTCCTGGCTCTACTACGACCGGGTGCTGCCGCTGGGCGGCCTCGCCGGGGCGCTGCTCCTGCTGGCCACCTGGCGCTGGTCGGTCACCGCACGGTCCCTGGCCGGACCGGCGCTGACGGTGGCGATCCTCGCCGCCCTCGCCCTGCGCCCGAACGGCTACCTGCCCGCCATGTACGTCATCCAGGCGCTGCCCTTCCTCGCCCTGGTCCTGGCCGGCGGCGCGGCGAGCACCGCCCACGCCGTGCTGCGCAGGTGGCGCACCGAGGCCGAGCGGCGGGGCGTCACCGCGGGCCGGTACGCGCTCGCCGGCGTCCTGGTGCTCGCCGCCGGCGCCTACGTCGTGCCCCGCTGGTACGACGGCGACCGCACCGCCGTCACCGCCGACGCCAACGCCCCCTACGAGGCCGCCGCCGACTGGCTGGCCGAGGAGGTGGCCGACCCCGCCGGCACCCGGGTGCTCGTGGACGACGCGCTCTGGCTGGACCTGGTGCACGCCGGGTACCGGCCCGGACTCGGGGTCATCTGGTTCTACAAGGCCGACCTCGACCCGGCGGTCACGAAGACCATGCCGGGCGGCTGGCGCGACCTCGACTACGTCGTCGCCTCCCCGACGGTACGGCGCGACGCGGCCGATCTGCCCAACGTCCGGGCCGCGATGAACCACTCCACCCCGGTCGCCGTCTTCGGCACCGGTGCGGACCGCATCGAGATCCGCCGTATCCAGTCCTCCGGAGCCGCCCGATGAGCCACGAGTCCACCGTCCCCGGCGAGCTGGGCCGTCCGGCCGTGCGCCCCGAGGCCTCCGAGGTGCCCGAGCCGGGCGCCGTCACCATCGTCGTACCGACCTTCAACGAGTCCGCCAACGTACGGCAGTTGCTGCACCGGATCACCGAGTCGGTGCCGGGCCGGCTGCCCTGCGAGGTCGTCTTCGTGGACGACTCCACCGACGACACCCCGGACGTCATCCGGGAGGCGGCCCTGGACTGCCCGTTCCCGGTCACCGTCCTGCACCGGGACGAGCCGGCCGGGGGACTGGGCGGCGCGGTCGTCGAGGGACTCAAAGCGGCCGCGTCGGACTGGATCGTCGTCATGGACGGCGACTGCCAGCACCCGCCGTCCCTGGTGCCCGAGCTGGTCGCCACCGGCGAGCGGACGGGCGCCGGGCTCGTCGTCGCCTCGCGGTACATCAAGGGAGGCAGCCGCGCCGGACTCGCGGGCAGCTACCGGGTGGCCGTGTCGCGGGGGGCGACCTGGCTGACCAAGGCCCTCTTCCCGCGCCGGCTGCGCGGCATCAGCGACCCGATGAGCGGCTTCTTCGCCATCCGGCGCAGCGAGGTCACCGCGGACGTCCTCAAGCCGCTCGGCTACAAGATCCTCCTCGAACTCGCCGTCCGCAGCCGCCCCCAAGCGGTCGCCGAGGTGCCGTTCGTCTTCGCGGAGCGGTTCGCGGGCGAGTCCAAGTCGACCGCACAGGAGGGACTCCGTTTCCTGCGCCACCTGGCCGGGCTGCGCACCGCCTCGGCGCCGGCCCGCATGATCGCCTTCGGGCTGATCGGGCTGAGCGGCTTCGTGCCCAACCTGGCCGCGCTGTGGGCGCTGACCGCGGCGGGGCTGCACTATCTGCCCGCCGAGATCGTCGCCAACCAGTTCGGGGTGGCCTGGAACTTCCTCCTCCTGGAGCGGCTGCTCTTCCGCGACCGGCGCCGGCACCGGCACTGGGCCGACCGCACCCTGCGGTTCGCGCTGATCGCCAACGCCGACCTGGTGCTGCGCATCCCGCTGATCGCCCTGCTCGTCGGGGAGTTCGGGCTGGCCGTGCTGCCCGCCACCGCACTGGCCCTGGTCATCACCTTCGTACTGCGCTTCGTGGGGACCGAGGCCCTGGTGTACCTCCCGCGCAGGGTCCGTGCCGGTCGCACGGGAGGCACGGAAGGCACGAGCCGCAAGAGCCGCACAGCAAGGAGTGCCGCATGAGACACAGCCGCAGAAGCACGGCGGTGCTGGCGGTGGGCGCCCTCACCACCGGGCTGCTCCTCACCGCCCCCCAGCCCGCCTCCGCCGCCAACCTGATCAGGAACCCGGGCTTCGAGACCGCCGGCACCGACGGCATGCCGTACTGCTGGGAGAAGTCCGGCTGGGGCGACAACGACTTCACCTTCACCACCACCGCCGACGCACACACCGGCTCGAAGGCCATGAAGGTCGAGCTGACCCGCCGGGTGGACGGCGACCGCAAGGCCCTGATCACCGAGTCCGCCACGTGCGCGCCCGTGGTGACGGCGGGCAGGCAGTACGACCTGTCCCTCTGGTACAAGACCACCACCCCGGACGCCGCCCTCACCCTCTTCCGGCACGACACCACCGCGGGCTGGCAGTACTGGACCGACCTCAAGACCCTCGGCATGGCCGCCGACTGGACCGAGGCGGGCGTCCGCACACCCGAGGTCCCGGCCGGCACCGACCGCATCAGCTGGGGCGTCTCCGTCTACGGCACCGGCTCCGCGACCACCGACGACTACACGATGGAGCAGGTCGCCGAGCCCGTCCCGGACCCGGAGTGCACGGGCACCGCGGCCGAGTGCGCCGACGGCCGCTGGGACGTGCTGCCCACCGAGAACCCGGTCCGCTCCATGCACTCCGTCGTCCTCCACAACGGCAAGGTGCTGTTGATCGCGGGCTCCGGCAACGACCCGGAGATGTTCGAGGCGGGCACCTTCACCTCGGCGGTGTACGACCCGGCGACCGGCGAGTACCGGACGGTCCCGACGCCCAAGGACATGTTCTGCGCCGGACACGTCCAGCTCCAGGACGGCCGCGTCCTCGTCATGAGCGGCAACGCCGGCTACCCGTCGGCGGACGGCACCGTCGGCTACCAGGGGTACAAGGACTCGTACGTCTTCGACCCGGAGACCGAGACGTACACCAAGACCAACGACATGAACGACGGCCACTGGTACCCGTCGGCGACGATCCTCGGCAACGGCGACGTCGTCTCCTTCGGCGGCCTGCGCGAGGACTCCACCGGCTCGGTGACCGCCGAGCGCTGGTCCGACGCCGAGCAGAAGTGGCTGCCGGCCTGGCAGGTCAACCAGACCTGGTCGTACTGGGGCCTGTACCCGTCGATGATCCTCATGCAGGACGGCCGCCTCTTCTACTCCGGCAGCCATGTCTTCGGCAACAACATCCCCGGCACCGGCGCCGCGATCTACGACTACGACGCCAACACCGTCACCCAGGTGCCGGGCCTCCAGGACAAGGACGTCCGGGACCAGTCGGCCAGCGTGCTGCTGCCGCCGGCGCAGGACCAGAGGGTGCTGACCATCGGCGGCGGCAACATCGACGCGAACCCGGACGCGAACCGGCTGACCGACATCATCGACCTCAAGCAGCCGAACCCCGTCTACGTCGCCGGGCCCCCGCTCCCGCAGGGCACGGTGGACCTCGGCGCCGGGCCGGTGCCCGAGACCGGTAACCAGGGCAAGATGTACGTCTCCGCGGTGCTGCTGCCCGACGGCAAGGTGCTGGAGACCGGCGGCGCCCTGCACAACCGGGCGAACCCGGTCTTCGAGTCCTCGCTCTTCGATCCGGCGACGGAGACCTTCGACCCGGTGGCCGCCGACCCGGAGCCCCGCGGCTACCACTCGTCGTCCTTCCTGCTGCCCGACGGCCGGGTGATGTCCACCGGCGACAACCCGGGCAACGGCTCCTGGAACCACGACGTGTCCGTCTACACGCCCCCGTACCTCTTCAAGGGTGAGCGGCCCGCGATCACCTCGGTGATCGACACCGAGTGGACCTACGGCGACACCCAGCGCATCACCGTGGACCGGCCGATCGCCAAGGCCGAGCTGATCCGCCCGGCCGCCGTCACCCACTCCTCCGACCCGAACCAGCGGTTCGTGGACCTGCCGCTGTCCGTGGACGGGAACAACGTCGACCTGAACGTGACGAGCAACCCCGACCTGGCCCCGCCGGGCTGGTACATGCTCTTCGCGGTCGACGCGAACGGCGTGCCCTCGGTGGCGAGGTGGGTGCACCTCCAGGGCCCCGCGGCACTCGCCGCGAAGGACGCCTCGGCGCACGTCCACTCCTTCGCCGACGCCCCGCGCGGCAAGACAGCCGGCCCCGGAAAGAAGCGCACCTCGCAGCCGGTCAGCCCCACCGTCTCCGGCTGCGACCGGCACTACGGCTCCGCCAACGTCTGTGTGCCGACCGCCTTCCCGGCCGAGGTGAGGAGGACGACCGCCGCCCGCTGCGACTGGCTGGCCCGCAACGACTACGGCCGCCTGGAGGTCAACGGCAAGGACGACCCGCTGCGCCTGGACCCGGACCGCGATGGCGTGGCCTGCGGCAAGGGGGACCTGCGGGCGAAGCGCTAGCGCTCCCGCCCGGAGAGGGCGCGCTCCACGATGGCCTCCAGCTGCTCGTGGTGCGCGCCCTTCCAGTAGGCCCTGCCGCAGGCCGTGCACTGGGCGAACACGTCGTACGAGCGCTGGGTGCCGCCCTTGAGCTGGTCGGCGACCTCTTCCTTGGCGGCCCTTCTCAGCAGGCCGTTGCAGGCGGTGCAGCGGGTCCAGGGCCGCAGCTCGGGCCGGAAGCGGTCCAGGACGTCCTGGAGCTGCTCGTCGGGCCGGGTGCTGTACACGTACGCGCCGGACCACAGCTCGCGGCGGCGCAGCAGGCCCCGGTCGCGGCTGAGCATGACCCGCTTCTCGGCCGCCGACAGCGCGGCGAGCGCCGGGTCGCCGGGGTCCGTCGACTCGTACGCCGTGTCCACGCCGAGCAGTCGCAGCCGGCGGGCGAGGGTGCCGAGGTGCACGTCGAGCAGGAAGCGCAGGGGCGCGCCGGGGACCCGCTGGGGGTGCTCGACGGCCCGCACGGTCACCGACTCGCCGCCGGCCGGCACGTGTCCGGGCGGCACCTCGCGGCCGTCCACGAGGAGCGCGCCGACCTCGGTGAGCGGGACGCCGAGGGACTCGACGACGTGGCCGAGGGTGGAGACGCCGTCGATGGCGGCGCGGGCGGCGCCGGTGGGGCGGGCGCGGGGCACGAAGAGGTGCAGTTCGGGGGCGAACTCGACGTGGATCTCGGGACCGTTCACCTCGTCAGGATGCCACGGGGCGGCGGCCCGGCCGCAGTCGTTCCGGCGCCTCGCCGAGGCCTAGTAGGCCACCAGCGAGATCCCCACGTAGTGCGCGATGAACGCCGCGAGCGTGAAGGAGTGGAAGACCTCGTGGAAGCCGAACCAGCGCGGGGACGGGTTCGGGCGCTTGAGGCCGTAGATGACGCCGCCCGCGCTGTAGAGGACGCCGCCGACGATCACCAGGACGAGGACGGCGATGCCGCCGGCGTGCATGAAGTCGGGCAGGTAGAAGACGGCCGCCCAGCCCATGGCGAGATAGCAGGGCGTGTAGAGCCAGCGCGGGGCGCCGACCCAGAAGACGCGGAAGAGGATGCCGGCCGCGGCGGCGGCCCAGATGCCCCACAGCAGCCACTGGCCCTGCGCGTCCGGCAGGAGCAGCAGGGTCAGCGGGGTGTAGGTGCCCGCGATGATCAGGAAGATGTTGGCGTGGTCGAGGCGGCGCAGCACGCCGTCCATGCGCGGGCTCCAGTTGCCCCGGTGGTAGAGCGCGCTGACGCCGAAGAGCAGGCAGGCCGTGAGGACGTAGACCCCGCAGGCGATGCGGGCCTCGGTCGACTCGGCGAGGGCGGTGAGCACCAGTCCGGCGACGAGGACGGCCGGGAACATACCGAGGTGCAGCCAGCCCCGCAGCTTGGGCTTGACCGGATGCGGCAGGGAGAGCGCCACGGGACCGCGGCCGGCGGCCGGCATGTCCCTGGGCGCGTCGGAGGCGGACGCAGTCATGTCCGCATCGTACCTACGGGACCGTAAGTTACGCATCAGTAGAGACGTCGGAGATGTGGCAAGTGGCCATCGTCTCACGGGAGTCCCCGCAGCGTCACCTCACCCGTGCCGGCCGGCGCCGGACCGTCGTCGAGGTAAAAGAAGTTCCAGGCGAACTCCAGGCGTACGCAAAAAAACCCGGAGACAACCACTGGTACGTGGCGATCCTCACCCCGCTCAGGTGTGAGGCCCTCTGGACATATGGGCGCTCTCGTCGGATGATCAAATGAGTGCGGTCGGCACCGGATGAGCAGCGTGAGCTCCTCGCGTGACGCATCCGGGTCGCAGCCCCCACGGGGCCTCCAAACAAAAACCCCTCATCTAGGAGCAATCGTGGCGCGCGACATCGCGGCTCCCTCCGTCCCCACCCGCCATCAGGAACTGATCTCGTGGGTCAACGAGATCGCCGAACTGACCCAGCCGGACGACGTGGTCTGGTGCGACGGCTCCGAGGCCGAGTACGAGCGCCTGTGCGAGACGCTCGTGGCGAAGGGCACCTTCCGCAAGCTCGACCCGATCAAGCGCCCCAACTCCTACTACGCGGCCTCCGACCCCTCCGACGTCGCCCGCGTCGAGGACCGGACCTTCATCTGCTCCGAGAAGGAGGAGGACGCCGGCCCCACCAACCACTGGAAGGCGCCCGCCGAGATGCGGGAGATCTTCAGCGGGGAGAAGGGCCTGTTCCGCGGCTCCATGCGCGGCCGGACCATGTACGTCGTGCCCTTCTGCATGGGCCCCCTCGGCTCCCCGCTCTCCGCGCTCGGCGTCGAGATCACCGACTCCGCGTACGTCGCCGCCTCGATGCGCACCATGACCCGCATGGGACAGCCGGTCCTGGACGAGCTGGGCGAGGACGGCTTCTTCGTCAAGGCCGTGCACTCCGTCGGCGCCCCGCTGGAGGAGGGTCAGGACGACGTTCCGTGGCCGTGCAACTCCACCAAGTACATCTCGCACTTCCCCGAGGACCGCGAGATCTGGTCCTACGGCTCCGGCTACGGCGGCAACGCCCTGCTCGGCAAGAAGTGCTACGCCCTGCGCATCGCCTCCGTCATGGCTCGCGACGAGGGCTGGCTCGCCGAGCACATGCTCGTGCTGAAGCTGACCCCGCCCACCGGCGAGCCCAAGTACGTCGCCGCCGCCTTCCCGTCGGCCTGCGGCAAGACCAACCTCGCCATGCTGGAGCCCACGATCTCCGGCTGGACCGTGGAGACCATCGGCGACGACATCGCCTGGATGCGCTTCGGCGAGGACGGCCGCCTGTACGCGATCAACCCCGAGGCCGGCTTCTTCGGCGTCGCGCCCGGCACCGGTGAGCACACCAACGCCAACGCGATGAAGACCCTGTGGGGCAACTCCGTCTTCACCAACGTCGCCCTCACCGACGACGGCGACGTGTGGTGGGAGGGCATGACCGAGGAGACGCCCGCCCACCTGACGGACTGGAAGGGCAACGACTGGACGCCCGAGTCGGCCCGCGAAGCAAATGGATACCGCCCGGCCGCGCACCCCAACGCCCGCTTCACCACGCCCGCGTCCCAGTGCCCGATCATCGCGCCCGAGTGGGAGGACCCCAAGGGCGTGCCGATCTCGGCGATCCTCTTCGGCGGACGCCGCGCCACCGCCGTACCGCTGGTCACCGAGTCCTTCGACTGGAACCACGGCGTCTTCCTCGGCGCCAACGTGGCCTCCGAGAAGACCGCCGCCGCCGAGGGCAAGGTCGGCGAGCTGCGCCGCGACCCGTTCGCCATGCTGCCGTTCTGCGGCTACAACATGGGCGACTACATGGGGCACTGGATCGACGTGGCCAAGGACAAGGACCAGTCCAAGCTGCCGAAGATCTACTACGTCAACTGGTTCCGCAAGGACGACGAGGGCAAGTTCGTCTGGCCCGGCTTCGGCGAGAACAGCCGCGTCCTGAAGTGGATCGTGGAGCGCCTCGAGGGCAGGGCGGACGGCGTGGAGACCCCGATCGGCGTGCTGCCGACCAAGGAGTCCCTGGACACCGACGGCCTCGACCTGCCCGAGTCCGACCTGGACTTCCTGCTCAGCGTCGACAAGGAGGTGTGGCGCGAGGAGGCGGCGCTCGTCCCCGACCACCTGAACACCTTCGGCGACCACACGCCCGTCGAGCTGTGGGACCAGTACCGCGCGCTGGTGCAGCGCCTGGGCTGATCCCCCCTGGTTCCGCGGCCGGTCCGACTAGCCCTGACCTGCATAGTCGTCACGAAGGCCGGCCGCGAGGGGTCTCCTCACGCTCCTGTAGCTCGATGTCCCGGAGCAAGGGAGGCCCCACTCGGGCCGGGTCCCCGCACAACGGCGTGCGACGGACCCGGCCCTTTGACGTTCTGCGCGCCGACGCGCTGGTCAGCGGGACGCCAGTTCGCGCGGCTCGAGGGCCGCGGCGTGTGCGTCCATGCGTTCGGCGGTGAGGATCGCCACCGCCGTGTCGGCGCGGGACGCGGCCACCACGAGGGCGCGGCTCGCCAGGGTGTGGGCCCGGCGGTGCAGTGCCGCCGGGTGCGGCGCGGGCGGCGCGGCGGGCGCCGGCAGGCGGGCCGGCGCACGGCCTCCCCGCAACCGGGCGACCTGCTCGGCGAGCCTTTCGGCCGCCGTGTCCAGCTCCTCGGAGGGCGCCTGGGCGCGCAGCTCGTCCGTGGCGGCGAGCAGCGTCGCGAGATGACCCGCGAGCTGGATGTCCAGCTCCTCCTCACGGGACCGGTGGGGGAAGTCCGAGGTGCCGCCGGCCACCGTGCTGTGGACCGACTTGCTGCGGATCGGTTCGTACATGGGACGGCCTCCTGAACGCTTTCAGGAAACCATCCTACATTGGAATCAATCTAAAGTTGAGGCGACCACAAGGCCGGACCGCATGCATGCGGAGGGTGAGGGTCAGGGCTGGCCGTAACCGTCCAGGAAGTTGCCGATCCGGCCCACCGCCTCGCGCAGATCCCCGGCCGTCGGCAGGGTCACCACGCGGAAGTGGTCGGGCTCGGGCCAGTTGAAGCCGGTGCCCTGGACGACCATGATCTTCTCCTGGCGCAGCAGGTCCAGGACCATCTGCCGGTCGTCCTTGATCTTGAAGACCTTGGGGTCGAGGCGCGGGAAGAGGTACAGCGCCCCCTTCGGCTTCACGCAGGTCACACCCGGGATGCCGGTCAGCGCCTCGTGCGCGGCGTCCCGCTGCTCGCGCAGCCGTCCGCCCGGCAGCACCAGGTCGTTGATCGTCTGCCGCCCGCTGAGCGCGGCGACCACCCCGTGCTGGCCCGGCATGTTGGCGCACAGCCGCATGTTCGCCAGGATCGTCAGGCCCTCGATGTACGACTGGGCGTGCGCGCGCGGCCCGGAGACGGACATCCAGCCGACCCGGTAGCCGGCCACCCGGTACGCCTTCGACATGCCGTTGAAGGTGAGGGTGAGCAGGTCCGGGGCGATCGCGGCGGTCGGGGTGTGCACCGCGTCGTCGTAGAGGATCTTGTCGTAGATCTCGTCGGAGCAGACCAGCAGGTTGTGCCGGCGCGCGATGTCGGTGAGCCCGCGCAGCACCTCCTCGTCGTACACCGCGCCCGTCGGGTTGTTCGGGTTGATGATGACGATGGCCTTGGTGCGGTCGGTGACCTTGCGCTCGACGTCCGCGAGGTCCGGCATCCAGTCGGACTGCTCGTCGCAGCGGTAGTGCACCGCCGTGCCGCCGGACAGGGAGACGGCGGCCGTCCACAGCGGGTAGTCCGGCGCCGGGACGAGGACCTCGTCGCCGTCGTCCAGCAGGCCCTGCATCGCCATCACGATCAGCTCGGAGACGCCGTTTCCGATGAAGACGTGCTCGACGTCCGTCTCGATGCCGAGGGTCTGGTTGTGCATGACGACCGCCCGGCGCGCGGCCAGCAGGCCCTTCGCGTCGCCGTAGCCGTGGGCCGACGAGACGTTGCGGAGGATGTCCTCGAGGATCTCGGGCGGGCACTCGAAGCCGAAGGCCGCCGGGTTGCCCGTGTTCAGCTTCAGGATGCGGTGACCGGCCGCCTCCAGCCGCATCGCCTCCTCGAGCACCGGGCCCCGGATCTCGTAACAGACGTTGGCGAGCTTGGTCGACTGGATCACCTGCATGTCCGCGAGCTTACGACCCGGTTACGGCCCATGGGCCGTGTTTTCCACCACGTGGGACGCCCGCTCCGGGGGGCCGCCGGCGTCCTCACCCGTGCCCGACGGGCGCTATCGCGCCAACTGGCGGCCGGATAGCGGTCCTTGTCCGCACCCCTCTCCGTCATGAAAATGCTCATGACAATCCGGGTGCCGTCCGGAAGACCTCCGGCCGGTGCCCTCCATAGAGGGGACCCCCACATGAACAAGCCTCTCCTTGCCGCGCTCGCCACCCTGGCCGTCACCGGGGTCGGCGTGGCACCGGCGGTCGCGTCACCCGCGGCTCCCGCGTCCCGCACGGCCCCCGCGTCACCCGCGGCTCCCGCCGCCAAGGCCGTGTCCTTCGCCGGCACCGTCTCGCTCAGCAACTGCTCCGGCTCCGTCGTCCGCCTGCCCGCGTCCGAGGACGACGACCCGGCGCTGGTCATGTCCAACGGCCACTGTCTGGAGACCGGCTTCCCGGCGGCCGGCGAGGTCGTCGTGGACCAGCCCTCCAGCCGGAGCTTCGGCCTGCTCAACTCCTCCGGCACGCGCGTCGGCACCCTGCGCGCCAGCAAGATCGCCTACGCGACGATGACCGACACGGACGTCTCGCTGTACCAGCTCACCAGCACGTACGCCCAGATCCGCGGCACCTACGGGATCAGCGCGCTCACCCTCGACGACGCCCACCCCACGGCCGGCACCGCGATCACCGTCGTCTCCGGCTACTGGAAGCGGACCTACGCCTGCAACGTCGACGGGTTCGCGTACCGGCTCAAGGAGGGGGAGTGGACCTGGAAGGACTCGGTCCGCTACACCTCCGCCTGCCGGACCATCGGCGGCACCTCCGGATCGCCCGTCGTCGACAACGCCACCGGCAAGGTCGTCGCCGTCAACAACACCGGCAACGAGGACGGCGGACGCTGCACCGACAACAACCCGTGCGAGGTCGCCGAGGACGGGACCGTGACGGTCCGCGAGGGCATCAACTACGCCCAGCAGACCTACCGGATCCCCGCCTGCTTCGGCGCCGACAACAAGCTCGACCTCTCCCGCAGCGGCTGCGTCCTGCCCAAGCCGTAGCCCCGGGCCGTGATCAGCGCGGACTCCGGCGCACCGACCGCCCGGCCAGCACGTCGGTGCGCCGCCCGTCCTCGATCACGAACCGCCCGTCGACCAGCACGTACGGGATGCCCGTCGGCAGCCGGCGCGGCTCCTCGTACGTGCTGCCGGCCGCGACCGTCGCCGGGTCGAAGAGGACCAGGTCGGCCCGGTACCCCTCGCGGATCCTGCCCCGGTCCGGCAGCCGCAGCCGGGCCGCCGGGCGCCCGGTGAGATGGGCGACGCACTCCTCCAGCGACAGCACGCCCAGCTCGCGGACGTAGTGGCCGAGGTAGTGCGGGAAGGTGCCGTAGGCGCGCGGGTGCGGCTTGCTGCCCTGGAGGATGCCGTCCGAGCCGCCGGTGTGGACGCGGTGGCGCATGATCGCCCGCACGTTCTCCTCGTGGCCGACGTGCTGGAGGATCGTCGGGGCCAGCCGGTCGGCCAGCAGCAGGCGCCGGGCGAGCGTCCACGGGCTCTCGCCGCGCAGCCCGGCCGACTCCAGGACCGTGCGGCCGACGTACTCGGCCAGGGCCGGGTCGCCGACGCCGGAGATCTCGACGGTCTCCCACTCCACGGGCACCCCGTGGCAGCCGTCGGAGCCGGTCACCTCCAGGTGGTGGCGGATCCGCTCGGCGGTGTCGTCGTCCGCCAGCCGCTTCAGCACCTGCTCCGGACCGCCCTCGCCGGCCCAGCTCGGCAGCAGCGCCACGAGGGTGGTGCAGCCCGGGGTGTACGGATAGGTGTCGAGCGTGATGTCGGCGCCTGCGGCCAGCGCGTCGTCCAGCAGCGTCAGCAGCTCGGGCGCCCGGCCCCTGTTCACGCCGAAGTTCATGGTGGCGTGCGCCAGGTGCAGCGGGCAGCCCGCCTCCCGGGTCAGCGCCACCATTTCCTCGTACGCCTGAAGGGCCCCGGCCCCGTACGAGCGGTGGTGCGGGCAGTAGTAGCCGCCGTACGACGCGACCACCCGGCACAGCTCGGTCAGCTCGGCGTCCTTCGCGTACATGCCCGGCGTGTAGGTGAGCCCGGACGACAGGCCGACCGCGCCCTGCTCCATGCCCTCGGCGACCAGCCGGCGCATCCGCTCCAGCTCGGCCGGGGTCGCCTCGCGGTCCTCCCAGCCGACCGCGAGGGCGCGGACCGTGCCCTGCGGGATCAGATAGGCGGCGTTGACGGCGACGCCCCGGTCGAGCCGGTCCAGGTACTCGCCGACCGAGCGCCAGTCGAAGTCGACGTCGTCGCCGGGGCCGTTCCACCCGGCGATGGCGCGGCGCACCTCGCCGAGGGTGCGGTCGTCGACCGGCGCGTACGACAGGCCGTCCTGTCCGAGGACCTCCAGGGTGACGCCCTGGGCCGCCTTCGCGCTGTGGTCGGGGTCGCGCAGCAGGGCCAGGTCGCTGTGGGCGTGCATGTCGATGAAGCCCGGGGCCAGGGCCAGGCCCTCGGCGTCCAGCTCTCGGCGCGCCCTGGGGCGCTGGCAGCCCGCGGCGGCCGCCTCCTTGACGATCGACACGATGCGCCCGCCGTCGACGACCACGTCGGCGCGGTACGAGGGCTCGCCGGTGCCGTCGACGACGTCGGCGTCCCGGATGACCAGCTCTTCCACCAGGGCCTCCTCTAGAAGAACGTGCGGACGTAGTCGACGACCGTCCCGTCCGCCTGCGCGACCGGGATCAGCTGCCACTTGTCGAAGGACGTGCACGGGTGGGACAGGCCCATCCCGACCCAGTCGCCGACCTCGAGCTCCACCCCGGGGGCGGTGCGCAGCCAGGCGTGCTGGTCGGACAGTCCGGTCACCGTGACCCCGTCGGCGGGGCGCTCCGGGCCGCCGTCCGCGGGGCGCACCGCCTGTGCGAAGGGCAGGTGGAGGTCGTGGGCCGCGTCCCGCTTGCCCGCGTTGGTGAAGGCCTGCTCCGGGGAGGGGCGCGAGACGACCTGGGACCAGAGCCGGAAGGCGGGCTCCAGGGCGCCCTCGGCGGGGACGCGGTTGAAGGGGGTCAGCTCCCGGTAGTGCCCGTCGTCGTGCGACACGTACGCGCCCGAGCGCAGCAGCTTCAGCACCGGCACGGAGAGGTCCGGGACCTCGGCGAACACGTCGGCCACCGCGTCGAACCAGGCACTGCCGCCCGCGCTCAGCACGATCTCGTCCAGCCCCGTGAACCGGCCCGCCTTGTCGAAGTCCACGGCCAGCGCGACCAGCCGCCGCAGCCACGCGTGCACCTTCTCCGGATCGGCGTCCGGCACCTCGCCCTCGTACCCGGCGACCCCGGCCAGCCGCAGCGTCGGTGCGGCGGCGACCGCGTCGGCGACCGCCGCGCACTCGGCCTCCGTGCGCACCCCGGTCCGGGCGCCCTCGCCGGCGGCCAGCTCGACCACGACGTCCACCGGGCGGCCCGCCCCCGCCTCGGCCAGCGCGGCGTCCATCAGCTCCACCCCGCGCACGGAGTCGACGTAGCAGACGAAGCGGAAGTCCGGGTCGGCGTCCAGCTCGGCGGCGAGGCGGCGCAGGGCGGCGGCGTCGACCAGCTCGTTGGCCAGGAAGATCCGCCCGATGCCGTGGGCACGGGCCACCCACACCTGGTGAGGCACCGCGAGCGTGATGCCCCAGGCGCCGTGCGCGAGCTGCCGGTGGAAGAGCTGGGGGGCCATCGAGGTCTTGCCGTGCGGCGCGAAGGCGAGGCCGTGCCGGGCGGCGTACGTCTCCATCAGCCGCAGGTTGTGCTCCAGGCGCTCGGCGGACAGGGCCAGCACGGGCGTGGTGAAGCCGCCGGTGAAGAGATTGCGGCGCTGCGCGGCCAGCTCGGCGACGGTCAGGCCCGCGGCGTCCGGCGGGAGGCCCTTGAAGCGGTGGTCGACGTGCTCCTCGGCCAGGCGGGCGAGGGCTTCGGTGCCGGTGTCGAGGGCCATGGAGCCTCCTGAGGTGGGTCGTTGCATTGTCTGCAACGACCGTTGCGTATATCGCTCACTGCTGTCTAACATCTCGGCCAACGCGGGGTCAACGGAGCCTCCGTCCGAGACAGTCCGCCCGCGACAGGATGAGGAGCCCCACCATCGTGACCGCCGACGGCCCCCGCAGCACCACCCCCGACGTCGTGGACGTCGTCGCGCTCGGCGAGTCCATGGTCACCTTCCTGCCCTCCCGCCCCGGACGCCTCGCCGACGTGCCCTCCTTCGACCGCGCCATCGGCGGCGCCGAGTCCAACGTCGCCTGCGTGCTGGCCGCCGCCGGACACGCCGCCCGCTGGGTCAGCGCCGTCGGCGCCGACGGCTTCGGCGACCACCTGGTCGAGGCGATCGGCGCCTACGGCGTCGACGTCCGCGCCGTGCGCCGCGACCCCGGCCGGCCGACCGGCATCTACTTCCGCACCGCGGGCGACCGTGCCACCGACGCGCACGAGGTGGCGTACTACCGCAGCGGCTCTGCGGCCTCCGCCATGTCGGCCGCGACCCTGGATCTCGGCGCGATCCGCTCCGGCCGGATCCTCCACCTGTCCGGCATCACCGCCGCGCTCTCCGCCGACTGCCGCGACCTGATGCGCGAACTGACCGCCCGCCGCCCCGGCCGGCCCCTGGTCTCCTTCGACGTCAACCACCGCCCCGGGCTGTGGCGGGACGCCGACGGACCGGCCGTGCTCCGGGAGCTGGCGCGCGGCGCCGACCTCGTCTTCGTCGGCGAGGACGAGGCCTGGGGACTCGGCGGCCCCGAGGCGGTGCGCGCGGCGCTGCCCGAGCCGGAGCTGCTCGTCGTCAAGCAGGGCGCGACCGGCGCCACAGCCTTCCACGGGGAGCACGCCACCTTCGTCCCCGCCCTGCACGTCGACGTCGTCGCCGCCGTCGGCGCGGGCGACGCCTTCGCCGCCGGGTTCCTCTCCGCCACCCTGCGCGGACTGCCCGTGCGCGAGCGACTGCGCCACGGCCACCTGACGGCCGCCGCCGCCCTCACCGTCCCCGGCGACCTCGCCGCGCCCCCGGCCCGGCACCACGCCGACCGGCTGGCCGCCCTCGACGACGACGCGTGGGGGAGACTGCGACTCGGCCCCGGCTGGACACAGGCCGGCCGAGGGGCCGACGAGGAGGTACGCACACCATGAGCCAGACCGTCGACCGCGCGCTCAGCATCCTGCCGCTGCTCGCCGAGGGCCCCGCCGACCTGGGCCGGGTCGCCGAGCGGCTCGGCGTGCACAAGTCCACCGCCCTGCGGCTGCTGCGCACCCTGCACGAGCACGGCTTCGTCTACCGCCAGTCCGACCAGCGCTACCGCCTCGGCGCCCGGCTCATCGCCCTCGCCCAGGAGGCGATGGAGAACCTGGACGTCCGCGAGATCGCCCACCCCCACCTCGTACGCCTCAACGAGCAGTGCGGCCACACCGTCCACCTCGCCGTCTACGAGGAGAACGAGGTCCTCTACATCGACAAGGTCGAGAGCCGCTACCCGGTCCGCATGTACTCCCGGATCGGCAAGCCCGTCGCCATCACCGTCGCGGCCGTCGCCAAGCTGCTGCTCGCCGACCTCCCCGGGAACGAGCGCCGCGCCGTCGTGGAGAAGCTCGAATACCCCCTGTACACGGCCCGTTCGACACCGAACGCCGACGCCTTCCTCACGGAGCTGGCCACGGTGCGCGAACAGGGCTGGGCCACCGACCTCGGCGGCCACGAGGAGTCCATCAACTGCATCGCCGCCCCCATCCGGGGCGCCGACGGCAGGGTGGCCGCCGCGATGTCGGTCTCCGCGCCGAACGTCGTCGTCACCGCCGACGAACTCCTCACCCTGCTCCCGCTGGTGCGCCGTACGGCGGACGCCATCAGCGGCGAGTACTCCGGCAGGACCCCAGTCAAGGAAGTCACCGCATGACCGACAAGATCGCTCTCACCCCCGCGACCCACACCGTCCCCCCGGCCAAGTTCAGCCACGGCGTGAAGAAGGGCAACATCCTCCAGGTCGCCGGCCAGGTCGGCTTCCTCCCCCACGAGGACGGCAAGGCCCCCACCCCGGCCGGCCCGACCCTGCGCGAGCAGACCCTCCAGACCCTCGCCAACGTCAAGGCGATCCTGGAGGAGGGCGGCGCCTCCTGGGACGACGTGATGATGATCCGCGTCTACCTCACGGACGTCGACCACTTCGCCGAGATGAACGAGATCTACAACCGGTACTTCGAGGAGCAGGGCCTCACCCAGCCGCCCGCCGCGCGCACGACCGTCTACGTCGGACTGCCCGCCGGACTCCTCATCGAGATCGACGCGCTGGCCGTCCTCGGCTGACCGTCTCTCCCCCGTCTGCCCGACCGTCTGTGAACGGCACGGCGCCCCCCACCCCTGGGGCGCCGTGCCGCGCTCCGCCCTGCCCGAAAGCCCCATGTTCTTAGCCAGAGGACCCCCGGATGTCCCATATGCCCCTTCAGTTCGCCGCTGCCGAGACCCCACCCCACACCGGCGGTCTGCTCACCCTGATCGACGGCACGGCGGGTCTGCTGACCGTCGCCGCGATCGGCATCGCGCTCCTGCTCTTCCTGATCATCAAGGTGCGGCTGCAGCCCTTCGTCGCGCTGCTCGCCGTCTCCATAGCCGTCGGCCTGCTCGCCGGCCTGTCGGTCACCGAACTCTTCGGCACCGTCCAGAAGTCCGACGCCGTCTCCACCATCGAGTCCGGCATGGGCGGCATCCTCGGGCACGTCGCCATCATCATCGGCCTGGGCACCATGCTCGGCGCGATCCTCGAGGTCAGCGGCGGCGCGGAGGTGCTGGCCTCCCGCCTGCTCGGCCTGTTCGGCGAGAAGCGCGCCCCGCTCGCCATGGGCCTGACCGGCCTGATCTTCGGCATCCCCGTCTTCTTCGACGTCGGCATCTTCGTCCTCGCGCCCATCGTCTACGCCGCCGCGAAACGCCCCCAAGACTCCGACAAGCTCCGTCCCGGGGGGACCCCCATCGGCAAGTCGATCCTGCTCTACTGCCTGCCCCTGCTCGCCGGCCTGTCGATGACCCACGCCTTCCTGCCGCCGCACCCCGGCCCGGTGGCCGCCGCGGGGCTGCTGAAGGTGGACCTCGGCTGGGTGATCCTCATGGGCGTCGTGTGCGGCATCCCGGCCGTCCTCGCCGCCTGGGCCTACTCCGCCTGGGTCGGCCGCCGCATCTTCGTCCCCGTGCCGCAGGACATGGTCGAGGCCGCCGACGAGGCCCGGCAGGCCGTCATCGACGAGCAGCGCAAGGCCGGTGTCGCCCCCCGCGAGACGCCGGTGCCGCTCGGCACGGTCCTCGGCATCATCGGCACCCCGCTGGTCCTCATCCTCGCCGCGACCTTCTCCTCGATCGCCCTGGACCCCTCCACCACCCGCTCGGTGATCGAGTTCTTCGGCAACCCCTTCGTCGCCCTCACCATCGCCCTGTTCCTCGCCTACTACCTCCTCGGCATCCGGCGCGGCTGGTCCCGCAAGTCCCTGGAGACCGTCTCGACGTCCTCGCTGAAGCCGGTCGGCAACATCCTGCTCGTGGTCGGCGCGGGCGGTGTCTTCGGCGCCGTCCTCAAGGCCAGCGGCGTCGCCCAGGCCCTCTCCGACACCTTCCACGACGTCGGCCTGCCGGTGATCGTCCTGTCCTACCTGATCTCCCTCGTGCTCAGGGTCGCCCAGGGTTCGGCGACGGTCGCCATCGTGACGACGGCGGGTATCGTGGCGCCCCTGCTCGCCGAGGGCGACCACTCCCAGGCGTTCGTCGCGCTGGTCATCATGGCCATCTCGGCGGGTTCCATCTTCGCCTCGCACGTCAACGACGGAGGCTTCTGGATGGTCGCCAAGTACTTCGGCATCAGCGAACGGGACACCCTGAAGACGTGGACCGTGCTGGAGAGCGTGCTGTCGCTCGGCGGCTTCGCGACGGCGGCGGTGCTCAGCCTGTTCGTTTAGCGCGAACTCCCTCGCTCCCGCCCCGTATCCGCCCCGAAAGAGCCCGAGCCGCGACCGGGCCGTGCGGTGCAATGGAAGTACGGGGGGAGCACCGGACCGGGCTTGTGAGGGCGGAGGCGACGATGGGATTCTTGATGCCATGCCGCACCCCCCTCACAGGCCCGATCACGCCGCGGTGCTCGCCGAGGTGAGAGCGGTGCGGCGGGCCGGAGTCGTCAGGCTCCGCGGGCTGGACATCCCGGAGCTCTCCCGCATCGCCCGCGAACGGCTGGGGACACCGGGGGAGTTACCCGGCCTCGCGGTCGAGCGGCTGCTCCGGGACGCCGTCGCCGGCATCGGCGGCGGCAGCCTCCAGACCGCCGCCGAGTACACCCTCGGCCTCGCCCAGGGCACCCGCGACTGGCCCCCCGCCGACCGGCGCCGCCGGGCCGCCGAGGTGTACGGCGTCAGCGTCGAACGGTTCCGCAAGCACCACGAGGTGATGGTGCTGGAGCAGATCACCGAGCAGGTCCTCGGCCTCACCGCCGCCGACGGCGACTCCGAGGAGGACGGCTCGGCGGCCCGCGAGGCGACCGACGGCCCGGATGCACCGGCCCCGGATCCGCACCACCTCGCCCCCGCCCACCGCGTGATCAAACCGCGCGTCCACGACCGCGTCGTCCCCGTCACCCTGCACGTCCACTCCGTGGACCTCCTGCGCGACGTCGACGTCGTCGTCTCCCCGTCCAACACCTACTTCGCGCTCCCCGCGCCCTACAAGGCGTCGGTCGCCGCGACGCTTCGCCGGGCCGGGGCCCGCACCGACGCCACCGGGGGAGTCGTCGAGGACCGCGTCCACGACGAACTGCGCGACTGGGCCGCACGCCACGGCATCCCCGGCCGCGCCGCCCTGCCCGGCACCGTCGCCGTCACCTCCGCCGGGGCCATGGCCGCCCAGGGGGTGCGCCGCATCTACCACCTCGCCGTGGCCGTTCCCCGCCCCGGCACCAACGACTACGACGTCCAGCCCGCCGACATCACCCGCGCCGTCGACCGGGCCTTCACCCTGCTCGCCGACGAGTCCGGCCGCCACGACCCGCCGCTCACCTCCGTCTGCCTGCCGCTGCTCGGCGCCGGCCGCGGCGGACTGCCCGCCCTGGAGAGCTTCGGCGCGCTGTGGACGGCCGTGGAGGCCGCACTGGCCCGCGGCGCCCCGTGGGACGTCCACCTGGTGATGCGCCGCCAGGCCCGCGCCGACCTGGTGGAACGGCTCCTGACCGGGCGCCGCCCCTAGGCCCTGTCGTCACATTCCCGCCTGCCCGGCGGTGTCTGGCACGCACGCTCGCCGCGTTGCCGGACCGCCCACGTGGCTCCGCCACGAGGGCGCTCCGGCGCCTTGCGATCGCACGCACCGGACGCCTCCGGGCCCGCCCTCCGGGCGGACGACGGGAATGTGACGACTGGGCCCAGGCCGCCGGCCGGGCGGGGAGCGGCGCCCGGCCCGACGCCCGGCAGACGACGACAAGGGGGACCCGTGAATCCGTACGCCGTGCTGGCCGCGGCGGCAGCCCAATGGCACCGGCTGGCCGACCGTGTCACCGGCCCCACCCGCGAGCGCCTCGCCGCCCTGCTGACCGTCGTACGCCATCGCGAGGCCGGCGAAGGCGCCCGCCGCGGTGCCGCGGAGGAGGCCGCCGGACTGCTCCGCCGGGCCCTGCCCGACGAGTTCGGCACCGCCCAGGTGGCCCGGCTCGCCACCGCCGCCGACACCGCCACCGGCGACCCGTCCTACCTGGGCTTCCGCGCCGACGACCTCGCCGTGCTGCTCCTCGACGGGCACCGCATGGTCGGCCCCGTCCTCGGCCCGGTGCGCGACCGTCTGCTCGCCGAACCCGCCCTGGACCCGGCCACCGTGCTGCGCGGCGGCGGCGACCCCTACGCCCGCGATCTGATCCGGCTGCCCGGCCCCGGCGGACTGGCACGGCTGCCCCGGTTCCAGTTCTCCGAGGGCAGCCTGCCCCGACTGGTCGTCCTGGAGGTCAACGCGCTCCTCGACGCCGCCCGTGACCCCTGGGGCGCAGCCGACTGGTGGCTGGCGGGCAACGCCTGGCTCGGCACCGCGCCCGCCGCCCTCCTCGGCACCGGAGGGGAGCACCGGCTCGCCGACACCGCGCGCCTGCTGCTGGAGGACGTGTGACCGTACCGACCGCGCCGTACGAGGAGGCGGACCCGCCGTGCCCAACTACCGGCCGCCCGAGAACCTGACGGGCACCCCGGCCGAGGTGACGCCCGCCCAGGGCACCCTGCCGCACCGCGTCCACGCCCTGCACCGCGGCGCCACCGCCTTCACCCCGCGCCCGCGCACTGCCTCCGGGGCGGCGGACGCTTCGACGCCACACCCTGCGACCGCTACGGCCACCTGTACGCCGGCACCACGCCCGGCGCCGCCGTGTGCGAGACCCTGCTGCGTTCCCTGCCCCTCGACCCGGCCGGCGGCCCGCGCCCGGTGCCCGGCGTCGCCGTCGCCCGGCGCGGCCCGAGCACCCTGCGGCCGGCCGCCGACCTCACCGTGGTCTCCCTGATGACCGATCAGGACCTGCCCGGCGTGAGCCAGGACAGCCGGCTGGTGCGGACCGCGGCGCAGGACCCCGCCTACCGGCCGCCCGCACCGTGTCCGACGCGCCCTCGCCCCGCCCGTCCCGCCCGAGGAACTCGCCGCCGAACGCGAGTAGACCCTCGACACGCTCGTCCGGCTCTGCGCCGACGACTCCGACGTGCCCGGCCTGTGCGCGTACGCCGGCGAACGTCCTCATGCCGGAGAGTCCGTCGGTGCCCGGGACGCTCCGACGCGGGAACGCGACGACCGAACCGGGTCCATTCGGGGCGTGTTCCGGTCACCAGCAGGTCGTTTGGTGATAGCAGTCGCGCTCTTGACGGTTCGTCATTACGCTTCGTCTCCCGTGCATCACGCAACCGGTCCTCCGGTACGCGCCACCCATGACTCTCGGGGGACACCATGGGGTACGCAGAACACCCACGTCGCGTCGTCCGGCCCGGGCAGCAGGGGCCGCAGGTCCCGTCCGCCCGGCCCCTGTCCTCGCCGGGCGCCGGCCGCCGCCTGGTCGGCGACCTCGGTACGCCCGGGAGCCGGACGTCCGGCGCACCGGGCCCGGGCGTGACCCGCCGCGAGCTGTACCGGTCGCGCCCGCAGGCCCTGCGCGACGCCCTGCACCGGCTGGACGCGGGGATCGACGAGCAGGCCTGCCGGTCCCTCGCCGAGTGGATCCGTGAGGAGTACACGACCACGTACGGCGCGGTCCCGCTCGGCTTCGTCGCCCGCTGCTACCTCGGCCCGCCCTACGTGGACCACCAGCTCAACCTCTTCGGCGTCATCGTGCGGCACTTCGCCCCCGCCGAGCCCATGCCCGACCCGTACTCCTCGGCCCGGATGCTGGCCCGCTCCGGCGGCTACGCGTACATCGAGGTGTACAGCGACGGACTGATCCTGCCGGTCCTCGAGGACGGCACGGTCGTACGGCCCTGAGAGCGCCGCCCCGAGCCGTCCCCGGCCCGCGGGCAGCGCCGCCGAGAAACACGCCGGCCCCCGAAACCCCCGCACGTGAACGGAGTTCGCGCATGTCCGAGGTCGACTACGCACTGCACCGCAAGGTGCAGGAGGTCAGCAACCTCGTCGTCAGACTCACCGAACAGGTCGGCTCGGTCTCCGGCCAGGTCTCCACCGTCGAGGCCAACCAGCAGCAGACCCGCACCGAACTGCAGGAACTGCGCGACGAGTTCCTCGCCTTCGTGCGGCAGGCCGAGACCACCGCCAACGTGCAGCGCGCCGAGACCCGCATCGGCGTCATCGAGGACAAGATCGACCACGAGTTCGGCCACCACAAGACGGTCCGCCGCACCGCCGTCGGCATGCTCCAGGCCTTCGACGTCGGTCTCGTCTCCGAGGACAACGTCCGGATGGTCAGCGACCAGCTGATGATCCAGACGCCCCGCTACTGGCTGGCGCCCGCCCTCGTCGCCCTCGCCTCCTGGTCGGCCGACGACCGGGGACTGTGCGAGCGCGCCGTCGACGAGGCGTTCCGCCGCTCACCCGACCGCACCGCGCTGTTCTTCGCCCTCGTCCTGCGCCGCCAGGGCCGCCGCGAGGGCGCCGTGCGCTGGCTGCGGCACTACCTGCTGGCCCAGGACCCGGCCTCGCTCGGCCGCGAGTTCGCCGTCATCCTCGAGGCCATCGCCCAGGGCGCCTTCGGCGTCGTCGGCCGCGACCTGCTGGACCGCACCCTCGCCGAATGGCGCGCCCAGCTCGCGGACAGCGCCGAGGCGCAGGCCAGGCAGACCAAGCGCTGGCGCGACGAGATCGAGACCCTGCGCGGCCCCTCCGCCCAGCAGGAGTTCCCGCGGCTCGCGGCCGTCTCCCCGCAGTGGGGCCGGCTCGACGCGGTGCTCTCCGGCGCCCGCGGCCAGCAGCTCCTGCTGGACAAGTACCGCGCCGTCCTCGACCGTGAGTTCACTCCCTCGGACCGCATCGAGGACGCCGTCGACGACATCCTCGACCGCCTCGTCTCCGAGTACGACAACGAGGAACTGCCGCTCCGCCGCGACCTCGCCTTCAACCAGGCCGTCATCGACCACGACGGCGACCTGGACACCGCCCGCCGGGTCGCCGACGCGGACGCCGCCTCGTACGAGGAGACCCTCGACTACCTGACCGTGCAGACCACGGCCGCCCTCAACCCGGAGGCCATCGGCACCTCGCCGGCCACGCAGCGGCTGGCCGTCGTCGCCTGCCACGAGTGGTTCCAGCACGCCCACGCCGGACACACCCGGGACTACCGCGCGGCCATGCCGCAGGACGTCCAGGCCCACTTCGGCACCGCCTGCACGGTGGCCGCCCGGTCCTTCCGGCTGCCGCCCTGGACCGGCTCGTTCACCCAGCCGCTGGCCACCCTGGAGAAGTCCCTCGCCGACCACTGGGACCAGCACATGAATCCGTTCATCGAGGCGCTGGCCTACCCGTGGCTGAAGAAGGCCGCGCCCCTGATCGCGGTGGTCGTCGGCATCCTGCTCTTCATCACCCAGGTGAACGTCGGCTTCGCACTGGGCGCCGCCGCCGTCGTCGGCGTCGCCTGGGGCCTCGTCCTGCGGGGTGGCGCCCAGGCCGCCCAGCGCGACCAGAACACCGCCCGCCAGGCCCTGGAGGCGGCCAAGACCGAGTCCCTGCACGCCCTGCGCGGCGCCTCCGCCGAACTCACCGACTGGTACGAAAAGTTCCGCGCCGCCGACCGGGTGGATGCGAAGGTCCGCGAGCTGATCGCGTCCCTGAAGACCGAGGGCGGTCCGGCCTCGCCGTTCGAGGGCCGCACCGTACGCCAGGAGGACGACAACCGATGACCACGCCCAGCACCCCGCCCCACCCCCGCCCGGCGCCGGACGCGTCCCCGTGGGCGGGCTCCGCCGACGCCGGACGGGCCCAGACCTCGCCGTGGGGCGCCGTGCGCCGGACGCAGCAGGAACGCGTCACCAGCAGGCTGCGCAAGCTCGTCGAGGGCCTGCCCGACTGGGAGCCGCTGCCGCCCGGCGAGACCCTCGTACGCCGCCCCGGGAGCACCGCCCCGTGAGCGGGCTGTGGGGCGACGGCGGCGCCTACCAGGCCTGGGTGGACTTCCTGCGCCGCTGGGCGGCCCGCGAGCCCGTCGACCCGGCCGCCCTGCCCTCCCTCACCGACGAGCACTTCGACGCCGACACCTGGGTACGCCTCGGCTCCCACCTCACCGGCGCCTTCAACACCCGCCTCGGCTCCTGGGCGGACGCGCTGGTGCGGGCCCTGGACCAGGCGCGCGACGAGTTCAGCTACGGCCGCGAACTCACCCAGGCCCGCGCCGGACTCCGCGAGGTGCGCGCCCTGGCCGGCCACCCCGGGCTGCCCGAGTCCCTGCGCACCGAGCTGCTGCGCCTCGTGGACCAGCAGATCCCCCAGGTACAGGAGCAGCTCGAGCAGCAGCTGGCCGAGGAGGAGCGCCGCGGCGCCGACCGGCGCCTGCTGGAACGCCGCCGCCGCACCCTGCGGGACAACGCCCTCACCGGCGTCCTCACCCCACCCCCGCCGACGGAGCCGGCCACGCCGGGCGTGCCGGACCCGTGGGCGGCCGACGTACCCGGCAGCCCGCCCCGCCGGCGGATCGTGCCGGGCTGAACCTCCCGGCCGCCGCACGCTCCCCTCACGCCCGCCCCGCAGGCCCGACCGCACCGGCTCGCGTCTCCCGCCCACCCTCGCCCCGAAGGCCGAACCCCGTATGTCGAACTACGCCGAGAGCCTCACCCACCTCGACAGCTACATCTCCGCCCGCGTCCCGGTCATCGCCATGCGGACCATCGAGCAGCAGCGCGCCCTGCGGCTGCTGCGGGAGGCGGCCACCCAGCCCCGGCGCAGCAACATGCCGTTCTGGATCTACACCCGCGCCACCGGCCTGCGCGACCTGCGGACCAACGCATCCGTCCAGGACGACCGTTCGCTCACCGGCGCCATGGACTTCGCCGCCGCCCAGTTCGGCAGCCGCGCGGGCGCCACCGTCGTCTTCGTCGACCCCGACGACCTCGAGTCCGACACCCCGGTCACCCGGCACTTCGCCGAACTGGCGCGGCTCGCCGACAGCAACATGGGCAGCATCGTGATCATCACGGACACGCCCGTGTGGAGCGGCCTCCAGCGGCTCGGCATGAGCCTCAAGCTCGACCTGCCGGACTCCGAGGAGATGTACGGCATCCTCAGCGGCTTCCTCGGCGACCACCACGGCCACATCCCGATCGAGTGGACCGAGGAGGACGCACGCCGCGCCGCCGAGTTCCTCAGCGGCGTCACCGAGGCGGAGTGCATCAACCTGATGGCGACCATCGCCGCCAAGGGCTCCATCCTCAAGGAGGACGTCCTCGGCCTCGCCCAGGCCAAGGACCGCATCTTCAGCGACCTCACCGGTCTCGAGCGCGTCCAGCTCCGCGACAGCGACTACGCCGTCGGCGGCCTCGTCGGCCTGCGCACCTGGCTGCGCCGCAAGAACGACATGATCTCCCGCGACCTGCGCCGGACCGCCCTGCGCCCGCCCCGGGGCGTCCTCCTCGTCGGCGTCCCCGGCTGCGGAAAGTCCCTGTCCGCCAAGGCCATCGCCCACGAGTGGCGGCTGCCGCTGTACCGGCTGGACATGGCCAGCATCCACGGCAAGTACCTCGGCGAGTCCGAGGGCCGCTTCCGCGAGGCGCTCGCCATGGCCGACCGGGTCGCGCCCTGCATCCTGTGGATCGACGAGATCGAGAAGGGCCTCGCCGGCCGCGACGACATGTCCGGCGTGCCGCAGCGCATCATCGGCCAGTTCCTGTACTGGCTCCAGGAGTCCCAGTCCCGCGCCTTCGTCGTCGCCACCGCCAACGACGTCCGCAGCCTGCCGCCCGAACTCCTGCGCAAGGGCCGCTTCGACGAGCTGTTCTTCGTCGACCTGCCCGACGCCGAGGACCGCCGGGAGATCCTCGGCATCTACTACCGCCGCTACCTGGAGACCGAGCCGGAGCCCGAGCTGATCAACCGGCTCGTCGACCTCTCGGAGGGCTTCGCGGGCTCCGACATCGAGGCCGCGCTGCACGACGTGGGGGAGGAGGCGCTGATCCGCGGCGGGGTCGGAGCGCTCAAGGACTCCTTCGTCCTCGACACCTTCGCCGACGTACGGCCGCTGAGCGTGAGCAACCCCGAGCAGATCGAGGAGATCCGGGCCTGGGGCCGCGAACGCGCGGTACCGGCCGGCCGCGGCGCGGTGACACCGGTGCCCGGCGACGGGGGCCGGACGCGGCGGATCGTCTTCATGGACGAGTGAGATCGTCTTCATGGACGAGTGCGGGGGCACACCCGCGCCGACGCACAACTGTGACGTGCGGGAACGGTGGTGACCCGTGGCCCGGCTGTTCCCGGCACAGGAAAGTCGTCCATACTTCCGCCGTGGAGCAGCGCATAGGTTCGAGCAGCAAGCCCCTGGAAGGCGCCGGTTTCGACCCGGCCTTCATCCCCGGGCTCACCTCGCCCGTGTCCGGCGAGCCGGAGAAGGCCGAGCCGGAGGAGGTGGAGGAGGAGAAGCCGCCGACGGCCACGGAGCCCACGGACGACACGGCCGGTGAGGACACGGCCGCGGCCGAGGACCCCGGCACCGAGGAGGCCCCCGACGTCGACGGCCCGGTCTTCGAGGCGTCCGACCGCCGCGCCCGCATCGTCGCCGACCACCAGGGCGTACGCCTGGCCCTCGACGACCAGGCGTGCGAGTTCCGCTGGGACGAGATCGGCGCCGTGGAGACGGAGACGGGACGCTTCGGCAAGCGGTTCACCATCACGGTGCACACGCCGGACCGGCGGTGGTACCCGATCGAGATCGAGGCCACGTCCCGCAGCCGCTTCAAGGAGTGGGAGACGGCACTCGACGAGGTCCTGGACGCGTACTTCGAGGACGGCGAGACCGGTGAGGACGGCGAGACGGGCGAAGCGGGCGGGGACGGGGACGGCGAGGAGCAGAAGGCCGCAACCGCCGCCGAGTAAGCGCATCGCGTGAAGATCCCCGCACGCCCTCTTGCCCCACCGGCCGCTTTCCGCTTCCTTGGCTCGCATGGCGGACACCACGGGCAACACCAGGGACACCGGTGCACCACTCGGGGCCGGGGCCGACCCGGCTCCCCGTAAGTCCAGTTGGCGCCACATCGGCCCCGGCATCGTCGTCGCCGCGACCGGTGTGGGCGCCGGCGACCTCGTGGCCACCCTCATCGCGGGCAGCAACTTCGGCTACACGCTGCTGTGGGCCGCGATCATCGGCTGCCTGGTGAAGATCTCCCTCGCGGAGGCGTGCGGCCGGTGGCACCTGGCCACCGGCCGCACCCTCTTCGACGGCTGGGCGAGCCTCGGCCGCTGGACGACCTGGTTCTTCGCGGTCTACGCCGTGATCTGGGGCTTCGTCTACGGCGCGGCGGCGATGTCGTCCAGCGCCCTGCCCCTCCAGGCCCTGTTCCCGGACGTGATGGACCTGAAGTGGTGGGGGGTGGCCTGCGGCCTGGTCGGCCTGGTCTTCGTCTGGTTCAACAAGTACGACGTCTTCGAGAAGGTCATGACGGTCCTGGTGGGCGTCATGTTCGTCGTCACCGTCTACCTGGCGATCCGGGTCACCCCCAACCTCGGCGACGCCTTCGCCGGCCTCCTGCCGGTGCTCCCGGACGAGAAGGACTCCGTCCTCAACACGCTCGGCCTGATCGGCGGCGTCGGCGGCACGATCACGCTGGCCGCGTACGGCTACTGGGTCAACGCCAAGGGCTGGACCGACACCGGCTGGATGAAGGTCATGCGCCTCGACAACCGGGTCGCCTACGCCACCACCGGCATCTTCGTCGTCGCCATGCTGTTCGTCGGCGCCGAACTCCTCCACTCGGCGAACATCGCCATCGCGAGCGGCGACAAGGGCCTGATCCAGCTCGGCGACGTCCTGGAGCAGGAGTACGGCACGGCGACCGGCAAGCTCTTCCTGATCGGCTTCTTCGCCACCTCCTTCACCTCGCTGATCGGCGTCTGGCACGGCGTCAGCCTGATGTTCGCCGACTTCCTGGCCCGGCAGCGGGGCGAGCGGGAGGCACGCGGCGACGAACTGGCCTCGGGCCGCCGGGAACGCTCCTGGGCCTTCCGCGCCTACCTCCTCTGGCTCACCTTCCCGCCCATCGTCCTGCTCTTCCAGGGCCAGCCGTTCCGCCTGATCATCATCTACGGCGTCCTGGGCGCCGCCTTCATGCCCTTCCTCGCCCTCACCCTGATCTGGCTCCTCAACTCCACCCGCACTCCCCGCGCCTGGCGCAACGGCGCCCTGAGCAACGGCATGCTCGCCGTCGCCGGCCTGCTGTTCCTGGTCCTGTGCGTGAAGCAGGTCTGGGACCAGCCGTGGTCGGAGTTCTTCTGACCCGGCACCGGCGCTCAGCGCAGCCGGTCCCATTCCGGGCTGAGGGCGATCTTCTCGAGCTGCTCCATGGTCAGCGCGGGGGCGTCACGGGTGGCGTCCTCGTGCTGGGCGCCGGTGTTGAAGGCGCTGACGACGACACGGAGCCCGCCGGGCCGCATGGTGTCGGCGGTCCACATCACGACCCCGGCGCCGCCCTTCTCACCGGGTCCCTGCGAGGTGGTGACCAGGGTGCCGTCGGGGCGGGTCTCGGCGGAGCCGTAGAGCTGGTCGGCGACGTCCCGCATGTCGGGCTGCACGTTGATCTGGACGAGGCTGCGGCCCTTGCCGTCGTCGAGGACGACATAGGCGTACCCGGTCTCCTGCTCGCCCCGCGAGACGACGTCGACCCCGTCGGGCAGCAGCGACACCAGCGTCTTGCCGATCGCCGCACCCGACGCCTCGGGCCCCCCGCCGACCGCCGCGCCGGGTGCCTCGGAGGCCGCCGCCTTCTCCCTGGCGGCCTTCTTCGGGTCCTCCGGGATCGCGTCCACGACCCGCCGCCACACCTCGGCCGTGACGACCTTCTTCAACTGGGCGGGCGACAGCGGCGGCTGTGCCCGCGTGATCGCGGCGTCCTTCTCCGCCGGCGCGTTCCACTCGCTCAGCGACACGTGCTGGCCCCGCGCCGTGACCAGCTCCGCCGACCACCACTTGGTGTCCACACGCCGGTCGGGATACTCGTAGCCCTGGTAGATCATGAGCATGGAGCCGTCGCTCAGCCGGCTCGTGCTGCAGGCGTCGTACGCCACCAGGTCCTTGTCCGGGCAGGTCGTCATGTCCCTGACGCTCTGGCTGCCCGGCTCCACCCGGTCGAAGCTGATGCCGACCGCCGCCGCACCCCGGCCGTCGTCGAACACGAGGTGGGCGTTCGGCGGCATCCCCGGGACGGTGCCCGACGCCTCCCCGCCGCTCACCTTGCCCTTGGGCAACAGCTTCCCGAGCTCCTCGAGGAGGTCGTCGCCGGAGTAGGACGCGGTGGGCGCGGGGCTGGCGGCGGTGCCGCTCGGCGGGGCCGCGACGGACGTCTGCTGCGGCTCGGCCGAGTCACCGCCGTGCGGCAACAGCAGTGCCCCGCCCACCCCGACGAGGGCGATCCCGGCCGCCCCGCCGAGCACCCCGGCCCGCCGCCGCAGCCGCGCCCGGCGCCCCCGTTCCCGCCCCCCGGCGGTCAGTGCGGCCCGGTCGGCGTCGAAACCGTCGCCGGCATCGCGCAGAGCGGCGCTGAGCCGCCCCTCGAAGGGATCCCGGTACTGGCCTTCGGACATGACGAACCACCCTTTCGACAAGGTGAGAGAAGAAGTGTGAGACGTGAGGCGTGGGACGTGAGGCCCTTCGCGTGCCGTCAGGGTCTGGCGTACTCCGCGAGATCCTCGCCCAGCAGCTCCCGCAGCCGGCCGAGCGCCCGCGAGCACCGCGTCCGCACGGCCGCCGAGCTGACGTGGAGCACGTCGGCGGTCTGTTCGACGGACCGGTCCTCCCAGTACCGCAGGACGATGACGGCCCGGTCTTTGGCGGGCAGCCGGGCGAGCGCGGCCAGCAGCGTCAGCCGCAGGGGCGCGTCCCCGTCGCCGGTGCCCGGCAGATCGGGGAACACGTCGGTGGCCCGCTCCCCGCTGCTGCGCCGCCGCTGGTGGGCGAGGAAGGTCCGGGTGAGCACGGTCTGCGCGTACGCGGCGGGGTTGTCGGCCCGGGACACGCGTCCCCAGCGGACGTACAGCCGTCCGAGGGTCTCCTGCACGAGATCCTCGGCGAGATGCGTGTCCCCGGCGGTGAGCAGACACGCGGACCGGTACAGATGCCCGGCCCGCGCCCCCGCGAACTCGGCGTAGTCGTCCGCCCGCCCCTGCCTCATACGCTGCGTCCCCCTGCGCTCGCCCCGTACTGCCTACACCTCATCGATGCGGTGGGGCGGCGGAAATGTTTCACAGAAGGTGATCGGCCTTGCCCGCCTTGATGTCGAGGATCATCCGCCGCAGGGCCTCCCGGCTGTCGGTGAGGTACGCCTCCTCGTCCCCGGCTATGGCGATATAGGCGTTGCCGTCGTCGTCGGTGCCGAGGCGGAAGCATGAGTTTCCCTCGCCGCAGAACGGCTCTTCCCACATGATCTCGCTCATCGAGCGTCTCCTCACAGGTCGTTGGCGATGTCCCGGATGAAGTCGCGTGACGCCGATGCCGACAGGGCGATGCGCTCCATCCAGTCCAGGTGCGCACGGTACTTCGCCAACTGGGCCTCGGCGTGGAGGAAGTCGGGTCCGTGTGAGCTGTCGATCTGCACCGTGTCGAGCTGGGGTACCGCCCCCTCCGCGTACAGCACGGTCTGACCGGCCCCGGGGAAGGCACCGGCTGCGAAGGGGATGACCACGACCGTGACGTTGTCCTGCTCCGACCTTTTCAGCATGTGCTCGAGCTGTGCCCTTGCCACCTCTCGGCCGCCGAACTGCATGCGAAGCGCCGCTTCGTGCACGATGGCGACGAACCGAGTCCCGTCGGGCCCGTCGAGCACCTGCTGACGCTCCACACGGTGGGCCATGCGCAGGGCGACTTCGTGTTCGGGCAACTGCGGGATGACGACCCGGAAGACAGCCAAGGCATGGTCGGACGTCTGCAACAGCCCCGGGATGTGCATGGAATAGGCGGCACGCATACGCACGGCATGCGCCTCCAACTCCGCGATGTCCAGCATTCCTTGGGGGAGAGATCCGCGATACCTCTCCCACCAGCCCCGGCGGCCGGCCGCCGCCATGTCGACCAGCGCCTCCACATACCGTTCGTCCTGGCAGTCGCAGTTGCAGGCGAGCGTGCGGACCCGCTCCGGACTGATCGCCCGCACGCCGGACTCGATGTGCGAGATCTTGCCCCGGTCCACCCCGAGGAGTCCGGCGGCGAACTCGGCGGACATGCCCGCAGATGTGCGCATGCGGCGAACCTCGACCCCCAGCCGCTTCTGCCGTGCCGTGGCGGACGTCCTCGCTCCCATGCCGCTCCCCTTCCCCTGTCGTCTGAGCAGTCTGCCGCGTGGGCACAGCGCTACCCACGATCGAGCGCATTTTTCACCATCGGGTGCCAAATTAGCCCCCGGCGCCGATACCTTCTGTAACGCACACGCTACACACGGCGGTCGGCAGTGCATCGCGCGACGTTGCTGCGCGCGACGGAGCCACCGACGGCCGGTCCGACACCCGCTCACCTCCGGAGGAACCATGCCGGCGACGCGTTGCCCGCTCGCTCCCACCTACCCGGCGGACCCCACGCCGCCCACCCCTGAAACCCTGGTCTACAGCTTCACGCTCCCCGCGGCCCTGGCCAGCCCCGCGCTGGCGCGGGCGGCGTCGCGGGAGGCGCTGGCGGTACACGGCCTGTCGGACATGCTGGACCCGGCGCTCCAGGCGGTGGGCGAACTGACGGCGGTGGCCTGCCAGTTCACGGAGTCAGAGGACTTCTACCTGACCCTGCGCTACCGCTTCTCGGCCCTCCGGGTGATCGCGTACGACAGCCACCCGCGCCACACGAGCCCGCACCTGGCCACGGCCTGCGACACGCGCCGCCGTGCGGCCCTCCGCGTCCTGGCGTGCGTGAGCCGGGCCTGCGACGGGACGTGGGGTTTCGGCGAGGCGCGGGAGCCGGGAGGAGGCACGCGTATGTGGGTGACGCTGCCGAGGGCCGGTGCGGCGGCGTACGGGGCGCCTTGACGGCGGAGACGACGCCGCCCCCGCCCACGGCATCGTGGGCAGGGGCGGTTCGCGGAACCGTGCGTTACGGCAGGGCGTGCACGTGGGCGCCCACCGCGTTGGACCAGGCGTTGCCGGCCGTGGCGTCCCAGTTGGTGGACCAGGTCATGGCGCCCCGCAGGGTCGGGTACGTCTTGGACGGCTTGAAGGTGCCGCAGTTGGTGCCCTTGGTCAGGCAGTCGAGGGCGTTGTTCACGATGCTCGGCGACACGTAGCCGCCGCCGGCGGCGCGGGTGGAGGCGGGCAGGCCCAGGCCCACCTGGGACGGGTCGAGACCGCCCTCCAGCTGGATGCAGGCCAGGGCGGTGAGGAAGTCGACGGTGCCCTGGGAGTACACCTTGCCGTCGCAGCCCAGCATGGAACCGCTGTTGTAGTACTGCATGTTGACGACGGTGAGGATGTCCTTCACGTTCAGTGCCGTCTTGAAGTACCCGCCGGACGTGGACTGCATGTCGATGGTCTGCGGCGCCATGGTGAGGACCATGTCGGGACCGGCCTTGGCGGACAGGGCGCGCAGTGCCTGCGTCATGTACGTCGGGTTGAGCCCGTTCTCCAGGTCGATGTCGACGCCGTCGAAGCCGTACGTCTGCATCAGGGAGTAGACGGAGTTGGCGAAGTTGGTCGCGGAGGCGGAGTCGTTCACCGAGACGGTGCCCTTCTCGCCGCCGATGGAGATGATGACCTTCTTGCCGGCCGCCTGCTTGGCGCGGACGTCGGCCTTGAACTGGTCGACGGTGTAGCCGTTCAGCCCGGCGGTGTCCAGGTTGAAGGTGACGGCGCCGGGCGTGGCCGTGGCGTCGGCGAAGGACACGGCGATGATGTCGTACTGTGCGGAGACGTCGGAGATCTTCTGGACGGTGGCGCCGTTGTTGAAGTTCTGCCAGTAACCGGTGACGGCGTGCTTCGGCACGTCACCGCCACCGCCTCCGCCGCCGGTCTCCGCCGTACGGGCGTTCACGGCCGCCGACTTGGCGGACTCACCGGCCGCATTGGTGGCGGTGACCTGGAAGGAGTACGACGTCGAGGCCGCGAGACCGGTCACGGTCGCCGAGGTGCCGGTCACGGCCGTCACCTTCGTGCCGTCGCGGTAGATGCTGTAGCCGGTGGCGCCGGAGACGGCGTTCCAGGCGAGGGAGGCGGAGGAGGAGGTCGTCCCGGTGACGCTCAGCCCGGCCGGGGTGGCCGGAACGGTCGGCTCGGGCTCCTGACCGCCGCCCCCGTCGGGGCCGTACACGGACACGTCGTCGACGTAGTACGCGGACTGCCCGTACCAGCCGTGCGTGTACACGGAGACGGAGGTCGTCGAGGCGCCGGTCGTGAAGCTCGTCGACAGCTGCTTCCAGGAGGGCGCGTCCGCGGTCCAGGTCGACACGTCGGTCGTCCCGGTGCCGGTGACGCCCAGGTAGGAGTACCCGCCCTGGACCCACGCGCTGAGCGTGTACGTCGAGTTGGGCTGCACCTTGACCGTCTGCGCGCACCGGGCGTTGTCCTGCCCGGCGGGCGTCGCCTTGAGGGCGGCGGTACCGGAGTGCGCGGGGGAGGCGACGGCCGTCCCGCTGTTCGCGGAGCAGGTCCAGTTGCTCAGACCGGCCTCGAAACCGGCGTTCTTCGCGTTGTTGACGTCCGCGGCGGACGCCTGGCCGACGGCACTGACGGTGAGCGCCAGAGCGGCGGCCACGGTACCGGCCGCGGACACGGCCCGCATCCGTCGTTGTCCGCGCCGTCTGTGTACGGGCTCCACTGGGGCCTCCGGTGGGGAGTGGGGAGGAAGGGGGAACTCACGAACGAACTGACTACGGTGGCCACCGCGTTGACGTACAAGGTGGTCCAGACCAATTGAGGGTGTCAAGAGGTAGGTACGGACCAAGTCGACGTCTGGGCGCGGGCGATGGCCGAAGACCGCCCTTCCCGGCCTCGCCGCGATGTGTCCACGTTGCAGTCAGCAAAGTGGCAATGTGATGCTCTCGGACATGGCCAATGACGGGGGAGCCAACGGGACGACCGGCAGTGGACAGCGGTCCCGCCTGGCCGACTACGCGGAGGCGGCACGCACCGGGACGCCACCGGCCACGGAGACGGTGAACACGACGGCGCCGGACGACGTATCGCCTGCTGAGGGCCCTCCGGAAGACAGTGCGAGCGTGACCGCGGCACGCCGTGAGTTCGCCGCCCTGGTCGGGGAGTTCCGGCGGACGGCGGTTCTCGTCCCGCTCGACGAGGACGACGTACCGCTGACGGGCGACCACGGCGGGGTGCGCTGGATCTACACCTTCACCGACGAGGAGGCCCTCGCCCGATTCGCGATGGCGAGGGGACAACAGAGCCGCGAGTGGGCCTATCGGCGGGTCCTGGGCGCACGGTTGCTGGACGTCGGCGTACCCGCGGTCGGGGTCCCGTGCGGGGTGGCCGTGGACGTCGGGAGCGACGAGGCGGTACTGCTGCCCCCGGTCCTGGGGGTCGTTCCGGAGGACGTGGCGGTGGACGCCGACGGGGGCGGGGAGGAGCTGCGATGACCGGCACCGACGGCAAGGACCTGCAGGCCGAGGGCCTGGACCTGATCACCCAGGGGATCACCCTCACGCTCGAGGAACTCCGCGAGCTCGGCATGGTGGGGCAGGCCGGAGCGGGACGGGGCTTTTCCGACATCGCCCTCTCCGGCCTGGTGGTCGGACACGAGGGCCTGACGTCCGCGTTCACGTCGTTCTGCGAGCGCTGGGAGTGGGGCGTGCGCGCTCTGGTGGCCGAGGGCAACGACTTCGCGGCCGGAGTGGGGCTCGCGGCCGGGACGCTGTACGAGACCGACCAGTACGTGGAGGGCACGCTCAAGATCGCGACAAACTCCCTGGTGGGCAATCCGTACGCGACCGAGGAGGAGATAACCGGGAAGAGCTGGTCCCAGCTGGGCGACGACACCGTCGACGCCTACCTCCATCCGGACTACAGCAAGGAGTCGTTCGAGCAGGCCTGGGCGAACAGCAAGCAAGGGTGGATGGATGCCGGGCGGGACGTCATGACCTCGAACGCGCCGATGCTGCCCGGGTTGAGCCCTGAAGAGCTGCGCCACCGGGCCGGGATCAGCGACGAGCAGTACGAGAAGGCGTTGGACGACACCTTCGGACCGTCACCGGAGGAGCGCGCCCAGGCGGCGGCCCCGCCACCGCAGCCGGAGCAGACCCAGCGGCACTGGCAGGAGCGTCAGGGCGGGAGCGCCGGCTGATGGGAGTGGGAGACCTCGTCAACTCCGGCCTCGGAGCGCTGGAAGACGGCTTCGACGCCGGTAAGAAGATCGTCGGGGAGGGCATCGACAAGGGCTCCGACCTGCTCGGCGCTGGTCTGGAGAAGGTCGGTGCCGAGGGCTGGGCGGACAAGGTCGAGGACCTCGGCGACGAGTGGGCCTCCGACCTCGGCGCGACCCCGGGCGAGCAGCAGCTCGGACAGACCGATCAGGCCGATGAACTGATCCACGGCAACCCGGAGACGATCCGGTCCAGCGCGAAGCACCTCAAGGACTTCCACACGGCCTTCGACAAGGTCGGCGACGGGATGCGCAAGCTGGACTCCTCGCAGTGGAAGGGTGAGGCGGCGGACACCTTCCGCAAGAACTTCGCCATGCATCCCACCAAGTGGCTGCACGCGGCGGACGCCTGCGACAAGGCGGCCAAGGCCCTGGAGTCCTACGCCGACACGGTCAAGTGGGCCCAGGGACAGGCGAAGGAAGCCGTCGAGCTGTACGAGAAGGGGCAGAAGGCCTCCAAAGAGGCCGTGGAGGCGTACAACAAGCGCGTCGACGCCTACAACTCCGCCATCAAGGCGAATGAGGACCCGGGCCCGCGCCCGGAGCCCTTCAAGGACCCCGGTGCCGCTGACATCAAACGCGCCCACGAGATCCTGTCCGAGGCCCGTCGGCAGCGCAACGAGGCGGGCGGTACGGCAGCCTCCTCCGTCCACGCCGCCCTGGCACACGCCCCGGCCGAGCCACCGCCGCTGGACCGGCTCGAGGCGAACGTCGTCGACGGAGCCCAGTCGGCCGCCACGGAACTCACCCACGTCGTCGGCGGCGTGGTCAAGGGCGGAGCCGGCCTGCTCAACTTCGTCCGCGGACTGAACCCGCTCGACCTGTACAACATCACCCACCCCGCCCAGTACCTGCAGAACGTCAGCATGACCCTGTCCGGCCTGGTCTCCACCGTCGCGCAGCCGGAACGGACGCTGAAGTCGGCGTGGGAGGGGTTCAAACAGGACCCCTCCGAGGGCGTCGGACGCCTGATACCGGAACTGGTCGGCACCAAGGGCCTGGGCCTGGCTCGCGGGGGACTGCGGGCGGCGGCGAAGGAGGGGGCGGAGCAGGCCGGGCGAGGATCTGCCCGTGGGCTTACCGAAAGCAAGGCCGACGACGTCTCGCGGCGGCCGAGCGAGAAGGTGTGCGAACGCGACCCGGTGGACGTCGCGACCGGGCGGATGGTCCTGCCTCAGACGGACGTCTCACTGCCGGGACAACTGCCGTTGATCCTGCGACGCACCTTCGAGTCCTCCTACCGTCTCGGAGGCTGGTTCGGCCCCTCCTGGTCCTCGACGCTCGACCAGCGGCTGGAGGTCGACGCACAGGGCGTCGTCTTCGTCGGCGAGGACGGCATGGTCCTCAGCTATCCGCATCCGGCACCCGGTCTGCCCACTCTGCCCAGCCATGGCGCGCGCTGGCCGCTCGAACGGCAGGAAGACGGCTATACGCTCACGGATCCGGAGTCGGCCCGGACTCTGCATTTCACCGATCGCGACGACGGCGTGTGCCCGCTGGAACAGATCGACGATCGTCAAGGCAACTGGATCACCATCGAGTACTCGGTGGACGGCGCTCCGCGGGCCATGGTCCACAGTGGCGGGTTCCGTCTGTCGCTCACGACGGAGAGTGATCGGATCACCGCACTGCTCATGTCTGGCGCTGCACCGGACGGGAGCGCCGGGGAGCTGCTCCGATACGGATACACCGACGGTCACCTCACCGAGGTGACCAATTCCTCAGGTCGGCCCATGCAGTTCGGCTATGACGAGCGTGGGCGCATCACCTCGTGGACGGATACGAACGAGAGTCGGTTCACCTACGTCTACGACGACGAGGATCGCTGCATCCACCAAACGGGCGCTGCCGGGCACCAGCGGTCGACCTTCGAGTACGGACTTGCCGACGAGGCGACCGGCCTGCGCGCGACCACCGTCACCGACTCGCTCGGATCCAGTACCCGGTACCTCGTCAATGAGCGGCACCAGGTGGTGGCCGAGACAGACCCGCTGGGCGCGATCACCCGCTACGAACGTGACCGCTACAACCGCCTGCTGTCGCAGACCGACCCGTTGGGCCACACCACGTCGTTCCGCTACGACGACGCCGGCAACCTGACCGGGGTCACCCGCCCCGACGGCCGGGAGACGAGAGCCGAGTACAACGAGCTGCGCCTGCCGGTGAAGGTGGTGAACCCGGACGGCACGGCCTGGCGTCAGACGTACGACGACCGAGGCAACCGCACATCGGTCACCGACCCCGCCGGCAACACCAGCACCTTCACGTACGACGAGGCCGGTCACCTGACGTCGGCGACCGATCCGCAAGGCAACGTCACCACGGTCCGCTGCGACCGCGGGGGCCTGCCGATATCGGTCACGGACCCGCTGGGCGCGGTCACGACCTACGAACGCGACGCACTGGGCCGCCCGGTCGCCGTGACGGACCCGACGGGCGCGGTGACCCGGCTGGACTGGTCCCTGGAAGGCCACCTGGTGCGCCGCACCGCCCCAGACGGCACAACGGAGTCCTGGACCTACGACGGCGAGGGCAACAACACCAGCCACACCGACCCGCTGGGCGGCGTGACCCGCTACGAGTACACGCACTTCGACCTGCTCACGGCCCGAACGGGCCCGGACGGCGTCCGCTACGAGTTCGAGCACGACACGGAACTGCGCCTCACGAAGGTCACCAACCCGCAGGGTCTGACGTGGACGTACGAATACGACCCGGCCGGACGCCTCGTCAGGGAGACGGACTTCGACGCTCGCACCCTCGCCTACATCCACGACCCGGCGGGCCGGCTGACCTCGCGCACGGACGCCTTGGGCCAGACGATCCGCTTCGAGCACAACGACCTGGGCCAGGTGACCCGCAAGGATGCCGAGGGACGGGTCACGGCCTACGCGTACGACTTCACCGACAGCCTCGCCCACGCCACGGGCCCGGACGGTTCGACTCTGACGATCCTGCGGGACCGCTACGGCAGGGTGCGTGAGGAGACGGTCGACGGCCGCACGCTGACCTACGCGTACGACGAACTGGGCCGTCGCACCGGCCGTACGACTCCGACCGGCGCGACGACGACCTGGTCGTTCGACGCGGCGGGCCGCAGGACGGACCTGGTGGCCTCGGGCCGCCCGATCGACGTCACGTACGACGAGGCGGGCCGCGAGCTGTCCCGCCGCATCGGCGAGACGGTCACGCTGGACCACACCTTCGACGCCCTGGGCCGCCTGACGACGCAGTCGGTCACGGGTGCGGGTGGCCGCAGGGTCCAGCACCGCACGTACACCTACCGTGCAGACGGCAACCTGATCGGCATCGACGACCAGCTCACGGGGCACCGACGTTTCGACCTGGACGCGACGGGCCGGGTCACAGCGGTCCACGCGGCCGGCTGGACGGAGACGTACGCCTACGACGCGGCCGGCAACCAGACGCACGCCGAGTGGCCGCCGTCCCACCCGGGCACCGAGGCCACCGGTGAACGTGCGTACACGGGTACCCGCATCACCCGCGCCGGCCGGGTCCGCTACGAACACGACGCCGTGGGCCGCATCACCCTGCGGCAGAAGACGAACCTCTCCCGGAAGCCCGACACCTGGCGCTACGAATGGGACGTGGAGGACCGCCTGACAGCGGTCACCACCCCGGACGGCACCCGCTGGCGCTACGCCTACGATCCGCTCGGCCGCCGCACGGCGAAACTCCGCCTCGCAGAGGACGGCGAGACGGTCGTGGAACGGGTGGGCTTCACCTGGGACGGCACAACCCTGTGCGAACAGACCACGACCTCACCGGACCTGCCCCACCCGGTCGCCGTGACCTGGGACCACCAGGGACTGCGCCCCCTCGCCCAATCGGAACGCATCCTCACCGGCGAAGCCACGCAGACGGAGATCGACAGCCGCTTTTTCGCCATCGTCACCGACCTGGTCGGCACCCCGAGTGAACTGATCGACGAGCGGGGCGAGATCGCCTGGCGAACCCGGAGCACCTTGTGGGGCACGACAGCCTGGGCGACGAACAGCACGACGTATACACCCCTGCGCTTCCCGGGCCAGTACTACGACCCGGAAACGGGCCTGCACTACAACTACTTCCGCCACTATGACCCGGAAACCGCCCGATATATCACCAGCGATCCCCTCGGACTTAAACCTGCGCTCAACCCGGCAACTTACGTTCGTAATCCGCATGGGTGGACCGACTCCCTGGGGCTTGCTCCAGATGCCTGCCCCAACCAGGTAGCTTTGGGCATCCGCGACCCCCACGGTAACGGCGGAGACGCGTTGCGTAATTTTGCGAACGAAAACGGCTATACGCACTACCTCGATAACTGGACAGATTTCGAGAGCCAAGTGAGAGCCGCGGCCCACAATCCGGATATTCATCTACACATCGTCATGGATGGATTTTCTGGAGGTACATCTGCGGAGAGATATATGAACGCGTATCGTGCCGGTATGGGTGACAACTGGTATGCGACAGAGCGTGAAATGTACCACGTAGGGAAGGCGGTGCGTGTTGGTGACCGAACGTGGGATAGCATCACTTTCTATGAAGACGGGAAGGTCGTGCAAATACCAGAGCCGACCACTTGGCCAATGCCTGGGAGTTGAAAATGCGAAATGTCGCTGAATGGGGCCGAAACTTTCAGGTTTGGCAGTATTCCGTAACGCACTCGGTTCTTCTTCTGAGGAGTTACCGTCCGCAGTTGTACGAGACTCGCGTCGATATCGTTTTTCCTGCTGTGACTTTGATGCACCTTCAACCTTCCTATGCAGGTCTGCATGTCGCCGCGCTCGAGAGTGACGAGGCCGCTGAATTTTTGCAGCAACGCTTGGCTGCACCTTCTCGGGGGACCCTCTTCCTTTTGAATGACGGCGAGGGTTACGTTCAGGCCGCGGACTGCCAGTGGCATGAAGACGAAGGAGACCATCACACGCCATCGAGATTCGGTCCTCTGAGAGGCACCATCTAGCACTCATCGGGCAGGTCCCTGACGCGTGCTCGCTTACCTGGGGTTGGAGAAGAAGAGGCCTGGCGGGTTTCTATTGCATCGGGCGCATCAGCCGTTACTGTGCCCGCATGCGGGCCGACGGGGTGCTCGACGAGAACCGGTACGTGACGTCCGTCGACGCCTGGGACCTGGGGCGCGCGTCGAAGATGGCGCGATGGGGGCTCGGGGCCCGGTTCGGCACCCTGCAGGAAGCCGAGGCCGCCGTCGTCCAGGCGGGGCGGGCCGCGGCCCTCGCCTACCGGTCCTGGCAGGACTTCTCCGCCGGCTACATCCTCGGCCGCTGTCTGCACTTCGACGAGGAGGACTTCGGCAGCTGGTACACCGACATGGTCGACGCCCACCGCATCCTGATGACCGACCCCGGCAGTCCCTGGCTCAACATCCCCTTCCGGTGAGAGGGAGGCGCGGATTGTTCAACCTGCCCCGTTTTGCCGCCTCTTGTGCCCCGTAAGTTCCTCTTGAGGTACAGAAACGCTGTTCTCCGGTCACATCCGCGTGGTTACAGTGCTCACGTAGTCACGCAGTGAAGTCGTCCGGGTGGGTCGGAGTGATGCCGGCCGGTCCAGGGGCATGGGGAGACGGGGAGCCGCGCGTGCCAACTGCGATTGCCGTGACCGGTGCCGGCATGGCGCTGCCGCCGCAGGACGAACGGACCATGCCCGCGGTCGTGCTCCAGGACGTCGACCAGCGCCCCCTGGAGCAGGCGGTGGGCGAGATGCAGGCGTTGGTCGAGCAGCACGGGCATGTGATCGTGGTGTCCCCGCGAGGCGTCTCCCCCGGCGTGGAGCGACGGCTGCACACCGTGCGGGCCCTGCTGGAGACCGACCGGATCGCCCTGTTCCGGCCCGCCCTGCCGCCCCTCGGACTCGCCGTACTCGCCCGCCAGTTACGGCAGCTCGCCTCCTGCGACCTCAGCCCCGGCGTCCTCGCCTCCGCCGGACGGCTGCTCACCCACTACATCCACGCCGGCGCGCTCCTCGGCTCCGTCGCCCGGCTCGACCGCGTCCCCGTGGGGCTCAAGTCGCACGCCAAGTCATGGGTCCCCGGCAGTCAGTTCGGTGTCGTCGCCCACCCTGAGCCGCAGTTGGTGCGGATCGGGCCCGGTGCGGACCTCGCCGGGCCCGAGTTCGGGACCTGGATGGTGCACGCCAAGGGGCAGCTCGCCTCCGACTGGGTCACCGGCACCCTCGCCCCCTCCTGGAAGGTCCAGGGGCTGCACGAGGCGCCGCTGCCCCAGGAGTCCCCCGGCTGGTGGGGGACCGGCAAGCTCACCGAGTTCTGCGCGTACCTGCCCGACCTGTCGGTCCTCTACCAGCTCGTCACCTCCGTACGGCAGAGCACCTGCCACTGGTGCGGCATCGACGTCATCGGCGACCGCTGCGTCTTCTGCGACGCCACACCACCCGTCGACGACGGCCACCCACCGGCCCGCCTCGGCCCCGGTACCGGTCCCCGCCGCGAACTCGCACGGCACAGACGCGCGCTCACCGGGTAGTCCGCCCCGTACGCGCGCCGCCTTCCCGCCCCTCCCGATCCGGCTCAACCGATTCCCCCAATGAGGTTGCACGGTCCATGAACTCCCGTCAGCGCCGCGGCATCATCCTGCTGATCCTGTCGGTCCTCTGCGCCCTCGGCGCCTTCGCCGGCGTGCTCTCCGTCATCAACGACGCGAAGTCCAAGGTCGGCCCCGAGGTCACCGCGTACCAGGTCAAGACGACCGTGGCGCCCTACACGCCGCTCAGCGCGGACCAGTTCGAGAAGATCGAGATGCCCGAGCGCTGGCTGTCGGAGAACGCCGTCACCGACCTCTCCCGGATCCGCGGCAAGATCGCCGTGACGACGCTGAAGGAGGGCTCGCTGCTCCAGAGCGACATGATCGTAGACCAGCCCGCCCTCCAGCCGGGACAGCAGGAGGTGGCCATCATGATCGACGCGGCCACCGGCGTCGCCGGCAAGATCACCCCGGGCGCCACCGTGAACGTGTACGCCACCTTCGAGGGGGAGCGCGAGGGCGCCCCCGACCTCTCCAAGATCATCGTCACGAACGCCAAGGTCATCGACGTCGGTGAACTCACCCCGCTCCAGCCCGGGGAGAAGAGCAGCGACCGTCGGACCACCGAAGCGGTCCCCATCACCTTCGCCCTGTCCACCCTCGACGCCCAGCGCATCACCTACGCCGAGTCGTTCGCCCAGCGGGTCCGGCTCGCGCTCGTGGCGCCGGGCGGCGACACCACGGTCCCGGACAAGGACCGTACGTACGAACTCGCGAAGGACAAGTGAGAGGCCCGCATGCCCACGAGGATCCTCCCGGCAGTCGGCGACGCGGACGCCGTACGGTCCATCACGACCCTGCTCAGCCAGCTCCCCGACGCCGAACCCGTCGCCCCGGTCACCGACTCCACCCAGCTGGTCGACACCCTCGCCCGGCTGGCCGCCGAGTCGGTCGACGAGCTGCCCGAGGTCGTCGTGGTGCACGAGCGGATCGGCCCCGTACCGGCGCTGGAGCTGATCCGCGAGGTCGCCCTGCGCTTCCCGGCCGTCGGCGTCATCCTCGTCACCTCCGACGCGAGCCCCGGCCTCTTCCAGGCCGCCATGGACTACGGCGCCCGCGGCCTGGTCGCCCTGCCGCTCGGCTACGAGGAACTCGCCAGCCGCGTCCAGGCGGTGGCCCAGTGGTCGGTGGGCGTACGCCGGCACCTCGGCAGCGGCGGCGACGTGTTCACCGGCGCCGGCGGCACCGTCGTCACGGTCAGCGGCGCCAAGGGCGGCGTCGGCGCGACCCTGACCGCCGTCCAACTCGCCCTCGCCGCTCAGGCGTCGGGCCGCGCGACCGCCCTGGTCGACCTGGACCTCCAGGCCGGGGACGTCGCCTCGTACCTGGACGTCCAGTTCCGCCGGTCCGTGGCCGACCTGGCCGCCATCAACGACATCTCGCCGCGCGTCCTGGCCGACGCCGTCTTCCGGCACGACACCGGCCTCGCCCTGCTGCTCGCCCCCGCCGAGGGCGAACGCGGCGAGGAGGTCACCGACCGCGCCGCACGCCAGGTCGTCAGCGCCCTGCGCTCCCGCTACGAGGTCGTCGTCATCGACTGCGGCGCCCAGCTCGGCGGGGCCGGCGCGGCGGCCGTGGAGATGGCCGACACGGCGCTGCTGGTCACCACGCCGGACGTGATCGCCGTGCGGGGCGCCAAGCGGGCGGTGCGGATGTGGGACCGGCTGCAGATCCGCAAGGCCGAGGAGACGACCGTCGTCGTCAACCGGCACACGCGCTCCGCGGAGATCCAGCCCGCGCTGGTCCGCAAGATCACCGGCACGGCCGTCGCGGCCACCACCGTCCCCGCGGGCTTCAAGGAGCTCCAGGGCGCCCTGGACTCCGGCCGCATCCACGAACTCGACAGCCGCAGCACCGTCAAACAGGCCCTGTGGGGCCTCGCCGGCGAACTGGGGCTGGCCAAGGCGGCCGGGGGCGACCGCAAGGGCGGCCGGTTCCGCAGCGACCGCGGCTCGGTGAGCCTCCGGCGCCGGAAGGACGGTGGGGGATGAGGACGTACGGCTTACCCCGCCGGCGCTCCGTGGCCCCGGGCGGCCGGTACGGCGACCGCGGTCAGGTCACCGTCGAGTTCCTCGGCATGACGCCGACCATCATCGTCACGCTGGTGGTGCTGTGGCAGCTCGTGCTCGTGGGATACACGTTCACCCTCGCGGGTAATGCTGCCGACGAGGCGGTACGCGCGGCGACGGCGGCCGGTCCGGGGGCGCGGCAGGGGGCCTGCCAGGACGCCGGCCGCGACAAGCTGCCGGGGGCCTGGGAAGGAGGCGCCGGTGTGGACTGCTCCACCGCGAACGGGTACGTCACGGCCGACGTACGGCTCGAGGTCCCCATCCTCTTCCCGGGCACCGTCGGCTTCCCCTTCACCGTGCACGGCCACGCGGGGGCCGTCGAGGAAGAGGAGGACGACGACTGACATGCCGTACTCCCACCGCAACGGACGGGGCCGTGACCGCGGCCAGGTCGCCATCGAGTACCTCGGCTTCCTGCCGATCCTGATCATCGTGGCCCTGGCCGCCGTACAACTGGGCCTCATCGCGTACGCGGCCCAGCAGGCCGGCACCGCGGCCCGCGCCGGGGCCCGGGGCGCCTCGCTCCAGGAGAGCGCCCAGGAGGCCTGCGCCACGGCGGTCAGCGACTGGCTGGCCGACGGCACCGACTGCCCGCCCTCGTACGCCGGGGACGAGGTGACGGTCACCGCCTCCGTCGACATCCCCTCCGTCGTCCCCGGCTGGGACTTCGGGGACGCCACCAGGACGGCGACCATGCCGCTCGACCACGCAGCGGACGAGTGACGGCATGGCCAGTGACGGCATGACCGGCGACGTGATGACCGGTGACGGCGTGACCACTGACGTGATGACCGGTGAGGGCGTGACCAGTGACGTGATGACCGGCGACCGCGTGAACGAGGAGCAAGGAGCACCGGACGCATGAGCCTGCGCGCACGCATCCACTCGCCCGACGAGCCCGGCAGCCGGGGCGAGGACGGACACCTCGTCGCCTCCTACCGGGCCAAGCTCCTGGAGGAGATCGACCTCGCCGAGATGAGCACGCTCGCGGCGGCCGAGCGCCGGGCCCGGCTGGAGCGCGTCCTCGGGCACATCATCAGCCGCGAGGGCCCGGTCCTGTCGACGGTCGAACGCTCCCAGCTGATCCGCCGCGTCGTGGACGAGGCCCTCGGCCTCGGCATCCTCGAACCCCTGCTGGAGGACGCCTCGATCACGGAGATCATGGTCAACGGACCGGACGCGATCTTCGTCGAGCGCGGCGGCCGGGTGGAACGGCTCCCGCTCCGCTTCGCCTCCGAGGACCAGCTGATGCAGACCATCGAGCGGATCGTCTCCACCGTCAACCGTCGCGTGGACGAGTCGAACCCGATGGTCGACGCCCGCCTGCCCTCCGGCGAGCGCGTCAACGTCATCATCCCGCCGTTGTCCCTGACCGGCGCCACCCTCACCATCCGCCGCTTCCCGCGCTCCTTCACCCTCCAGGAGCTGATCGGCCTCGGCTCGCTCGACGAGCACATGCTGTACCTGCTGGCCGGACTGGTGCAGGCCCGGTTCAACATCATCGTCTCCGGCGCCACGGGCACCGGCAAGACGACCCTCCTCAACGCCCTGTCCGGCCTGATCCCCGAGACCGAACGCATCATCACCATCGAGGACTCCGCCGAACTCCAGCTCCAGCAGGCCCACGTGATCCGCCTCGAGTCCCGCCCGCCCAACGTCGAGGGCAAGGGCCGGATCACCATCCGCGACCTGGTCCGCAACTCGCTGCGCATGCGCCCCGACCGCATCGTCGTCGGCGAGGTACGCGGCGGCGAGTCCCTGGACATGCTCCAGGCCATGTCCACCGGCCACGACGGCTCCCTCGCCACCGTCCACGCCAACAGCGCCGAGGACGCCCTGATGCGGCTCCAGACCCTCGCCTCCATGTCGGACGTCGAGATCCCCTTCGCGGCGCTGCACGACCAGATCAACAGCTCCGTCGACGTCATCGTCCAGCTCACCCGCTTCGCCGACGGCGCCCGCCGCATCACCGAGATCGCCCTGCTGGCCAGCCACGGCGGCGAGCCCTACCGCCTGGCCACGGTCGCCCGCTTCAACGCCCAGCCGATGTCGGCCGACGGCCGCATCTACGGCGCCTTCGAGTACCACCCCCTCCCGCGCCGCACCGCCGAACGCCTGTACATGGCGAGCCAGCCCATCCCGCAGGCCTTCGGCGTGGCCCACTCCGCAGCACAGCTCGCCACCCGAGAAGCCAGGTAGGACCGCCCGATGGAACTGCACACGCTCGTCACGCTCACCACCGGCACCACCCTGCTGACCTGCGTCCTGGCGGTCATCGGGCTGCACTCCTACGCCGCCGGACGGGCCCAGCGCGAGGCCCTGGTCGACCGCCTCACCGCGACCGGACAGCTCCCGGCCGCCGGACGCAGACGCCGCTTCCGCACCCTGGACCGCCGCCTGCGCCGCACGCGGCTCGGCAGGAGACTCGAACTGCGCCTGGCCGCGACCGGCCTGGACGTCACCCCCGGCGAGTTCTTCGCCTGCATGCTCGGCGCCGTCGCCGGCCTGTGGCTGGTCGGCCAGGCCGCCCTGGCACCGTTCTTCGGCCCGCTCGCCGGCCTGTTGGGCATCTGGGCGGCGATGCAGTTCCTCACCTGGCAACGCCAGAAGCGCATCGAGAAGTTCATCAACCAGCTCCCCGAACTCGCCCGCATCCTCGCCAACGCCACCCAGGCCGGCCTCGCCCTGCGCACCGCCATCGGCATGGCGGCGGAGGAGCTCGAGGCCCCGGCCGGCGAGGAACTCGGCAAAGTGGCCGACCAACTGGCCCTCGGCTCCTCCATGGACGACGCCCTCGGCGAACTCGCCGAACGCCTCCCCTCCCGCGAGCTGGTCGTCCTCGTCACCACCCTCGTCCTGTCCAACCGGGCGGGCGGCCAGGTGGTCGGCGCGCTGCGCAACCTCACGGAGACCCTGGAGGAACGCAAGGAGACCCGGCGCGAGGTCCGCACCCAGCTGTCCCAGGTCAGCATGACGTCGTACGCCGTGCCGGTGCTCGGGGTCGGCTCGTTGTTCCTGATGAACGGGGTCAAGGACGGAGCCCTGGAACGCATGACCGGCTCCCCGGCCGGCCAGATAGCGGTGATCACCGCCTTCGGCCTCTACGCCGTCGGCTTCGTCCTCATCCGCCGCCTGTCCCGCATCGACGTCTGAGGAACCGAGGAAGGAGGAGGCATCCCCATGGGACTGCTGCTCGCACTGGTCACGGGCCTGAGCGTCTGGGGCGTGTTCGCCGGCATCCGCATGTACCGGGCCGACGCCAGACTCCCCGGCGACCTCGCCCTCGCCCTGGAGGTCGGCTCCACCCGCACCGGCGCAGTCGACTCCCTGGTCGACCGCATGGGCATGCGCTACGCCCCCGCCGTACTGCGGCTCATGGGCCCGACGCTGGTCGCCAGGTACCGCCGCCGCATCGACCTCGCCGGCAACCCCGGCGGCCTGACCATCGACCGCTACGCGGCCCGCCGGGCGGTCTACGGCTTCCTGGGCGCGGTCGGCTTCCTGGTCTTCCTCATGCGCGGCCAGTACATCGTGGCGCTCCTGCTCCTGGCGTTCGGCGCGTTCTGGACGGAGGTGGGCATCTGGTCGGCGATCCGCATCCGCAAGGACGTCATCGAACGCACGCTGCCGGACTTCCTGGACGTCCTCGCGGTCGTCGTCAGCGCCGGCCTCGGCTTCCGCCAGGCCCTGGACCGCGTCGCGATGCGCTACGAGGGTCCCTGGGCCGACGAACTGCGCATCACCCTGCGTCAGATGGACCTCGGCATGAGCCGCCGCCAGGCCTTCGCGGAGCTGCGCCGGCGCAATGACTCCGAGCAGGTGGCGATGTTCGTGACGGCACTCCAGCAGGGCGAGGAACTGGGCGCGCCCATCGTGGACACGCTGGTCTCCCTGGCCAAGGACATGCGCCGCACGGACGCCCAGAACGCCCGCCGCAAGGCCGCGCGGGCGGTCCCCAAGGCCACGATGATGATCACCACCTTCATGGTCCCGGCCACGATGATCCTCCTCGGCGCGGGCCTGATCCTCGGGTCGGGGACGGACTTCGGAACGATCACGGGTGAGTAGGGGGGTACACAGCTGGAGTGCGAATGCACACGAAGCAAGGACATCAACAACCGTCGATCTACAACTAAATTGGGCAACTACCATGCAAAGCCTTTCGCACTTGCAATCACCTGTGGGAGAGTCGTTGCGTGGTGTACCCGACAGGTCGAGGTTCCAACTGGGCGCAGGGGAGGAGGACATCGTGGACGACGTGACGTCCGGCCCGACCAGCCGGCAGACCGCCGCCAGGGTGACCTCGACGGACCGACTCACGACAACGCACGACGACCACGGCATCGTCCGCACTGGAGGGGAACACCATGACCAACTGGCTGCACACCATCGCCGCCCACCTGCAGACCCGCACCACCACGACTCGGGACGACAAGGGCCAGACGGCCGTGGAGTACCTGGGCATCATCGCGGTGGTGGTGGCGATCGTCCTGGCGATCACGGGGACGGACATCGGGCAGACCATCTTCGATGCGATCACGGCGAAGATCGGCGAAGTCACCGGTGGCTGACCCGTCACGTCGACAGCAGGGATGCGGGGCAGGCCTTCCCCATATACCTCACGGTGGTGGGGGGCCTGCTCTTTCTGGCGCTCGCGTACTTTGCGGTCGGCCAGGCCGCGGCGACTCGTAGCGATGCGCAGACGGCCGCAGACGCCGCGGCGCTCGCGGCCGCTCTCGAGACCCGCGATCAGCTTGCGGACCAGTGGGTCGCGAACATTCTGAAGCCCGACTCGTGGCAGGACATATTCGACGGCGAGGTAGCGGTGCCCAGCGCCTGTTGGCGCGCTGAGGAACTGGCGGCGAGCAATGACGCGAGCGTGAGGTGCCAAGCGGACGGGCCCCTGGGCTACTCCGTCGTCGCGCAGACCGACGGGACCGTGGGAGACACCATCGTTCCGGGCACGGAGGATCAGAAGGCCACGGAGTCGGCTAGCGCCGTCATCGAACCTCGCTGCACGTTCGCCATGCCTGGTGATGAAGCGGACGAGGAAGTGCTGCCCGTTCTCTCCTGTAAGGGAGAGGAGTGGGAACTGGAGGCTGATGATCTTCTGGACCTGCCGAAGCCCGAGGATCTGTTCGACGTCCACCTGGCCGACTGACAAAGGCATCGACGAGTGATGAGGGAATCAAAGTCATGAGCATTCGGATCGCGACGGCGGCCCGTCGGGGGACGCTCACACTGGCCGTTGTGGTCAGTCTGGCCTTCGGTGCTGTCGGGTGTGGTGGCGGCGATGACGACGAGAAGCCGAAGGCTTCGGCTTCGGCTTCGGAAGAGGAGGGCTCAGGACCGCGTGCTCAGGAGGGCGATGCGGAAGAGCCCTTGGCCGAGCTGAAGGGGAGTAATGGGCTGCTTTTGCAGATCACCTCTGCCGAGCGGGACTCCGGTGGCTTCGTGACAGTGAACGGCGACCTGAAGAACGACGGTGACAAGAGTGTCGCGATCCCGTCCGCGCTGAGTGGGAACGAGACGGAGATCATCCGGAACGGCAGGTCGCTCGGAGGTGCCACCCTCGTCGACGGCAAAGGCAAAAAGCGGTACTACGTGCTGCGTGACACCGAGGGCCGTCCGTTGACGACCACGGGCTTCTCGAACATCAAGGCTGGTGACCGTCTGGCGGTCTTCATGCAGTTCCCCGCCCCGCCCGCCGGCACCACGGAGGTCACCTTCCAACTGCCCACCTTCGCCAGCGCGACCATCTCCATCTCCGGGTGAGGCCCCCCATGACCCCACCCCCCCGCCGCACCCTGGCCCTCACCACCGTGACCCTCCTGCTCGCCACGAACCTCTACGGCGCCGCCTCCGCTCGCGCCGACGACGACCCCGTCGACCCCCCGGGCACCGAGGCCTCCGCAGCCGCCCCCGTCGAGGTCGATCCCAACGACCCCGACCTCAAACTCCCCGACGGGGCCACGCTCGCGCAGGCCAAGGTGTTGGACATCAAGTCGGTCGTCGAAGACCAGAGCGGTGACGAGCGGCGCGAGGACACCAACACCGACGTGACCTTCGCGCTCCAGGCCGAAGTGCTGTTCGGCAAGGACAGTGCCGAGCTCGGCGGCGAGGCGAAGTCCCGTGTCGCCGGGATCGCCGAGGAGATCAGGAAGCAGAACGCCGGCAAGATCCGCGTCTTCGGCTTCACCGACAACCTCGGTTCCTCCGCCCACGGCGACGTCCTGTCCAAGCAGCGCGCCAACGCCGTACAGGAACTCCTCTCCCAGACCCTGAACGACGCCGGCATCACCTACGAGGTCCGCGGCTACGGCGAGGACTACCCCATCGCCGACAACTCGACGGAGGAGGGCCGCAAGAAGAACCGCCGGGTCGAGGTGTCCTTCCCCCGCACCTCCTGAGGTCCGGCCCCTATCCCTCCGTCACCTCGGCCTCCAACCGCACCTCCACCCGCACCCCGGCCCGTACTCCCCACTCCGCCATCGCCCCCGCCCCGGCCTCCAGCACGTGCCGTGCGCGCAGCCGGGGCAGGCCCAGACGGCCGGGGCGCATCGTGCGCACGGCGATGACCCTGAGCCGCCGGTCCAGATAGGCCACGTCGATCGGGAACCGCATCCGGAACGTGTGTACGCTGCCCGCCGGTGTCAGCAGCAGCGCCCCGTCGATCGACGAACGGCCCAACAGCCCCTTGGTGCGGGCCCGGTAGGACGCGGCGATCTCCAGCGGCACGGCGACCGCAGGCCCGCCCGGTCCGCCGCCCACGACCAGGCGCCCCCGCCCGTCCCGCCACCTCATGCCGGCTCCCTCCCCGCGCCACGCCCCGGCGCCCCGGCGGACCGCGAAATGTCGTTGTCCGGTCCCCGGAGACAAGTGTAGGAAGGGCCCATGGCCCCCGATCCCGACTCCGCCCCTGCCCCCTCCCGCTCCTTCGACGACCTCGTGGCCGAGGGCGCCGCCGTGCCCACCGAGGGATGGGACTTCTCCTGGTTCGAGGGGCGTGCCACCGAGCAGCGGCCCTCCTGGGGATACGCGCGGTCCCTGGCCGGCCGGCTCGCCGGGGCCGCCGCCGTGCTGGACGTGCAGACCGGCGGCGGCGAGGTCCTGGACTTCGCCCTGGGTGCCGCCGCCCCGCACCGGCCCCCGCTCGTCGTCGCCACCGAGGGATGGGCGCCGAACGTCGACAAGGCCACCGAACTGCTGCGCCCGCGCGGCGTCGCCGTGGTCGCCTCGCCCGACGACGCGCCGTTGCCCTTCGCGGACGGGGCCTTCGACCTCGTCGTCAGCCGGCATCCCGTCCGGCCGCACTGGGCCGAGATCGCCCGCGTGCTGCTGCCCGGCGGTACGTACTTCGCCCAGCACGTCGGACCCGCCAGCGTCTTCGAGCTGGTCGAGTTCTTCCTCGGCCCGCTGCCCGAGGAGACCCGCCGCCACCGCCACCCCGACCGCGAGCGTGCCGACGCGGAGGCCGCCGGTCTGGAGGTCGTGGACGTGCGGGCGGAGCGGCTGCGGATGGAGTTCCGCGACATCGGCGCCGTCGTCCACTTCCTCCGCAAGGTCGTCTGGATGGTCCCCGGCTTCACCGTCGAGGAGTACCGGCCCCGCCTCCGCGAGCTGCACGACCGCATCGAGGCCGAGGGGCCCTTCGTGGCCCACAGCGCGCGCCACCTCTTCGAGGCCCGCAAGCCGGAACCGTAGGCCCAAGGTCGGAATGGCCGGGAACGGTCGCTCAGGGCACCCGGAGCACAGAGATGGCGCGTTCCGGGGCGTAGCTGACATACCTTCGCAAATATCCGCGCTCCGGAGGGAGCGTGCGGAATCGCCCCGCGATCCTCACAGGGTTTCCACATCGTTATCCACCGGTGCCCCGCGGGGGTCGAAACCGCCTGCCGAGATCACGTAAATTCGAAGCAGGTAATTCGCGTGAGCAAAGCTGCGCGTGTGGCACCGCGCAGTGGAGGGGGCTGCGCGGTGCCTGGTCAAGCGGGCGTTCGCCGGCGGCGTCACCCGCTCGGGGGATGCCTGCCCCCGGTCCTCGCGGGTCCTGCCGCACTCCTCGTGCCGGGGTCGGCGTGCACCGGAACCTCCATGTCGCCCCTCCTGTCACCCGTTTCCCTGTGAATGGCCTGAGAATGGCCCCGTTCTGGCCATGATTCAGGGCGGAATGGGTGATTCCGTGACCACCCGGGCGTCGCCGGACGATTCCGGAGAGTAGTTGTGGCACGCCGATGCACGCAGCATCACTTACGAAGGGTTATGGTGGAAACCCCCCCTCGGGCCGGTCCGTCTCCCCCCCACGGACCGGCCCGTTTTTCTGCCCTCCCTTCGCCTTCCCCTGACCGCCCTCACTCCGCCGCCCTCCGCGCCGGCTCCATGGGGCGTCCGTCATGAGGAGTTCACCGGCGCGTCGTCCTGCGGCGTTGCATGGCGGAGCTCGTTCGAGGGCATAAGGCAAGCAGGTCGACGCCCGATCCACGGGCATCGGATCTCAGCGGACGGCTCCGAAGCCGTACGCCCGGGAGGCCCTTTGCACCAGCCCTACCGTGCGGTCACGGCGCGGAAGAAGCGGCGGAGGGCCGGTTCGCGGCCCGCGCCCGTGCAGGGCGGCCGACGACCGGCCGGCTCGCTCCCGCCCTCCCGGCCCAGCGTCCACTCCGTCGCTCCCCGACCTCTTCCGAGGGGGTACGTCCTTCCGTGGTGACCAGCACAAAGCGCCACAAGCCCGATCGGCGCACCTACGTTCTCGACACCAGCGTCCTGCTGGCCGACCCAGGCGCCCTGAACCGCTTCGACGAGCACGAGGTCGTGCTCCCGATCGTCGTGGTGACGGAGCTGGAGGCCAAGCGGCACCATCCCGAACTCGGCTACTTCGCCCGGCAGGCCCTGCGGCTGCTCGACGAGTTCCGGGTGCGGCACGGTCGCCTCGACGCCCCCATCCCGACCGGGGACCTCGGCGGGACCGTGCGTGTCGAGCTCAACCACTCGGACCCCAGCGTGCTGCCCACCGGCTACCGCCTGGGGGACAACGACTCCCGCATCCTCGCGGTCGCCCGCAATCTGCAGGCGGAGGGGTACGACGTCACCGTCGTGTCGAAGGACCTCCCACTGCGGATCAAGGCGTCCTCCGTCGGCCTGCTCGCCGAGGAGTACCGCGCGGAGCTCGCCATCACGGACGCCACCGGCTGGACCGGAATGTCCGAACTCACCCTGCCGGGTGAACAGGTGGACGTGCTCTTCGAGGAGGGCCGGGTCCACGTCCCCGAGGCCGCCGGACTGCCCGTGCACACGGGGCTGACCATCCAGTCGGAGCGCGGCAAGGCGCTCGGCCGCGTCACGGCCGACGGCGACGTCCGGCTGGTGCGCGGCGACCGGGAGGCGTTCGGCATCAAGGGCCGCAGCGCCGAGCAGCGCATCGCGCTCGACCTGCTGCTCGACCCGGACGTCGGCATCGTGTCGATGGGTGGCCGGGCCGGCACCGGCAAGTCGGCGCTGGCGCTGTGCGCGGGTCTGGAGGCCGTGCTGGAGCGGCGGCAGCATCAGAAGGTGATGGTCTTCCGTCCGTTGTACGCGGTCGGCGGGCAGGAGCTGGGCTATCTGCCGGGCTCCGAGGCGGAGAAGATGAGCCCGTGGGCCCAGGCCGTCTTCGACACGCTGTCGGCGGTCACCAGCCGTGAGGTCATCGAGGAGGTCACCGCCCGCGGCATGCTGGAGGTCCTGCCGCTCACCCACATCCGCGGCCGCTCGCTGCACGACGCGTTCGTCATCGTGGACGAGGCCCAGTCGCTGGAGCGGAACGTCCTGCTGACCGTCCTGTCCCGGATCGGCGCCAACTCGCGGGTCGTCCTGACCCACGACGTGGCGCAGCGGGACAACCTGCGGGTGGGGCGGTACGACGGAGTGGTCGCCGTCGTCGAGAAGCTGAAGGGGCATCCGCTCTTCGCCCACGTCACGCTGACACGCTCCGAGAGGTCCCAGATCGCGGCGCTTGTGACCGAAATGCTGGAGGACGGGCACATCTGAGAACTGCGACCCGACAGGGGTCGGTTGCCCGAGTCGACGCCGTCCGGAAAGGCCAAGAGCCTAGCCGGGCGGCGTCTTCGCGCGCGGAGCTTTCTCGAAAATCCCAGGGCCAAACGGGATGTGAGCTTTCACACGCAACTCTGGATTGCCTCATCCCGTCGGGTTACGGCAGAGTCTCATTCCTGTCAGGCCCCGCATACGACACATCTGTACCGCCAGCGGTACGGCACCACAGAAGCACCGTTCCAACTCCATAGCAGCGTCGTATGCCGCCCGAGCACCACGCGGCGCTCCCGTCGAGGGAGTTGTCCACCGGGCCCGTGCCTCCCGTGACCCGTAGTTGGGGAGGCCAGTGCCAGGGGCACGATTGCGTCCGCGAGGGTCACCGAAGCGGGCGATGCTGGAAGGAAACCGTGTGAGCCGGATCTCGGTCCGGGGATTCGCAGTGGCCTCGGCCACGGCGGTCACCGCAGTCGGAAGCGTCGTCGGCGTTGCCTCGGGCAGCACCGCGCAGAACAACGACGCGGAGGCGATGGCAGCGGGCACGACGCTGCTCGCGGACATCCCCATGGGCGAGCAGGCGCAGGTGCAGACCGCGTCCCTGACGCAGCAGGCCGACGTACAGGCCATCGCCGCGGACGCGAGCGCCAAGAAGGACGCCGAGGAGGCGGCCCGCAAGGCTGCCGCCGAGACCGCCGTCGCCAAGCAGGAGAAGGCGAAGAAGGCGGCCGAAGAGGCCAAGAAGCGTGAGGCGGAGCGCGAGGCCGCCAGCCGCGACGCAGAGCGCGACGCCACGACCTTCGCCGTCCAGAGCTCCTACACCGTCAGCCAGATCCAGGCGATGGCGCGTCAGATGGTGCCGAGCGGCCAGTTCCAGTGCTTCAGCAACATCGTGGACCACGAGTCCAGCTGGAACTACCGTGCGGTCAACGCCTCCTCGGGCGCCTACGGCCTCTTCCAGGCCCTTCCGGCGGGCAAGTACGCCTCGGCGGGCGCCGACTGGCAGACCAACCCGGCCACCCAGATCAAGTGGGGCCTCAACTACATGGACAGCCGCTACGGCAGCCCGTGCGACGCCTGGGCGTTCTGGCAGAACAACCACTGGTACTGAGCGGACCCGGCTCCGGCCGCCGCTCAACCCCGCACAGCCCCTCACCGTCCTACGGTGAGGGGCTTTCGTGCTCCCGCCATGTACGGTCGGACCGGAACGACTCCAGGGGGGAGTGGTGGGGACAGACGGGGGAAGAGGACGGATCATGTCGCGAGTGCCAGGGTGGCTCGGCCGGCTGGGTGCCGGACTGACCCGGATGAGCAGGCAGTTGGACCAGCGTCGCGCCGAGGCGCAGCGCGAGGACCTCGAGGACGACGGCGTCGCTCCGGGACAGGCCCCGGGCCCGGTGTCCTCGCCGGACACCGACCACGTACTCGCCGGGCACGGACCCGTGGAGTACCAGGCCCTCGTCAGGGAACGCCCCGACCCCGCGCAGGCGGTGCCCTGGGGCGTGCGGGTCGCGGCGGAGGCCGGCTGGCGGCTGCTGGTCCTCGCGGGCACACTCTGGGTGCTGATGAAGGTCATCAGCGCCGTGCAGCTGGTGGTGCTGGCGTTCGTGGCCGCCCTGCTGATCACGGCCCTGCTCCAGCCCTCGGTGGCCTGGCTGCGGCGGCACGGGGTGCCCCGCGGACCGGCCACCGCGCTGACCGCCATCCTCGGCTTCGTGGTGATGGGCCTGATCGGCTGGTTCGTCACCTGGCAGGTCATGGAGAACATCGACAACCTCTCCGACCAGGTCCAGGACGGCATCGACGAACTGCGGAACTGGCTGCTGAACAGCCCCTTCCACGTCACCGACAAGCAGATCAACGAGATCGCGAAGAGCCTGCGCGACGCGGTCGGCGCCAACACCGACCAGATAACCTCCGCGGGACTCGAGGGCGTCACGGTCGTCGTCGAGGCGCTCACCGGCATCCTGCTGGCCGCCTTCTCCACGCTGTTCCTGCTCTACGACGGCAAGCGCATCTGGCAGTGGACGCTGAAGCTGGTGCCGGCCGCGGCCCGGCCGGGTGTCGCGGGAGCGGGCCCCCGCGCGTGGCGGACGCTGACCGCGTACGTACGCGGCACGGTCGTGGTCGCGCTGATCGACGCCATCTTCATCGGCCTCGGCATCTACTTCCTCGACGTGCCGATGGCCGTGCCGCTGGCCGTGTTCATCTTCCTGTTCGCCTTCATCCCGCTCGTCGGCGCCGTGGTCTCGGGCGCCCTCGCGGTGGTCGTGGCGCTCGTGACGCAGGGCATGTTCGCGGCGGTCATGACGCTCGCCGTGGTGCTGGTCGTGCAGCAGATCGAGGGCCACATCCTGCAGCCGTTCATCCTGGGGCGCGCGGTGCGGGTCCACCCGCTCGCGGTGGTGCTCTCGGTGGCCGCCGGCGGCATGATCGCCGGCATCGGCGGCGCGGTGGTCGCCGTACCGCTGGTCGCGGTGACGAACACCGTCGTGGGCTATCTGCGGGCCTACTCCCGCGAGGCCTCCGTACGGCAGGCGCCGAGGCCGCGCGGCGCGACGTCGCTGGACGCGTCCCCGGCGGCCGGACCGCGCCCGGACCCCGTGGAGACCGAGCCGCCGGCGGACACGCCCCCGGCGTAGCGACGCAGAAGGGCCCCGCCCACCGGGGACGGTGAGCGGGGCCCTTCGTGCCGGGCGCGGCGGGACTACTGGGCGAGAACCGCCTCGGCGTCCAGCGTGGCGCCGACGGCCTCGATCACCGCGGCGATCTTGAAGGCCTCCTGGATGACCTCGCGGTCGATCCCGGCCTTGCGCAGCACCTGCTCGTGCGAGTCCAGGCACATGCCGCAGCCGTTGATCGCGGACACCGCGAAGGACCACAGCTCGAAGTCGACCTTGTCGACGCCCGGGTTGCCGATGACGTTCATCCGCAGACCGGCGCGCAGGGTGCCGTACTCGTGGTCCGACAGCAGGTGCCGGGTGCGGTAGAAGACGTTGTTCATCGCCATGATGGCGGCGGCCGACTTGGCGGCCGTGTACGCCTCCGGCGAGAGGTTCGCCTTCGCCTCCGGCTCCAGCTCGCGCAGCACGATCGGGGAGCGCGAGGCGATCGCGGTCGCCAGCACGGTGCCCCACAGCTGCTGCGCCGGGAGGTCGGAGTTGCCGATGACCGAGCCCAGGTTGAGCTTCAGGTCCTTGGCGTAGTCCGGTATGGCGGACTTCAGGGAGTCGAGGGACATGTCAGCTCACTCCCCGGCCAGCAGCGCGACCGGGTCCAGGGTCTCGTCGCCCTTGCTCCAGTTGCACGGGCAGAGCTCGTCGGTCTGCAGGGCGTCGAGGACCCGCAGGACCTCCTTGGGGTTACGGCCGACCGAGCCGGCGGTCACCATGGAGAACTGGATCTCGTTGTTCTGGTCCACGATGAACACGGCGCGCTTGGCGAAGCCGTCCTCGCCCTCGATGCCGAGGTCGCGCATCAGCTCGTGCTTGGAGTCCGCCATCATCGGGAACGGCAGGTCGGTCAGGTCCGGGTGGTCCTTGCGCCAGGCGTGGTGGACGAACTCGGAGTCGCCGGAGAAGCCGAGGACCTGGGCGTCACGGTCGGCGAACTCGTCGTTCAGCTTGCCGAAGGCGGCGATCTCGGTCGGGCACACGAAGGTGAAGTCCTTGGGCCACGCGAAGACGACCTTCCACTGACCCTCGTAGGTCTTGTGGTTGATCTGCTGGAACTCCTTGCCCTTCTCCAGCGAGACGCAGGCGGTCAGATCGAACTCGGGGAACTTGTCACCGACAGTGAGCACGCGCTCTCCTTGCAGCGAAGAAACACCCGCTTTGCGAGTGTTTCCCATGGGTTGGACGTTATTGATGTTGGCACACAGTGCATTGATTAGTGAAATAGCTACACTCGGTCGAGTTGATCGGAGGTGGCTATTAGTGACCGGTAAGAAGAGGCAGCCCAGCCTCGCCCAGCTGCGGGCTTTCGCCGCGGTCGCCGAGCACCTGCATTTCCGCGACGCCGCCGCCGCGATCGGCATGAGCCAGCCCGCGCTCTCCGGCGCCGTCTCGGCCCTGGAGGAGACACTCGGTGTCACCCTCCTGGAGCGTACGACGCGCAAGGTGCTGCTCTCGCCCGCGGGGGAGCGGCTCGCGGTGCGCGCGAAGGCGGTCCTCGCGGAGGTCGGGGCGCTGCTGGAGGAGGCGGAGGCGGTACGGGCGCCGTTCACCGGTGCGCTGCGGCTCGGCGTCATCCCGACCGTGGCGCCGTACCTGCTGCCGACGGTGCTGCGACTGGTCCACGACCGCTACCCCGACCTCGACCTCCAGGTCCACGAGGAGCAGACGGCCAGCCTGCTGGACGGCCTCGGTTCCGGACGCCTCGACCTGCTGCTGCTCGCGGTGCCGCTCGGAGTGCCCGGCGTCACCGAACTCCCGCTCTTCGACGAGGACTTCGTGCTCGTCACCCCGCTCGACCACCGGCTCGGCGGCCGGGAGGGCATCGAGCGCGGTGTGCTGCGCGAGCTGCATCTGCTGCTGCTCGACGAGGGGCACTGCCTGCGCGACCAGGCGCTCGACATCTGCCGCGAGGCCGGCCGTGCGGACGTCCCGGCGACCACCACGGCGGCCGGCCTGGCGACGCTGGTGCAGCTGGTGGCGGGCGGGCTCGGCGTGACGCTGCTGCCGCGCACGGCGGTCCGCGTGGAGACCTCGCGTTCCAGCCAGCTCCTCACCGGCTCCTTCGCCGAACCGGCTCCCACCCGCCGCGTCGCCCTCGCCATGCGCACGGGCGCGGCCCGCTCCGCCGAGTACGAGGAGCTGGCGGGGGCGCTGCGGGAGGCGATGGAGGACCTGCCGGTGCGCACCGTCCGCGGCTGAAGCTGCCCGCGACGCGGCCCCGGACGCACGGGAGCCCGGACGGGCACGATGTGCGTGCCGCGTCCGGGCCCGGGGCGGGGCGGATCACTCCGTGCGCAGACCCTCCGGCCGCATCAGCCGCAGCAGCGGCGGCAGGCTGGCCAGGGTCACCACCAGGACGACCCCGGCGCCGATGCCGGTCATCGCGAGGACGCCGGCCCAGTCGACGCTGACCGGGGTGTCCGTCATCTTCAGCAGCACCGTGCCCAGCGTCAGGCCGACCACCGAGGCCAGCACCAGGCCCAGCGCGATCGGTATCGCGGTCTGCCACAGCACCGACAGGCTCAGCGTGCGGCGCCGGGTTCCGAAGGCGACCAGGGACGACAGCAGCTTCCTGCGCTCGCGCAGCTGCTCCAGCTGCGAGACCAGCAGGCTCGCGCCGATGAGCGCCAGCACACACGCGGCGCCGACGAACAGCCCGGTGCGGATGGCCTCGAACCGGTCGGTGCGCTCGGTGGCCGTCCAGACCATCGGGTACGCCAGCGGGTCGACGGCGGCGGCGGTGTTCCGCACCCGATCGTGCACGTCCGGCACCGACTCGTCGAGCCGGAGATAGGCGTGGCCGTCCAGCGCCGGGGCGAGGGAGCCCGGCAGCGCCTTCGGCGTGATCAGGAAGCCGCCCCGGTCGATCCCCGCGAGCAGCCCCCTGCGCGGCGCCGCCTCCTTGACGCCCGACGGCACCTTCCAGGGGATCTCCAGGCTCCTCGGGCTCCCCTCGTACGACGGGTCGAGGTACAGCGTCCGCCCGGCCTTCGCCAGCGTCATCACGTCGACCCCGGTGTCCCACTCGGCGTCGCGCACCGCGAACACGTCGCCGTCGGCGCACGAGGTCAGCGTCGCCATCTCGCGCAGCGAGGCGCAGTCGCCCACGGTCACCGTCGTGGAGTTCTCCGCGTCCGTGCGGCGGTCGCCCACGTAGCCCTCGGAGTAGGAGAAGACGGCCCGGACACCAGGGGTGTCCCGGAACTTCCGGGCGGCGTCCGACACCCCGGCCGCACCGGGCAGGGACACCTCCATCTGCGCCTGCGCGATGTCCTTGCCGGTGCTCTTGGTGTAGTCGTCGTCCACGCCCGAGAAGAGCATCTGCAGGGCGATCGCGCCGGCGACTGCCACCGCGATGCCGTTGACCATGCGGGCCGCCGTGCCGCTGCTCAGCTGGAGCCGGCGCACCGCGAGCTGCCAGGCGACGCCGCCGGAGCCCAGCCGGGCGACGACCGTCTCCACGATCCACGGCAGCAGCGCGGTGACGCCGACCAGCAGCAGGACGACGCCGCCGGTCACCAGGTACTGGTTGAAGTCGCCGTTGCCGCGGCCCTGGCCGACCATCGGGTACAGCATCGCCAGACCGGCCACCGGCAGCAGCAGCCGCCACCACAGGCGCCGGCGCGCGGGCCTGGCCGTGCGCACCACGCCGAGCGGCTCGATGACCACCCCGCGCAGCGCGAACAGCGTCACCAGGACGGCCGCGGCCGGCACCGCCACCGCCACCAGCAGCGCCAGCACGGGCGAGGGGTCGAGGTAGCTCGGGAAGACGCTGATGTCGTAGACCTCGGCCGTACCGGCCAGCTGACGCCCGATCAGGAAGAACCCGGCGCCGAACAGGAGTCCGAGCACCGCGCCCGCCATCGCCTCGCCGGCGGCGATCCGCCGGGTCATGCGGCTGTCGGAACCCACCAGCCGCAGCGCCGCGAGCCGCCGGTCACGCCGCTCGCCGCCGAACCGCACGGCCGCGGCGATGAAGACCGCCACCGGCATCAGCAGCACCACGAAGACGACGAGGACGAGCAGGAAGAGCACCGGGTCGGCGTCCTCGGGCACCGGATCGGGGTCGCCGAAGTGGTCGATGCGGACGATCCGGCCGCTGTCGATGTGCGGGGCGAGGTCGTCGGCGCCCCGGAAGAAGGCGAGCTCCTGCGAGCCGATCAGCCCGCTCTCCCCGATCGTGCCGGTGATCCGCTCCGGCAGCCGGTCCCGCAGCAGCTTGCCGGAGTCCGACTCCAGCAGCTCCTTCAGCGCGGGGGAGACCACCATCTCGCCCGGCGCAGGGAACCTGTCGACGCCCGGCGGCAGCGGGGCGCGGGGCCCCTCGACGTCCAGGGCGCGGCCCCGGACGGTCTCCTCGCGGAAGTCCGTGTCGACATTGGCGACGATCAGGGTGTCGTCGCCCTTGGCGGGCCGGTCGTCGGTGAACGTGATGTCGGTGCGCGCGGCCTCCCGCTCGTGCCGGACGGCGAGCGCGTTCGGGATCGCCGTCGTCAGCAGCAGCAGGGCCACCCCGAGGCCGACGCCGACGGCCGTCAGCAGGGCCCGGGTCCAGCCCTCGCGCCCGCCGGTGAAGGCGAACCGGAAGCCCATCCCCAGGTCCGCGGCCCAGCGGCGCGCGTTCATACGGCCCGCTCCATGTCCCGGGACTTCCCGTCCCGTACGACGACCTCGCGGTCGGAGTAGGCGGCCACCCGCGCCTCGTGGGTGACGAGGACGACGGCGGCGTTGGTCGAGCGGGCGGCGTCCGTGAGCAGTTCCATCACGCGTTCGCCGTTGAGGGAGTCCAGCGCGCCGGTCGGCTCGTCGGCGAAGAGCACGCGCGGGCTCGTGACCAGCGACCGCGCGACCGCGACCCGCTGTCCCTGGCCGCCGGAGACCTCACCGGGCCGCTTCTTGCGCAGGCCGTCGACCTCCAGCCGCTCCATCCAGCTCAGCGCGGTCCGCTCGGCCTCCTTGCGGGAGGTGCCGTTCAGGCGCAGCGGCAGGGCGACGTTCTCGACGCAGGTCAGCTCCGGCACGAGCTGGCCGAACTGGAAGACGAAACCGAACTCCGAGCGGCGCAGCGCACTGCGCTGGGCGTCGGTCATGGCGGACAGCTCGCGCCCGTCGTACGTGATCGTGCCCGAGTCGGGCGGCACGATGCCGGCGAGGCAGTGCAGCAGCGTCGACTTGCCGGAGCCGGACGGGCCCATCACGGCGACGACCTCGCCGGGGTGGATGGAGAACTCGGCGCCGTCGAGGGCCAGGGTCGGGCCGTAGGCCTTGGTCAGCTTCTCGGCCGAGAGCAGGGAACCTGCGGGATGGGTCATCGGGCCACCGCCTCACGGAGCTTGTCGAGGCGCGCGGCGGTGAGCTCCAGCCAGCGCAGGTCGGCCTCGAGGTGGAACAGGGCGTGGTCGCAGATCAGCTGGTCGGCGAGGTCGCCCTTGCGCTTGCGGTCGGTCAGGATGCGCATGCTGCGCAGGTGCTCCGAGCGCTGGGTGTCGAGGAGGTCGGCGGCGTCGCGGTGGGTGAGCAGCGCGAGGACGACCTTGGTGTACAGCGTGGACTGCAGATACGGCTCGGGCTTCTCCGGCGTGGCGAGCCACTGCTGCACGTCGGTGATCCCGGCGTCGGTGATCGCGTACCGCTTGCGCTCGGGACCGCCGCCCGCCTCGATGCCGTCGACCACGACGAGGCCGTTCTTCAGCAGGCGGGACATCGTCGAGTAGACCTGGCCGTAGTGCAGCGGCCGGTCGTGACCGAACTTCTCGTCGAAGGCGCGCTTCAGGTCGTAACCGTGGCGCGGCCCGGACTCCAGGAGCCCCAGGAGGGTGTGACCGATGGACATGTCCCGCACTCTACACATGGTGTATACGCCCTATGTATACGCGGTGTGCAGAGAGGGTGGCGCAGGGCACGGGATCGCAGGTCGGAGCCGTTTGTCACGGTTCCGCTACGGCGGAGGCCGCGCCTCCGCGGGGTGCGGCGGCGCGGCCGGTCACGGTGGCGGCGCGGCGTCCGGCCCGCCCCTCGGGGGGCGTCCCCGGCGGGGCAGCGGCCCGGTGTCCCCGGGCAGGCGGCCCGCCTCGGCGAGCGCCCTGCGCAGCAGGAACTCGATCTGCGCGTTGGCCGAGCGCAGCTCGTCGCCCGCCCACCGCGCCAGCGCCTCGTACACCTGCGGGTCCAGCCGCAGCAGCACCTGCTTGCGCTGCTGCGGCCGGCGCTTGGGGGCCTCGCCCTCGGACGGAGCCGTCACTGGTAGAGCGTCCCCGTGTTCAGGACCGGCTGGGCTGCGCGGTCACCGCACAGCACGACCATCAGATTGGACACCATCGCCGCCTTCCGCTCGTCGTCCAGCTCCACGATGCCCTGCTCGCTGATCCGCACGAGCGCCGCCTCCACCATGCCGACCGCGCCGTCCACGATCTGCCGCCGTGCCGCGACCACCGCGCCGGCCTGCTGTCGCTGGAGCATCGCCGAGGCGATCTCCGGCGCGTACGCGAGGTGCGTGAAGCGGGACTCGATGATCTGCACGCCGGCCGCCTCCACGCGCGCGTGCAGCTCGACGGCGAGCTTCTCGGTGATCTCCTCGGCGTTGCCGCGCAGCGAGAGGCCGTCCTCCTCGTGGGCGTCGTAGGGGTACTCGATGGCGATGTGCCGCACGGCCGCCTCGGTCTGGGTGGAGACGAACTCGATGTAGTCGTCCACCTCGAAGGTGGCCTGCGCGGTGTCCTCCACCCGCCACACCACGACCGCCGCCAGCTCGATCGGGTTGCCGTAGGCGTCGTTGACCTTGAGGACGGCCGTCTCGTGGTTGCGCACCCGCGTCGAGATCTTGGTGCGGGAGGTGAAGGGGTTGACCCAGCGCAGTCCGTCCTGCCGGATCGTGCCCCGGTACCGGCCGAAGAGCTGCACCACGCGGGCCTCACCGGGCGCCACCATGTTCAGCCCGCACATCGCCAGGAACGCCGCCAGGGCGATCACGATGCCCCCGACGATCAGTGCGGCCTTCGCCCCGGTCGCCGAGACCGCCGTGGCGGTCGCGATCAGCCCGGCGCCGACGAGCAGCCCCAGCAGCCCCAGCAGCAGCGCGAGCCCGCCGCCGATGCTGGGTGCCTGGGTCTCCCGCACCCGCGGTGCCGGCATCTGCGGCACATCGGCTCCGGCCTGCGGTGTCTCGTGTGCGGACATGGGTGGTCCCCCGTTTCTCGCGAGGTGCGCTCGCACGCACCGGTGATGTCTGAACCCTATCTAAGTGATATCACTTTTCCCAGTCATGACAACCCTGAACCCCGTTCGTACGTCGGTTCCCATGGAACGGGTGCTGATTCTCACGTCCGCACAAGGGCGGATCCGCGGCCGTTTGCCATATCTCCCGGTGTTAGCTTTCTGAGCTGACCTGAGCGGTGCGACGGGTGAGCGCACACGACCGAATCGGAGCGGATCGGACCCATGGGACGAGCGGAAGAGAGAAGAGCGCGCCAGCGCGGTGGCCGCCGCGCGGCGCCGAGCCGTCGCCGCTCGTCGCCGACGGCCGACCGGAGCCTCATACGCCGGCTCTTCACCTGGAAGAAGATCCTCGGCACCTTCTTCGGCCTGATCCTGCTCGGCATGGGCGCCTTCATCGTGCTCTACATGGTGATCGACATCCCCGAGGGCAACGCCGACGCCCAGCGGCAGGGCAACGTCTACAAGTACAGCGACGGCTCGATCATGGCCCGCAAGGGCTACAACCGCGAGATCGTCGACCTGTCTAAGGTCCCCAAGGACGTGCAGCACACCTTCGTCGCCGCCGAGAACAAGACCTTCTACAAGGACTCCGGCGTCGACCTGAAGGGCACCGCGCGCGGTGTGCTCAACACACTCTCCGGCAAGGGCGCGCAGGGCGGTTCGACGATCACCCAGCAGTACGTCAAGAACTACTACCTGACGCAGGACCAGACCGTCTCCCGCAAGCTCAAGGAGCTGGTCATCTCCCTGAAACTGGACCGGGAGAAGCCCAAGGACTACATCCTCGCCGGGTACATCAACACCAGCTTCTACGGCCGCGGCGCCTACGGCATCCAGGCCGCCGCCCAGGCCTACTACCGCGTCGACGCCGAGGACCTCACGGTCGAGCAGGGCGCCTACCTCGCCGCGCTGCTCCAGGCGCCCAACCAGTACGACTGGGCGATCGCCAGCGACACCGGCAAGAAGCTCGTCCAGGAGCGCTGGAACTACGTCCTGGACAACATGGTCGAGCAGAAGTGGCTCAGCCCGAGCGACCGCCGGGCCATGAAGTTCCCGGTCCCGCTGGAGCCCAAGCCCGCACCCGGCATGGAGGGCCAGACCGGATACCTGGTCGAGGCCGCCAACACCGCCCTCAAGAAGCAGCTCGTCGCCGGCGGCACCGCCGAGGACATGAAGCAGGCCGAGGCGATGGTCGAGGCCGGCGGCTGGACCGTCACGCTCAACGTCGACAAGAAGAAGCAGGCGGCGCTCGAGAAGGCCGTCAAGGAGCAGCTCACCAGCAAGCTGGACCCCGAGAAGCGCGACGTCGACGCCGACATCCAGGCCGGCGCCGTCTCCGTGGACCCGAAGACGGGCGCGGTCGTGGCGATGTACGGCGGCGTGGACTACGTCAAGCACTTCCGCAACAACGCCACCCGCGACGACTACCAGCCCGCCTCCACCTTCAAGCCGGTCATCCTCGCCGCCGCCGTGGACGAGGACGCCGAGACGCAGGACGGCGTGCCGATCACGGCGAACACCATGTACGACGGCACCAGCGAGCGCCCCGTGGTGGACGACGGCAAGGAAGTCGGCTTCGCCCCGGAGAACGAGGACCACCACGACTACGGCGACATCGACGTCCAGGAGGCGATGAACCAGTCGGTCAACTCGGTCTTCGCGCAGATGGGCGTCGACGTCGGCATGTCCGAGGTCGTGAAGGTCGCCGGCAAGCTCGGCATGGAGACCGAGGGCATGGACCCCGTCCCCGCGCAGACCCTGGGCAGCATGGGCGCGAGCCCGCTGGAGATGGCCGGCGTCTACGCCACCCTCGACAACCACGGCAAGAAGGTCACCCCGGCCGTCGTGAAGTCGGTGGAGCACAACACCCGCGAGGTCGAGTTCCCCGACCCGATCGGCGACCAGGTCATCAGCCGCGAGGCCGCCGACACGGTGACGTCCGTGCTGACCGGGGTGGTCGACGACGGCACGGCCCGGAAGTCCGTGCGCGAGAACCCGATGCGCGAGGGCCAGGAGGTGGCCGGCAAGACGGGTACGTCCGACTACAACCGGTCGGCCTGGTTCACCGGCTTCACCCCCGGGCTGGTCACCTCCGTCGGCATGTTCGGCGAGGACTCCAAGACCTCCGCCCAGGTGCCGATGTACAAGGCGCTCGGCGAGCCCCGCATCAACGGCGGCGCCTACCCGGCGCAGATCTGGGCCGCGTACACCTTCGGGGTGATGGACGAGGTCACGGAGTTCGACCTGGAGGCCAAGGAGGGCGTCGAGGTCGAGCCCAGCACCTCGCCCACGGTCAGCGAGTCGCCGTCCGAGTCGCCCTCGGAGGAGGAGACCGCCGAGGAGACGCCGAGCGAGGAGCCCACCTCGCAGGAGCCGACCGAGGAGGAGACGGAGGAGGAGCCGGAGGAGTCTCCGTCGACGTCCCCGTCCGACAGCCCGTCCACCCAGCCGTCGACGGGCGGACCGTCCACGGAGCCGGACGACCCGCTGTTCCCGGACAGCGACCGGCGCGAGCAGTAGCCCGCCGGACGTTCGGCCTTCGGCCTTCGGCGGGGACGTGAAAGGGCGCCCGGTGTACGTCACCGGGCGCCCTTTCCCCGTGCCGCTCAGCCCCGGTTCAGCTCGAACCAGACCACCTTGCCGGTGCTCAGCCGGGTCGCGCCCCAGCGCCGGGCCAGCCGGTTCACCAGGTACAGCCCGCGCCCGCCCTCGTCCGTGGCCCGCGCCTGCCGCAGCCGCGGCAGCTGCGGCACGTCGTCGCCGACCTCGCAGCGCAGTACGTCGGTGCGCAGCAGCCGCAGCGAGACCGGCTTGGTCGCGTACCGCACGGCGTTGGTCACGACCTCGCTGACCAGCAGCTCCACCGAGTCCGTCAGCTCCTCCAGGCCCCAGCGGGACAGGGCGCGCCGGGCCAGCCGCCGGGCCTTGCCAGGGGCCGCGTCCTCCGGCTCCAGGCACCAGTACGCCACGTCACTGGGCGCGATGCCGTCGAAGCGGGCGGCGAGCAGCGCGATGTCGTCGTCCCGGTCGCCCGGGCCGAGCATGTCCAGCACCTCGTCGCACAGCGCCTCCAGCGGCGGTGGATGGTCCGGCCCGGTGAGCTGCGCGGTCGCCGCGAGGCGCTCCCGCAGCTGCTCTATGCCGGTCCACACGTCCCGCAGCCGGGACTCGACCAGGCCGTCCGTGTAGAGCAGCAGGGTGGCACCGGCCGGGGCGTCCAGCTCCACGGCCTCGAAGTCCACCCCGCCGACGCCGATCGGGGCGCCCGCCGGGACCCGCAGCACCTCGGCCCGGCCGCCCAGGTGCAGCAGCACGGGCGGCGGATGGCCGGCGTTGGCGACGGTGATCCGGTGTGTGACCGGGTCGTACACCGCGTACAGGCAGGTCGCCATGCGGTCGGTGCCCAGGCGCTGGGCCTGCTCGTCCAGGTGGTGCAGCACCTCCTGCGGCGGCAGGTCGAGCCCGGCCAGGGTCTGCGCGGTGGTCCGCAGCTGGCCCATGATGGCCGCCGACGTCATCGAGTGGCCCATGACGTCCCCGACGACCAGCGCGACCCGGCTGCCGGGCAGCGGGATCGCGTCGTACCAGTCGCCGCCGACCCGCGCCGTCTCGGCGGCCGGGAGATAGCGGGAGGCCAGCCGTACGCCGGTGCAGCGCGGCAGGTTCTCCGGGAGCATCGTGCGCTGGAGCTCGTCGGCGATGTACGCCTCGCGCCCGTACAGCACCGCCTTGTCGATGCCCAGCGCGCTGTGCGTGGCGAGCTGGGCGGCGACCAGCAGGTCGTCGCCCTCGAAGGGGATGCGCTCCGGGCCGCGCAGGAACAGGGCCGCCCCGATCACCCGGCGGCGGCCGCGCAGTGGTGCGAGGATCGCGCGCCGGCCGCCGGGCACGGCGAACTCGCCGCCGTCACCGAGCAGGTCGGGCAGGGCGGCACGGGCCGCCGCGGTGTCCGTGAAGACCGGGCGCACCCCGCGCAGCACCTCGGCCAGCGCGCTGCCGGGCCGCACCTCGCACAGCTCGGAGCCGACCGCTTCCAGCTCGGACGGCTCGGGCTGCGCGGCCGGCAGGAAACCGCCCTCGGTGTCCCGCTCGGCCGGTATCCGGTCGGTGCGGCGCAGCCGCAGCACCAGCGGGCCGGTGGGCCGCTCGTCGCCGACCGGCAGCGGCTCGCGGAGATAGACGAGGATGGCGTCCGCGAAGGTCGGCACGGTGGCCCTGCACAGCCCCATGACGATCTCGTCCAGGTCCATGCCCCGGGCGATCCGCCGGGTCGCGGCGCCGACGAACCGCAGCCGGTCCCCGTCCCGCCGCATCGGCGTGGGCCGTCCGGGCGCGGTGGGCTGCCCGGTACGCCGGTCCGGCTCGGGGACCGTGCCCCGGCCGCCCTGCCCCGCCGGTGCCTCCGCCCCCGTCTGGGCACCGCCCGGCTGGACCGGGACGCCCTCGGCGGCGGGCCGCGGGCGATGGGTGCCGGGCTCGGCGGAGTGCTCCGCGCCCGGCTGGGAGTGCTCGAAGGCGGCCGCGCCGGCGACGGGCGGCGTCTGTCCGGCGCGCCCCTGTGCCGGTAAGGCGGCCTCGGGGGGCCGTGGCGCCACGGGCGCACGCGGGAACGCCCCGCGGGAGTCCGCGGGGTCGGCGCCCGTCGGTGGGCGTTCGAAGGAGGTCGGGTGCTCCGTCACGCGTGTCGAATCCATCCGTCCGGGACTGCGCGCGGCGCGTGCAGTTCGTCCCGCAGGAATCCCGATACCCCGAAGAGGCGCCCGAGGAACGGAATTCCCGCGTGGTCAGAGGCTGTTTCTGTGCCACCGGAGGGCCGTCGGCGACCCGTACCGGTATTGCCCTCGTACCCCTCGCTCACGTCCTGCCGCCCCTCGGTGACGATCGGTCAAGCACAGTGCACGCTCCGCCGGTTGCCGCTGCGCGTCCTTGCGGAGGACGATCCTACGTTTCTTGCCCGGGGGCGCATCAAGGGTCTCATGGGGACACGTGCGCGGGGGTGCGATCCCAGTCGCCGGGCAGCGACGGCACCGGCCAGGACGGATCGGGCCGCCACTGCTCCCAGCCGTCCGAGAACGGCGGCCCCCAGGCCCGGATCACCTCTACGGCCGCGCGGCCCGCCCGGCGCACCTGCTCGGCGAGAGCGGAGTCCACCAGCCGGTCCCGCTGGGCCTGCGCGAACTCGTCCTCGTCCCGCCAGTGCCAGCTGCGGTCCGGCTGCACGGTGATGTCCAGGAAATGGTCCTCGGAGTCGACGCCGCCCTCCCAACGGGTCAGCGGCTCCTCCAGGTTCACGTACCAGTTCTTGAACTGCCAGCCCGGGTCCCAGAACAGCCACACCGACCAGGGGTCGCCGGGCCGGGCCAGCTTCAGTACGCCGGTGCCGAACCAGCGGCCGCGCTGCACGGTGCGCGGCTTGGTGTAGCGCGAGGCCAGCGGCTCCAGGTGCACGGGGGTGCCGTCGGCGAGGACCGGCTTCACGCACTCGGTGCCGGGCGCCATCCACACGGCGAGCAGATCGGCGTCGTCGCGGACGACGGTGACGGGGCGTGCGATGTGGAAGTGCCGGCCGGCGTTCTCCCGGTAGCGCCACAGGATCTGACTGCCGGGCGCCCAGAATCCCGCCGGGGCGGCCGGACCGCCCGCCCGTGCCGCCTCGCTCACCGCTTCACCGTCTGCCATGGACAGATATTAGGTGCCCTGGCCACCCGATGCGGGGGCGATCTCGAGGAGCGCCCGCGTGCACGGCGCGCGCCCGGTCAGGGGCGGGTCATCCGCAGCACGTCCAGGGCCTCGTCCAGCTGCTCCTCGGTGAGGTCGCCGCGCTCGACGTACCCGTTCTCCAGCACCACCTGACGGATCGTCCTGCGTTCCGCGAGCGCCTTCTTGGCGACCTTGGCGGCCTCCTCGTACCCGATGTACTTGTTGAGCGGCGTGACCACGGACGGCGAGGACTCGGCGTACTCGCGGGCCCGGTCGCGGTGGGCGACGATGCCGTCGACGGTCCGGTCGGCCAGCAGCCGCGAGACGTTGGCGAGCAGCCGCACCGACTCCAGCACGTTCTTGGCGATGACCGGAAGCATCACGTTGAGCTCGAAGTTGCCGGCCGCACCGGCCGCGGCGACGGTCGCGTCGTTGCCGGTGACCTGGGCGGCGACCATGAGCACCGCCTCCGGGATCACCGGGTTCACCTTGCCCGGCATGATCGACGACCCCGGCTGGAGGTCGGGCAGCGAGATCTCCGCGAGCCCGGTGCGCGGCCCGGACGCCATCCACCGCAGATCGTTGGCGATCTTCGTCAGCCCGACCGCGATGGTCCGCAGCTGCCCGCTGGTCTCCACGACGCCGTCCCGCGCGCCCTGCGCCTCGAAGTGGTCGCGCGCCTCGGTCAGCGGCAGCCCGGTCGCGCGGGCCACCTCCTCGATGACGGCGGCGGAGAACCCGGGCGGGGTGTTGATCCCGGTGCCGACGGCGGTGCCGCCCAGCGGCAGCTCGGCGAGCCGGGGCAGCGACGCCCGGAGCCGTTCGACGCCGTACCGCACCTGGGCCGCGTACCCGCCGAACTCCTGGCCCAGGGTGACGGGCGTGGCGTCCATGAGATGCGTACGCCCGGACTTCACCACGTCGGCGAACTCGGCGGCCTTGCGCTCCAGGGCGGCGGCGAGGTGGTCCAGCGCGGGGATCAGGTCCCGGCTCACGGCGGCGGTGGCGGCGATGTGGATCGACGACGGGAAGACGTCGTTGGACGACTGGGAGGCGTTGACATGGTCGTTGGGGTGCACGTCCCGGCCGAGCCGCTCGGTCGCCAGGGTGGCGATGACCTCGTTGGTGTTCATGTTGGACGAGGTCCCCGACCCCGTCTGGAACACGTCCACGGGGAAGTGCTCGTCCCACTTCCCCTCGGCCACCTCACCGGCCGCCGCCCGGATCGCCGCGGCGACGTCCTCGTCGAGCACCCCCAGCTCGGCGTTGACCTTGGCCGCGGCGCCCTTGATCCGCGCGAGCGCCTCGATGTGGGCGCGCTCGATCCGCTGCCCGGAGACGGGGAAGTTCTCGACGGCACGCTGCGTCTGCGCCCGCCACTTGGCGTGGGCGGGAACGCGGACCTCGCCCATGGAGTCGTGCTCGATGCGGTAGTCGCTCATGACGGGTACAGCGTGCGGGGCGGGACGGATGTTCCTGGACCCGGCCGAACGGGTGCAGGGTCCGCGGCGTGGCCGGGAGACGGTTCGGCGGCCGGCCCACGGACGGGCCGGCCGCCGCGGGTCAGCCTTCCCGCAGGCTCACGTCGTCCAGGACGAAGCTGGTCTGCAGACTGCCGTCCTCGCTGCCGGTGAAGCTCAGCACCACCTGCCGGCCGGCGTACGCGCCGAGGTCGACCGCGCGCTGCACATAGCCGCTCTGGGCGTCGGCGTTGGACAGGGTGGCGAGCGTGGTGCCGTCGGCCTTCACCCTGAAGGTGTCGTACGCCGTCGACCCCGACTCGTCGGTGTCGATGTGCAGCCAGAACGTCAGCCGGGTGCACCCGGCCGGCACGGTCACCGTCTGGCCGACCGACTCGGCGTGCGTGGAACCGTAACCGGCGAGCCACGAGAAGCGGGTCCCGGAGTGCGCCGACTGGCCCGAGTGGGCGCCGATCGTGCCGGTGTCCCCGGTCCACGGCGCGCTGCCGTTCTCGAAACCGCCGTTGGCGACGGGGTCGGTGTCGCAGCCGCCGTCCCCGCCGCCGGTGTCCACGGCGCGCTGCCAGATGGTGTGCGCGATCCCGTCCGACGCACGGTCCAGGCCGGTGGTGTTGATGTTGTCGAGGTTGTCGCACGACCGGTGGTAGCACGGGTCGTACGAGGACCCGGCGGTGCCGCCCCACTTGGCGGCCTGCGCGGACGTCTTGCGGGCACTGGCGCCCATCGCGTAGCCGGAGGTCGGGATGCCGTACTGCTCGAACGAGTAGTCGTCGCTGCGCCCGGCGCCCTCGGTGTTCTCCTCGGGCTGCAGGCCCAGCGAGTCCCAGTACGCCTTCATCGGCGCGGCGGCGGCCGAGGTGACGTGGTTGATGAAGTAGCCGCCGTTGGTGGAGGCGACCATGTCGAAGTTGTAGTACGCCGTGATCGCGGACCGCTGCGCCGAGGAGAGCGAGCGGACGTAGAAGTCGGAGCCGTTGAGTCCCTGTTCCTCGTCGGTCCACCAGGCGAAGCGGACCCGGCCCTTCATCGTCGGGTTCTGCTGTGCCAGGGTCAGGGCGTTCTCCAGGAGGGCGGCCGAGCCCGAGCCGTTGTCGTTCATGCCGGGGCCCGCCGAGACGCTGTCGAGGTGGGCGCCGAACATGGACACGTCGCCCGCGTCGCCGTGCGGCCACTCGGCGATCAGGTTGGGCCCGGCGCCGCTGCTGCAACCGGAGGTGCACGGCTGCTCGGTGACGGTGTAACCGGCCGCCTGCAGCTTGCCCTTCACGTAGGCGACGGAGTCGCGGTATCCCTGGCCGGTCGAGCGGCGGGTGCCGCCGTTGCGTCCGGCTATGGAGTTCAGCTCGGTCAGGTGCGCCTTCACCTTCGTCACGTCGATGTCGGGCGGCTGGACGGCGGCGGGCGCGGAGCCGGCGGCGACGGCGGGGAGTGTGCCGAGGCCGAGCACGACGGCGAGGGACAGGCTCGCCACGGCGAATCTTCGTTTCACCTTCGGTCCTCCAGAAGTGGCTGAGGGGTGGCCACGCAGGTCATGTACGCATGGCGTGTACATGTCGGAGCGGCGAAAGACTCACAGCGGGAGCCGGGGCAGTCAATGGAACGGACGCCCGGGACGGAAGGTTGTCCGAAAGAAGAACCGTGTGTTCGTTATCCGGACAAGTGAGGAGAGGGGAAAGGCCGGCCCGGACGCGTCCGGACCGGCCTTTCGCCGGCCGAGGAGCGGTGCGGGCTACGCCAGCCCCGGCCCCCGCACCGGAATCGTCGTGAACGTCGGCGCGGGCGCCGGGTCCTGGAAGAAGTCGTTGCCCTTGTCGTCCACCACGATGAACGCCGGGAAGTCCTCGACCTCGATCTTCCAGACCGCCTCCATGCCGAGCTCCTCGTACTCGACGACCTCGACCTTCTTGATGCAGTCCTGCGCGAGCCGGGCCGCCGGGCCGCCGATCGAGCCGAGGTAGAAGCCGCCGTGCGCGTCGCACGCGTCCGTGACCTGCTTGCTGCGGTTGCCCTTCGCCAGCATCACCTTGGAGCCGCCCGCCGCCTGGAACTGCTCCACGTAGGAGTCCATGCGCCCGGCGGTGGTCGGTCCGAAGGACCCGGACGCGTACCCCTCCGGCGTCTTCGCGGGACCCGCGTAGTACACCGGGTGGTCCTTCAGGTACTGCGGCATCTCCTCGCCCGCGTCCAGCCGCTCCTTGATCTTGGCGTGCGCGATGTCGCGCGCCACGACCAGCGGGCCGGTCAGCGACAGCCGGGTCTTGACCGGGTGCTTCGTCAGCTCGGCCAGGATGTCGTCCATGGGCTGGTTGAGGTCGACCTTGACGACGTCACCGTCGGCGTCGAGGTGCTCGTCCGTCGTCTCCGGCAGGAAGCGCGCCGGGTCGGTCTCCAGCTGCTCCAGGAAGACGCCCTCGGCGGTGATCTTCGCGACCGCCTGCCGGTCGGCGGAGCAGGACACGGCGATCGCGACCGGGCAGGACGCGCCGTGCCGGGGCAGCCGCACCACGCGCACGTCGTGGCAGAAGTACTTGCCGCCGAACTGCGCGCCGATGCCGATCTTCTGCGTCAGCTCGAAGACCTTCTCCTCCAGCTCCTTGTCCCGGAAGCCGTGCCCGAGCGCCGAACCCTCGGCCGGGATCTCGTCCAGGTAGTGCGCGGAGGCGTACTTCGCGGTCTTCAGCGCGTACTCGGCCGAGGTGCCGCCGACGACGATCGCCAGGTGGTACGGCGGGCAGGCGGCCGTGCCCAGCGAGCGGATCTTCTCCTCCAGGAACTTCATCATGGAGGACTCGTTCAGGACGGCCTTGGTCTCCTGGTACAGGAACGACTTGTTGGCCGAGCCGCCGCCCTTCGCCATGAACAGGAACTTGTAGGCGCCGCCGTCGGTCGCGTACAGCTCGATCTGGGCCGGGAGGTTGGAGCCGGTGTTCTTCTCCTCCCACATGGTGAGCGGGGCCATCTGCGAGTAGCGCAGGTTCAGGTTCTTGTAGGCGTCGTAGATGCCCCGGCTCAGGGCCTCCTCGTCGCCGCCCGCCGTCAGCACGTTCTGGCCGCGCTTGCCCATCACGATCGCCGTGCCGGTGTCCTGGCACATCGGCAGCACGCCCGCCGCCGCGATGTTCGCGTTCTTCAGCAGGTCCAGGGCGACGAACTTGTCGTTGCCCGACGCCTCGGGGTCGTCGATGATGCGGCGCAGCTGCGCCAGGTGGGCCGGGCGCAGGTAGTGCTGGATGTCGTGGATGGCCTCCTCGGCCAGCTTGCGCAGCGCCTCCGGCTCCACCTTGAGGAACGTCCGCCCGTCGGCCTCGAAGGTGGAGACGCCCTCCGCGGTCACCAGCCGGTACGGAGTGGTGTCCTCGCCCTGGGGGAGCAGATCGGTGTACGCGAACTCAGGCATCTCGCCCATTCCTCACTCGACATCACGCGCGGCTGGATTCCTCAGCAACGACGGCTGGCCTCCGTTGGCAGCGTCCACCAGCGTAAAACCTGTCGTCCGCGGCGAGCTTGTGAGGTAAGGCTCAGTAGAGGCGGGGCACGTGAGCAGACGGCGGAGCGCGACAAGGTCGTCCCCACCCCTGGTCGCGATCTATCGCGTTTCGGTACGCTGCCTGACGTGGACCTTCAGAAGCACGACCGACAGCCGCCCGCGGACCCGGCGCCGCACGTCACCGAGTTGCGCGCCTCGGACGCCGACCGCGACCGCATCGCCGACATGCTGCGCGAGGCGCTCGCCGAGGGACGGCTGACCGCCGAGGAGCACGCCGAGCGCGTGGAAGGCGTGCTGGCCGCCAAGACGGTCGGCGAGCTGGACGTGTTCGTGCGCGACCTGCCCGCCGCGCACGGGGGCCGGAGCGGCACCGCCGCCCCGGCACCCGACCGCCCCACCCTCGGCGCGATCCCGGCCGACCCCGAGGAGAACGTGGTGGCGGTGTTCAGCAGCGCCGTCCGCAGGGGCCGTCGGCGCGCGAGCCGCCGTATCCACGCGTACGCGGTCTTCGGGAGCGTCGAGATCGACCTCAGCGAGGCGCTCTTCGAGCACCAGCAGGTCGTGATCAAGGCGTTCGCGGTCTTCGGCAGCGTCGAGGTCAGGGTCCCGGAGAACGTGTCGCTGCGCGGCGCGGGCGGCGGCGTGCTCGGCAGCTTCGAGGTGGACACCCTCGACTCCGCCGAGGCCGACGCCCCCGTCATCTATGTGGACGGCTGGGCCGTGCTGGGCAGCGTCGAGGCGCGCCCGAAGAGGGGCAAGCTCGTCGCGGACATCCTCGACCGGGTGCAGCGCAAGGTCGAGAAGGGTTTGCGCAAGCACGTGTAGCGCGGCGCCCGTGGCGGTACGGAACCCAGTGCATAGGCGCGCGCACAGCGGGTAAGCCTGACGCATCGTCTCTCGCTCGCGAAGCCGTCGTCAGGAGTAGACCGTGCTGCAACCGCCGCATTCGTCCCTGCAGGTAGCTGCCGTTCCGGCCCAGCGGGTGCCCGTGCGGGACAGGGACCAAGACGCTCCGTGGCACACCGAGGCGGTGTGCCGGCGCGACGAGGCCGGACTGTTCTTCGCACCCTCCAAGGAACCCACCGCCGCCCGGCTCTCCCGCGAGGAGGCGGCCAAGCGCGTGTGCGCCCGCTGCCCGGTCATGGTCGAATGCCGCGAGCACGCGCTCCTGCAGCCCGAGCCGTACGGCGTCTGGGGCGGCCTCACCGCCGCCGAGCGCCGAGTGGTCCTGGCCCGGCGCCGGCGCCGCGACCTGGAGCTGAAGAAGACGGCCCGCCCCGCAGCGGGCCGCATAGCCGCGGCCGGCTGACCCCCGACGCGACGAAGGGGCACCCTCTCCGCACAGAGGGTGCCCCTACTCATGCCGGGACGGGTCACGCCGCCAGCGGTGCGCGGAACTGCGCGACAAGCCACGACGCGCCCGCACCCGCCACGCGACAGCACCCCCCGCTCCGGAAGGCGCCCCGCGAACCCGACGGCGTCACTTCGCCCGGTCGAAGTCGATCGCGCTGTAGGCACGCAGCTTGCTCAGCCGGTGCTCCGAGTCGATCCGCCGCACCGTGCCCGACTTGGAGCGCATCACGATCGAGTCGGTCGTGGCCGTCTCGGAGCGGTAGCGCACGCCGCGCAGCAGCTCGCCGTCGGTGATGCCGGTCGCGACGAAGAAGACGTTGTCCCCGGAGACCAGGTCGTCGGTGGTCAGCACCCGGTCCAGGTCGTGCCCGGCGTCGATCGCGCGCTGCCGCTCCTCGTCGTCCTTCGGCCACAGCTTGCCCTGGATGGTGCCGCCCAGGCACTTCACGGCGCAGGCCGAGATGATGCCCTCGGGCGTGCCGCCGATGCCGAGCAGCAGGTCGATGCCGGTGCCCTCGCGCAGCGCCAGGATGGAGCCGGCCACGTCGCCGTCGGAGATCAGCTTGATCCGGGCGCCGGTCTCCCGGACCTCCTTGATCAGGTCCTGGTGCCGGGGCCGGTCGAGGATGACGACCGTGACGTCCTCGGGGGTGCGCCGCTTGGCCTTGGCCACCCGGCGGATGTTCACGGACACGGGCGCGTTGATGTCGACGAAGTCGGCGGCCTCCGGGCCGGTGACCAGCTTGTCCATGTAGAACACGGCCGACGGGTCGAACATGGAGCCGCGCTCGGCGGCGGCCAGCACGGCGATCGCGTTGGTCATGCCCTTCGCGGTCAGCGTGGTGCCGTCGATCGGGTCGACGGCGATGTCGACCTCGGCGCCGGTCCCGTCCCCGACCTGCTCTCCGTTGAAGAGCATCGGGGCCTCGTCCTTCTCGCCCTCGCCGATGACGACGACGCCGTTCATCGAGACGGTGGAGACGAGGGTGCGCATGGCGCGCACCGCGGCACCGTCGGCGCCGTTCTTGTCACCGCGCCCGACCCAGCGGCCGGCGGCCATCGCCGCGGCCTCGGTGACCCGGACGAGCTCCAGGGCGAGGTTGCGGTCGGGGGCCTCTGAGGGGACGTCCAACTCGGACGGCAGATGATGATGCTCGGTCATCGGAGCGCACCTTTCTGATACGACGACGGCCGGATGAGGGTATGGGCGCACTCTATCGTCAGTCCGACAAAATGAGCAGGGGACCCCACGGATGAGCGGATCGGGGACCTGCGACGATAGGGGCGTGGCAGGTACGAAAAAGCAGAAGACGGCCCGAGACATGATCCTCTCCCTGGGGGTCATCGTGCTCGTGGGCATGGTGATCTGGCTCTTCATCCCGCACGACGACGACGGTGAGCCCGACCTCAGGCGGGTCGACTACCGGGTCGAGCTGCTCACCGCGCGCCGCGCGGCGTCGTACCCCGTCGCGGCGCCCGAGGGGCTGTCCCAGGACTGGAAGCCGACCTCCGTCCGGTTCCGCGGCGACGACCACGACGCCTGGCACCTGGGCTTCCGCGCCCCCGACGGCGAGTACGTGGCGGTCGAGCAGTCCATGGGCAAGCCGGCCGCCTTCATAGAGGAGGCCACCCAGGGCGGGCGGAAGACCGACGCCACCGAGCAGATCGGCGGCCGTACGTGGACCCGCTACGAGGGTGGCCGGTACGACGCCCTGGTGGTCCAGGACACGGACGGCACCAAGGGCGCGACGACCGTCGTGGCGGGCACCGGCTCGTTCGAGCAGCTCGCCGACATGGCGGCGGCGCTGAAGACGGGCTGAGCGCCGCTCCCCACCGCCTGTGACGAAGGCCCCCGGCGCAGCGCCGGGGGCCTTCGTGTCGCGGGTGACCGCGCAGGAGCGCGGACGGCCGCCTCAGACGGTGGTGACGACCTGCTCGTACGACAGGCGCGGGGAGCGCGGGAACCAGGCGTCCGGGCCCGGGCGGCCGATGTTGACGACCATCAGCGGGGTGTGGTCGTCGTCCAGGAACTCCTTGCGCACGCCCTCGAAGTCGAGGCCGGTCATCGGGCCGGCGGCGAGGCCGGCGGCACGGACGCCGACGATGAAGTACGCGGCCTGGAGGGCGGCGTTCAGCGAGGCGGCACCCTCACGCACGGGGCGCTCGCTGAAGAAGGCGTCCTTGGCCTGCGGGAAGTGCGGGAAGAGCTGCGGCAGCTCCTCGTGGAACTCGTTGTCGGCGGACAGGATCGCGACCAGCGGGGCGGCGGCGGTCTTGGGCCGGTTGCCCTCGGCCATGTGCTGGACCAGACGCTCACGGGCCTCGGGGGAGCGGACCAGCGTGATGCGCAGCGGGGACTGGTTGAAGGCGGTGGGGCCGTACTTGACCAGCTCGTAGATCGCCTGGACCTGCTCGTCGGTCACCGGCTCGTCGGTGAAGGTGTTGGCGGTGCGGGCCTCGCGGAACAGCAGGTCCTGGGCGGCGGGGTCAAGAACGAGAGACATGCGTGGACTTCCTCGGTGTGTACGTCGCCCCCGCGCGGTGCGGCACGGAAGCCGTTGACGCGGACGACGCTACGCGAAAGAAGTTCAAGCTTCAACAAATAAGGAGGCGGAGTGATCCGCTTCACCCGATCAAGGGTCGCGAAAGTGGCGCAGGTCACGCCCGACGGGCGATCACTTCGCCCGTCGGGCGCTGTCCTACAGGGCACAGACCGCAGCTCGCGCGCACCGAGGGGATCGCACCGACATGACCAGCACCGTCAAGGGCCCCGCGTCCTACTTCCCGTCGATCGAGAAGAAGTACGGCCGGCCCGTCGCGGAGTGGAAGGAACTGATCCGCTCCTCGCCGCTGACCAAGCACATGGAACTCGTCGCCTGGCTCAAGACCGAGCACGGACTGGGCCACGGGCACGCCAACGCGCTCGTCGCCCACACGCTCGCCGAGGCCGGCGAGAAGTAGGGGACGGGAATCAGCGGGAGCCGGGGAGCGAGGGATCAGGCCTCCGCGTCCCCGTCCTCCGCCCCGGTCTCCTCGGCCAGCGCCGCGTCCAGGCGGGCGCGGGCGCCCTCCAGCCACCGCCGGCACACCTTCGCCAGCTCCTCGCCCCGCTCCCACAGGGCGAGGGACTCCTCCAGTGACGTACCACCGGCCTCCAGCCGCCGTACGACCTCGATCAGCTCGTCCCGCGCCTGCTCGTACCCGAGCGCCTCGGACACGGCCTCCGGCTGCTCCACCTCGCTGGTCATCCACCCACCCTATGCGTCGACTCGTACGGAGAAATCGCCTTCGGAGACGCGGGCGCGCAGCGTCTCGCCCGGCTCCACCTCGCCCGGGTCCCGCACCGCGTGGCCGTCGGCCCGCTGCAGCACCGCGTACCCCCGCTCGAGGGTCGCGGCCGGGGAGAGGGCCACCACGCGCGCGTGCGTGTGCGTCAGCTCGGAGTCCGCCCGGTCCAGCTGGTGCCGCAGGGAGCGACGGCCCCGCTCCAGCAGCGCCGCCACCTGCTCGGCCCGCTCGTCGATCATCCGGTGCGGGTCCTGTATCGACGGCCGGGCCAGCGCATGGGCCAGCCCCCGCTCCTCGCGGTCGACGAACGCCGCCACGCACCGCCGCGCGCGGTCCCGCAGCTGCCGAACCCGCTCGTACTCCTCTCCGACGTCCGGCACGACCTTCTTCGCGGCGTCGGTCGGCGTGGAGGCCCGCAGGTCGGCGACGAGGTCCAGCAGCGGACTGTCCGGCTCGTGCCCGATCGCCGAGACGACCGGCGTACGGCAGGCGGCGACGGCCCGGACCAGCTGCTCGTCGGAGAACGGCAGCAGGTCCTCCACGCTGCCCCCGCCGCGCGCGACGACGATGACGTCCACGTCGTCCCTCGCGTCCAGCTCCTTCACCGCCTGCACCACCTGCGGCACGGCGTGCACGCCCTGCACGGGCACGTTGCGCACCTCGAAGCGGACGGCGGGCCAGCGGTGCCGGGCGTTCTCCAGCACGTCCCGCTCGGCCGCGGAGGCCCGCCCGCAGACCAGGCCGATCAGCTGCGGCAGAAAGGGCAGCGGCTTCTTGCGCTCCGGCGCGAACAGCCCCTCGCGCGCGAGGGACTTCTTCAGCTGCTCCAGCCGCGCCAGCAGCTCGCCGACCCCCACCGGCTTGATCTCGGCCGCCCGCAACGACAACTGCCCACGCGGCGCGTACCACTCCGGCTTCGCGTGCACGACCACGCGGGCACCCTCGCCGACCACGTCCGCCACCGCGTCGAACACCTGGCGGTAGCAGGTCACGCTCACGGAGATGTCGTACGACGGGTCGCGCAGCGTCAGGAACACCACCCCCGCGCCCGGCCGCCGCGACAGCTGCGTGATCTGCCCCTCGACCCACACCGCGCCGAGCCGGTCGATCCAGCCCCCGATCAGCCGTGACACCTCGCCGACGGGCAGGGGAGCTTCGGGTGACGTGTTCGCAGCCATGCGCCCGAGCGTAACGGCCGGGTACGACAACGCTCCCCGCCCTGACACACCCCCGCGCCCACCGGGCGGGCGGTGCCCCGCAGGGCCTCACATCCCCGCGCCCGCCGGGAAGGCCACGCTCCGGAGGGCCTCACGCCCCGACCGGACCCCGCCGCGGCCCCTGCACGGCAAGGACCACCAGCCCGATCACCAGCCAGACCGCCCCCACCACCTGCGCCGTCCCCGAGGCCTCCACGATCACCGCCACCGTGATGGCCGCGCCGAGCACCGGCACCAGCACATGGCGCCACCAGCTCACCGGACCCCCGCGGCGCCGGACGGCGAACCAGCCCACCACGCTCGCGTGCAGCAGCGTGAACGCGGTCAGCGCGCCGACGTCGACCACCGACACCAGATGGTCGAGACCGTCGTCCCGCCGTGCCGCCCACACCGCCGCCACCATCGTGATCACGGCCGCGACCAGCAGCGCCACCCGCGGCACCCCGGCGTCCGTGCGCGACAGCGCCCCCGGCAGCCGCCGGTCGCGGCCCATCGCGAACAGCAGCCGCCCCGCCGCCGCCTGCCCGGCCAGCGCCGCGAACGCCGCGCCGATCGCCTTGCTCACCGCCACCAGATCGTGCAGCCACGTCCCCACGGACGCGTCCACCGCGTCGTAGAACGCCGACCCCTGCCGCCCCGGATCCGCCGCCAGCCGCGCCGACGTCACCGGCTCGAGCAGCGCCACCAGATACGTCTGCGCCACGAACAGCACACCCGCCAGCGCCAGACAGAACAACAGCGCCCGGGCCACCTTCTCCGAACCGCCCGTGACCTCCTCCGCGAACGTCGCGATCGCGTCGAAGCCCAGATACGACAGCACCGCCACCGACACCGCGCCGACCACCGCCGACAGCGCGAACGCCCCCTGCGTCCCGTCCCCGGACAACGGCGACAGCCAGTCCCGCTCCGTCCCGTCCTGCGCGAGGACCACGATCGCCGCCGCCACGAACACCAGCAGCACCACGATCTCCATCGCCAGCACCAGGAAGCCCACCCGGGCCGCCGCCCGCACGCCCCACAGGTTCAGCGCCGTCGTGACGACCACCGCGAGCGCCGTCCACACCCACCGCGACACCTCCGGGACCAGCGCCTCCATGGCGATGCCGGAGAACAGGTACGCCACCGCCGGGATGAGGACGTAGTCCAGCATCGCCATCCACCCGGCGATGAAACCGGCCCCGTCTCCGAGCCCCACGCGCGCGTACGCGAACACCGACCCCGCCTGGGGGACCACCCGCACCATCTGGGCGTAGCTGAAGGCGGTGAACGCCATCGCCACCGTGGCGACGACGTAGACGAGCGCCACCGCACCGTGCGACTTGGCGTCCAGCGTGCCGAAGACGCCGACCGGCGCCATGGGCGCGATGAACAGCAGCCCGTAGACCACCAGGTCCCTGAAGCCCAGGCTGCGCCTCAGCTCGTGTTCCCCACCGGCCGCGGGGGCCGTCGTACCGGACTCCGACATCGTGCCTCCGCCAGTGCATCGGACTGTGCCTCGGGACGTCCCCGTCAGTGTCTCCGGCGATGCCGCGCCCACGCGATCTCTGACCCGCCGAACGCGGCCTTACGATGGGTGCCATGACCGCTTCGCCTGGCCGCCGTGTCCTGCTCGCCGCCCCCCGTGGTTACTGCGCGGGTGTGGACCGTGCCGTGATCGCCGTCGAGAAGGCCCTGGAGCAGTACGGGGCCCCCGTCTACGTCCGGCACGAGATCGTCCACAACAAGTACGTCGTCCAGACCCTCGAGAAGAAGGGCGCCGTCTTCGTCGAGCAGACGGACGAGGTCCCGCCCGGGAACATCGTCATGTTCTCCGCGCACGGCGTGGCCCCCGTCGTCCACGAGGAGGCCGAGCGCGGGCAGCTCGCCACCATCGACGCCACCTGCCCCCTCGTCACCAAGGTGCACAAGGAAGCCGTCCGCTTCGCCAACGACGACTACGACATCCTCCTGATCGGCCACGAGGGCCACGAGGAGGTCATCGGCACCTCCGGCGAGGCCCCCGACCACATCCAGCTCGTCGACGGCCCCGAGGACGTCGCCAAGGTGGAGGTCCGCGACCCGTCGAAGGTGGTCTGGCTCTCCCAGACCACGCTGTCCGTCGACGAGACGATGGAGACCGTCGACGCGCTGAAGGAGAAGTTCCCGCAGCTCGTCTCCCCGCCGAGCGACGACATCTGCTACGCCACGCAGAACCGCCAGCTGGCGGTGAAGCAGATGGGCGCCCAGGCCGACCTGGTGATCGTCGTCGGCTCCACCAAGTCCTCCAACTCCAAGCGCCTGGTCGAGGTCGCCAAGCAGGCCGGCGCGCGCGCCTCCTACCTGGTGGACTTCGCCGACGAGATCGACGAGGCCTGGCTGGAGGGCGTGACCACCGTCGGCGTCACCTCCGGCGCCTCCGTCCCCGACATCCTGGTCGAGCAGGTCCTGGAGTGGCTGGCGTCGCGCGGCTTCGAGGACGTCGAGATCGTCAAGGCCGCCGAGGAGTCGATCACCTTCTCGCTGCCCAAGGAGCTCCGCCGCGACCTGCGCGAGGAGGCCGCCGCACTGGTGGCCGAGCGGGGCGGCTCCGGTACGACGCAGGCGTGACCGGCAGGGTACGGCGGGGACGCGACCGGCGGGATCACCGTTCCCGTGTCCACGTGACTGTCGGTGGCCCGTCGTAACGTGGAGCCATGCAGATCTTCGGCGTGGACATCGGCGGATCCGGGATCAAGGGCGCCCCTGTGGACCTCGACAGGGGTGACCTGGCCCAGGAGCGCCGCAAGGTGCTCACCCCGCACCCGGCGACCCCGGACGGGGTGGCCGACGGGGTGAAGCAGGTCGTCGACCACTTCGGCTGGACCGGCCCGGTCGGGCTCACCTTCCCCGGCGTCGTCACCGGCGGCGCCACGGTCCGCACGGCGGCCAACGTCGACAAGAGCTGGGTGGACACGGACGCCCGCGCCCTGTTCGGCGAGCGGCTCGGCGGACTGGACGTCACGGTCGTCAACGACGCGGACGCGGCCGGCGTGGCCGAGATGCACTTCGGCGCCGGGCGCGGCCGGCGGGGCACGGTCGTCCTGCTCACCTTCGGCACGGGCATCGGCAGCGCCGTCTTCACCGAAGGCGTCCTGGTCCCCAACAGCGAGCTGGGCCACCTGGAGCTGGACGGCCACGACGCGGAGAAGCGGGCCTCCAGCAAGGTCAAGGACGACCACGACCTGTCGTGGGAGCAGTGGGCCCACCGGGTGCGGAAGTACCTCGCCCATGTGGAGATGCTGTTCTCGCCCGAGCTGTTCATCATCGGCGGCGGGGTCAGCCGCAAGTCCCACAAGTTCCTGCCCTACCTCGAGGGCATCCGGGCGGAGATCGTCCCGGCGCAGCTGCAGAACAACGCGGGCATCGTGGGGGCGGCGATGCGGGCGGCGGGCTGAGCGGACGAGTGCGGGGGCGCCGGCCCGGCGGATGCCGGGTGCCCTGCTCGTCGCCCGTCAGGGCGCGACGGTGGGCCCCGCGCTCACGCCCACGCCCACGCTCATGCCCGTCACGTCCGTCACGTCCGTCACGGGGTGGGCCGGCTGCGGGCGGCGGCGGCCCGGCGGCGGACCAGCCGGACACGACGGACGAGCACGATGACCCCGGCGGCGAGCGTCCCGCCGTACAGCCAGCCGGCCTCGGTGGCCAGGGCGGTCACCAGCCCCATCAGCCGCCCGCCGGCGCCGTCCCCGCGCTCGGCGACGGTCAGCAGGCCCGCGGCGAAGGAGATCGGCGCGACGACGGGCGCGATCACCAGGTCGCCCCTGCGCACCCAGCACGCCGTGAGCACGCACACCGGCAGGAACAGCACGCCGTACACCGTCAGGGACCCGCCGGCCAGCAGCTCGTCGAGGAACCCGAGCGCGACCATCACCGCCGCGCAGAACAGACCGCTGCCCAGCCCGGTCAGCCGGGGATTGGGCGTCGCGCGCACCCGCCGCAGGACCCGCAGCGGCAGCGGCGCCGGTGCCCTGACCCCGGGCCGGGACCCGGCCGCCGGCGGCCGGCGCGGCGCGCCGCCCGCACCCGCCCCGGGCCGGACCGGCGGTCTCGCCGTCCCGCCGCCGGCACCCCGCCCCTGCGGGGGCAACGGCGTCCGGCCTCGTCGCGGTCCGTACTGCGCAGGTCGCGTCCCGTGTTGCTCCACTGGACCAACTTAGGTCGGTTAATGTGCCGAATAGCCCGACAGACACGCCGTGGGGCGATGGGTGGCCAAGCGTTCGACGCCCGGCACGGCCGTTACCGGACACCCCGTAGACTGGTGGATCGGCCCAGTCTGGCCTGCCCCGCCCTCCGCATCCTCACGTACGGGAAGTCGCAACGTGTCGCTCACGATCGGAATCGTCGGTCTGCCGAATGTCGGCAAGTCGACCCTGTTCAACGCCCTGACCAAGAACGACGTGCTCGCGGCCAACTACCCGTTCGCCACGATCGAGCCCAACGTCGGCGTCGTGGGCGTCCCGGACCCGCGCCTGACGAAGCTGGCCGAGATCTTCTCCTCCGAGAAGATCCTCCCGGCGACGGTCGACTTCGTGGACATCGCGGGCATCGTGCGCGGCGCGAGCGAGGGCGAGGGCCTGGGCAACAAGTTCCTGGCGAACATCCGTGAGTCCGACGCGATCTGCCAGGTCATCCGCGCCTTCAAGGACGAGAACGTCGTCCACGTCGACGGCAAGGTCTCGCCCAAGGACGACATCGAGACGATCAACACCGAGCTGATCCTCGCCGACCTCCAGACCATCGAGAAGGTCCTCCCGCGCCTCCAGAAGGAGTCGCGCATCAAGAAGGACGTCGCCCCGAAGGTCAAGGCCGTCGAGGAGGCCAAGGAGATCCTGGAGAAGGGCGACACGCTGTTCTCCGCGGGCATCGTCCAGGGCTCCGGCAACGAGGAGCTGCTGCACGACCTGCACCTGCTCACCACCAAGCCCTTCCTCTACGTCTTCAACGTCGACGAGGAGGAGCTGACCGACGAGGACTTCAAGAACGAGCAGCGCGCGCTGGTCGCCCCGGCCGAGGCCATCTTCCTCAACGCCAAGCTCGAGGCGGACCTCGCCGAGCTGGAGGAGGACGAGGCCCTGGAGCTCCTCCAGTCCGTCGGCCAGGACGAGCCCGGCCTCGCCACCCTCGCCCACGTCGGCTTCCGCACCCTGGGCCTCCAGACCTACCTGACGGCCGGCCCGAAGGAATCCCGCGCCTGGACCATCAAGAAGGGCGCCACGGCCCCCGAGGCCGCGGGAGTCATCCACACCGACTTCCAGAAGGGCTTCATCAAGGCCGAGGTCATCTCCTTCGAGGACCTGGTCGCCACGGGCTCGGTGGCGGAGGCCCGCGCGAAGGGCAAGGCGCGCATGGAGGGCAAGGAGTATGTGATGCAGGACGGGGACGTGGTGGAGTTCCGTTTCAACGTGTAAGGGCTGACGTCCAGGCAAGCGAGGGTCCGGCTCTTCGGAGCCGGGCCCTTCGTCCCTTCTGCGCGCGGTGCGAGGGGTGAGCCGGGGCCGCTTTTCCTACTCGTTTGACACACTGAGGGAGTGGGTGAGGCGACGTACGGCATCAGGGCCGAACCGGTCACCCGCTGGGTCACCAGGTCGGCCGTGGTGACCAGCAGGGCGCCCCATCCAGGCGGCCGGCAGCAGGTTGGGGCCGGGGGTCCGGGTCGGGCGGCGCGCCAACTGCGGTGCGGCCAGCGACAGGAACGGGATCGGGCCGCCGCGGCCACCGCCATGGCGGCGAGGCCGGTGCCCGCGCTCAGCAGCACCAGACGGCTGCGCTCCGGCGGCACCCCGAGGGCGCTCGCGGTGTCGTCGCCCATCTCCAGCATCGTCAGCCGGCGTGCGCGTCCTGGCCGACATCAAGGCGGCACTGGCCGGGTGACACCGCGCGGGCCCGCGTGAACCCCGTCAGGCCGCCTCCGCCAGCGCGGCCTCGGCCGCCGCCACGACGGTGCGGGCCTGGTGCTCCACCTGGCGCCGTACGGGCACCGGACGCAGCCGCAGGGCCCGTTCGAACTCCGCGCACCACGTGGTGAAGAGCCCCGCCAGCTCGCGGTGCAGGTCCGGGGCGGCGGGGTCGGCCGCCTCGTCCAGCAGGCGCAGCAGCAGCCCCGCCGCGCGCAGCGGCTGGCGGCGGGCCACGACGTCCAGGGCGGCGACCCGGGCCGCCGTCAGCTGCCGCGGATCCCCGGGGCCGGTCGCCTCGGCCGCCTGCCGGGCGAGTGGCCCCCAGGAGTCGGCGACCAGGTCGTAGAGGTCGTCGGCCATCCACTCCAGCACGCGCAGGGGCGCGCTGTCCCCGGCCGGCGGCAGGAACCCCCGCGCCTTGCCGAGGAGGGCGGTCACCCGCCGTCCGTCCTCCCGCACCAGCGCGGACAGGCCGCGCAGCACGTCGGCGGCCCCCTGGTGCGGGGTGAGGTCGTCGGCCAGGTCGGTCGCCCACATCGGCACCTCCACGATCGCCGTGACACCGCCGTACCGCTGAGGGGCGCACCAGGTCGACCGGCCGATGTTCTCGGACCCCGCCGCCAGCCGGGCGGTGCTGTCCGGCGGGGGCAGGACGTACACGCCGGGGCAGGGGTTCTCCCAGTACAGGGCGTCGTACGTGCCGTGCTGGACCGGGATCCCGGCCTCGTGGGCGGAGGTTTGGAAGGGGGCGGCGAGGCCGGGCAGGCCGCGGGTCAGCTGGACCCAGCTGCCTCCGGCGTCGACGTTGTGCAGAGAGCACTGCAGGAAGGGGCGGTGCTCGTCGATCACGTCGAACAGCGCCTGGCTCTCCGGGAGTTGCCGCGAGGCGATCGGTGCCCATTCCGGCTGCTCCTCGGCGACCGGGCGGAACGCGGCGCGGTAGTAGCGCGCCAGGGTGGGGGCGGGACCGCCCGTCGCCTCTTCGATCCCCTCGCTCAGCGCGGCGCCGTCCGGGTCCAGGCACAGCACGACGTCCCAGGTGACCACGGCCGGGTCGGTCGCCGGGGACGGTACGTCCCCGCGCGCCACCCGCTCCGCGAGCGCGAGCGCCGTCGCGCCGCCGACCGGCTCGTCCGGGTGCGGCCGGGCGACCACCAGCACGTGGCGCGGTCCGTGGCCGACGGACAGCATCTCGAGCGGGCGGCCCTGACGGGACGTCCCGATCCGGCGCAGACGGGCGGTTCTGGGGAACCGGGAGACCAGCCGGCGCGTGGCGTCGGCGGCCTCCGCGACGGTGGGGCAGCGGTCCGGCGGGTGTCCCATCAGGCGGCTCCCTCGGCAGTGGTCTCGGTAGGGGTGCGGGCGAGGGTGCCGCGCTTCCGTCCGGCCACCTGACGGCACGCCTCCGCATACCCCCGCACCAGCGGGCGCCCCGCGTCCTGACGGCGCCAGGCGAGCGCGTAGCGGCTGGGACTCAGCCCGCGCACCGGGCGGGTGGTGACGCCGCCCAGGGTGATCAGCGGGGCGTTGCCGGTGGCGACGAGACAGACGCCGAGGCCGGCGACGAGCGCCTCGTAGGTCTCCTCCGTGCCGGCGATCTCCGCGCCGATGCGCGGCGCCCGGCCGGCGCCCGCCGGTCCGCGCCGTTCGTCCAGGGCGCGCCGCTCGTCCAGCGCCAGCCAGAAGTCCCGCAGGACGCCCGCCTCCGGCGGCAGGGCGAGGAACGGCTCGTCGGCCAGGTCCGCGAAGTCGACCTCGGCGCGGGCCGCGAGCGGATGGGTGTCGGGGAGGGCGACCAGACGGGGCTCCTCGGCGACCACGGTCCAGGCGTACCGCTCGGCCTCGGGCAGCGGCAGCCACACGAAGGCGACGTCGGCGGTGCCGTCGGCCAGGCCCGCCGTCGGGTCGTGCCAGCCCAGCTGCCGCAGCCGGGGCGACGCCTCGGGGTGGGCCGCGGTGAAGCGGGAGCGGATCGCCGGCAGCAGGCCGCCGCGTCCGGGGCTGGTGCTCATGCCGACCACCAGGGTGCCGCGCCGGGCCGCCTGCGCCGCCCGCACCGCCTCCGCGCCCTCGGTCCAGTCCGCCAGCATCCGCCGGGCGTACGGCAGCAGCGCGGTGCCCGCGTCGGTCAGCGTCACGCCGCGCGGCTCGCGCCGGAACAGTTCGGCGCCCAACCGCCTCTCCAGCGCCCGGATCTGCTTGCTCAGCGCCGGCTGGGAGACGTACAGCCGCTCGGCCGCCCGGGTGAAGTGCAGTTCCTCGGCCACCGCCGCGAAGTACCGCAGCTCCCGCACATGCACGTCCGTCGTCATGCCCGTTGGTTATCACCGTGGGTCTTGGACCGGCAACCGCCTTTCCCGGCAGGGTGGTTGACGGCCGATGAAGAAGCGGGAAGACGAGGGAGCGAGCCGGAATGAACAAGGTGTGGCTGATCACGGGCGCGAGCAGCGGCTTCGGGCGGGCGATCGCCGAGGCGGCCCTCGCCGAGGGTGACGTGGTCGTCGGTGCGGCACGGCGGCCCGAGGGGCTCGACGACCTGGTGGCCGCGCACCCCGACCAGATGGAGGCCCTGCGCCTGGACGTCGCCGACACGGCCGCCGCGGAGGCCGCCGTGGGGGACGTGGTGGCGCGGCACGGGCGGATCGACGTGCTGGTCAACAACGCGGGCCGCACCCACGTCGGCGCCTTCGAGGAGACGGGCGAGGACGAGCTGCGGGCCCTGTTCGACGTGCACGTCTTCGGGCCGGCCGCCTTGACGCGGGCCGTGCTGCCGCACATGCGCGAGCGGCGCTCGGGCGCGATCGTGCAGATGAGCAGTATGGGCGGCCAGATGTCCTTCGCGGGCTTCTCGGCCTACAGCGGGACGAAGTTCGCGCTGGAGGGCATGAGCGAGGGGCTCGCGGACGAGGTGCGGGAGTTCGGCATCAAGGTGCTGATCGTGGAGCCGGGCGCCTTCCGCACCGGCCTGTTCGCGAGCGGCGCGGCCGGGCTCAGCGCCGACAGCGGCGTCTACGCGAAGGTGAGTGAGACCCGCGGGCTCGTCACCGGCGGTGACGGCAGCCAGCCCGGCGACCCGGCCAAGGCGGCGGCGCTCGTCCTCGCCGCCCTGGCCGCCGACGACACTCCGCTGCGGCTGCCGCTCGGCGACGACGGGGTCGGCGCGGTCCTCGGTCACCTGGACCAGGTCCGGGCGGACGTCATGGCCTGGGAGAAGCAGACCAGGGCCACCGGCTTCGACGACTGAGCCGCACACGGGCCGGGGCCGGGAGGGGCGGCCCCCCGGTCCTCCCGCCTGCCGGTATTCGCGTACCGGCTCCGCCCCGCGCGCGCTTACCATGCGGTCAGTCACGCGGCCGAACGTTCCGGACGGCCGCTCTCACCCCGCGGAGCCCTCGCGCTGCCGCATGGATCAGGAGCACGGCACCCGTGTCCATACCGCCGCCCCCCGGACCCCAGGGGCCGTACCCCCAAGGGCCGTTCTCCCAGGGGCAGTACGCCCCGCAGCAGCCCCAGCCGGTCTGGGGCGGGCCCTACGGGGCGTTCCCGCGGCAGGCGCCCGTCAACGGCGTGGCCATCGCCGCGCTCGTCCTCGGCCTGCTCTGTTTCGTCCCGGCGGCCGGACTCGTGCTGGGCCTGATCGCCCTGCGCCAGATCCGGCGGAAGGGCGAGCGGGGCAAGGGGCTCGCCGTGGCCGGTTCCGTGCTCTCCTCCGTGGGACTCGCCCTGTGGGTGGTCTCGCTCTCCACGGGCGCCGCCGCCGACTTCTGGCAGGGCTTCCGGGATGCCGCCCGGGGCGAGGGCACCGCGTACGCCCTCTCCGAGGGGCAGTGCTTCACCACGCCCGACGGGGCTCTGCAAGGGGTCGCCTACGACGTCGACGTCGTGCCCTGCGACCAGGAGCACGACGGCGAGGTCTTCGCCGCCTTCGACCTGCCCGGCGGCTCCTACCCCGGCGACGACGAGATCACCCGGTCCGCCGACGACCGGTGCTACGCGCTCCAGGACGCCTACGCCATGGACCGTTGGGCCCTGCCCGCCGACGTCGACGTCTACTACCTGACGCCGACCCGGCAGAGCTGGCGCATGGGCGACCGCGAGATCACCTGCCTGTTCGGCAACACGGACGAGAGCGGCACGCTGACCGGTTCGCTGCGCAAGGACGCCATGACGCTCGACCCGCACCAGTACGCCTACCTCGCGGCGGAGGGCGTCCTCAACCGGGCCATGGACGAGATGCCCGAGGCCGAGACCGTCGAGGAGGACTTCCCGGCGTACGGGGTCTGGGCCGGGCAGGTCTCCGAGGCGCTGGTCCGGGAGACCGGGATGCTGCGCGGCCGCAGCTGGCCCGCCGAGTCCGAGCAGGAGGTCGCCGGCCTGCTCACCGACCTCGACGAGGCCCAGAAGGAGTGGGGCCTCGCGGCGAAGGCCACCGACGTCGACACCTACTACGAGCACTACGACAAGGCCTTCGACCTCATCGAGGCCGACTCGACGGTCACCGCACGCAAGGCCCTGGGGCTGTCCACGTCGCCTCCGGAGTACGTCGAGGACGGCGGCGACGGGGGAGACGGCACCGGCATGGAGGTGTGAGGGCGTCCACAGCGGGGAGAAAGTGCCTGCGTGAAGCCCTCCGACGGCACACGTCATCACTTCGGGTGAATCTCTGGCCTTCGCTTGCCTGGTACAACCTACGGTTGCCACGCTGTTGCTGTCTGTACAACCTGATGGGAGCGGCCAGTGACATTCGGTGAGCAGCCGGCGTACCTGCGTGTCGCGGGTGATCTCCGCAAGAAGATCGTCGACGGCCTGCTGGCGCCGCACACCCGCCTCCCCTCCCAGGCCCGGATCCGCGAGGAGTACGGCGTCTCGGACACCGTCGCCCTGGAGGCGCGCAAGGTGCTCATGGCCGAAGGGCTGGTCGAGGGTCGCTCGGGTTCCGGCACCTATGTGCGCGAGCGGCCCGTGCCCCGGCGCATCGCCCGCTCCGGGTACCGGCCGGCCGGCGGGGCCACGCCGTTCCGGCAGGAGCAGGCCGACGCGGGCTCCCGCGGCACCTGGGAGTCCCGCAGTGAACAGACCGAGGCGAGCGGCGCCGTCGCCGAGCGGCTCGGGATCAAGGCCGGGGACCGGGTGATGTGCACGCGTTACGTCTTCCGGGAGGGTGGCGAGGCGATGATGCTCTCCACCTCCTGGGAGCCGCTCGACCTCACCGGCCGCACGCCCGTGATGCTGCCCGAGGAGGGTCCCTTGGGCGGCATGGGCGTCGTCGAGCGGATGGCCGCCATCGACGTCGTCGTGGACAACGTCACCGAGGAGGTCGGCGCCCGCCCCGGCCTCGCCGAGGAGCTGCTCGCCCTGGGCGGCGTCCCCGGACACGTGGTGCTGGTCGTCCAGCGCACCTTCTACGCATCGGGCCGCGCGGTCGAGACGGCCGACGTGGTCGTCCCGGCCGACCGGTACCGGGTGGCGTACCACCTGCCCGTCAAGTAGGGCCTGGGGCACCCGGGTACGGCCACCCGCCCCTCGAACAGGGCCCCCGCCCACCGAGCCGGGCCCCGTCCGCCGTCGACCGGACACGCCGCCCTGTGAGATGGCGCACGCCTCCGTGCGCCTCTCGCGCCCCCTCGCCCGCGTCCGCACCGTGCCCCGCACCCCGCGCCACCACCCCGCACGGTGACGCTCTCGTCGTTCCCGCAGGTCGCCTCCGCCGCGCCGGATACTCCCGGGACCGGAAGCACCGGTGTCGCGCGACGGCGCATCCGGCATCGTGCGCCCCCTGCGTTCTGGCTGGTTGCGTACCTCTTTGTGAAAAGCCGTATTCGCTGCGTAAAGGTTAGGCGTAGGCTCGGGCATATGCGGATTGCGGTTTCCTCGACGTGCGGGGCGTGCGGGGTGCCGCGGGTGGGAAGCGGAGGGGCGCGATGAACGACAGCACGGTCACTCTTCCCTGGCTGGTCTTCCGCCAGGACGACAACGGCAATCGCTACCGCGTGGGCCGGTACGCGACCCGGGCCGAGGCGCAGGAGATCGCGGACACGCTCGACGGCCGCGGCCACAAACAGCTCTACTGGGTCGAGAAACTCACCCCGCCGGACAACTAGGCTCCCCTGTATGACGGAACGGATCGTGGTGGGCGCCGCGCTGCTCGACGGCGGGCGCCTGCTCGCCGCGCGGCGCAGCGCACCGGCCGAGCTGGCCGGACGGTGGGAACTGCCCGGCGGCAAGGTCGAAGCGGGCGAGACGCCCGAGGCGGCCCTCGTGCGCGAGCTGCGCGAGGAACTCGGCGTGTCCGCCGAGGCGGGCGAGCGCGTCCCGGGCCAGTGGCCGCTCAGACCCCCTTACGTCCTCCAGGTGTGGACCGCCCGCCTGCTGCCCGGCTCCGCCGCTCCCGAACCCCTCGAGGACCACGACACCCTGCGCTGGCTGGCCCCCGCCGAGATCTGGGACGTGCCCTGGCTCGACCAGGACGTACCGGCCGTCGAGCGGGCGCTCGCGCACCTGGCGCCGGAGGCGAAGGGCGCGCCGGGCGCGTGAAGGAGCAGGCGCCGGTGACCCGCACGCCGCCGGTGCTTCAACGCGCCTGCGAGGCCACCGGTGTCCTCACGGACGGTACCGGAACCCTGATAACGGGTATAAGTCGATTAATCCCACGAAACCGGACAGAGTGGGGTTGCCGGCCTGGGAAGTGATCGGCGTGACCGACCCCGAAGACGACTGCGCCGAAGTCGAATGGGTCTTCCCGGGAGAGCCGGGCTCCGTGCGGACCGCGCGCTCCCTCGTGCGCGACCGGCTGCGCGCATGGAATCTCGACAGCGTCGACGACATCACGACCCTGCTGGTCAGCGAGCTGGTCACCAACGCCCTGCGGCACGCGACCGGCCCTATCGGGGTCCGTCTCGTCCTCCGCCCCGACGGGCCCGAAGGCCTTGACGGCGTCCTGCTCGTGGAGGTCTCCGACCCGATCCCGGACCCGCCCCGCCGGCGTGCCGCCCGCCCCGAGGACGAGGACGGCCGAGGGCTCCAGCTGGTGGCCTCCTCCGCCCGCCGCTGGGGTACCCGGCCCGGCGGGAACGGCAAGACGGTCTGGTTCGAACTCGCGGTGCCCCGATGAGGGACCGGCGGCCGCGCCGGGACGCCCCCGCATCCGGTAGCGTCCCGACCGCCGACCGGTTCAGGCCAGTGGCAGTTGTCGGCGTACGTGATTCGATGCCGTGTCCGCTGGTTAGAAGACTGGAAGTGTTGTCACGGTCCGGACCGAAAAGCATCGGGACCGTGCTGTGATCGTGAACACCGTGTTGTGCGGCGCCGTAGTGCTGGATACTGCGGGCAGCCGCTCCCGGTGACCGGTGCCGGGTGCGGTGAGCTGGAGGGGACGGTTCGCGTGAGCGAGATACCAGCGAGGGCCACGGAGTCCGAGGGTCCGTCGGACCGTGCCGGGGCCGGCGCCGCGGGTGCCACGGGCGCGGCCCGGGCCGCGACGGGCACCGGTCACGGCGGCGGCCCGTCCGGCGGCTCGTCCGGTGACGCGGTGTGGCAGAGCAGCCCGCCCGGCTCCATGTACGACTACATCAAGGTCGCGTCCTTCTCCATCGGCCCCGACGGCCTCGTCGACCAGTGGAGCCTGCGCGCCGAGCAACTCCTCGGCATCCCCGCCGAACAGGCCGTCGGCACCGACCCCATCGAGACGTTCATCGACCCCGACCTGCGGGCCCGGGGCCAGCGCAAGATGGCGGAGATCCTCGACGGACGCGAGTGGACCGGCGTGGTCCCCTTCCGCGCACCGGCCGTGCGCACCGAGGACGGCGGACGCGAGCGCCGCGGGCCGCGCGGCCTCGCCGAGGTGTACGTCATGCCGACGCGCACGGAGGACGGCGAGAAGGCCGCCGTCTGCATCGTCGTCGACGTCCGCACCCTGCGCACCATCGAGACCGACCTCGCCGCCTCGCAGGCCATTTTCGGCCAGTCTCCGTTCGGCTTCCTGCTGATCGACCCCGAACTGCGGGTGCGCCGCGCCAACCAGCGGTTCGCCTCCGTCTTCGGCGGCACGCCCGACACCCACCGCGGCAAGGGCGTCCACGACTATCTGTCGCGCGCCGAGGCCGACCGGGTCTCCGCCACCCTGCGCCGGGTGCTGGAGACCGGCGAGTCCATCACCGACATGCACGTCACGGGCTTCGTGCCCGGGTCCGACGAGCGCCGCCACTGGTCCGTCAACCTCTACCGGGTGCACAGCGGTTCGGGCCGGCCCATCGGCGTCGCCTGGCTCGGCACCGACATCACCGCCCGCCGCGCCGCCGCCCGCGAGGCCGCCGCCGCCCGGCGCAACCTCGCCCTCCTCAACGACGCCGGCGCCCGCATCGGCAACTCCCTCGACCTGGAGACCACCGCCCGCGAACTCCTCGACGTCGTCGTGCCCGGATTCTGCGACCTGGCCACCGTCGACCTCTACCAGGGCCTGCTGGCCGGCGACGAAACCCCGCCCGGCCTCGCCGACGGCAGCGCCGAACTGCGCCGCGTGGCCTTCTCCAGCGCCGTCTCCGACGCGCCCTTCCACGACGGCGGCGAACGGGTCAAGCTCGGCGCCGTCCACCACTATCCGTTCAACTCGCCCTGCGCGGACGCCCTGCGCACGGCACGCCCGCGCACCGTGCCCGCCGAGGACGGCGGTCTCGTGCAGTCCACGCTCGCCGTCCCCATGGTCGCCCACGACACCGTCGTGGGACTCGCGCAGTTCGCCCGCACCAAGGGCAGCGAACCGTTCGGGGACCGCGACCGCGGTCTCGCCGTCGAACTGGCGGCGCGGGCCGCCGTCTGCATCGACAACGCCCGCCTCTACCGGCGCGAGCACGAACGCGCGCTGATCCTCCAGCGCTCCCTGCTGCCGCCCGGCGACCCCGAGGCCTCCGGACTCGACATCGCCTGCCGCTATCTCCCCGGCAGCGCGGCCACCGGCCGGCCCAGCGAGGTCGGCGGCGACTGGTTCGACGTCATCGAACTCCCCGGCCACCGAACCGCCCTGGTCGTCGGCGACGTCATGGGCCGCGGCCTGCGCGCCGCCGTCGCGATGGGCGAACTGCGCACCGCCGTACGGACGCTGGCACAACTCGACCTCGAACCGGCCGAGGTGCTCTCCCACCTGGACGAGATCGCCCGCGGCCTGGGCGCCCCAGGAGGCGTGCAGCAGGCGACGCGGGCCGCGCGGCGGCCCCGCGAGGCCGACCTGTCCGAGGTCTACCTCGCGACCTGCGTCTACGCCGTCTATGACTCGGTGACCCGGCGCTGCACCTTCGCCAACGCCGGCCACCTGCCGCCCGTCCTGGTCGAGCCCGGCGAGAGCGCGCTGATGCTGGACGTGCCGCCGGGCCTGCCGCTCGGCGTCGGCGGCGAGCCCTTCGAGGAGGTGGAGGTCGAACTGCCTGAGGGCGCCCTGCTCGCGCTCTACACGGATGGACTGGTCGAAAGCCGCGACCACCCGCTGGACGAGGGCCTCCAGGCCTTCGTCGGCGCGCTCACCGATCCCGCCCGTCCCCTCGAGGACGTGTGCGACCAGGTTCTCGACACCCTCGGCAGCCACCACGGCGAGGACGACATCGCCCTGCTGATGGCCCGAGTCCAGGGACTGCCCGCCGAGTCCGTCGGCGACTGGACCCTGCCGCGCGAGCCGCGCAGCGTCGGCCGGGCCCGCGAGTACGCCCGCGCGCAACTGCTCAGCTGGGACATGGAAGACCTGGTCGACACCACCGAGCTGCTGGTGAGCGAGCTGGTCACCAACGCGCTGCGGTACGGCGAGGGCGAGATCAGGCTCCGCCTCCTGCTCGACCGCACCCTGGTCTGCGAGGTCTGGGACTCCGGCCTGGTCCAGCCACGCCGGCGCCGCGCCCGCGACACCGACGAGGGCGGCCGCGGTCTGCAACTGGTCGGCCTGCTCAGCGCGGCCTGGGGCTCACGCCGTACGCCGCGCGGGAAGACGGTGTGGTTCGAGCTGCCCCTGCCGGGCGACGAGACCCAGCTGACCGACCCGGCGGAGGCCCTGCTGAGCCTCTTCTGACCCGCCCCGGCGTCGTACGGGTGCGGGCCCGCCGGATGCGGCGCATCCTGCCGTATCCGGCGAGCAGCAGCGCCGCCCCGGCCGTGACCAGGGGCGGCACCAGGTCGGCGGAGATCATCACGACACACCCCTGACCGCAACCGGAACACCGGTTCGAGTCGTCCCCGGTGGCAACACGCTCGGAGCGTATGCGCCGGAACAGGCCACCGCGACCGGGGACGGCCACAGGGAGGGGACACCGTGGAGGACACGGACCGCAGAGACACCGAGCGGAAGGCCGAGCCGACAGCCGACCCGGCACCTGAACCGAAGGCCGAGCCGACAGCCGACCCGGCACCTGAACCGAAGGCCGAGCCGACAGCCGACCCGAAGGCCGGTCCGTCAGCTGAGCCGGTTGCCGGTCCCGCAGCCGAAGCGGCAGCCGATCGGGCAGCCGCGGACGCCGATCAGCCCCCACGGAGGAAGAAGCGGCTCCGCCGTACCCGCCGCATCGCCCTCACCGTCCTCCTCGTCCTGCTGATCCCCCTCCTCACCGCCGAGGCCGCCCTCCGCGTCAACTACATGGGCGACCCCGCCGACGGCACCCACACCCGCAACCGCGACGCGATCTGGCTCGGCCACGCCTGGGTCGACGGCCGCAAGACCGACACGGACCTCACCGCGCTCGCCCGCAGCCTGAAGACCACCGGCATCCGCGACCTCTACGTCCACACCGGCCCGATGGAGCACGACGGCACGCTGCCCAAGTCGCTGTATCCGCGGGCGCGCTGGCTGACCGAGGCGGTGCACCGGGAGATGCCCGGCGTCCGCGTCCAGGCCTTCCTGGGCGACGTCCTCGCCACCGAGAGCCCCGACGGCATGCGGCTGGAGAAGGCCGCCACCCGGGCCGCGGTCGTACGCTCGGCCCGCCAGGTCCTGGACGTCGGCTACGACGGGGTCCACCTCGACCTGGAGCCGCTCCACTCCGGCGACCGGAACTACCTGTCCCTCCTGGACGACCTGCACGCCGTGACCCGGACCGAGGGCGCGCAGCTCTCGGTGGCCGCCCACCAGATCGACCCGCTCCCGGGCTTCCACTCCTTCTGGGGCACGGTCGCGGGGCACCCCAAGTGGTGGTCGCAGGAGTTCTTCGGCCAGGTCGCCCGCCGCGTCGACCAGATCGCCGTCATGTCGTACGACACCATGCAGCCCCTGGAGAGCCTGTACGGCGGCTACGTCGCCCAGCAGACCTCCCTCGCCCTGGAGGTCACACCGCCCACCACCCATCTGCTGATGGGCCTGCCCTTCTACCACGAGAACCGTTTCGGCCACTGGAATCACGCCGAGACCGTCTCCGCCGCCGTCCGCGGGGTCCGCCTGGGACTGTCCCGCACGGACGCCGACCGCGAACGTTTCGGTGTCGCCGCTTACATCGACTTCGCCGCGACGGAGGAGGACTGGACGGCGTACCGCGAGGGCTGGGTCCGCTAGCCGCGGCCCCGGCCGCGGGTCAGGACGACCGGCGCCTGATCTTCGAACCGAGCCACACCAGCGGGTCGTACTTGCGGTCCACGACCCGCTCCTTCAACGGGATCAGCGCGTTGTCCGTGATCCGGATGCCCTCGGGGCAGACCTCCGTGCAGCACTTGGTGATGTTGCAGTAGCCGAGACCGTGCTCGTCCTGGGCCGTGCGTCCCCGGTCCAGGCCGGTCTCCGGCGCCGCGTCCAGCGGGTGCATGTCCAGCTCGGCGACCCGCATGAGGAAGCGCGGACCGGCGAAGGCCGGCTTGTTCTCCTCGTGGTCGCGGACGACGTGACAGGTGTCCTGGCACAGGAAGCACTCGATGCACTTGCGGAACTCCTGCGAGCGGTCCACGTCCTCCTGCATCATCCGGTACTCGCCCGGCCCCAGGCCGGCGGGCGGGACGAACGCCGGGACCTCGCGGGCCTTCGCGTAGTTGAAGCCGACGTCCGTCACCAGGTCCCGGACGACGGGGAAGGCCCGCAGCGGGGTGACGGTGACCGTCTCCTCGCGGCCGAAGACCGACATGCGGGTCATGCACATCAGCCGCGGACGCCCGTTGACCTCCGCCGAGCACGAACCGCACTTGCCGGCCTTGCAGTTCCAGCGCACGGCGAGATCGGGGGCCTGGGTGGCCTGGATGCGGTGGATGATGTCGAGGACCACCTCGCCCTCGTTCACCTCGACACGGAAGTCCTCCAGTCCACCGCCCTCGGCGTCGCCCCGCCACACCTCGAACCGGGCCTCGTAGCCGCTCATTCGGTCAGCTCCTCCTCGGCGAGGTACTTGACCAGCTCCTCCTTCTCGAAGAGGGCGAGCAGGTCGGGGCGGATCGGCTCGGTGGTCTCCCGTTCCAGGCTGATCTGGCCGTGCTCCGGGTCCGTCGCCGCCAGGCCGCCGGTCGGGTCGGCCAGCGAGCACAGCAGGTTGACCGCACGCCACCGCCGGTCCATCGACGGACGGTCCTCGCGGGTGTGCCCGCCGCGCGACTCGGTGCGTTCCAGCGCCGCCCGCGCCACGCACTCGCTGACCAGCAGCATGTTGCGCAGGTCCAGGGCGAGGTGCCAGCCCGGATTGAACTGCCGGTGCCCCTCCACACCGGCCCGCCGGGCCCGTATCCGCAGCTCGGCCAGCTTCTCCAGGGCCTGCTTCATCTCCGGTTCGCGGCGGATGATGCCGACCAGGTCGTTCATGGTCTGCTGGAGTTCCTGGTGCAGGGTGTAAGGGTTCTCCGGCGGACCCTCGTCGGGTTCCTCCGTCTCGGCGGAGAACGGCCGCAGCGCCTCCGCGGCGGCCGCCGCGACCTGGTCGTCGTCCACCCGGGGCCGTGCACCGGGCTCCCGGTCCGCCGCGTGGCCGGCCGCGTGCCGGCCCGCCCGGCGCCCGAACACCAGCAGGTCGGACAGCGAGTTGCCGCCGAGCCGGTTGGAGCCGTGCATGCCGCCGGCCACCTCACCGGCCGCGTACAGTCCCGGCACCCCGCGCGCGGCGGCGGTGTCGGAGTCGACGGCGATGCCGCCCATCACGTAGTGGCACGTGGGCCCGACCTCCATCGCCTCGGTCGTGATGTCGACGTCGGCCAGCTCCTTGAACTGGTGGTACATGGACGGCAGCCGGCGCCGGATCACGTCGGCCGGCATCCGCGTCGACACGTCCAGGAAGACCCCGCCGTGCGGGGAGCCCCGGCCCTCCTTCACCTCGGCGTTGATCGCGCGGGCGACCTCGTCGCGGGGGAGGAGCTCGGGCGGCCGCCGGTGGTGGTCCGGGTCGTCGTACCAGCGGTCGGCCTCCTCCCCCGACTCGGCGTACTTCTCCTTGAAGACGTCGGGGACGTAGTCGAACATGAACCGCTTGCCGTCCGCGTTCCTGAGCACCCCGCCGTCGCCGCGCACCGACTCGGTGACGAGGATGCCCTTGACCGACGGCGGCCAGACCATGCCCGTCGGGTGGAACTGCACGAACTCCATGTTCAGCAGCGGCGCCCCGGCCAGCAGCGCCAGCGCGTGACCGTCGCTGGTGTACTCCCACGAGTTCGACGTCACCTTGAAGGACTTGCCGATGCCGCCCGTGGCGATCACCACCGAGGGCGCCTGGAGGACGAAGAAGCGGCCGCTCTCGCGCTCGTAGCCGAAGACGCCCGAGACCTCCCGGCCCTCCTTGAGCACACGGGTGACCGTGCACTCCTGGAACACCCTCAGCCGGGACTCGTGGTCGCCGGTCTCCCGGAAGTCCTCCTGCTGGAGGGAGACGATCTTCTGTTGGAGCGTACGGATCAGCTCCAGACCGGTGCGGTCGCCGACGTGCGCGAGGCGCGGGTACTCGTGGCCGCCGAAGTTGCGCTGCGAGATCCGGCCGTCCTTCGTCCGGTCGAACAGCGCGCCCCAGGTCTCCAGCTCCCACACCCGCTGCGGGGCCTCCTGGGCGTGGAGCTCGGCCATCCGCCACTGGTTGAGGAACTTGCCGCCGCGCATGGTGTCGCGGAAGTGGACCTGCCAGTCGTCGCCCGGGTTGACGTTGCCCATGGCGGCCGTGATGCCGCCCTCGGCCATCACGGTGTGCGCCTTGCCGAACAGCGACTTGCAGATCACGGCCGTACGGGCGCCCCGCTCCCGGGCCTCGATCGCGGCGCGCAGCCCGGCGCCGCCCGCGCCCACCACGACGACGTCCCACTCCTGCCGGTCGACCACGGACATCAGAACAACCTCGGATCGTCGAAGGCACCGGACGCGACGAGATACACGTAGAAGTCGGCGAGCGCCACGCTCACCAGAGACGCCCAGGCGAGGGCCATGTGCCGGGCGTTGAGCCTGCCGGCCAGACGCCACGCGCGGTAGCGCACGGGATGCCGGGAGAAGTGCCGGAGCTTGCCGCCGACGATGTGCCGGCAGGAGTGGCAGGAGAGGGTGTACGCCCAGATCAGCACGATGTTGGCGAGGAACACCAGGGTGCCGAGCCCCATGTGGCCCCAGGCGTAGTGCTCGTCGCGGAAGGCGAGCACCGTGTCGTAGGTGAGGATGCCGGCGACCGGGAGCGCCGCGTAGAAGAAGTACCGGTGGACGTTCTGCAGGATCAGCGGGAAGCGGGTCTCGCCGGTGTACGTCCCGTGCGGCTCGGCCACCGCGCAGGCCGGCGGAGACGCCCAGAAGCCCCGGTAGTAGGCCTTCCGGTAGTAGTAGCAGGTCAGGCGGAAGCCGAGCGGGAAGACCAGGATGAGGATCGCGGGGGACAGGCCCCACCAGGAGCCGAACAGCTCCCCGTTGGGACCGGAACGCATCGGCTCGCAGTTCTCCGCGAGGCACGGGGAGTAGAAGGGCGAGACGTACGGCGCCGCGTAGTAGTCGGCGTTCGCGAAGGCCCGCCAGGTCGAGTAGGCGATGAAGGCCAGCAGCCCGGCGACGGTGGCGGCCGGCGCCAGCCACCAGCGGTCGGTGCGCAGGTGCGGGGCGCGGATGGCGGCGCGGGCCGGTGAGCGGACGCCGCCGCGGGATCGGGGGTCCGTGTCGGGTGGTTCCGTTCCAGTGGCCACGGTGCGGCTCCGGGTCGGGGTCAGGGGGCGCGGCGGTCGCGGGCGCCGAGGCCCTCGTCGTCCGAGTCCGTCCACAGGGAGCCGTCGTACGGCGTGTCGGGGATCGGGACGAGGTCGGGCCGCTTGGCCGCGGCGGGGGAGGCGGCCGCCGCCCGCAGCAGCGCGACGCTCTCCCGCAGGTGGTCGGCGTCGGTGCGGACCCGGCGCATCTCCAGTCCGTCGCCGCCGAGCTGCTGTGCCAGCCGGCTCACCGAGCGGGACAGGTCGTCGAGGCAGCGCTGGAGGGATGACAGGTCGTCGTGCACGGACATGACGTGACCTCACTTCCATCGGGCCGGCACCCGGCCGGCCCTGGACGGCGACGTTCATGCGCCTGCGAGTGTCGCGCGTCACACCTTCCGCTGGGAAGGCACGTGCACGGATTGGCCGGGGCGTACAGGTGCGCGATGCGGTGCGTTCCGCCGCACGGGTGGGCTTGCGTACCGCCGCCGCCGTGTCTCCCCGCCTCGCCGAACCGTTTCCTCTTCAGTGGCCGCATACCGCACGGATACAAATGATCAACTCCAAATACCGCAAAAGCGATCACCGTGGACGTGATCACCGTGGACGTGATCACCAGCCCCGCGGCCCACCGGAGGTAGCAGAGATGTCCCACGTCGGCGTCGGACCCCGCGCGGTCATGCGCTCGGTCGCCTTCCTCACCGCGGGTGTGCTCGCGCTCCCCGCGCTGGCCGGATGCAGCTCCGAGGACCCCTCCGGCAAGCCCCTCGCCGGACAGGACATCGCCCTCGCCTCCCGCGCCCGCATCGCCGACGGCGGCACCCTGCACTGGGCCGTGGACTCCGTGCCGGACACCCTGAACACCTTCCAGTCGGACGCCGACGCCACCACGACCCGCGTCGCCCAGGCCGTGCTGCCCTCGATGTACCGGATGGACGCGACCGGCCGCCCGGTGCGCAACCCCGACTACCTGGAGTCCGCGAAGGTCGTCGACACCGAGCCCAAGCAGGTCGTGCTCTACAAGCTCAACCAGCAGGCCGTGTGGAGCGACGGCCGGGAGATCGGGGCCGCCGACTTCGCCGCCCAGTGGCGCGCCCTGTCCGGCAAGGACAGCGCCTACTGGACCGCCCGCAACGCCGGCTACGACCGGATCGAGAAGATCGAGCGCGGCAAGGGGAACCTCGAGGTCAAGGTCACCTTCAGCCGGCCCTACGCCGACTGGCGGTCGCTGTTCACGCCGCTGTACCCGAAGGACGTCATGGGCACCCCGGACTCCTTCAACGACGGGGCCCGGCGCAAGCTCAAGGTCACCGCCGGGCCCTTCTCGCTGAAGAAGGTCGACACCAAGGCCGACGAGGTCGTCCTCACCCGCAACCCCCGCTGGTGGGGCACCCAGCCCAAGCTCTCCGAGATCGTGCTGCGCGCCGTGCCGCGCGACGAGCGGGTCTCCGCGCTCACCGGCGGCAAGGTCGACCTCGCCGAGATCGACCCCGAGACCGCCGAGCAGGTCGCGCTGGCCTCAGGCCCCCGGGACACGGGGAGCAGCGCCCCGGTCATGGGTGCGAGCGGCAGCCCGGCCGCGGGCGGCACGCCGCTGCCCGGGCCCGACGGCAAGCGGTCCGCCGCGGACGACCTGCGCTCCTGGGCCGTCGCCAACGGCTCCGACGAGGAGGCCGCCGACGAGGAGACCCTCGCCCGCGAGGAGCGCCGCGAGGCCGCGGAGAAGTACCAGCGCCGGCAGGAGGCCCTGCGGGGATTCGAGCTCCGCAAGTCGCTCGAGCCCGCCTACACCCAGCTCGCCCTCAACGGCGCCGACGGCCCCCTCGCCGACGAGCGCGTCCGCCGCGCCGTCGCCCGCGCCCTGGACCGGAAAGCCCTGGCCAAGGCGGTGCTGAAGCCGCTGGGCCTGCCGGCCGAGCCCGTGGGCAGCCACCTCGCCCTGGCCGGCCAGCCCGCCTACGCCGACAACAGCGGAGCGCTCGGCGGACCGGACGCCAAGGAAGCCCGCGCCCTCCTCGCGGACGCCGGGTGGGTGCCCGGCGGGCCCGTGGACGAGCGGGAGAAGGGGGAGAAGGCGGCCGGCGCCGAGGGAGAGAAGAGCGAGGACGGCGAGAAGGACAAGGACGAGAAGACCGAGGGCGACGACGGCACCTACATCGTCGGCGAGGACGACAAGAACGACGACACCGACCGGGAGAGCGGCGAGCGGCACCGGAGCGGGAAGAACACCGCCCAGGGCGGCGCCCCCGGCGCCTACGCCCCCAAGGGAACCGCCGCCCCGGCCGGCCGGGCGGTGAAGCCGCTGGCCAAGGACGGCAAGGCCCTCACCCTGCGCTTCGTGCTCCCCTCCGGCCCCGGCTCCGAGGCGCTGCGCACCGTGGCGGACCGCATCTCGGCCATGCTGAAGAAGGTCGGCATCACCACCGACATCACCAAGGTCTCCGACGAGAGCTACTTCAAGGACCACATCGCCTCCGGCGAGTACGACCTGGCGCTCTACTCCTGGCCGACCACCGCCTTCCCCGCCACCGACGCCCGCCCCATCTACGCCAAGCCCGTGCCGGCCGCCGACGGCTCCCTGAACGTCGCGCAGAACTACACCCGGGTCGGCACCGACCAGGTCGACCAGCTCTTCGACCAGGCCCTGGGCACGCTGGACGAGGACGAGGCCCGCGACCTGCTGCGCAAGGCCGACTCGCGGATCTGGGCGGCGGCGGGCTCCATCCCCCTCTATCAGCGCCCCCAGCTGACCGCCGCCCGCAAGAACCTCGTCAACGCCGGCGCCTTCGGTTTCGGCACCCCCGTCTACGAGGACATGGGCTTCCTGAAGAAGGGCGCCGAGGGCGCGCCGCGGTCGGCGAGCCCCTCGTCCTGACCCGGCCTTCCCGGCCCCCGGACACGGCCCGGCAAGCCCCTGCCCCCGCGGCCCCGTACCATTGGGTGAGGCCGTGGCATGTAGCGCCCGGCAGGCCCGCGTGACACGGACGTCCGCGAGGGCCGTCCTCACACCCTCCGGGAGTACGCCACACATGGCTGTGTCTGTTACGCGTCACAACATCCGCAACGTCGCCATCGTCGCCCACGTCGACCACGGCAAGACCACCATCGTCGACGGGATGCTCAAGCAGGCCGGTGCCTTCGCCGCGCACCAGCTCGACTCCGTCGACGACCGCATGATGGACTCGAACGACCTGGAGCGTGAGAAGGGCATCACGATCCTGGCCAAGAACACGGCGGTGAAGTACCACCCGAAGGACGGCGGGGAGCCGATCACGATCAACATCATCGACACCCCCGGCCACGCCGACTTCGGTGGCGAGGTCGAGCGCGGTCTGTCGATGGTCGACGGTGTCGTCCTGCTCGTGGACGCCTCCGAGGGTCCGCTGCCGCAGACCCGCTTCGTGCTGCGCAAGGCGCTCAGCCAGCGGCTGCCGATCATCCTGTGCATCAACAAGACGGACCGGCCGGACGCCCGGATCGACGAGGTCGTCAACGAGACGTACGACCTCTTCCTCGACCTGGACGCCGACGAGGAGCAGATCGAGTTCCCGATCGTCTACGCCTGCGGCCGTGACGGCGTCGCCTCCCTGACCAAGCCGGAGGACGGCACGGTGCCGGGCGACTCCGACAGCCTGGAGCCGTTCTTCTCGACGATCCTGGAGCACATCCCCGCCCCCACCTACGAGGAGGGCGCCCCGCTCCAGGCCCACGTCACCAACCTGGACGCCGACAACTTCCTCGGCCGCATCGCGCTGCTCCGCGTCCACCAGGGCGAGCTGAAGAAGGGGCAGACCGTCGCCTGGATGAAGCGCGACGGCTCCGTCACCAACGTGCGCATCTCCGAGCTGATGATGACCGAGGCGCTCACCCGCAAGCCGGCCGAGAAGGCGGGCCCCGGTGACATCTGCGCCGTCGCCGGCATCCCGGAGATCATGATCGGTGAGACGCTGGCCGATCCCGAGAACCCGGTCCCGCTGCCGCTGATCACGGTGGACGAGCCCGCGATCTCCATGACCATCGGCACCAACACCTCCCCGCTGGTCGGCCGCGGCGCCACCGGCAAGGGCGCCGACAACAAGGCGGCAGTCAAGGACCGCAAGGTCACCGCCCGCCAGGTCAAGGACCGCCTGGACCGCGAGCTGATCGGCAACGTCTCGCTCCGCGTCCTGGAGACCGACCGCCCGGACGCCTGGGAGGTGCAGGGCCGCGGTGAGCTGGCGCTCGCCATCCTGGTCGAGACCATGCGCCGCGAGGGCTACGAGCTGACCGTCGGCAAGCCCCAGGTCGTCACCAAGGAGGTCGAGGGCAAGACGTACGAGCCCGTCGAGCGCATGACGATCGACGTGCCCGAGGAGCACATGGGCGCCGTCACGCAGCTCATGGGCGTGCGCAAGGGCCGGATGGACAACATGTCCAACCACGGCTCGGGCTGGGTCCGCATGGAGTTCGTCGTCCCCTCCCGCGGCCTGATCGGCTTCCGCACGGAGTTCCTGACCCAGACCCGCGGCACCGGCATCGCCCACTCCATCCACGAGGGCCACGAGCCCTGGTTCGGCACCCTCACGACCCGTAACAACGGTTCGCTGGTCGCCGACCGGGCCGGCGCCGTCACCGCGTTCGCGATGACGAACCTCCAGGAGCGCGGCGTGCTCTTCACCGAGCCCGGCACCGAGGTGTACGAGGGCATGATCGTCGGCGAGAACTCCCGCGCCGACGACATGGACGTCAACATCACCAAGGAGAAGAAGCTCACCAACATGCGGTCGTCCACGGCCGATGTGACCGAGTCGATCGTCCCGCCGCGCAAGCTGTCGCTGGAGCAGTCGCTGGAGTTCTGCCGTGACGACGAGTGCGTCGAGGTGACCCCGGAGGCCGTCCGCATCCGCAAGGTGAACCTGGACGCCCGCGAGCGCGCCCGCGCCGCGAGCCGCGCCAAGCACGGCTGACCCACACCGCCGAACGGCGCCGGGCGCCCCTTCCGAGGGGTGCCCGGCGCCGTTTTCGCGTCTTCGGTGCGATCCTCGGAGGAAGGGGCCGGCGGAGGCTCTGGAGCGGGGCTCGCGAAAGCGTAGGGAAAACCCTCTATTTCGTGACGGGACGCCGTCCGGGGGCCCGGTTCGCACTACCCTGCCCGCAAGTCACGCGGCCGTACGGGCCGGTGGGGCGGGATTCGCGTCACCGAGGCCGACGAGCCCGTGCACGGAGCGTGCTGAGCACGGGACATGCCTGTCGGCACCCTGCACGGCGGGCACGTTACTCGCAATCTCTTTTCCCGACACAGGTGTCCGCTATGCGGGCACCCGCTCCCGATAGATGTGTAACAAGTCCGTTTCGCAGTGATCTCTCACCAAACCCTTTGTCCGGATTTTGGAAGATCTAGCCCCTATCTGTGATCGAACCGAGACCTCGAGAGTGTGGTTCGGTCCCTGGCGGATGGCAGATAGTTAGGCGCGTAGAGCTCGTATGAACGGGTCACGCGCTGACGGCGCCGACTCGCGAGCGCGGGGGCACTTGGCGGATCTCAGGCACCGGTGACGGGGCCGGGAGTTGTCGTGTGCTCCTCTTTGCGGTGAACCAGCGGATTCATGAGGAGGAACCCATGCGAGGTGCCACAAGCGCCATATGGGTCGCGTCGTCCCCGGTGGCAGGTGCAGGTGCCGTGGGTGGGTTCAGTTCCGTTGCCTTCGCCGCGGTGGCGATCCGGTGGCGCGGACTTCCTTGACGGGTCGCTCCCGTGGCCGGCCGGTGCCGGCCGCGAGCCAGGGTTCCCCAAGGGCGGGTTCGCCGCCAGTCGTTGTTCCCCTCGCGCGCTTCGAATGACATACGCCGTGCGAAGGCCGTCGGACCACTCGTGCACTGCCGACGGTCTCCAACACCTGTGAAATGGACGAATCATGACGAGTCCAATCGAGATTGAGGGTGCTGAGGCCTCTTCCGTCTTGGACAAGGAGAGCGCACCCCAGGGTGACGCCAAGAAGTCGAAGAAGTCTTCTGAGGGGCGCACCCCCGGGCAGTTGATGTGGAGTCGCTTCAAGCGCGACCGGGCCGGCGTCATCTCTGCCTTCATCGTCCTGTTCTTCTTCGTCATCGCGGCTGCGGCGCCGCTGATTTCGAAGGTGTACGGCAAGGACCCGTATACGCTCTACGGCCAGGAGAACCCCGACCTCCTGGACATGTTCACCATGCCCGCGAAGCCGGCCGGCGGCATCGACGGCGAGTTCTGGTTCGGCATCGAGCCAGGCCTCGGCCGCGACGTCTTCACCCAGCTGCTGTACGGCATGCGGACGTCCATCGCCACGGCGCTGGCCGCGACCATCATCATGACGGTGCTGGGCGTGCTGATCGGCCTGGCCGGAGGCTACTTCGGCGGCAAGATCGACTACTGGCTCGGCCGGGTGACCGACTTCTTCATGGCGCTGCCCAGCCAGCTGTTCTTCGTCGCCGCGATGCCCGTGATCACCACGGTGTTCGTCGCCCCGGACGAGGAGACGCCCACCTACGTGCGCACTTCGGCGATCATCATCGTGCTGGCCTTCCTGGGATGGATGAGCATGGCGCGTATCGTCCGCGCCGCCACGCTGTCCCTGCGGGACCGGGAGTTCGTCGAGGCGGCGCGCATCTCCGGTGCCTCGTCCTGGCGGATCATCCGCAAGGAACTGCTGCCCAACATCGTCACCCCGACGCTGGTGCAGGCGACCCTCACGCTGCCGAGCACCATCCTCAGCATCGCCTTCCTCTCCTTCGTGGGTGTGGGATACGTCGAACCCACGCCGGACTGGGGCCGGATGTTCGCCATCGGCGCGGACATCGTGGAGCAGGACCCCTACTACATGCTCTTCCCCGGTGTCGCCATGGTGATCTTCATGGTGGCCTTCAACCTCCTCGGCGACTCGGTGCGGGACGCCTTCGATCCCAAGACGGGCCGCTGAGCCCCCACGGGGACTCCTCGCTCTGCCCCTCGGTCGGGCCCGGTGCCACACAGCCCGTCTCCGGCCACGTATCAGCAGTGCTCACTACTCACAGGCAGGTGGATTCGACTCCATGAGCATCTTCCGAAACCGCACCGCTACGGCCGCGCTCGTCGCGGTGGCGGCGGGCGCCCTGACCCTCACCGCCTGCGGCGGCGGCGACAGCGGCAACTCGTCCAAGGACAACAGCAAGAGCAAGCAGGACGCCGCGTCGCAGTCCAAGCCCGTGCAGATCGGCGACGCCGCGGCGTCGACCGGTCCCGCGGCAGAGGTGCCCGGCGCCAAGCCCGGCGGCGTTGCGACCGTGTACCAGGAGGACGACTTCTCCCACCTGGACCCGGGCCAGATCTACGTCTCGGACGGCAAGCTGCTCAGCCGCCTCATCTACCGCGGCCTGACCCAGTACTCCGAGGACGACAAGGGCAACCTGACCGTTGTGGGCGACCTCGCCACCGACGCGGGCAAGGTGTCCGACGGGGGCAAGACCTGGACGTACACCCTCAAGGACAACCTGAAGGACGAGAACGGCAACCCGATCAACTCGGCGGACATCCGCCACTCGGTCGAGCGCCTGTACGCGTCCTACATCACGGACGGTCCGACCTACCTGCAGCAGTGGCTGTCGGGTGCCGGCACCACCTACCGCAAGGCCTACGAGGGCCCGGACAAGGGCAAGCACCTGCCCGACTCCGTCCTGTCGACGCCGGACGACAAGACGGTCGTCTTCCACTTCAAGGAGGCGCAGCCCGACCTTCCGCAGATGCTGACCATGCCCGGTTACAGCGTCGTCCCGGAGGAGACGGACACCAAGGAGAAGTACGACAGCGACCCGGTCGCCACCGGTCCGTACAAGATCGCGGACTTCAAGCCGGGCAAGTCGATGAAGCTGGTGAAGAACACCCAGTGGGACCCCAAGTCCGACTCGGTGCGCCACCAGTACGTGGACGGCTTCAACATCAGCATGAACCACGATGACGAAGACCAGACCAAGACCCTCCTCGCCGACCAGGGTGAGGCCAAGAACGCGATGATGTTCACGGGTCAGGTCGCGACCACGCAGCTGCAGAAGGTCGTCAGCGACAAGAACGCGATGAAGAACCGCACGATCCAGGGCTACGCGCCCTACGTGTGGCAGCTGAACTTCAACCTGGACCGCGTCAAGGACAAGAAGCTCCGTGACGCCATCGCCCTGGCCCTGCCGGCCTCCGCGGTCTTCAAGGCCGACGGTGGCGCCTACGGCGGTGAGGTCGCCAACTCGCTGATGTCGCCCACCACTCCGGGCTACGACGAGAAGTACGACCCCTTCCACCGCGCCACGAAGCCGAACGGTGACATCGAGGCCGCCAAGAAGCTGATCAAGGAAGGCGGCTTCGAGGGCAAGAAGCTCGTCTACGCCTACGGCAACACGCCGACCCGTCAGCAGCAGGCCGTCCTGATCGCCGACGCCCTGGGCAAGATCGGCCTCGACATCCAGAAGAAGGAGATCGACTCCGCGACCTGGTACGAGCAGGTCGGCAAGGTCAAGAACGGCTACGACCTCTACATGACCGGCTGGGGCCAGGACTGGCCGTCCGCCTCCACGGTCATCCCGCCGTCGTACGACGGCACGCAGATCCAGGACGGCGCGTCGAACTACTCGCACATCAACGACCCGCACGTGAACTCGGAGATCGCCCGGATCCTGAAGATCACGGACACCGCCGAGGCCACCAAGGCGTGGGCCGAGCTGAACCAGTACATCACCGACAAGATCAACCCGGCCGCGCCGATCTACTACACCAAGGTCTTCCAGATCTTCGGTTCGAACATCGGCGGCATCCGCTACAGCTCCGACTCGAGCTATGTGGACGTCACCCGGATCTTCCTCAAGAAGTAGTCCGTCCTGTCGGGAAACCGGTGGTGGGTGCGCGGCGGAGCGCCCACCACCGGGGCCCGGACCCTCTTTTAGACCTCCCAACCGATTGCCGCCGTCCTGAGAGCAGCTGCCTGCCATGCTTCAATTCCTCATTCGCCGGACGTTCGGCGCGGCGCTGATTCTGCTGTTGATCAGTGCGTTCACGTTCTTCATGTTCTTCGCGATCCCGCAGGACCCGGCCACGCTGGCCTGTGGCAAGAACTGCACCCCGGACGCGCTGGCGATCATCCACAAGAACCTCGGCCTCGACTCGCCGGTCCCGGTCCAGTACTGGAACTTCCTGGTCGGCATCTTCGCCGGCCGTGACTTCGCCGTCGGCCACTGTGCCGCACCCTGCTTCGGTGTCTCCTTCGCGAACAACCAGAACGTCTGGGACACGATCCTCGACCGCTTCCCGCTGACCATCTCGCTGACCGTCGGCAGCCTCCTGGTCTTCCTCGTCGTCGGTCTCGGCGCCGGCATGCTGGCCGCGAAGTACCGGGGCACGTGGCTGGACAAGGTGTTCAGCTCCGGCTCGCTGGTGATCAGCTCCTTCCAGATCTACTTCCTCGGCCCGCTGGTGGTCCTCGCCCTGGTGTACAGCACCGGCTGGCTGGAGAAGCCGAAGTACGTGCCGTTCTCCGAGGACCTGGGCGGCTGGTTCATGGGGCTGCTGATCCCCTGGGTCGTCATGGCGACCATCTTCACCGCCAACTACACCCGTATGAGCCGTTCCTCGATGGTCGAGCAACTGCAGGAAGAACACGTGAAGGCCGCCCGCGCCAAGGGCATGTCGGGCAACTACGTCTTCTTCCGCTACGCCTGGCGCGGCTCGCTCATCCCCATCGTCACCATCCTCGGCATCGACCTGTCGGCGCTGCTGGGCGGCGGCATGGTGACCGAGATGACGTTCGGCCTGGCCGGCATCGGCCGGCTCGCGCTGGATTCCGTGCGTGACAAGGACCTGCCGATGCTGATGGGCGTCATGCTGGTCAGCGCCGCGTTCATCATCGTCTGCAACCTGATCGTGGACGCGCTGTACGCCGTCATCGACCCGCGCGTGCGCCTGTCCTAGGAGAACCACCGTGACCACTCAGACCAAGCCCGAAGAGGCCGCGGCCGCCGCCGCGGGGGACGCCTTCCTGTCGGTGCGCGACCTCAAGGTCCACTTCTCCACCGAGGGCGGCATCGTCAAGGCGGTGGACGGGCTCTCCTTCGACCTGGAGCGCGGCAGGACGCTCGGCATCGTGGGCGAGTCCGGCTCCGGCAAGTCGGTGACCAACCTGGCCGTCCTCGGCCTGCACAACCGCAAGAAGACCGCCATCGACGGGTCGATCACACTGGACGGTCAGGAGCTGACCGACGCCAGTGAGAAGCAGATGGAACAGCTGCGCGGCAAGAAGATGGCGATGATCTTCCAGGACGCGCTCACCGCCCTGTCGCCGTACTACACGGTCGGCCGCCAGATCGGCGAGCCGTTCATGAAGCACACCGGCGCCTCCAAGAAGGACGCCCGGGTGCGCGCCATCGACCTGCTGGAGAAGGTGGGCATCCCCCACCCGCAGCAGCGCGTCGACGACTACCCGCACCAGTTCTCCGGCGGTATGCGCCAGCGCGCCATGATCGCCATGGCGCTCGCGTGCGACCCCGACCTGCTGATCGCCGACGAGCCGACCACGGCGCTCGACGTGACCGTGCAGGCGCAGATCCTGGACCTGCTCAAGGACCTCCAGCAGGAGTTCGGCTCCGCGATCATCATGATCACCCACGACCTGGGCGTGGTCGCCAACATGGCCGACGACATCCTGGTGATGTACGCAGGCCGTGCCGTCGAGCGCGGCACGGTGCGCGAGGTGCTCAAGACGCCCCAGCACCCCTACACCTGGGGCCTGCTGGGCTCGATGCCGAGGCTCTCCTCGGACGTCGACGAGCCGCTGATGCCGATCCCCGGATCGCCGCCGTCGCTGCTGAACCCGCCCACGGGGTGCGCGTTCCACCCGCGGTGCGCGTTCACCGACAAGGTGCCCGGCGGCCGTTGCTCGGGCGAGCGTCCGACGCTCGCCCCGGGCCGCGCGGCCGCCTGCCACCTGACGGCGGAACAGCGGCAGCAGGTGTTCATCGAGACGATTCAGCCCCGGCTGGGCTGAGCGGAAACCGGCGACTGGGGCATCACCATGAGCGACAACAGCAAGACCAACACGGCGGTCGCCGACTCGATCCCGCAGCAGCGGGACGGCGACGGCGCACCCCTCATGCGGGTCAAGGGCCTGAAGAAGCACTTCCCGATCAAGGGCGGCTTCCCGATCCGGCGCACGGTCGGCGCGGTCAAGGCCGTCGACGGCGTCGACTTCGAGGTCTTCCCCGGCGAGAGCCTCGGCCTCGTCGGCGAGTCCGGCTGCGGCAAGTCGACCACCGGCCGGCTGATCACCCGTCTGTACGAGCCCACCGAGGGCACCATCGAGTACAACGGGCAGGACATCAGCAAGGCGAACCGGTCGCAGCTCGCGCCGATCCGGTCCCAGATCCAGATGATCTTCCAGGACCCGTACGCGTCGCTGAACCCGCGCCAGACCGTGGGCACGATCATCTCGGGCCCGATGGAGATCAACGGGATCAACCCGCCCGGCGGCCGTGAGAAGCGGGTCCGGGAGCTCCTGGAGATCGTCGGTCTCAACCCGGAGCACTACAACCGCTTCCCGCACGAGTTCTCCGGCGGCCAGCGCCAGCGCATCGGCGTCGCGCGCGCCGTCGCGCTGGAGCCGAAGCTGATCGTCGCCGACGAGCCGGTCTCGGCCCTCGACGTGTCGATCCAGGCCCAGGTCGTGAACCTGCTGCAGGAAGTGCAGCGGGAGATGGGCATCGCCTTCGTCTTCATCGCCCACGACCTGTCGATCGTCCGGCACTTCTCGCAGCGCGTCGCGGTGATGTACCTGGGCAAGATCGTGGAGATCGCGGACCGCGACTCCCTCTACAACCGCCCCCGGCACCCGTACACGCACGCGCTGCTGTCGGCCGTGCCGGAGGCGGACCTGGACGCGGACAAGCGGGAGCGCATCCGCCTCCAGGGCGACGTGCCCTCGCCGATCTCGCCGCCGTCCGGCTGCCGCTTCCGTACGCGGTGCTGGAAGGCGCAGGACAAGTGCGCGACCGAGGAGCCGCCGCTCGTCCGCATCGAGGGCAGCAAGGCCGGTCACCTGACGGCCTGCCACTTCCCGGAGGAGCCGAACACCGAGGCCCGCGCCGAGGACATCGTCCTCGACCCGGCTCTCGCGGCCATGGAAGAGGGCACCGACGGCGAGGCGGTCTCGAAGAGCTGACCCGGCGGACCCGGCCCCTGCGGCCGGGACCCTGACGGCCCGTGGACCGGGGGCGGGAGGACATCTCTCCCGCCCCCGGTCCTCGGCATGCCATCGGTTCCCGTGCCTCGGTCCGTCGTACGCCCGTCCGGAGGACCCCCGAACCCGTACGGACCGGACGAATGTGCGCTCCGCGACCCGCCCCCCGATCCTGGCCGAGACCGGATCATCGGACGAGTCAGGCACCGGGAGGCACTCCATGCGCGGAGCCACGCACGCACAATGGGCCGCTTGCGCAGCGGCGACCGCCCTCGCGCTGACGGCCTGCGGGGGCGGAGGAGGTGACGGCGGCTCGGACAGCGGGGCCGTGCTCAGCTCCTCGTGGGGCGACCCGCAGAACCCGCTGGAGCCGGCCAACACCAACGAGGTCCAGGGTGGCAAGGTCCTCGACATGATCTTCCGGGGCCTGAAGAAGTACGACCCCGACACCGGCGAGGCGAAGAACATGCTCGCCGAGAAGATCGACACCTCCGACTCGCAGAACTTCACCATCACCGTCAAGGACGGCTGGACCTTCAGCAACGGCGAGAAGGTGACCGCCCAGTCCTTCGTGGACGCCTGGAACTACGGCGCGAGCCTGAAGAACAACCAGCGCAACGCGTACTTCTTCGCGTACATCGACGGCTACGACAAGGTGCACCCCGAGGACGGCAGCGCGCAGAGCGCCGACACGCTCTCCGGGCTCAAGGTGACCGGCCCGCAGACCTTCACGGTCAAGCTCAGCCAGAAGTTCTCGAGCTTCCCCGACACCCTCGGCTACGCCGCCTTCGCCCCGCTGCCCAAGGTGTTCTTCGACGACCACGACGCCTGGCTGAAGAAGCCGGTCGGCAACGGGCCCTACCTGGTCGACAACTACGCCCGCGGCTCCCAGATGTCCCTGCGCAAGTGGGACCAGTACCCCGGGGACGACAAGGCCCAGAACGGCGGCGTCGACCTGAAGGTCTACACCGACAACAACACCGCCTACACCGACCTGATGGCCGGCAACCTCGACCTCGTCGACGACGTCCCCGCCGCCCAGCTCAAGAACGTCAAGAACGACCTCGGCGACCGCTACATCAACACCCCCGCCGGCATCATCCAGACCCTCGCCTTCCCGTTCTACGACGACGACTGGAACAAGTCCGGCTCGGACAAGGTGCGCACGGGCCTGTCCATGGCGATCGACCGCAAGCAGATCACCGACACGATCTTCCAGCAGACCCGCACCCCGGCCACCGACTGGACCTCGCCGGTGCTCGGCAAGGACGGCGGCTACAAGCCCGGTCTGTGCGGGGACGCCTGCGAGTACAACCCCGACCAGGCCAAGAAGCTGATCAAGGAGGGCGGCGGACTGCCCGGCGGCCAGGTCAAGATCACCTACAACGCCGACACCGGATCCCACGGACAGTGGGTCGACGCCGTCTGCAACTCCATCAACAACGCCCTGGACAACGACCGCGCCTGCGTCGGCAATCCGGTCGGCACCTTCGCCGACTTCCGCAACCAGATCACCCAGAAGAAGATGAGCGGTCCCTTCCGCGCCGGCTGGCAGATGGACTACCCGCTCATCCAGAACTTCCTCCAGCCGCTCTACTACACCAACGCCTCCTCCAACGACGGCAAGTGGTCCGACGAGAAGTTCGACGGACTCGTCGACCAGGCGAACGGCGAGTCCGACACCGCCAAGGCCGTCCAGACCTTCCAGCAGGCCGAGGAGGTCGTGCGGGACAACATGGCCGCCATCCCGCTCTGGTACCAGAACGGCAGCGCCGGCTACTCGCAGCGGCTGTCCGACGTCAAGCTCAACCCCTTCAGCGTCCCCGTCTACAACGAGATCAAGGTCAGCTGAGGAGGCGCCATGGGACGGTACGTCGTCCGGCGGCTGCTCCAGATGATCCCGGTCTTCTTCGGGGCCACGCTGCTGATCTTCCTGATGGTCAACGTGATGGGCGACCCCATCGCGGGCCTGTGCGGCGACCGGGAGTGCGACCCGGCGACCGCCGCCCAGCTGAGAAGGGAGTTCGGCCTCGACAAGCCCGTGTGGCAGCAGTACGCCACCTACATGGGCAACGTCTTCACCGGCGACTTCGGCACCGCCTTCAACGGCCAGCCGGTGACCGAGCTGATGGGGACGGCGTTCCCGGTCACCATCCGGCTGACCATCGTGGCGATCATCTTCGAGATCGTCGTCGGCATCGCGCTCGGCGTCATCACCGGCCTGCGCCGCGGACGCCCCGTCGACACCGGGGTGCTGCTGCTCACCCTCGTCGTCATCTCCGTCCCCACCTTCGTCACCGGCCTGCTGCTCCAGCTCCTGCTCGGCGTCAAATGGGGCTGGATCGACCCGGCGGTCTCCACGGCCGCCCCCTTCGACGAGCTGATCGTCCCCGGCCTCGTCCTGGCCTCCGTGTCCCTCGCGTACGTCACCCGGCTGACCCGCACCTCCATCGCGGAGAACCGGCGCTCCGACTACGTCCGCACGGCCATCGCCAAGGGCCTGCCCCGCCACCGGGTCATCACCCGGCACCTGCTGCGCAACTCCCTCATCCCCGTGGTCACCTTCATCGGCACCGACATCGGAGCCCTGATGGGCGGCGCCATCGTCACCGAGCGGATCTTCAACATCCACGGCGTCGGCTACCAGCTCTACCAGGGCATCCTGCGCCAGAACACGCAGACCGTCGTCGGCTTCGTCACCGTCCTGGTCCTCGTCTTCCTGATCGCCAACCTCGTCGTCGACCTCCTGTACGCCGTACTCGACCCGAGGATCCGCTATGCCTGAGCAGGAGCCCTACGAACCCGAACGCGCCATCGCCGGGACCGGCATGGGCGGCACGATGGACCTCGGCACCAGCGAGGCCGTCACCCTGGAGCAGCCGCCGGGTCCGGACGGGGCGGACCCGCGCGACAAACCCCGCAGCCTGTGGTCCGACGCCTGGCACGACCTGCGCCGCAACCCCGTCTTCATCGTCTCGGGCCTGGTCATCCTCTTCCTGATCGTCATCTCGATCTGGCCCTCCCTGATCGCCTCCGGAAACCCCCTCAAGTGCGACCTCGCCAAGGCCCAGGAGGGCTCCCAGCCCGGCCATCCCTTCGGCTTCAACGGCCAGGGCTGCGACGTCTACACCCGCACCGTCTACGGCGCCCGTACGTCGGTGGAGGTCGGCGTCCTCGCCACGCTCGGGGTCGCGGTCCTCGGCAGCGTGCTCGGCGGGCTCGCCGGGTTCTTCGGCGGCGTGGGGGACGCGGTGCTGTCCCGGATCACCGACGTCTTCTTCGCCATCCCGGTCGTCCTCGGCGGCCTGGTGCTGCTCTCCGTCATCACCAGCAACACCGTCTGGCCGGTCATCGGCTTCATCGTGCTGCTCGGCTGGCCGCAGATCTCCCGCATCGCGCGCGGCTCCGTCATCACCGCCAAGCAGAACGACTACGTCCAGGCCGCCCGCGCGCTGGGCGCCTCCAACTCCCGCCTCCTGCTGCGGCACATCGCGCCCAACGCCGTCGCCCCCGTCATCGTCGTGGCGACCATCGCGCTCGGCACCTACATCTCCCTGGAGGCGACCCTGTCCTTCCTCGGCGTCGGCCTGAAACCGCCCAGCGTCTCCTGGGGCATCGACATCTCCGCCGCCGCCCCCTACGTACGCAACGCCCCGCACGCCCTGCTCTGGCCCTCCGGCGCCCTGGCCATCACCGTCCTCGCGTTCATCATGCTCGGCGACGCGGTGCGCGACGCCCTCGACCCGAAGCTGAGGTGAGCCGCCGCCATGCTGCTCGAAGTGCGCGACCTGCACGTGGAGTTCCACACCCGCGACGGCGTCGCCAAGGCCGTCAACGGCGTCAGCTACGGCGTGGACGCCGGCGAGACCCTCGCCGTCCTCGGTGAGTCCGGCTCCGGCAAGTCCGTCACCGCCCAGACGGTCATGGGCATCCTCGACATCCCGCCCGGCCGCATCACCGCCGGTGAGATCCTCTTCGAGGGACGGGACCTGCTCAAGCTGAAGGAGGACGAACGCCGGAAGGTCCGCGGCGCCGAGATGGCGATGATCTTCCAGGACGCGCTGTCCTCGCTCAATCCCGTCCTCACCGTCGGCGACCAGCTCGGCGAGATGTTCACCGTGCACCGGGGCATGTCCCGCAAGGACGCCCGAGCCAAGGCCGTCGAGCTGATGGACCGCGTACGCATCCCCGCCGCGCGGGAGCGGGTGAAGCAGTACCCGCACCAGTTCTCCGGCGGCATGCGGCAGCGCATCATGATCGCGATGGCGATGGCCCTGGAACCCAAGCTCATCATCGCCGACGAGCCGACCACCGCCCTCGACGTCACCGTCCAGGCCCAGGTCATGGACCTGCTCGCGGAACTCCAGCGCGAACTGCACATGGGCCTGATCCTCATCACCCACGACCTCGGCGTGGTCGCCGACGTCGCCGACAAGATCGCCGTGATGTACGCGGGCCGGATCGTGGAGACGGCACCCGTCCACGACATCTACAAGGCCCCCGCGCACCCGTACACCCGTGGCCTGCTGGAGTCGATCCCGCGGCTGGACCAGAAGGGCCAGGAGCTCTACGCCATCAAGGGCCTGCCGCCCAACCTCACCCGCATCCCGCCCGGCTGCGCCTTCCACCCCCGCTGCCCGATGGCCCAGGACGTCTGCCGCACCGACGTGCCGCCGCTGTACGACGTGACGGAACCGGAGTGGTCCGGCGCGCCGCGCGGAAGCGCCTGCCACTTCTGGAGGGAGTGCCTGCATGGCTGAGGCCACGGAACCGATCCTCGAGGTCCGCGGCCTCGTCAAGCACTACCCGCTGACCTCCGGCATCCTCTTCAAGAAGCACGTCGGCGCGGTGAAGGCCGTCGACGGCGTCGACTTCGAGCTGGCCCGGGGCGAGACCCTCGGCATCGTCGGCGAGTCCGGCTGCGGCAAGTCCACGGTCGCCAAGATGCTGGTCAACCTGGAGAAGCCGACGGCGGGGGAGATCCGCTACAAGGGCGAGGACATCACCCGCCTGTCGGGCAAGGCCCTCAAGGCCGTGCGCCGCAACATCCAGATGGTCTTCCAGGACCCGTACACCTCCCTCAACCCCCGGATGACGGTGGGCGACATCATCGGGGAGGCCTACGACATCCACCCGGAGGTGGCCCCGAAGGGCGACCGCAGGAAACGGGTCCAGCACCTGCTCGACGTGGTCGGCCTCAACCCGGAGTACATCAACCGGTATCCGCACCAGTTCTCCGGCGGCCAGCGCCAGCGCATCGGCATCGCGCGCGGACTCGCCCTGCGCCCGGAGATCATCGTCGCGGACGAACCGGTCTCCGCCCTCGACGTCTCCGTCCAGGCGCAGGTCATCAACCTGATGGGCCGGCTCCAGGACGAGTTCGAGCTCTCGTACATCTTCATCGCCCACGACCTGTCGATCGTGCGGCACATCTCGGACCGGGTCGGCGTGATGTACCTGGGCCGCATCGTGGAGACCGGCCGCGACGCCGAGATCTACGACCACCCGACGCACCCCTACACGCAGGCCCTGCTCTCCGCCGTGCCCGTGCCCGACCCGGAGGCCCGGGAACACCGCGAGCGGATCATCCTGACCGGTGACGTGCCCTCCCCGACCAACATCCCCTCCGGCTGCCGCTTCCGCACCCGCTGTTGGAAGGCGCGGGAGCGGTGCGCCCTGGAGGTGCCCGCGCTGGCGGTGCCCGCCGAGTTCCGGGACGTCGCCGGCCCCGCCGCCCACGACTCGGCGTGCCACTTCGCGGAGGAGAAGCAGGTGGTGCCGCCCGAGACGGACGGCGAGGGCGAGGGCGGGGGAGACGGCAGCGGGCCGGGGTGACATGGTCGCCCCGGCCCGCTCACGGCACCCGCACGGCCGTACGCATAAGAGCTTCGCGCGTCCGTATATCGGTACCGCTTCGGCGAAGTTGCCTGCGTGTTACGGCTGTTGGTGTTCGGGTGAGGTCAGCCCCAGCGACCGCTTCAGGAAGTCCACCTGGAGCCGCAGCAGGTTCTCCGCGACCTCCTCCTGCGGCGTCATGTGGGTGACGCCGGACAGCGGGAGCACCTCGTGCGGGCGGCCTGCCGCCAGCAGGGCCGAGGACAGGCGCAGGGAGTGCGCCACCACCACGTTGTCGTCCGCCAGCCCGTGGATGATCATCATCGGACGGTGCGGTGCGGCGGCGTCGACCAGGCCCGCGTCGTCGATCACCGAGTTGCGGCGGTAGACGTCCGGCTGCTCGTCCGGGTGGCCGACGTACCGCTCCTGGTAGTGGGTGTCGTACAACCGCAGGTCCGTCACCGGGGCGCCCACGATCGCCGCGTGGAAGACGTCCGGCCGGCGCAGCGCCGCCAGTGCCGCCAGATAGCCGCCGAAGGACCAGCCGCGGACGGCCACCCGGCCCAGGTCGAGCGGGAAGTCCTCGGCCAGGGCGTGCAGGGCGTCCACCTGGTCCTGGAGCACGACCGCGGCCACGTCGTCCTTGATGGCCTTCTCCCAGGCGGGGGAGCGCCCGGGAGTGCCCCGTCCGTCGGCGACGACCACCGCGAAGCCCTGGTCGGCGAACCACTGCGAGGTGAGGTGCGCGTTGTGCGCGGCCACCACCCGCTGCCCGTGCGGGCCACCGTACGGGTCGAGGAGTACGGGGAGGGGGGTGTCACCGTGGTAGTCCGTTGGCATAAGCACGGCGCACGGGACACGGCGTGCGCCCCCTTGGGTGAGCGTCACGCGCGGGGACAAACCGGGATGTTCGGCGTGGGAGGCGATGGTCGCGACCGCCTTGCCGTCCCGCAGCACCTGGGCTCGGGAGCCCGGCCGGTCCGGCGTCGCCGAGACCAGAACGGTCACGCCCCCGGCGCGCACCGCCGAGTGCACGCCGGGCTCCTGCGAGACGCGCTCCACGCCGAGTTCGTTGACCCGGTAGACGTGGACCTCGCCGGTCTCCGGGGCGGCCGCGTCCTCGCCCGCCGACGCCGACACCAGCACGTCGTCCGCGGAGACGTCCAGCACCGCCCGCACATGCAACTGAGCCCCGGTGAGCGGCCGTTCGCCGACCGCCAGCACCCGCGCGCCGCCCTCGTCGGCGATCCGCACGAGCTGCCCGGACGGGCTCCAGCAGGGCACGCCGGGGAAGAGTTCCAGCCAAATCGGATCTTCGTCGGCGTGCACCATCCGGGTCGCCCCGGACGCGGTGTCCACGGCCAGGAAGAGCTGGCTGCGCTGGTCGCGTGCCTGCACCAGGATCAGCGGCGCACCCGCCGCTGACCAGTGCACTCGCGCCAGATAGGGGTACCGCGCCCGGTCCCAGAGGACCTCCGTGCGCCCCCCGTCGAGGCCGATCGCGAACAGCCGCACATCCGCGTTGGCGGTGCCCGCCGCCGGGTACGGGACGTGTTGTGGATCACGCCCGGGGTGGGCCGGGTCGGAGATCCACCACCGCTCGACCGGCGTGTCGTCCACCCGCGCGACCAGCAGCCGGTCGGAGTCCGGGCCCCACCAGAAGCCCCGGGTGCGCCCCATCTCCTCGGCGGCGATGAACTCGGCGAGCCCGTACGAGACGCCCTCGGCGTCCGGCTCGGCCAGCGCCCGGTCCCCGTCCCCCTCGGCGCCCACCACCCGCAGGGCACCCCGGGCGACGTAGGCGACGTGCCGTCCGTCGGGGGCGGGGCGCGGGTCGATCACCGGCCCGGGGACGGGGAGTTCACGTGCCGTGCCCGCGCGCAGCTCGGCCGTGAAGAGCCGCCCCGACAGGGCGAAGGCGGCCAGCTCCACGGCCGCGTCGGTGGCATATCCGACGATGCCGGCGCCGCCCTCACGGCTGCGCTCGCGCCGCGCCCTCTCCTCGGGCGGGAGGTGCTCCTCGGCGCCGCCCAGGAGGGCGCGCGGGTCGGCGGCGACGCGCTCCTCGCCGTCCGCGACGTCGAGGACCCACAAGGAGCCGGCCCGGTCCGTACCGGAGCCGGAGCGCAGGAAGGCGACCCGTGAACCGTCGGGTGCCACGGTGAACGCACGCGGCGCACCGAGCGTGAACCGCTGGGTGCGGGCGTGCCGTTTGGGGAAGGAGTCGGACTCGGTCGTCATGCCCCGACCATATTGGCCATGCGCCCCCTTGTGCGGCCGTGCGCCGATCGATGCGCGCGTACGGATAGTTATGATCACTAGCGCATAGTGGGTATCAACTCGGTGCCCGCTGCGTGGATTTATCTGCTCCTGCGTACCGAAGCGTTCCGATAGTCCGACCGCGTCCGACCTTCCCATGTCCCTGGGTTCTTTGGAGGTGAGCCGCCGTGGCACTCTCGATTTCGGCGGTGGTGCTGCTGGCGATCATCGTCTTCCTGCTGGTCAAGAAGTCAGGACTGAAGGCCGGGCACGCAGTGGTCTGCATGCTGCTCGGCTTCTACCTGGCCTCCTCGACCGTCGCCCCCACGATCAGTGAGGTGACGACGAACATCGCGGGGATGATCGGGAGCATCAAGTTCTGACGTCGGCAGGCGTGCCGCGGCCGGCGTCCCGGCCGTCCGGGACCGCTTGAGGTCAGCCGGAGGCCGCCGACGGCCGCGGACCGCCCGGTGTTCCCGAGGGCGCCCCGCCAGGCGGGGGGCCGGACGGCGCTCCCGCGGGCGGCGCGCCGGTCGGGGCGCCGCTGGGTGGCCGGCCGCCCTCGGGGCCGCCGCCACCGCCGCCGGGTGCGTTGCCCCCGGTGGGCTCGGTGGCGGTGTCGATGGGGACGGTCAGCTCGGCCGCGTAGCCCTCCTTCACCGACCCGCTCACGGACGCCAGCTGGTGGACGCCGCCGTCGTCGCCGAACACGTTGTCCGTCTTGAGCGTGAGCTGGGACAGATTGCGGACGGAGGACTCGTAGCCGTCGGTGGCGAAGACGGTGTCGCAGACGTCCTTCGGGAGCGCCAGCTGGGACGTCGAGAGGCGCTTGTCGTAGTCGGTGATGGACTCGAGGTCGGGGTAGACCTCGAAGTGGATGTGGGGCCAGCGGCCCGTGTAGCACGCGGGGAAGATGCTGACGAACGTGACCACTCCGTCGTCGTCGGCGACCTGCACGCCGCGCAGGTAGTTCTCGTCCTCGATGCCGCTGGAGTACAGGGAGTAGTTGCCTCCCCGGTCGCAGTGCCACGCGTAGACGGCCGCACCGGCGAGCGGCCGGCCGTCGTTGGCGATGTCCAGCAGGGTGAACTCGAAGGTCAGGGGGATGCCCGGGGCGGTCGTCGTGGAGTCGCCGAAGCTCGAGCGGATGTCCCGCCGGACGATGCCGTCCTGGTCCAGGACCTGGACCCCGTTGGTGCCGTCGGCCGGGTAGGGGCCGTTCGTCTCGTCGGGGATCTCGGTCAGGCCCGACGACGACGCCGAGGCGGAGGCCGCGGAGGTGCTGCCGCCCGAGCCCGAACCGCACGCCGCCAGTGCCGCCATGCCGCCGACCCCGCCGAGGACGGACAGGGCCCGCCGACGTGAGCAGAGAGTGCCCAGGTCGAACGCGAGCCCCTGGTCGACGACCTCCTCCTCGGGGTTCGGGAGCAGACGCCCCTGGTAGGCGGGAGCACCGGGGGTCCGGGTGGCTTTCGGCTTGCGCATCGGGAGCCTTCCGTCGGGGGTGACAGGGTGGTGTGGCCGCGCCGGGAGCCGGGCCCGGGACACCGTCGTCGGCCTGCGGAGCAGCCTGGCAGCGGAGTCCATGACCCGGCTCTGTGCCGCCTGTGCGTCGGCTGAGAGGCGCGACGGCCGGCGCCGGCGGTCTCCCGCGTTGCGGGTGCGGGCCCGCGGCCTCATAGGGTGGCCCCATGACGGAACCACCCGCCCGGCGTCTGCTGCTGGTGCACGCGCACCCGGACGACGAGTCGATCAACAACGGCGCCACCATGGCCAGGTACGCGGCCGAAGGCGCCCACGTGACGCTGGTGACCTGCACCCTCGGCGAGCGGGGCGAGGTCATCCCGCCCGGACTCGCGCACCTCACCGGGGCCGCCCTGGGCGGGCACCGCAGGGGTGAACTGGCGGCGGCGATGCGTGCGCTCGGCGTCGACGACTTCCGGCTGCTCGGCGGGCCCGGCCGGTACGCCGACTCCGGGATGATGGGCCTCCCCGACAACGACGACCCCGGCTGCCTCTGGCAGGCGGACCTCGACGAGGCCGCCGGCCTCCTCGTCGACGTGATCCGCGAGGTACGCCCCCAGGTCCTCGTCACCTACGACCCGGACGGCGGCTACGGCCACCCCGACCACATCCAGGCCCACCGCATCGCGATGCGCGCCGTGGAGCTGGCGGCCGAGGCGGGCTGCCCGGTCGCCAAGGTCTACTGGAACCGCGTGCCGCGCACCGTCGCCGAGGACGCCTTCGCGCGGCTCCGCGACGACCTCCCCGGCCTGCCCTTCGAGAAGGCGGCCGGTGTCGAGGACGTGCCGGGCGTCGTGGACGACGAGCGGGTCACCACCGAGATCCGCGCCGAAGGCACCCCGTACGCCGCCGCCAAGGCCGCGGCGATGCGTGCGCACGCCACCCAGATCACCGTGGCCGAGCCGTACTTCGTCCTCTCCAACGAACTGGCCCAGCCCGTCTTCACCACCGAGTACTACGAACTGGTGCGCGGTGAGCGCGCCGGTGACGGCGGCGGGCGCGAGAGCGACCTGTTCGCCGGGACCGGAACGGAGGGGACGGCGTGAGCGGGCGCACCCAGCCGCCGGCCTCCCCGCTGGCCCAGCCGCTGCGGCCGCCGTCCCCCGGACGGGCCGCCCTCTACCTCGGGCTCCTCGTCCTCGGCGCGCTGACCGGTGTGGCGGGGGCGCTCGTGCAGTCGGCGTGGTTCCCGGGCGGACTGCTGCTCGCGCTGGCCGCCGAGGCGGGACTGTGTCTCGGCGCCGGCCGGGCCATGGCCCGCCGCGGCGGAGCCGTGGCGCCCGCCGTCGGCTGGGCCGTCGCCGTGGTGCTGCTCACCGCCAGCCGCCCCGAGGGCGACTTCGTCTTCGCCGCGGGCGCCGGCTCCTACCTCTTCCTGCTCGGCGGCATCGCCGTCGCTGTGATGTGCGCCACCCTCGCGCCGGTACGGCAACCGGACGGCGGCGGCGCCCGACTTGGCAAATGACGTACTACTTCGCCGTGGCACGGGCGTGCGAGTCCGGTGTGGGTTTCCCCGGCAGTCATGGGATACGCGTGAGAAGTGGCCAGTATGGTGGTGCGCGCCGCCGAGCCGCCCGCTATCTGGTGTGCCGGGCGGCGGAGCCAACCGGGAGAACCTGCCTTGAGTCGTGAAACTGACAGTCCGTCCTCCGGGCCCAACGGGCGCGGTGGAGCCGCGTACCCGTCGGGCACCCCGCCCTACGGGACCCCCGTGGCTTCCGGCGCCGGTACGGACGCGGGCCGTTCGGCCACGCGCCCGGAGGAACGCAAGACCGAGACGACGCTGACGACCCGGATCCGGATCAACATCCCCGGATCGCGGCCCATTCCGCCGGTCGTCGTGCGCAAGCCCGTCGCGGACGCCGAGAGCGACACCGCCGACACGGAGCCGGCCGAGCACCCCGAGCCGGGCGCCACCGCGCCCACGGGCAGCGCCGAGGCTCCCGCCGAGCCCGCCGCCCCGCAGGCCGAGGAGAAGGCGACCAGCGACTGGTTCGCGCCCCGCAAGTCGGCGCCGGCCAAGGGCGGTCAGGGCGGCGGCTCCACCAACGGCGCGGGTCTTCCCGGGGGTTCCGGAGCCGGCGGCGCCGGCCCGAACGCCGGTCAGGGCCCCGCGGCCCCCGGTGCCGGTACGGCCGGCGGTGCGCGGCCGGGCGGCGGGAGTGGCCGTCCCGGTGGCGTGGTCGGCTCCATGAGCGTGCCGGGCGGTTCCCGGCCCGGCTCCACCAACGGCGCCGGCCTGCCCGGCGCGACCGGCGGTCCCGTCGCGCCCGGACACGGCGGCGGCACCGGTTCCTTCGACGTGACCGAGGCGCTGACGGCGGGCCCGCTCGGCGGCAACGGCAACGGTCCCGCCGACAGCAGCCGTGACGACCGGCCGTTCTCCCCGGAGGGCGCGCGGGGCGAGCGGAGCACCCCCGACGGACCGGGCGGCCGCAACCGGCAGAACGGGCAGCCCGCCTTCGGCGGCGCCCAGGCGCCCGCGGGCCCGACGACCGGCCCGGTCACCGGGGACGGTCCGTCGGTGCCCCCGCTCGGCGGACCGGGCGCACCCGCACGGTCCGGCGGCCCCGGCGCGCCCGACGGACAGCGCGGCCCCGCCGCCCCCGGCCTGCGCGGCCCCGGCACCCTCGGCGTACCGGGCCTGCCCGGCGGGCCCCAGGGCCCCGGTCAGGGCCCCGGCCCCGCCCGTCCCGGCCCCGGCGGCGGACTGAGCGACGACACCGCGATCCTCACCCCGCAGCGGCTCGCCCCGGAACCGCCCGGCGGTGCCCGCCCCGGCAACCCGGACAACGTCTCCGGCAACACCGTCACCAGCGGCATCCCCGTCGTGCCGGGCGACCGCAACGCGCCGTTCCCCGGCGCGTCCCCCGACGGACCGCGCCCGCACACGCCCCCGAAGGCGCCCGAGCCTGCCCCCGCGGCGCCGGCGGGATCCGCCAAGCCGACCGCCCGGAAGAAGGGCCGCAAGAAGCTCCCGCTGCTCGTCGGCGCCCTGATCGTCGTCGTCGGCGGTGCCTACGGCGCCGGTCTGCTGATGAACCGCTCCGACGTGCCCAAGGGCACCACGGTGCTCGGCGTCGACATCGGCGGCGGCACGCGCGACGACGCCGTCGAGAAGCTCGACGCCGCCCTCGGGGACCGGGTGAACAAGCCGCTGAAGCTCACGGTGGGCGGCGACAGCGTCTCCCTCAAGCCCGACCAGGCGGGGCTCCAGTTCGACACCCAGGCCACGGCCAGCGCGGCGGCGACGAGCGACTACAACCCGGTCTCCGTGATCGGCTCGCTCTTCGGCAACCACCGTGTCGTCGAGCCGCAGATGCCCGTCGACGAGGAGAAGCTGCACGCCGCCCTCAAGAACGCGGCGGGCGGCGCCGGCTCGATGACCGAGGGCACGATCAGGTTCGAGTCCGGCAAGGCCGTCCCCGTCTACGGCAAGGCGGGCAAGGGCATCGACGTCGCCGGGTCGACCGAGGCCGTCGAGAAGGCGTACCGCACCCAGGTGGAGACCGGCGCCTCCACCCCGGTGAACGTGCCGACGACCACCCGGCAGCCGGCGGTCTCGAACGCCGAGGTCGACCGGATGATGAAGGAGTTCGCCGAGCCGGCGATGTCCGGCCTGGTCACGGTCCGCACCGACGCCGCGCACGAGATCTCCTTCAGCCCCGCCAAGTCGCTGTGGAAGTTCCTCGCCGTCAAGCCGCAGAACGGCAAGCTGGTCGAGTACTACGACCAGGCCGCCCTGAAGGAGCTGTACGGCGACACCTTCGACGGCGTGCTCATCACCCGCGGTACCGGCCAGAAGACCCCGGTCACCGTCCAGGACGTGATCAGCGCCCTGCGCCCGGCGCTGAAGAGCACGACCAACCGCGTCGCGGTCATCGACACCGACCCCAGCTGACGCACGGCCCACGCCACGAGAGGGGGCACCCGGCAGACGCCGGGTGCCCCCTCTCCGCATCGGGACCGGGCACCGTATGACATCTGTCATCCGGCACTCGGGACCGCCGACACTGCCGCGCACCCGGCCCCGGCGGCCACGATGACCGGCATGACGACGACAGAGGTGGTCGGTTTCGACCAGGTGACCAAGAGCTACGGGGACGTCCGGGCCGTCGACGGCCTGACGCTCACCCTGCGCCCCGGGGAGACCGTGGCCCTGCTGGGGCCGAACGGGGCGGGCAAGTCGACCACGCTCGACCTGCTGCTCGGCCTCAGGCAGCCCGACACCGGCACCGTCCGGGTCCTCGGCACCGGCCCGCGCGAGGCCATCGTGGCCGGGCGGGTGGGCGCGATGCTGCAGAGCGGCGGACTGATGGACGAGGTCACCGTCGCCGAACTGGTCCGGCTCGGCTGCGCGCTCCACCCCAGGGCCTACCCGGTCGCCGACGTCCTGGCCCGCGCCGGTCTCACCAAGTTCGCCGACCGCAAGGTCGACAAGCTCTCCGGCGGCCAGGCCCAGCGCGTCCGCTTCGCGCTCGCCACCGCCGGCGACAGCGACCTGATCGTCCTGGACGAACCCACCACCGGCATGGACGTCTCCGCCCGCCAGGCCTTCTGGGCCACCATGCGCGCCCAGGCCGAGCAGGGCCGCACGGTCCTGTTCGCCACGCACTACCTGGAGGAGGCCGACGCCATCGCCGACCGGGTGCTCGTCCTGCACCGGGGCAGGCTGCTGGCCGACGGCACCGCCGCCGAGATCAAGGCCAGGGCCGGGGCCCGCCGGATCTCCTTCGACCTCGACGGCCCGATCGACGAACGGGCCCTGAGCGCCCTGCCCTTCCTGACCTCCCTCACCGTCTCCGGCCGGGCCGTGCGCATCCAGTCCTCCGACGCCGACGCCACCGTGCACGCCGCGTACGGCCTCGGCCTCTACCCCCGCAACCTCGAAGTCGCCGGCCTCGGACTCGAGCAGGCCTTCGTCGCCATCACCGCCGCCGAGGAGGCCAAGCAGTCGTGAACAGCCTGATCAAGCTGGAACTCACCCGTGCCCTGCGCAACCGCAAGTTCCTGTTCTTCTCGGTGATCTACCCCTCGGCCCTGTTCCTGCTCATCGCGGGCAGCGCCGACGGCACCACCGAGGTCGACGGCACCGGCCTGACCCTGCCCACCTTCTTCATGGTCTCCATGGCCTCCTTCGGCGCCCTGACCGCCGTGCTGATGGGCAACAGCGAACGCATCGCCAAGGAGCGCGAGAGCGGCTGGGTACGGCAGCTGCGGCTGACCACGCTCCCCGGCCGCGGCTACGTCCTCGCCAAGACCGCGAGCGCCGCCGTCGTCAGCCTGCCCTCCATCGTGATCGTCTTCGTGGTCGCCGCCGCCGTGAAGGACGTGCGCCTGGACGCCTGGCAGTGGCTCGCCCTGACCGGCGCGATCTGGGCGGGCAGCCTGGTCTTCGCCGCGCTCGGCGTCGCCATCGGCTACCTGGCGACCGGGGACGCGGTCCGTCCCATCACGATGATCGTCTACTTCGGCCTGTCCATGCTCGGCGGCCTGTGGATGCCCACGACCACCTTCCCGGGCTGGCTCCGGGACATCGCCGAATGGCTGCCCACACACGCGTACGCTTCCCTGGGGCAGGCGATCGAACAGAGTCACGCCCCGCACGCACAGGATCTCGCCATTCTCGCCGTCTCGTTCGTGCTCTTCACGGGCGGCGCGGCCTGGCTGTACCGGAAGGACACGCTGAAGGCGTGAGCGGCGTCGGCATCGGGCAACGCCCGGAGAACCGCAGGCAGAAGACCATCAAGGTCATGTGGACCGCCATCTGGCTGGCCTACCTGAGCGCCCCCGTCAGCGACCTGCTGCACGGCGGTCACGCCGCGGGCGTCCAGGTCCTCGGCTGGCTCGGTCTCGCCGTCTTCGTGGTCTGGTACATGCTGTTGCTCTTCCGCACCGGCAGGGGAGACCGGGCCGGCGTGGTCATGGGCTCCCTCGCCGTCCTCGCGGCCCAGTCCACGGTCCTCGCGCTCACCCTGGGCCGCGAGTGGCTCGTCCTGTTCGTCTACGTGTCGATCGCCTCCGGCGCCGCCCTGCCGCTGCGCCTGGCCCGCTGGACCATCCCGGGCGCTTCGGCGCTGCTGACGGCGCTCGCGTTCGCGGTGCCGGGCGGCACCTCCTTCATCGGCGGCCTGCTGCTCCCGGCGCTGCTGGGCGGCTTCGCCATGACCGGCGTGCGCGAGCTGATCCGCACCACCATCGCGCTGCGCGAGGCCCGCGCCACCGTCGCCCACCTCGCCGCCAACGAGGAGCGGCTGCGGCTCGCCCGCGACCTCCACGACCTGCTCGGCCACTCGCTCTCCCTGATCACGCTGAAGAGCGAACTGGCCGGCCGCATGCTCCCCGGCCACCCGGACAAGGCCGCCCAGCAGGTCGCCGACATCGAACAGGTCAGCCGCCAGGCCCTCGTCGACGTCCGCGAGGCCGTCACCGGCTACCGGCGCCCCCGCCTGACCGCCGAACTCGCCGGCGCTCAGGTGGCGTTGACGGCAGCCGGCGTGGTCCCCGAACTGCCCGCCGAACCCGACCTGACCGGCGTGCCGGAGGAGTCCGAGTCGGCCCTCGCCTGGGCCCTGCGCGAGGCGGTCACCAACGTCGTACGGCACAGCGGCGCCCGGCGCTGCACGGTGGAACTGCTGCGCCGCCAGACCCTCGACGGTCCGGTGCTGGAGCTGTCGGTGGAGGACAACGGCTCCGGCGGCCGAGGGCCGGCCGCCGGCCCGGGCAACGGCCTGACCGGGCTCGCCGAGCGCCTGGAGAAGGCGGGCGGCGAGCTGGAGGCCGGCCGGACCCGGCAGGGCTTCCGGCTGGTCGCCCGCGTGCCGGCCCACGCCGTCGCGGACGTAGGATCCGGGGCATGAGCCGCACGATCAAGGTCCTGCTGGCGGAGGACCAGGCGATGGTCCGCGAGGCACTGGCCGCCCTGCTCGGCCTGGAGGAGGACATCGAGGTCGTCGCCCAGGTGGCGCGCGGCGACGAGGTGCTGGACGCCGCCCGCGAGCACGGCGTGGACGTGGCGCTGATGGACATCGAGATGCCGGGCGCGACCGGAATCGAGGCGGCGGCCCTGCTGCACCGCGAACTCCCCGCGGTGAAGCTGATCGTCCTCACCACCTTCGGCCGGCCCGGCTATCTGCGCAGCGCCATGGAGTCGGGCGCGGACGCCTTCCTGGTCAAGGACGCTCCGGCGGCCCAACTGGCCGAGGCGGTACGGAAGGTACTGGCGGGCGAGCGGGTCATCGACCCCACCCTGGCGGCAGCGGCCCTCGCCGAGGGCGCCAACCCCCTCACCGACCGGGAACGCGAGATCCTGCGCGCCGCGTCCGACGGCTCCACCAACGCGGAACTCGCCCGGGCCCTCCACCTCTCCCAGGGCACGGTCCGCAACTACCTCTCGACCGCCATCCAGAAACTGACGGCCCGCAACAGGGCGGAGGCGGTCCGCATAGCCCGAGAAAAGGGCTGGCTGTAGCCGCCCGGCTCGGCAGCCGCGTGCCCCGCCCAGCCGGTGGCCTGCCGCGCCTCACCCGCCTTCCCGCCCGCCCAGCCTGCGGGCAGTCGTGCCTCCCCCAGTGCCTGAACGGCCTGGGAGGTACCCCCAGGGGCGGCACGGGTGAGCTGGGGGTCCCCCCTCTGGGGGAGGCACCCCGCAACGCCGGGCCGCGCATCCCTCTCGCCGCCAACGGCACCGGCGGCACCCCCGCAAGGCGGAGCGACACCACCGACCCCACGCCCCCACCCGCAGCGGGCGTTCAGTTCAGCAACGCCCGAGCCGCCCGAGCCTCCCCCCGCACCTTCTCCGCGGCCCCCTCGTCCACCGCCGCGACCACATCCGCGTACGCCTCCAGCTCCACCGCCCCCGCCACGAACTCCCCCCGCCGCACCAGCAACTGCGCCCGCTCGTACCGCAGCCGCGCCGCATGCGACGGCAACAGCAACGCCAGCTCGATCGCCCAGAGCCCCACGTCCGACCGCTCCGGACGAGCCGCCGCCCACGCCCGGACGTTGTTCAGGATCCGCGACACCACGTCCAACGGCGCCGCAGGCTCCAGCATCGACGGGTCGAGCCCCGCCCCCGTCGCCCCCGCCACCAGCACCTCCGCGTCGTTCCCGCTGAGCACCCGCCCCCCGTCGAAGGGATCGGCGAGCACCCGCTCCTCCTCCGGCCCGAACCCGACCACGAAGTGCCCCGGCAGCCCCACCCCGTACACCGGAGCCCCCGCACGCCGGGCCACCTCCAGCCACACCACCGACAGCAGGATCGGCAGCCCCCGCCGACGCCGCAGCACCTCGTGCAACAGCGAGGACTCCAGACGCCGGTAGTCCGCCGCCGTCCCGTGGAACCCGTACCGCTCACCGAGCAGGTCCCGCAGCGCGACCGCCCACGCCCGCGGCGACCCCGGCCGGAACGGCACCTGCCCGGCCAGCCGGTCGAGCTCCATCTGCGCGGCGTCCAGCCCCTCCTCGTCCAGGCCCCCGTCCGCCACGGCGCCCACCAGGAGGCACAGCGTCGACAGATCGGGCCGCTCGGACCGCGCCTCCTCGGCGAACCGGCGCCGCACCTCGGCGGAACGCCCGGACGACGGCGGTTGGGGAAGGTGACGACGCATATCAGGCTCGCGCCCCCTCACGGCGATCGGCGCCCTCCGGCGCGCGGTAGTGGTGATACGCGTGGTGCGCCGAGAAGCCCATCCCGGCGTACAGCGCCCGCGCCCCCGCATTGTCCGCCTCCACCTGGAGCCACGCCGCCGAGGCGCCCTCGTCGAGCGCCCGCCGGGCCAGCGCGGCCATGACGGCGGTGGCGAGCCCCCGTCGCCGTTGCCCGGGGTCGACCTCGACGGCTGCGAAGGAGGCCCACCGCCCGTCCACGACACACCGCCCGATCGCGGCCGGCGCCTCAGCGCCGGGCACCGTCGCGAACCACACCGAGGGACCGCTGCCCAGCACCCGCAGTGCCACCTCGCTCACGCCCTTGCGCTGATACCGGGCGAGCCACGCCTCGTCGGCCTCCCGGGACAGCACCACCCCGGCCCCCTCGGCCCGGTCGGCGACCGGAGCCAGCGCGCCGGTCCACACCTCGGCCGTCACCTCCCGCACCCAGCCCCGCCGCTCCAGCTCCGCGCACAGCAGCTCCTGCGTGCCCTCGGCCCCGGTGGCGGTCTGGACGTACGCGGGCAGGCCACGTGCCTCGTACCAGCGGCGTACGGCGCTCAGCGCGTCGTCGAGCGATGTCCCCGGTTCGCCGAGCGGCAGTACGGAGTTGGCCCGCCGGGTGAAGCCGGCGGCGGCGCGCAGCTCCCATTCGCCGAGCCACTCGCTCTCCACCGGCCGCCAGGCACGCGCGGCGACCCGCGCCAGCTCCTCGTAGGACGCGGCGGGGCCGCGGCGACGCGCCGGGGCGGGCGGCACCACCTTGCCCGCCACCACGGTGGATTGAGCGATCCGGACCGATTCGCCACTCTTCCGTGTGATCAGCAGCACACCATCGTCCCATGATGTGAGAACCCCGACCGTGTCGGTGAACTTCTCCGCCGCGACACCAGGCTCCCTCAAGCACCGCACAGAGACTCGTTTGCCCACGTCAGCAGCCGTAATACGGACCTCGAGCCGCCCGGCGGCAGAGAATTCCACGGGTCGGTCCACCCCTCCTGTTCGGATCATGCCCAAGAACGGAGATACTAGGGGCGGGCATCGACGACGCCGCGCTCCCGCGCGCCAGGCGGCGGAGCCTGAGGAGGCCCGCCAGCGCCCTATCGAGGAGGAACGACAGCGTGACCTACGTCATCGCGCAGCCTTGTGTCGACGTGAAGGACAAGGCGTGCATCGAGGAGTGCCCGGTCGACTGCATCTACGAGGGCCAGCGGTCCTTGTACATCCACCCGGACGAATGCGTCGACTGTGGTGCCTGTGAGCCGGTCTGCCCGGTCGAGGCGATCTTCTACGAGGACGACACTCCGGAGGAGTGGAAGGACTACTACAAGGCGAACGTCGAGTTCTTCGACGAGCTCGGCTCGCCCGGCGGCGCCAGCAAGCTGGGTCTGATCGAGCGCGACCACCCCTTCGTCGCCGCGCTGCCGCCGCAGAACAAGTAACGGCGGCCCGCACGCGCGCCGCCTCGGTCCCGTACGGCCCGGTCACCCCGACCGGCGCCGCACGGGACCGAGGCGTTTGCCGTACCGGGCGCCCACGAGAAAGTGAGCCACCACCGTGTCCGCAGTCTCCGACCGCTTGCCCACCTTCCCCTGGGACAAGCTGGAGCCCTACAAGAGGACGGCCGCCGCGCATCCGGACGGCATCGTCGACCTCTCCGTCGGCACCCCGGTCGACCCGGTCCCCGAGCTGATCCAGAAGGCCCTGATCGACGCGGCGGACTCCCCGGGCTACCCGACCGTCTGGGGCACCCCGGCACTGCGCGACGCGATCACCGGCTGGGTCGAGCGCCGTCTCGGCGCCCGCGACGTCACCCACCGCCACGTCCTGCCGATCGTCGGCTCCAAGGAACTCGTCGCCTGGCTCCCGACCCAGCTGGGCCTCGGCCCCGGCGACCGCGTGGCCTTCCCGCGGCTCGCCTACCCGACCTACGAGGTCGGCGCCCGCCTGGCCCGCGCGGAGTACGAGGCGTACGACGATCCGACCGAGCTGGACCCGGCGGGCCTGAAGCTGCTCTGGCTCAACTCACCGTCCAACCCGACCGGCAAGGTCCTCTCCCGGGCCGACCTCACCAGGATCGTGGCCTGGGCCCGCGAGCACGGCGTCCTCGTCGTCTCGGACGAGTGCTACCTGGAGCTGGGCTGGGAGGCCGACCCGGTCTCCGTCCTCCACCCGGACGTCAACGGCGGCTCGTACGACGGCCTGGTCGCCGTCCACTCCCTCTCCAAGCGCTCCAACCTCGCCGGCTACCGCGCGGCCTTCCTGGCCGGCGACCCTGCCGTCCTGGGCCCGCTGCTGGAGATCCGCAAGCACGGCGGCATGATGACCTCGGCGCCGACCCAGGCGGCCGTGGTGGCGGCCCTCGGCGACGACGAGCACGTGCACGTCCAGCGCGAGCGCTACGCGGCCCGCCGCGCGGCCCTGCGCGAGGCGCTGCTCGGCCACGGCTTCCGCATCGAGCACAGCGAGGCCAGCCTCTACCTGTGGGCCACCCGCGACGAGTCCTGCTGGGACACGGTCGCCCACCTGGCCGAACGGGGCATCCTCGTGGCCCCCGGCGACTTCTACGGCCCCGCGGGCGAGAACTTCGTCCGAGTGGCCTTCACCGCCACGGACGACCGCGTGGCAGCGGCAGTGAGCCGCCTGTAGCACTCGAGCGCCCACAACCCACGCGGCCGTCCGCAGCCGCACGCACCCGCACGACAAAGCGACGGGGTCCGGGGGACACCCCCCCGGACCCCGTCGCCGCAACAGGCCGTCGTCGGACACTCGTCAGCGCAGCGGCAGCCCCTGCACCGGCAGCGTGTCACTCGCCGGCAGCCCGCCCTTCGTGGCCGTCGAGGCGGCGTCACCGACCAGCTCCCCGGTGGTGTCCGTCGCGTCGCCCGCGGCCTTCTTCACGACCGAGCCACCGGTCTTCCCCGCGGCCGGCACCGTCTTCTTGACGGCCTTGCCGCCGGTGTCACCCGCGACCTTGGTGACGTTCTGCGCGGCGCCGTCGACGGCCTCGCCGACGTTCGCCCCGTCCAGCGCGGTCAGCCCGCCGAGGTTCGGGGCGGCCGGCAGCTCGGGAGCCGCACTGGCGGAGCCGGCCGCACCGACCCCGGCTGCCGCTCCCGCAGCGACGAGCAGCGCGGCACGGGCGATCCGGCGGGTCAGGGGGAGGGACATGATGCTCCTTCGACGGAAGTGAACGATGAGGTTCCGACCTCGCCCGGCGGGTGATCGCCGGGCTCGGACGCAGTGACTACCGCTCGAAGGCCACGAAGGTTGCGGCGGCCCAACCTAAAGAGTTGGCAATGCGTCGCATTATCGGTTGCACGGAAAAGCGGGCAAAAGGGCTCCGTCCGCAAAGCCTGCCGAATCCTTACAGCCCTTTGCTTTCCCGGGCTCCGCCGGATTCGGGGGCGGCGACGTGAAAACCCGCGTCCCCCGTCGACCCGCCGCCCCGACGACTCCCTCCCACGGGGGACGGCTCGCACTATCGCGCGGACGTGATCCGGACCGCTCCCGCGCCCTGCTCCGCACCGTGCGTGCCGGACCCGCCCGTCGCGTACCACTTGCTGTCGGTGTTCCCGGCGGTCCACTGCCGCCCGGCGTAGGTGACCCGCTCGATGCGCAGCGCGGAGGCGTTGGCCACCGCCCAGTGCGCCAGCTGCCAGCCGCGCCGCTCGGCCGCCCGGTCCGTGCCCGAGCCGTCGTCCACGGGCAGTGTCACGGTCCGCCCGTCGGAGCCGCCGGTGCCCGGGGACGCCGTGGGGCGGGGCTCCGCCGAGCCGCCCACCTCCGCGCCGACCGGCTGGAGCACATCGCGCCCGAAGTCCCGTACGAGCGCCGCGCGCACCGCGTCCGGACCCGTGGCCCGCTGCTCGCCGGGGCGGCCCTCGCAGGTCAGCGTCGCCGCGGACCGCCCGGTCAGCGCCGCCGCCAGCAGCGTGGCGTCCGGCTCGTGCTTGGCGTACGCGTCGGGGAACCCGCTGCGCTGCACGCGCTGCGCGGCGACCGTCAGCGGCAGCCGCGTGTAGTCGGGCACCTCGACCAGGTGGTCGTAGAACATGCCCGCCGCGTACGCCGGGTCCATGATCTCCTTCGCGCTGCCCCAGCCCTGCGAGGGCCGCTGCTGGAACAGGCCGAGCGAGTCGCGGTCGCCGTAGTCGATGTTGCGCAGCGCGGACTCCTGCAACGCGGTCGCCAGGGCGATCGTCACCGCCCGCTCGGGCAGCTTGCGCGCGGTGCCGACGGCGGTGATCGTCGCCGCGTTCACCGCCTGCTCCGGTGTGAACTCGTAGGCCGTACGGTCGTCTTCGCCCGAGACGACCTTGCAGCCCGGCGCGCCGCCGGTGACGTACTGGACCGTGAGATAACCGGCGACCGCGAGCAGGACGACCAGGGCGGCCCCGAAGCGGAGGAGGCGGCCACGGCGTGTGCGGGTGGAGGACGGCTCAGACACGCGTACAAGGTACTGGAGAGTAGGACTTCTGGGGCCCCCGGTGCGGATGATGCGCGAGAAGGCGGCCCACGACCCGGCGGGTAGGGTCGACGGCATGGCCGATACCCCGCTTGACCTCACGCTGGACGCCGCGGAGCTCACCGCGCGGCTCGTCGACTTCCCCTCCGAGAGCGGCTCCGAGAAGCCCTTGGCGGACGCGATCGAGGGCGCGCTGCGCGCCCTGCCGCACCTGACGGTCGACCGGTACGGCAACAACGTCGTGGCCCGCACGAACCTGGGCCGGACGGAGCGCGTGATCCTCGCCGGGCACATCGACACCGTGCCGATCGCCGACAACGTCCCCTCGCGGCTGGACGAGGACGGCGTCCTGTGGGGCTGCGGCACCTGCGACATGAAGGCGGGCGTCGCCGTGCAGCTGCGCATCGCGGCCACGGTCCCGGCGCCCAACCGCGACCTGACCTTCGTCTTCTACGACAACGAGGAGGTCGCCGCCGAGCTGAACGGCCTGGGGCACGTCGCCGAGGCGCACCCCGAGTGGCTGGAGGGCGACTTCGCCGTGCTCCTCGAACCGTCGGACGGCCAGGTGGAGGGCGGCTGCCAGGGCACCCTGCGGGTGCTGCTGAGGACGACGGGGGAGCGCGCGCACTCCGCCAGGAGCTGGATGGGGTCCAACGCCATCCACGCCGCCGCCCCGATCCTCGCCCGCCTGGCCGCCTACGAGCCGCGGTACCCGGTGATCGACGGCCTGGAGTACCGCGAGGGCCTCAACGCGGTCGGCGTCACGGGCGGGGTCGCGGGCAACGTCATCCCCGACGAGTGCGTGGTCACCGTCAACTTCCGCTACGCCCCGGACCGCAGCCCCGAGGACGCCCTCGCCCACGTCCGCGAGGTGTTCGCCGACTGCGGGGTGGCGGAGTTCGTGGTCGACGACCACAGCGGCGCGGCCCTGCCGGGACTGTCCCACCCCGCCGCGGCGGCCTTCATCGAGGCGGTCGGCGGCACCCCGCAGCCCAAGTACGGCTGGACGGACGTGTCGCGCTTCTCCGCGCTCGGCGTCCCCGCCGTCAACTACGGCCCGGGCAACCCGCACTTGGCGCACAAGCGGGACGAACGGGTCGAGACGTCGAAGATCCTCGCGGGGGAGGAGCGGCTGCGGTCCTGGCTGACGGCATGATCCGGACGACCCGGTCCGGGTTTACGCCGCTGCGTGCCGGACATGCTGACGTCCCCCGTACGTAACCCGCGTAGATCTACGCTGAGGTGGAACGACCTGCACACGGAGGGAGCGCATATGCCTACAGGCAACCCGGAGGGCAAGAAGCAGCCGCCCGATGAGCAGCGCCTGGGCCCGGTCCTCCGGCGGCGGGACCAGGTCCAGGGGAGCACGACCGACCAGCGCCTGCTGGACGAGCGGGCCCCCACGGACTGGGTCCACACCGACCCCTGGCGCGTCCTGCGGATCCAGTCGGAGTTCATCGAGGGCTTCGGCACGCTCGCCGAACTCCCGCCCGCGATCAGCGTCTTCGGCTCCGCCCGCACGCCGGTCCACTCGCCGGAGTACGACGCCGGGGTCCGGCTGGGCCGGGGCCTGGTCGACGCGGGCTTCGCGGTCATCACCGGCGGCGGGCCGGGCGCGATGGAGGCGGCCAACAAGGGCGCGCTGGAGGCCAAGGGCATCTCGGTCGGCCTCGGCATCGAGCTGCCCTTCGAGCAGGGCCTCAATCCCTATGTCGACATCGGGCTGAACTTCCGTTACTTCTTCGTCCGCAAGATGATGTTCGTGAAGTACGCCCAGGGCTTCGTGGTCCTGCCCGGCGGCCTGGGCACCCTCGACGAACTCTTCGAGGCGCTCACCCTGGTCCAGACCCAGAAGGTCACCCGCTTCCCCATCGTCCTCTTCGGGACGGAGTACTGGGGCGGCCTGGTCGACTGGCTCCGCAACACCCTGGTGGCCCAGGGCAAGGCCGCGGAGAAGGACCTGCTCCTGTTCCACGTCACGGACGACGTGGAGGAGGCAGTGGCCCTGGTCTCCAAGGAGGCGGGCCGCTGACCGCGGCAGGGGGCAGGCCGCGACCCCGGCGGACCCCGGCGGACCCGGCAGCGCCCGGGGACGCGAGCCCGGCGGCGGCCCGGGGACGCGGGCCCTGCGGGGGCGCAGAGGGCGCGGCCCCCGCGCAGTCCCCGCCAGGGTCCAGGGGCGGAGCCCCTGGAGAAGGGAACGGGTAAGGGCGCAGGGGCGGGCCCCCCACGCCCACCCCACCCGGTCCCGCGACCGCCCGCCCTACGCCAGCCCCCGCCGGGCGACCGCCGGCTCCCGGTGGCCGGCGATCGTCGCCACCATGTCCAGCACCTGCCGCGTCTCCGCCACCTCGTGCACCCGGTACACCCGTGCCCCCAGCCAGGCCGACACCGCCGTCGTCGCCAGCGTCCCCAGCACCCGCTCCTTCACCGGCCGGTCCAGCGTCTCCCCGACGAAGTCCTTGTTGGACAGGGACACCAGCACCGGCCACCCCGTCTCCGCCATCTCCCCGAGCCGCCGCGTCGCCTCCAGGCTGTGCCGCGTGTTCTTCCCGAAGTCGTGCCCCGGATCGATCAGCACCGACTCCCGCGGCACCCCCAGCGCCACCGCCCGCTCGGCCAGCCCCACCGTCACGTCGAGGATGTCGGCCATGACGTCGTCGTACACCACCCGGTGCGGCCGCGTCCGAGGCTCCGCGCCACCCGCGTGCGTGCACACCAGCCCCGCCCCGTACCGCGCCGCCACCTCCGCGAGCTTCGGGTCGACACCGCCCCACGCGTCGTTCAGCAGATCCGCCCCGGCCTCGCACACGGCCTCGCCGACCTCGTGCCGCCACGTGTCCACGCTGATCACGACGTCCGGGAACCGCCGCCGCACCTCCGCGACGAAGCCCACGGTCCGCCGTGCCTCCTCCTCGGCCGACACTTCGTCGCCGGGCCCGGCCTTCACCCCGCCGATGTCGATGATCGCGGCCCCGTCGGCCACGGCCTGCTCCACGCGCGCGAGCGCCGGCTCGTCGCGGAAGGTGGCGCCCTGGTCGTAGAAGGAGTCCGGGGTCCGGTTCACGATCGCCATGATCACCGGCTCGTGCGGCGCGAACTCGCGCCTGCCCAGCCTGAGCATCCCCTGTGACATCTCCTCGTCCACTCCGTCCCTCGCCCGCGTCCTTCGACCTTCGACCGCCCGCGTTCGACCGCCTGCGATCCCGACTGTCAGACTCGCATGGCACGATCGGACCCGACACAACGACTCCGATCCAACCAGCCGACGCGATCCGTCCACGCACCTCGCACCACAGCACCACGCGATCGCGGCGCCCGATCCGACAAAGATCCGACCAGATCGACCGTGGGGGCCCCAGCGATGGTCATGTTCCTCTTCCTCGTCGTCGCGCTCGCCGTCGTGGTCGCCGCGGTGACGCTCGCCGTGGTGAGCGGCGGCGACAGCGGGCCGCTGCCCGAGGCCGCCCCCGAGCAGCTGAGGGACTCCCTGCCCCCGGACCGCCCGGTGGCCCGTGCGGACGTGGAGCGGCTCCGCTTCCCGCTCGTCGTCCGCGGCTACCGCATGGCGGACGTCGACGACGCCCTCGGCCGCCTCGGCGCGGAACTGTCCGAGCGCGACGCCCGGATCGCCGACCTGGAGTCCGCGCTGGCGGGTGCCCGGGCCGCCGCCGTCCACCACGGCGCCCCGGAGAAGCCGGCGCAGGAGGAGCAGCAGTGAGCGCCGGAGAGGCCGTCACCGGCCCGGACGGCGCGCCGCGCTGCCCCTGGGCCCTGTCCACCGCGGACTACGTGACGTACCACGACGAGGAGTGGGGCCGCCCGGTCCACGGCGACGACGCCCTGTTCGAGCGGCTCAGCCTGGAGGCCTTCCAGTCCGGCCTGTCCTGGATCACGATCCTGCGCCGCCGCCCGGGCTTCCGCACCGCCTTCGCGGGCTTCGAGATCGCCGAGGTCGCGGAGTTCACCGACGAGGACCGCGAGCGGCTGCTCGCCGACCCCGGCATCATCCGCAACCGCGCCAAGATCGACGCGACCCTCGCCAACGCGCGCGTGCTGACCGGCTGGGCCCCCGGCGAGCTGGACGAGCTGATCTGGTCCCACGCCCCCGACCCGGACGGCCGCCCGGTGCCGAAGACCCTCGCCGACGTCCCGGCCGTCACCCCGGAGTCGACGGCCCTGTCGAAGGCCCTGAAGAAGCGAGGCCTGCGCTTCGTCGGCCCCACGACGGCGTACGCGCTTATGCAGGCGTGCGGACTGGTCGACGACCACCTGGCGGCCTGCGTGGCACGCCGCGCGTGAACGGCACGGGCGGGCGGCGCGGGACACCTCCCGCACCGCCCGCCCGCCCGTGCCCGCCCGTGCGCGCCCGGCTCAGCGCCCTACGTGCCCCGGCTCAGCGACCCAGGTACACCGGCTTCCGCTTCTCGACGAACGCCCTCACCGCGATCCCGTGGTCCTGCGACGCCCCGGCCCGCGACTGGAGCTCGTCCTCCTTCTCCAGCGTCTCGGAGAGCGAGTGCGTCAGCCCGTACGCCATCGACTCCTTCAGCGCGGCGTACGCCACCGTCGGCCCTTCGGCCAGGGCCCGCGCCGTCCGCTCGGCCTCGGCGCGCAGGTCGGCGGCCGGGACGAGCCGGTTGGCGATGCCCAGGTCGTACGCCTCCCGGGCCTTGATGCTGCGCGGGAACAGCAGCAGGTCGGCGGCGCGCCCGGGGCCGACGACGCGCGGCAGCGTCCAGGAGACGCCCGAGTCGGCGGTCAGCGCGACGCCCGCGAACGACGTGTTGAAGGCCGCCGTCTCCGCGACGATCCGGTAGTCCGCGGCGAGCGCGAAGCCGAAGCCCGCCCCGGCCGCCACCCCGTTCACGGCGGCGACCACCGGCTTCGGCGCCTCGGCCAGCGCCCGCACGATCGGGTTGTAGTGCTCGCGGACCGTGCTCATGGTCCGGCCCTCGCCCGTCTCCCGGTCGGCGGCCAGCAGCCCGATGTGCTCCTTGAGGTCCTGGCCGACGCAGAACGCCCGGTCCCCGGCCGCCGTCAGCAGCACCGCCCGTACCGCGTCGTCCGCCGCGGCGGACCGCACCACGTCCCGGAGCGCGACCTTGGTCTCGATGTCCAGCGCGTTCATCGCCTCGGGGCGGTTCAGCGTGATCGTCGCGAGCCCGTCGCTCACCTCGTAGAGCACGGTGTCGGCCATGGATATCCCCTCCGCGTCGCGGCTTGTGTCTGAGGGACAGCATGACGGAGATCACCGGCGGCGGACCGCCGCGGGGGTGTGACCTCCGTCAAAGAATTCCGGTCCGTATCCATTCGGTGGAAGTGGGGCGGGGCGCGCAGTATCGCAGTCACATCGCCGAATTGAGTGGTTTTGCTCGCGCGCGTTGCCCAAGCGATGCGGACCGATGTTGGTCATCGGGTCCTGGGATGCGGGATAATGGCTGGGAAGCAATGTGTTCGATGCCGGTGTCGCGCGTCCGTGCCGGACTGCGCGTGCCCTCACGGGCCGTCGGCGGTGACGGTGAGCTGGTATCAGGAAGGGGAACGAGCATGGCGGCCATGAAGCCGCGGACGGGCGATGGCCCGCTCGAGGTGACCAAGGAGGGGCGGGGCATCGTCATGCGCGTTCCGCTCGAAGGCGGCGGTCGACTCGTCGTCGAGCTGACCCCCGACGAGGCCGACGCGCTCGGCGACGCCCTCAAGAAGGTCGTCGGCTGACGCGCAAGCGACCATACCCGTTCAGTCGCCCCGGTGCCGTAGCTGGTGCCGGGGCGATTGTTCTTCCCCGACTTCTCCGGATTTCCGGATTCCCGCGGACACTTCCGGCGGGTTTTCCCCGCGCCGGACACCGCTTCTCCGAGGCGGTTCTCCGCGCCGCTTCCCCGGGCCGCACACGGCTGCCGCTACCGCTTCACCGCGCACAGCAGCCCGTCGCCCACCGGCAGCAGCGACGGCACCAGTTCCTGGCTCTCCCGCACCGCGCGCAGCACCTCCCGCAGCCGCAGCACCTCGGTGGGCTGCGGTCCCGAGTCGATCGTCCGGCCCGCGCCGAAGACGCCCTCGAAGGCGACGAGACCCCCCGGACGCAGCAGGCGCAACGATTCAGCTAGGTAGTCCGGGTACTCCAGCCGGTCGCCGTCGCAGAAGACGAGGTCGTAGCCGGCGTCGGCCAGCCGGGGCAGCACCTCCAGGGCGCGGCCCGGGATGAAACGCGCCCTGTTGCTGGCGAAGCCCGCGGCCCGGAAGGCCTGCCGGGCGAACTGCTGGTGCTCCGGCTCCGGGTCGACGGTGGTCAGGACCCCGTCCGGCCGCATGCCCTGCAGCAGATGGATCCCCGACACGCCGCAGCCGGTACCGATCTCCGCGACCGCCTTGGCGTCCACGGCGGCGGCGAGCAACCCGAGCGCCGAGCCCGTGCCGGGCGTCACCGAGCGCAGGCCCGCCTCGCTGGCCCGGTCGCGTGCCCAGCGCAGCGCGTCGTCCTCGGCGACATAGGCGTCGGCGAACGCCCAGCTCGTCTGCCGGTTGCCGGTAATGACCCTCTCCTGTCCCCGTCGTTGCCTCGGCGTGACTGTATCCGTTGGCCTCGGGAACCCGCAGATGGGACCGGTCGTTTAAAGGGGTACGGGAAGACGCGACGGAGCGGCCGGTACGGCGACGGGGGGAAGCGGATGGGCAGCGGCACCGCGCAAGTGCTGACGCAGCCGTACGAGCGGTACGGGCTCAGATCAAATTCTCGTAAAACCGCTTATCCGGAGCTAACGGGCGAGGTGGCTATGGTAGGGGCTCCACTGGACACCACCAGAGCCGACAGGGGAGGTGCGGCCGCACCTGTGGATCGGGGAGGAGTGCTGCGGCGCTTTCTCGGATCGGCGGGCAGGCCGAAATCCGTGAACGACACCGCTGCTGACCACAGCCACGCCGGTCCCGCCACCGGACAGACCCAGACCGCGACCTTCACCAGCGACGCGGACGGGCAGGCGTGGACTCCGCCCACCTGGGAGGAGATCGTCAGCACACACAGCGGCCGGGTCTACCGCCTCGCCTACCGCCTCACCGGCAACCAGCACGACGCCGAGGACCTCACGCAGGAGGTCTTCGTCCGCGTCTTCCGGTCCCTGTCGACCTACACTCCGGGGACCTTCGAGGGCTGGCTGCACCGCATCACCACCAACCTGTTCCTGGACATGGTGCGCCGCAAGCAGCGCATCCGCTTCGACGCCCTCGGCGAGGACGCGGCCGAGCGGCTGCCCAGCAAGGAGCCCACCCCGCAGCAGGTCTTCCACGACGCCCACTTCGACGCGGACGTCCAGCAGGCGCTGGACACCCTCGCCCCCGAGTTCCGCGCCGCCGTCGTCCTGTGCGACATCGAGGGGCTGTCGTACGAGGAGATCGCCGCGACCCTCGGCGTCAAGCTCGGCACCGTCCGCTCCCGTATCCACCGGGGCCGGTCCCAGCTGCGCAAGGCCCTCGCGCACCGTTCTCCCCAGGCCCGCGCCGAACGCCGCTCCTTCGTGGCCCGCGTTCCGGTACTGGGAGGAGGGGGCACGAGCGCGTGAGTGGGTCACGGCCGAATCCGGAGGGACACCTCGCGGAGCAGCACCTGGGAGACCGACTCTCCGCCCTGGTGGACGGAGAGCTCGGTCATGACGCGCGTGAGCGCGTGCTGGCGCACGTGGCGACCTGCCCGAAGTGCAAGGCGGAGGTCGACGCGCAGCGCCGTCTGAAGAACGTCTTCGCGGCCGCCGCCCCGCCGGCCCCGTCCGAGAGCTTCCTGGCCCGGCTCCAGGGTCTTCCGGGCGGCGGTGACACGGACGGCCGCGGCTCGCCGCTGAGCGGCGGGGGCTTCTCCGACCCGATGCCCGGGATGCCCGGCAAGTTCGAGTTCGGATACGTCCCCGCCCGGTCCCACTCCTCTCTGCTGCCCTCCTCGGCGGACCGGGGCTTCCGGATCCATGACGTGAGCCGGCAGGAGTCGGAGCGGTCGGCCTCGCGCGGGATGCGGTTCGCGTTCGTCGCCGCCGGAGCGGTGTCGCTGGCCGCGATCGCGCTGGGCGGTGTCACCCTCGGCACGCCCGACACCACGACCACGGAGGCCAGGGGCTCCGGCTCCGGCAGCAATGTGACGCCGATGGGCACCCAGGGTGCGGCGGCGTCCAAGGCCCCGGAGAACCAGCGGCGCCGCTCGGCCGGCCCACTGCTCGGACAGGCCCAGGGCCAGCGGGGACTCGGCGAGAGCCCCGTGGCGCCGACCGGGGTGTCCGCACCGCTGCTGCCCGGCCTGCCGGTCCCCGCGGTCGCCGATCCACGGCAGCAGCCCGTACGGGCGCTGACCGCGCCGGTCCCGGTCGGCGCGGTCACCGTCTCCCCGCTGATACGGCCGCTGAACGGGCTTCTGCCGCTCGTCCCGCCCGCCTGGCCGTCGCCGCCCGCGGCCGCACGGCCCACGGTCGAAGCACCGGTGACCGCATCGCCCGCGGCCGGACCGCCCGGTCTGTTCACCGCACCCGTCCCCGACCCGGTCTCCTCCGCCCGGGCCTCGGCGCTCCCCGCCGCGTCCCACCGGCCGGCTCCCTGACGGGATCTGCGCACCGGCACGCGGACCTGATTGAATCCGGGGTGGCACCAGAGCCCTTGGAGCCGACGATCTGCGGCCAGGTGTGGGGAGAGCATGAACGAGGGGAAGCCCACGAAGGCGAAGTGGTGGAGCCGTCCTCGCCCGTCCGGGGACGGCTCCGACGGAGACTTCGAACTGGCACGTCCGCGTGCCGCCGGGGACGACTTCCCGTCGGAGCGCCCGGAGACGCCCGAAGCGACCGGTGAGCGGGACCGCGACGGCGACTACGAGCTGGACGGTCCCGCGGCGCGCCCCGACGGGCCGGCTCAGAACGCCCCCGTGACGGTCCCGGAGCCCCGCACCACCACCGACACCCCGGGCGCACCCGGTGCCGACGCCCTCTCCGGGGACACGGGCCCCGACACCGGCGCCGTCGGCATCCCCGAGGCCCCGGCCGCCCCCGTCGACCCCCGCTCCGACGACCGCCCGGCCTCCGCCACCACCCCCGTCGCCGAGCGCCCCCGGCCCCTGCACGACCCCGATCCGTACAGCACCCCGCCCTACGGCGAGCCCGGTCCCTGGGCCCCCGCCCCGCCGGTCCAGCACCCGGGGACGACGCCGGCGCACGGCACACCGGCCCCGCTGCCGCACGGCACGACGGCACCCCCCGCACCGGTGCCCCCGGGATCCGCCGCACCGCCCGCAGCGGCGACACCCGACCCGGCCTACGCGGACGCCCCGCCCCCGGCCCCGCTGCCCCCGCACCCGGCGCCGGCCCCCCGGACACCCATGAGCGCCCCCGCCGCGGGCACCCCCACCGCGCCCGGCGCGTCCGTGCCGCCGGCCCCGCTCCCCGGCGGCACCCCGCCCGCGGGCGCGCCCGCGCCCGACCCCTGGCGGCGGTACGACCCCTGGGCCGCGGCGGCCGCCGGCCCGCTCCAGCAGAACGGCGCCACCGCCGAGGCGCCCGGGCAGCGGCGTAAGCGGGCCCGCCGGACACTCGTCGTCGGCATCGTGCTGATCGCCCTCGTCTCCGGCGGCATCGGCGGCGCCGTGGGCGCGTACCTGGAACGCCACGGCGGCCTGGGCACGGTGGAACTGCCGCAGGCCGGGAAGGAACCGGCCGACCGGGCCCCGGACAGCGTCGCCGGGATCGCCGCGCGGGCCCTGCCCAGCGTGGTGACGCTGCACGTGAGCGGCAGCGACGCCGCGGGCACCGGCACCGGCTTCGTGCTCGACGGCCGCGGCCACATCCTCACCAACAACCACGTCGTCGAGCCCGCCGGGAACGGCGGCGAGATCACCGTGACCTTCAACAGCGGCGACACCGCCGAGGCCACGGTCGTCGGCCGCGACAGCGGATACGACCTGGCCGTGGTGAAGGTCAAGGGCGTCGACGGCCTCACCCCGATGCCCCTCGGCAACTCCGACAACGTGCAGGTCGGAGACCCCGTAGTCGCCATCGGGGCGCCTTTCGACCTGGCCGGCACGGTCACCTCCGGCATCATCAGCGCCAAGGAGCGGCCCATCACGGCGGGCGGCGAGGAGAGCGACGGCAGCGACGTGTCGTACGTCGACGCGCTGCAGACCGACGCGCCCATCAACCCCGGCAACTCCGGCGGCCCCCTCCTGGACGCCCGGGGCCGGGCCATCGGCATCAACTCCGCCATCCGCTCCGCCGACGGCGGCGGCGCCGAGTCCGAGGGCGGCCAGGCCGGCTCCATAGGCCTGGGCTTCGCCATCCCCATCAACCAGGGCAAGCGCGTCGCCGAAGAGCTGATCAACACCGGCAAGGCCACCCACCCGGTCATCGGCATCACCCTCGACATGGGCTACACCGGCGACGGCGCCCGCGTGGGCACCGAGGGCAGCGACGGCGGCCCCCCGGTCACCGCGGGCGGACCCGGTGCCGACGCCGGCCTCAAGGCCGGGGACGTGATCACCGAGGTCGACGGCCGGCGCGTGCACTCCGGTGAGGAACTCATCGTCAAGACCCGCGCCCACCGCCCCGGCGACCGCCTGGCGCTGACCGTGGAGCGGCAGGGCAAGGAGATGAACGTCTCGTTGGTGCTCGGCTCCTCCGACGGAGGCTGAACCAGGACAGACCGGCACACGGCCAGGAACCGGGGCCGGGAAGGCAAACAATCGGGAAAGCGCTCGCATACGCACGGTCGGTGGTCACGGGACGGTACCGGCCGGGCGGGATCGGCGGGTACCGTGGTTGCGGCCCGGACATCCCAAGGAGCTTCAGGTGTTCAATGACATAGGCGCACTCGAGCTGGTGACGCTCGTCGTCCTCGCCGTGCTCGTGTTCGGTCCGGACAAGCTCCCGAAGGTCATCCAGGACATCACGCGGACCATCCGGAAGATCCGGGAGTTCTCGGACAGCGCCAAGCGGGACATCCGGGAGGAGCTGGGCCCCGAGTTCAAGGACTTCGAGTTCGAGGACCTCAACCCCAAGACGTTCATCCGCAAGCAGCTGGACAACGACGAGCTGGGGCTCAAGGAGATCCGCAACAGCTTCGACATGAAGAAGGACATGGCCGAGGTCGCCGACGCGGTCCACGGCCGCGAGCCGGAGACGCCGTCGGCGGGCTCCCCGGGCGGGGCCATCGACATGTCGAAGAAGATCGACATGTCCAAGAAGCCCGAGACCGCCGCGCAGGACGAACGCCCGCCCTTCGACGTCGACGCCACCTGAGCCCCGGCGGACCGGCTCTCCGCTTCCCTGCGGCCTGTCGTACGTGACGCGTCTCATACTCCGAACCGGTCGCACGTGCCCCGATCACGGCACCGGTGCGGCCCACGCGCCGGGCGCTTTCCCGGCTGTCCCCACGGGTGTGGCTATGCTGCCGAGTTGTTGTGCGGAGCGGACGAGTGCGCCCGAAGGGGGGTGGGCCGATCCGCTCCGACGAGAGCGAGGAGGCGTCCGGGCACATGGAGACGACGAACGCGGCGGTCGCGCAGGCGCCGGCCGCGGAGGACGGACAACCAGTCCCCTCCGCCCGGCGTACGGTCGACGGCTATCTGCGGGCGCACTTCCCGTGGTACGGCCTCGACGAGGCGTTCACGGGGCGGCGCTGGCTGATGCAGGTCGGCACGTCGGCCGACGGGTCCGTGGAGCACGGATCGATCGGACACGGCGACGAACCGTCGGTGCGCAACGAGCACGTGGCGGGTGACGAGCAGGACGCCAAGGAGAGGTTCGCGGTGGTCGTGACGGTGGCCGCCAACCCCGACCGGCGCAGCGCCGACGGCACGGGCCTGCTGGAGGCCACCTCGGTCTCCTCGGCGGCGTGGCTCGCCGGGGTGGGGCTGCTGTCCTTCACCTGGCCCGGCCAGATGGACCACTCCCTGCGCGACAACTGGCTGGAGCAGCAGACCGAGACCGCGTGGGTGCTCGCCGACGACCTCGACGGGGAGGACTGGACGACGCTGTCCCTGCCCGTGGACGGCGTGCCGACGCCCTTCCACTACCGCGAGTCCGAGTTCGGCTGGGTGCTCGCCGGTACCACCGACCGGGGCGTCCACCTCGGGGCGTACGGCCGTGGCATGAGCGCCTACGGACTCGCCTTCTCGGTCGTCAAGGACATCGCCGCCTACGACGCCTGACCGGCGCGCCGGGCGCGCCGGCAGCAGCACGACAAGGGGCGCCGTCCCTCAGGACAGCGCCCCCGGTGCCGTACGGGCCGTGGAAGGCTCAGAACTTGTTCCGGGGCGTGATCCCCAGCGACAGCCCCGACAGGCCGCGCTGACGGCCGCCCAGCTTGCCCGCGATCGAGCGCAGGGCCGCGCCCGCCGGGGACTCCGGGTCGGACAGGACCACGGGCCTGCCCTCGTCGCCGCCCTCGCGCAGGCGCACGTCGATCGGGATGGAGCCGAGGACCGGGACCGAGGCGCCGGTGGTGCGGGTCAGGCCGTCGGCGACCATCTGGCCGCCGCCCGTGCCGAACACGTCGACCATCTCGCCGCAGTGCGGGCAGGGCAGCCCCGACATGTTCTCGACGACGCCGACGATCTTCTGGTGGGTCTGCACGGCGATCGCACCGGCCCGCTCCGCCACCTCGGCGGCCGCCTGCTGAGGGGTCGTCACGACGAGGATCTCGGCGTTCGGCACGAGCTGCGCCACGGAGATCGCGATGTCGCCGGTGCCGGGCGGCAGGTCGAGCAGCAGGACGTCCAGGTCGCCCCAGTACACGTCCGCCAGGAACTGCTGGAGCGCGCGGTGCAGCATCGGGCCGCGCCAGACGACCGGCGCGTTCCCCGGGGTGAACATGCCGATCGAGATGACCTTCACGCCGTTGGCCGACGGCGGCATGATCATGTTCTCGACCTGGGTGGGCCGCCCGTCGGCGCCCAGCATGCGCGGCACGGAGTGGCCGTAGATGTCGGCGTCGACGACACCGACCTTCAGACCGTCGGCCGCCATCGCCGCCGCCAGGTTCACCGTGACCGACGACTTGCCGACGCCGCCCTTGCCGGAGGCGACCGCGTAGACCCGGGTCAGACTGCCCGGCTTGGCGAAGGGCACCTCACGCTCGGTCTGGCCGCCGCGCAGGGCGTTCGCCAGCTCCTTGCGCTGCTCGTCGCTCATCACGTCCAGTTCGACGTCGACCCGAGTGACGCCCTCGACCCGCGAGACGGCGTCGGTCACCCGCTGCGTGATGGTGTCCCGCATGGGGCAGCCGGAGACCGTCAGGTACACGGCGACCGCGACCGCTCCGTCCGCGCCGATCTCCACCGACTTGACCATCCCGAGCTCGGTGATGGGCCGGTTGATCTCGGGGTCGTTCACCGTCGCCAGTGCCTCGCGCACCGCGTCTTCCGTAGCCATAAGGACGATGGTACGGCGCCGCCCACGGGGCACGGAAAGGGCCGTCAGCGGTCGTGTACGTCACGTCCGCCGGACCGGTCTGCCGGGAATACCCCGTCTCCGCGGCGATGGCCGTCCTGCCGTTCCTCCATCTCCCTGATCAGGTCTTGGAGCTCGGAGCGGATCCAGTCCCGCGTCGCGACCTCGCCGAGTCCGATGCGCAGGGCCGCGATCTCCCGGGTCAGGTACTCGGTGTCGGCGATCGACCGCTCGTTCTGCTTGCGGTCCTGCTCCAGATTGACCCGGTCCCGGTCGTCCTGCCGGTTCTGCGCGAGCAGGATCAGCGGGGCCGCGTAGGACGCCTGGAGCGACAGGGCCAGCGTCAGGAAGATGAACGGGTACTCGTCGAAGCGCAGGCTGCCCGGCACGGACACGTTCCACAGCACCCAGACGATGATGACGACCGTCATCCAGACGATGAACCGCCCGGTGCCGAGGAAGCGCGCGATGCGCTCCGAGAGCCGTCCGAAGGCCTCCGGGTCCCACTCGGGCAGCAGCCGGCGGCGCGGCGGCCGGGGCTGGTCCAGGCGGGCGCCGCGGGGCCGGCCGGCGGCCGTGGCCCCCGACACCGCCCGCTCACGCGGCGTGCTCTCGCGCTCAGGCGCCATCGGCGCTCACCTCCCTCGGCCCGTCCGTCTCGTCCAGGTGGTACTCGGTCTCCCGCCAGTCGTCGGGCAGCATGTGGTCCAGTACGTCGTCCACGGTGATCGCGCCGAGCAGCGACCCGGAGTCGTCGACGACGGGCGCTGCCACCATGTCGTACGTGGCGAAGAACCCGGCGACCACGGGCAGCGCGGCGTCCGGTTCCAGCGGCTGGAGGTCGTCGTCGAGGATCGACCCGACCAGCGTGTACGGCGGGTCGCGCAGCAGGCGCTGGAAGTGGACCGTGCCCAGGTACTTGCCGGTCGGCGTCTCCTCGGGCGGCCGGCAGACGTAGATCTGGGCGGCGTGCGCCGGCGACAGGTCCGGGTTGCGGATGCGGGCCAGGGCGTCGGCGACGGTGGCGTCCGGCCGCAGCACGATCGGCTCGGTCGTCATCAGACCGCCGGCCGTGTGCTCCTCGTACGCCATCAGCCGCCGCATGTCGGCCGCGTCGTCGGGCTGCATCAGGCTCAGCAGGCGTTCCTTGTCCTCCTCCGGCAGCTCGCCGAGCAGGTCGGCCGCGTCGTCCGGGTCCATCGCCTCCAGCACGTCCGCGGCGCGCTCCTCCTTGAGCTTGCCGAGGATCTCGATCTGGTCGTCCTCCGGCAGCTCCTCCAGCACGTCGGCCAGACGGTCGTCGTCGAGGGCGGCGGCGACCTCGGCGCGGCGCTTGGCCGACAGGTGGTGCAGCACGTTGGCGAGGTCGGCGGGGCGCAGCTGCTCGAAGGTGGCCAGCAGGTTCTCAGCGCCCTGCCCCTGCTCCTCCACGGACAGCCCGGTGACGCCGGACCACTCGACGGTCAGCGTCTCGCCCTTGGCCCGCCGGAAGGCACTCCCCTTCCTGCCCTTGCGGACGAAGACCTTGTCGATCTCCCAGTCCCGGCGCGCCGGCAACTGCTGGACCGACAGGTCGAGGATGGTGGCCTCCTCGCCGTCCTCGGTCAGCGTCACGCGCCGGTCCAGGAGCTCGCCGAAGACGAGGCGCTCGGTGGGCCGCTGCTCGAAGCGCCGCACATTGAGCACCCCGGTCGTGATGACCTGCCCGGACTCGATCCCGGTGACCCGGGTCATCGGCAGGAAGATGCGGCGCCGGGTGGACAGTTCGACGACCAGCCCGAGCACCCTCGGGGGCTTGCGGCCGACGCGGAGCATGACGACCAGGTCGCGCACCCGTCCCACCTGGTCGCCGGCCGGGTCGAAGACGGCGATGCCGGAGAGGTGCGAGACGAAGATCCGGGGGGCGCCCGCTGCCATGGCCGCGGCTCCTTTTCGTCAGTCAGTCCGTGAGAGGAGTTTCGTACTGTGTCTCTTTTCCGAATTGCCCGCTCGGACGGCCTTCAGGCTAGCCCGTCCCGAAGCGGTCCGCCCTGGCGGCCGGTCCGGACGGACTGGCTCCGATCATCGCCTTCGGCCCCGGTACGCTGCGGTACGCCGCTTGGATCTCCGTCAGAAAGGCAGCCCCACCTGTGACCGTCACTCCCCGGCGCCGATTCCGCAGGGCCGCCTGGCTGGGCGCGGTGTGCGCCCTGGCCGTGACGGGCGCGGGACTGGCGGGGTGCAGCAGCGAGGACCCGGACGCGGGCACCAACGGGGTGGGCAAGCTCCCGGCGGAGAAGATCCACGCCAAGACGCGCGCGGCCGCCGGCTCCGCACGCGCGGTGCGGCTGCACGGGACGGTGGCCGCCGGCGGCAGCACGTACACCCTGGACATGCGCCTGAAGTCGGACGGCGGCACCGGTTCGGTCGCCGCCGAGGGGGCGACCTTCCGGCTGCTGCGCGTCGGTGAAGAGCTCTTCCTCAAGGCCGACGCCGGTTTCTGGAGCCACGACGGCGGCGACGCCGCGGCCGCGGAGAAGCTGGCCGGCAAGTACGTGAAGGTGCCGGAGGGCGACCCGGCGTACCAGAAGTTCAGCGGCTTCACGGACAAGGACGTCCTCCTCGACGGACTGCTCACCCTGCACGGCACGGTCGAGACGGACGGCCGGCACGAGCAGGACGGCGTGCGCACCGTCCGCATCACCGGTGACCAGGGCTCCGGCGGCTCGCTGGACGTCTCCCTGGAGGGCACCCCCTATCCGCTGCGCCTGGTGCGGGCGGGCAGCGCGGGCACGCTCGACTTCTCCGACTGGAACAAGGACTTCGCGCTCACGGCACCGGCCAAGGACGACACCCTGGACTACGGCAAGCAGCTGCCGACGTCCTGAGGCCGCGGCTCAGCCCCGCCGGCTCTTCTTCCGCCGCTTCAGCAGCAGGCGCGGCAGCCCCGCCGGGACCGGTTCGCGCGTCGTCGCCGGGCTCGGCAGCGGAGGCTCGGCCAGCGAGCCGTCGGGCAGCGGCTCGAGCGCCCCCGTCGGCTCCAGGCGCAGCACCCGGCACTCACGGGCCCAGCGGTCGGTCATCGCCTCGCCGTCCGGCGCGTTGAGCCGCTTGCCCTTGAGGTCGGCGACCGCGGCCCGCCACGCCTCCGAGCCGGACGGCAGCTCGACGACCCGCGCCGCCCAGGAGACCAGCCGGCCCCCCTTGTCCTTGCTGCGCACCGTCACCTCGGCCGCGGCCCCGTCGGCCAGGCCCGGCAGCGGCTGCTCGCCCGGTCCGTCGCCGACGACGCAGGCCGCGCCCTCGTGCCAGACGTGCCACAGCGCACGGGCGGGCACACCGGACCCCTTGACCCAGATGAGGCCGGACTTCTTGGTGGCCTCCTCGACGAGGGCCTGGTCGAGCAGCTCGCGTGTCATGCGGTCAGCCTATCCAGGAGCCGCGGGACGCCTCAGAGCCAGCCGTTGCGCTTGAGCGTGCGGTGGATGCCCAGACAGATGCAGACCGTGACCGACAGGACCAGCGGATAGCCGTACCGCCAGTGCAGTTCGGGCATGTGCTTGAAATTCATGCCGTAGACCCCGCACACCATCGTCGGCACGGCGATGATCGCCGCCCATGAGGTGATCTTGCGCATGTCCTCGTTCTGCGCGACGGACGCCTGGGCGAGGTTGGCCTGGAGGATGGAGTTCAGCAGCTCGTCGAAGCCGATGACCTGCTCCTGGACGCGCGCCACGTGGTCGGCGACGTCCCGGAAGTACTTCTGGATCTCCGGGTCGATCAGCCGCATCGGCCGCTCACTGAGCAACTGCATGGGCCGCAGCAGCGGCGCCACCGCCCGCTTGAACTCCAGCACCTCGCGCTTGAGTTGGTAGATCCGGCCGGCGTCCGTGCCGCGCGGGCTGCCCTTGCGGCCCGGCGAGAACACCTCGGTCTCGACCTCGTCGATGTCGTCCTGCACCGCGTCGGCGACCGCGATGTAGCCGTCGACCACGTGGTCGGCGATGGCGTGCAGCACCGCGGAGGGGCCCTTGAGCAGCAGCTCGGGGTCGTCCTGCAACCGGTGCCGCAGGGTGCGCAGGGAGCCCTGCCCGCCGTGCCGGACGGTGATGAAGAAGTCCCGTCCGGTGAAGCACATGACCTCGCCGGTCTCGATGACCTCGCTGTTCGCGGTGAGCTCGTCGTGGTCGACGTAGTGGACGGTCTTGAAGACCGTGAACAGGGAGTCGTCGTAGCGCTCCAGCTTGGGCCGCTGGTGGGCCTGGACGGCATCCTCCACGGCCAGCGGGTGCAGCCCGAACTCCCTTGCGATACCGGCGAATTCGTCCTCGGAGGGCTCGTGCAGGCCGATCCACACGAAGCCGCCGTCGCGGCGCACCTGACGCATCGCCTGCTGCGGGCTCAGCGGGGTGTCGGTCACGACGCGGGTGCCGTCGCGGTAGACGGCGCAGTCGACGACGGCGGAGGTGGTCTCCGGGTCGCGGGCGGTGTCGTAGGCGCCGTCGTCCTTGCGCAGCGAGACGCGGGACGGGCGGACCGCGGCGCGCAGGTCACGGATCATCGACATGGCAGGCTCCTTCGCGACGGGCAGCGAGCGTGCCGGCGACGGGTGGAACCACCCGGAATGAGGACGTCCAGACCACGCGTGCTCGGCGCGTCCACAAAGCGGGGGGCACCGCACCGTCGCGGTGGCCGGCTTCACTGCTGATTCAGCGCTGCTGTTGCAGGCAGGCAGATCAGGCAAAACGAGACGAAGTGCTCTTCCGAGGAGAGGCGCGCGAGCAGGAAGCGGCGGTGGAAGAACCGGAGCAGCTGCGTCAGCGACCGGAAGAGCGAGTGGTACTGCACGGTCGACTTCGGTCCATGCCGCCCACCTCCTCCGGCCGGTCCCTCGTGAGGGACGATCCATACCCCTGTTTGGCGGGGTTCCCCGTAGGGGAGTGTCCTTAGCGTCGGGGTCATGATCGCGCATCCTCCAGAGCCTGGAGGGCCTGGGAGGTACCCCAGCTGCGTGCTGCCCCAAAACCGCTGGCCCAGAGTATCAGTGACTCGACGTGTCAAGGCGCCGCTTTGCCGCGTACTGACGAGTTCTATGCTCGCCGCATGGCTGATGTTCTTCCTCTGGTCGAGGCCCGGTTGTGTACGGCCCTGGGCGAACCGGACGCACGCGCGGCGGTCACCTTCCTCGGCGCCGACCGCATCGAGGTGCTGCGCTTCCCCGGCGGCGGCCCGGAGGGCGACATCGTCCGCTACGCCACCCTCGGCATGTCCGCCCAGCCCATGGCGGACCCCACGGCCGTGCTCGCCGACCCGGTCAAGGGCCCCCGCGCCGAGCTGGTCCTCTCCGTCCGGGCGGGCGCCGCCGACACCGGCAAGGTGCTCCGGCCGCTCGCCGTGCTCGCCGCGTCCCCGCAGGTCGAGGGTGTCGTCGTGGCGCCCGGCGCCTCCCTGGACGTCGGCGAGCCGCTGTGGCCCGGCGCCCCGTTCACCTCGGTGCTGGTCGCCGAGCCGGGCGGCCTGGTGGAGGACCTGGAGCTGGACGCCCCGCTGGACCCCGTACGGTTCCTGCCGCTGCTGCCGATGACGCCGAACGAGGCCGCCTGGAAGCGGGTGCACGGCGCGCAGGCCCTCCAGGAGCGCTGGCTCACGCACGGAACGGACCTGCGGGATCCGTCCCGCAGGTCCGTGACCCTGGAGTGAGGTAACTCACCAACGGCGGTGCGCCTTGGCTCAGTTGGCGAAGACGGTGGTCCCGTCCTCGGCCGCGTGCCGCGGCTCCGGCTCTTCGGCCATGGGGGTCCCCCCGCTCGAGCGAAGCCGAGAGTGGGGAAGGGTGAGCGCCCGGCGCCGCACGACGACCACGGCCGCGCCCAGCAGGGCGGTGACCGCCGCCACCACGAAGGGGATGTGGATGTCGGTCCACTCCTCGATCTTCGGTGCGAAGTACGGGGCGGCCGCCGCCGCGAACCAGCGCACGAAGTTGTAGCCGGCGCTCGCCACCGGGCGCGGCGCGTCGGACACGCCGAGGGCCAGCTCCGTGTACACGGTGTTGTTCACGCCGATGAAGGCGCCGGACAGGACGGTGCAGACGATCGCCGCGGTGTGGTTGCCGTAGCCGAGGACCAGCACGTCGGCCGCGAGCAGCACCAGCGAGCCGCCGAGCACCTTCAGCGAGCCGAAGCGCTTCTGCATGCGCGGCGCCACCAGCACCGAGAACACGGCGAGCAGCACGCCCCAGGCGAAGAACACGGCACCGGACTTGTAGGGGGTCATGTTCAGCACGAACGGCGTGAAGGCCAGCACCGTGAAGAACGTGTAGTTGTAGAAGAACGCGGAGATCGCCGCGGAGGCGAGGCCGCCGTGGCCCAGCGCCTTGATCGGGTCAAGGAGCGAGGTCTTGCGGGCCGGCTTCGGCTGCTCCTTCAGGAACACCGTGATGCACAGGAAGCCGATCGCCATCAGGAACGCGGTGCCGAAGAACGGGTAGCGCCAGCTGGCGTCGCCGAGCAGCGCACCCAGCAGCGGGCCGCAGGCCATGCCGAGGCCCAGGGCGGACTCGTACAGCAGGATCGCCGCGGCGCTGCCGCCGGCCGCCGCGCCGACGATGACCGCGAGGGCCGTCGAGACGAACAGCGCGTTGCCGAGGCCCCAGCCGGCCCGGTAGCCGACGAGCTGGCCGACGGTGTCGGAGGTGCCCGCCAGGCCCGCGAAGACCACGACGAAGGCCAGGCCGAGCAGCAGGGTCTTGCGCCCGCCGATGCGGCTGGAGACGAAGCCCGTGACCAGCATGGCGACGGCCGTGATCAGGAAGTAGGAGGTGAACAGGAGGGAGACCTGGCTGGCGCTCGCGTCCAGACCCTTGGCGATGGACGGCAGGATCGGGTCGACGAGCCCGATGCCCATGAAGGCGACGACGGACGCACCGGCGGTCGCCCACACCGCCTTGGGCTGCCGCAGGATGCCGCCCGCACCCGCGTCGAAGGGGTCCATGGTTGCTCCAATGCCGACGGAGATGGTTGGTGTATGCACATAGTAAGTTAGCGTAGCTAATTAATGCAACATGCACCTACTTTCCTCCGGTCATGTCCGCCGCCCGGATGGGTGATCGTCCTTGACGTGGGCGGGCGAGGGTAGGACCGTGGGGCTGTATGAGGGGCGAACCCAGTTGCCCGAAGTGTGGTGGCCGGGTCAGGGCTCCCGGTCTCTTCGCCGATTCATGGCAGTGCGACGTGCACGGCACGGTGCACCCGCTCCAGCCCGTGATACCGCCCAGCGTCGAGGCGCTCGGCGTCGTGGTGCACCGCACCCAGGTGCCGGTGTGGATGCCGTGGCCCCTGCCGGTCGGCTGGCTGTTCACCGGCGTGGCCTGCGCGGGCGACGACCGCAGCGGCGGCCGGGCCACCGCGGTCGCCTGCTCGGGGCCGGGCCCGCTCGGCGGCCCCGGCGAGCTGATCCTGGTGGCCGAGGAGCTCGGCGTCGGACTCGGCGCCCGGTACGCGGGGATCGACGCCCCGGACCCCGGCCCCTACATGGACGTCGAGAAGCCGGCCCAGGCCAAGGTCCTCGCCGCCGGACGCCCGACCCCGCTCTGGCATGTCTCCGGCACCCCGGCCGACCGCGCGGTGTTCGCGGGGGAGGCCCTCGGGATGTGGCTGTGGGCCGTGCTGTGGCCCGAGCAGTCGGGGCTGCTCATGTACGACGAGCTGGTGCTGACCGACCTGAGGGATGCCGGCGCCGAGGTCGACCTGGTGCCGTGCGGCGCGCTGTCGCCACGGCTGATCCGGCCGTAGGGCGGGGTGCCGTGGGGCGAGGTGCGGAGGCGGGCGGCGGAGTCGTGCGCGTAGGGGGCGCGGGGCCGTTTCGGGTGTGACATCGGGGTGCGAAATTCCGGTTATCCTTGAGCGTCCCCTTCCGTCCCGTCACCGCCTGGAGTCAGCGTCGTGCGCGTCGATCTGCACACCCACTCCACCGCGTCCGACGGCACGGACACCCCGGCCGAACTGGTGCGCAACGCCGCCGCGGCCGGTCTCGACGTCGTCGCGCTGACCGACCACGACACCACCCGGGGCCACGCCGCTGCCGTCGCCGCGCTGCCTGAGGGCCTGACGCTGGTCACCGGCGCCGAACTCTCCTGCCGTCTCGACGGCGTCAGCATGCACATGCTGGCCTACCTCTTCGACCCCGAGGAGCCCGCCCTGCTCGCCGAGCGGGAGCTGGTCCGGGACGACCGGGTGCCGCGGGCCCGCGGCATGGTCGCCAAGCTCAACGCGCTGGGCGTCCCCGTCACCTGGGAGCAGGTCGCGCGGATCGCCGGCGACGGCTCGGTCGGGCGCCCGCACGTGGCGTCCGCGCTCGTCGAGCTGGGCGTCGTGCCGACCGTGAGCGACGCCTTCACCGAGGACTGGCTGGCCGACGGCGGCCGGGCGTACGTCGAGAAGCACGAGACCGACCCCTTCGAGGCGATCCGGCTGATCAAGGGCGCCGGCGGCGTCGCGGTCTTCGCCCACCCGGCCGCCGCCAAGCGGGGCCGCACGGTGCCGGAGCCGGCCATCGCCGAGCTCGCCGCCGCCGGGCTGGACGGCATCGAGGTCGACCACATGGACCACGACGCGGACACCCGGGCGCGGCTGCGCGGACTCGCCGCGGAGCTCGGGCTCCTGGTGACCGGCTCCAGCGACTACCACGGCAGCCGGAAGACCTGCCGGCTGGGCGAGTACACGACGGACCCCGAGGTGTACGGGGAGATCACACGGCGGGCGCACGGGGCGTTCCCCGTGCCGGGGGCCGGCGGAGCCTGAGGCCCGCGGCGTCCGAGGCCCGCGGGCCGCTCCCGTCTCCCACCCCGTTCGTTGTTCCTGTCATCGCAAGGCTCAGTCACGCTCATGTTCGACCTCGCCGTCTTCGGTTCCCTCTTCCTGACCCTTTTTGTCATCATGGATCCCCCCGGGATCACCCCGATCTTCCTCGCGCTGACCGCCGGCCGGCCCGCCAAGGTGCAGAAGCGGATGGCCTTCCAGGCCGTCTGCGTGGCCGGCGGTGTGATCACGGTGTTCGGGCTGCTCGGGCACCAGATCCTGAACTACCTGCACGTCTCCGTGCCCGCGCTGATGATCGCGGGCGGGCTGCTGCTCCTGCTGATCGCGCTCGACCTGCTCACCGGCAAGACGGACGAGCCCAAGCAGACCAAGGACGTCAACGTCGCGCTGGTGCCGCTGGGCATGCCGCTGCTGGCCGGACCCGGGGCCATCGTGTCGGTCATCCTCGCCGTGCAGAAGGCCGACAGCGTGACCTCCCAGGTGTCGGTCTGGTCGGCGATCCTCGCCATCCACGTGGTGCTGTGGCTGGTGATGCGGTACTCGCTGTTGATCATCCGCGTCATCAAGGACGGCGGCGTCGTCCTGGTGACCCGGCTCGCGGGCATGATGCTCTCCGCGATCGCCGTGCAGCAGATCATCAACGGGGTCACGCAGGTGATCCAGGGCGCGTGAGCGCCGGAGAACCACGGAGCCCCCGCGCGGCACCGGTGACGGTGCCGGGCGGGGGCTCTCGGCGTGTGGAACGGACCGCGCTACAAGGCCGAGGTGTCGGCGGGGCGGATCCACAGGCGCTGCCCGATGGCGGCGGCCTGCTGAACGATGCGGTTCACGGAGGCGGCGTCCACGACGGTCGTGTCGACGGGCGTTCCGTCGATGTCGTCGAGTCGCATGACTTCAAAGCGCATGGGCCTCTCCCTTGATCTGGTCATCCTCCTGAGGAGAACTACTGGTGTGGGTCCCGGGTCGTCGGTGCCCGGGCGTCCATGGGAGTCAACGGTCCGGATGTTACGAACATTCCCTACGCTAAAGAAATTTTTCGAACAACTAATTACTGACGCGTAAGAAGACGGCCGCGAAGTGATCGTCGGACGGTCGTACAAGACTGACCGGGACCGGTTGTGTTCGCAGCGTGACCGCCGGGACAATGGAGGCGATGAACGACGACCTCGCGTCCCTGAACGCCCGCATCGACCGCACCAACGAGCTGCTGCAGCGCATGCTCGCCGAGGTGGCGAAGACGCCCTCGACCCACGCGATCTTCGTCGACGCGGGGTACCTCTACGCGGCGGCCGGACGGCTGGTCGCCGGGACCGAGGACCGCCGGGCCTTCGACCTGGACGCCGAGGGGCTGATCGAGGCCCTCATCGACAAGGCCCGCACGATCTTCGCGGACAGCCGCCTGCTGCGGGTCTACTGGTACGACGGCGCCCGCCGCCGCATCCACACCGCCGAGCAGCAGACCATCGCCGAACTGCCGGACGTCAAGGTCCGCCTGGGCAACCTCAACGCCAACAACCAGCAGAAGGGCGTCGACTCCCTCATCCGCTCCGATCTCGAGTCCCTCGCCCGGCACCGCGCCATCAGCGACGCGGCCCTGCTCGGCGGCGACGAGGACCTGGTGTCCGCGGTCGAGGCCGCCCAGGGGTACGGCGCCCGCGTCCACCTGTGGGGCATCGAGGCCCCCGAGGGCCGCAACCAGGCCGAGCCGCTCCTCTGGGAGGTCGACAGCCAGCGCACCTTCGACCTCGACTTCTTCAAGCCCTACGTCTCCCGGCGCACGGCCCACGCCTACGAGCCGGCGGGCGTCGTCCGGCCGGCCCGCGAGGACGTCCGCTTCGTGGGTGCCCAGATCGCGGCGAAGTGGCTGGCGGCCCGGGGCCGCGACACCCTGCTGGAGCTGCTCCCCGGCCATCCGTACCTGCCCGGTTCGGTCGACCAGGACCTGCTGGTGGAGGCCGAAGGGCTGCTCCAGTACTCCCTGCGCGGCCAGGCCGACCTGCGACGGGCGCTGCGGGACGGCTTCTGGGAGCACCTCCGGGCGCAGTACTAGGCCGTCACGGCGCGGGGACGCCGTCCCAGAAGTCGGCCAGGGCGCGGGCGGTCGGCAGCGGCTGGTCCGTGTTCGGCGAGTGCTCGGCCCCCGGGACGACGGTCCGGCGGGCCTTCAGCCGTACGGCCATCTCGTCCAGGAGAGGCACGGGCCAGGTGTCGTCGAAGGCGCCCGACAGCACGTGGAACGGCAGCGGCACCGCGGCGAGCTCGGCGACCCGGTCCGGCTCGGTGCACAACTGGCGCCCTGTGGCGAGCAGTTGGGCCGGTCGGGTGCCCAGCCAGCGCTCGCGCAGCCGCTCCGGTGCGTCCGGTCCGTGCGCGGGCACCGGGGCACCGGCCTCCTCGGGCGGCCCCATCGCCTGCATCACCTCCCAGACCTGGGCCATCGTCATGGTGTCCAGTGCGTCCCGCAGGAGCTTCACGCGCTGCTGCTGCGACTCGGAGATCCGGGCCGGGCCCGAGGACATCAGCGTCAGGGAGAGGAAGGGGGAGTGGTCGAGGAGAACGGCGGCGCGGGCGATCTGACCGCCGAGCGAGTGCCCGACGAGATGCACACGCGTCCCGAGCGCGGCGACCTGCGCGAGGACGTCCCGGGCCAGCTCGGTCTGCGCGTAGCCGGCCTCGTCGTGCTCCGGGCCGTCCGACTCGTACTGCCCCCGCCCGTCCACGGCGACCGTACGGTACCCGCGCGCGCCGAGCGGCTCGTGCAGCAGCGTGAAGTCCTCCTTGCTGCCCGTGAACCCGGGCAGCATCAGCACGACCCCCTTCGGCACACCCCCGCCCGCCACGGGCGAATCGACGACGGCGAACTCCCCACGCGCGGTACCCATCCGGTACACACGGGCATCGGGCGGCGGGGTGAAACGGGCGTTCGTACTCACGAGGAGAGGCTATCGGGCCCCCATCCAGCCGGCCTGAGGGCAGTCGTCCCTCCCAGTGCCTGAACGGCCTGGGAGGTAGGCCCAGGGGCGGCACGGGCGGGTGCTGGGATCCCCCGACGGGGGCGCCCTGTGAGCGCCGGCAGGCGCCCCCGCCCCCGCGCCGGACCGGTCCTCCGCACCCTCCGGACATCGCGGTCCCGACACACCGACGGCCCGGCCCCGCCTGACTGGCGGGACCGGGCCGACGTCCGGACGAACCGGCGGGATCAGCTCTCGGCCGACTCCGCGGACGTCACCGCCTTACGCGCACGACGAGCCTTCGGCTTCGCCTCCTGCGTGGCCTGCGCCGGGATCTCGGCGGTCCCGGCGGCGGCCTCGGCCGGCTCGGCGGCCTTGCGGGTGCGGCGGCGCGGCTTGGTCTCCGTGCCCTCGGCCGTGTCGACAGCGGCCTCGGCCTTGGCGGCAGCCGTCTTACGGGTGCGGCGCGGCTTGGCCTCGGTGGTCTCCGGAGCGTCCGCCGTCTCCACCGGCGCCGTCGCCTTCTTGCGCGTACGGCGCGGCTTCTCCTCGGCCACCACACCCTCGGCGGTGTCGACCGCCACCTCGGCGGCAGCCTTACGGGTGCGCCGGCGCGGCTTCTCGGCGGGCGCCTCGACGACGGCCGCCTCGGGAAGCTCAGGGGCCTCGGGAACCTCGGTCACCGGAGCTTCCACCACGGAAGCCTCGGCCGCGACAGCGGTCGGCTCCGCCGACTTGCGGGTGCGCCGACGACGCGGCTTCGCGTCCGCGGCCTCCGGAGCAGCGCCCTCCGCCGTGGCCACCGCCGCCTCCGGCGCCGTGGTCTCGGCCGTGGCGGCCGCCACCGGCTGCTGGGCCGGCTCACCACCGCGCGTACGGCGACGCCGACGCAGGGTGCGGGGACCCTGCGTGGTGCCCTCGGCATCCGGGGCGCCGTCCGCTCCGCCGGTCACGGCCTCGGGCGCGGCGGTCCCGCCGGCCGGCGCGTCCACCTGGGCCCCGCCCCGCGTACGACGACGGCGACGCGGCGTACGGGCCGAACGCTCGGAGGAACGCTCGCGGTCACCGGAACGGGACTCCTCACCACGGCCACCGCGGGCGCGACCGCCCCGGCCGCCCGGCTCGCCAAGGTCCTCCAGCTCCTCCGCGTCAAGACCGGCGCGCGTGCGCTCCGAGCGCGGCAGGATGCCCTTGGTGCCCTCGGGGATACCCAGGTCGGAGTAGAAGTGCGGGGAGGTGGAGTACGTCTCCGGCGGGTCGTTGAAGTCCAGCTGCAGCGCCTTGTTGATCAGCTGCCAGCGCGGGATGTCGTCCCAGTCGACCAGCGTGATCGCCGTGCCCTTGGCGCCCGCGCGGCCGGTGCGGCCGATGCGGTGCAGGTAGGTCTTCTCCTCTTCCGGCGACTGGTAGTTGATGACGTGCGTCACGCCCTCGACGTCGATGCCGCGGGCGGCCACGTCGGTGCAGACGAGCACGTCCACCTTGCCGTTGCGGAAGGCGCGCAGGGCCTGCTCGCGGGCGCCCTGGCCGAGGTCGCCGTGGACCGCGCCGGAGGCGAAACCGCGCTGCTTGAGCTGGTCGGCCAGGTCGGCCGCGGTGCGCTTGGTGCGGCAGAAGACCATGGCGAGACCGCGGCCCTCGGCCTGCAGTATGCGCGCCACCATCTCGGGCTTGTCCATGTTGTGCGCGCGGTAGATGAACTGCTTTGTGTTCGCGACCGTCGCGCCCTCGTCGTCCGGCGAGGTGGCGCGGATGTGCGTGGGCTGCGACATGTAGCGGCGGGCCAGTCCGATGACCGCGCCCGGCATGGTCGCCGAGAACAGCATGGTCTGACGCCGGGCCGGCAGCATGTTGATGATCTTCTCGACGTCGGGCAGGAAGCCCAGGTCGAGCATCTCGTCGGCCTCGTCGAGGACCAGGCACTTGATGTGCTTCAGGCTGAGCTTCTTCTGGCCGGCGAGGTCCAGCAGACGGCCCGGGGTGCCGACGATCACGTCGACGCCCTTCTTCAGGGCCTCCACCTGGGGCTCGTACGCCCGGCCGCCGTAGATCGCGAGGACGCGCACATTGCGGACCTTGCCGGCGGTCAGCAGGTCGTTGGTGACCTGCTGGCAGAGCTCACGCGTCGGGACGACGACGAGGGCCTGCGGGGCGTCGGTCAGGGACTCGGGCGCGGCGCGGCCCGCCTCGACGTCGGCGGGCACGGTGACGCGCTCGAGGAGCGGAAGGCCGAAGCCCAGCGTCTTGCCGGTGCCGGTCTTGGCCTGGCCGATGACGTCCGTGCCCGACAGGGCCACGGGGAGCGTCATCTCCTGGATGGGGAAGGGATTCACGATGCCGACGGCCTCGAGGGCTTCGGCGGTCTCGGGGAGGATCCCGAGGGATCGGAACGTCGTAGTCAGGGTGCTGCCTCTTCTGTGTGCGTGGTGCGAGGCGAGCGCGCGGGTCGTGCCGGACCGTGTCGGGGACGTCGGCGGCCCTTACGGGTGAGCCGTAGGACACGGGACCTCTGTCGACGCTCCAGCGCTCGTACCACTGAGGGTCCCCCTCCGGGGTCCGTACGCAGTGTGGCGTACGGCAGGGAGGGCTGTCGGGTCGGAGCCGATCGGGCCACCGACCGGGCATCCTCATGCGTGCGGCCCGACGAAGACGTCACGTACCCGTACGTCACATACTCGGCAGGCGCATTACCACCATACCCCGGATTCGCGCACACGCGATGGCCGATTTGGTCACGTAGTCGTCGTCACAGTCACTGACCAGGCCCTTACGGTCCACGGCGGGCGGGCTATTGTGCGCTGCATGACGAGCTCTGACAAGCCTGGCAACGCCGCAGACGCCCCCGCCGAGACCACCGGAGCGACCGGGGTCGCCGGAGCCACCGGAGTCGCCGCCCAGGACTGGGCGACGGCGGCCGCCGACCCGCAGTACCGCGCCGCGGTCGTGGACCTGCTCGGCGCGCTCGCGTACGGCGAGCTGGCGGCGTTCGAGCGGCTCGCGGAGGACGCCAAGCTGGCGCCCACGCTGGCCGACAAGGCGGAGCTGGCGAAGATGGCGTCGGCGGAGTTCCACCACTTCGAGCGGCTGCGCGACCGGCTCGCCGAGATCGGTGAGGAGCCGACGGCGGCCATGGAGCCGTTCGTGGCCGCCTACGACGGTTTCCACAAGCAGACGGACCCCTCGGACTGGCTGGAGGGCCTTGTCAAGGCCTACGTCGGCGACTCCATCGCCAGCGACTTCTACCGGGAGGTCGCCGCCCGGCTCGACTCCGACACCCGGGGCCTGGTGCTGGCCGTGCTGGACGACACCGGGCACGCGAGCTTCGCCGTGGAGAAGGTGCGCGCGGCGATCGACGAGGACCCGCGGGTGGGCGGGCGGCTCGCGCTGTGGGCGCGGCGGCTGATGGGCGAGGCGCTCTCGCAGTCCCAGCGGGTGGTCGCCGACCGGGACGCGCTCTCCACGATGCTCGTGGGCGGCGTCGCGGACGGCTTCGACCTCGCCGAGGTGGGCCGCATGTTCTCCCGGATCACCGAGGCGCACACCAAGCGGATGGCCGCGCTGGGCCTGGCGGCCTAGACATCGCCCTCCCGGACATCCGCCGGTGCCCGCGCCGGCGGATGGTCAGACGGTCGCCGAACGGCGCCGCAGCCCTCCCGCCGGGCGCAGCAGCAGCGACAGCGAGGCCGCCGAGACGGCCACCGCGCCCATCAGGACCAGCACCAGCCCCCCGGCGCCCAGCGCGGTGTGCGTGACGAACGCCCCGCACAGGGCGCCGGCGACACCCGTCGGCATGACCAGGACGCGGTCGGGGAGGCGGTGCGGCAGACGGTGGGCGGCGGCCCAGGCCAGAGCGAGGCCGAGGATCGAGGCGCTGAGCGCTTCCAGGAGCATGTCGGGGTCCCTCCCACGTGGCCGGCCTGCCCGAAACGGTCCTTGCACGACATACCCCTGACCTGCGGAATGCAATCCTCCCCCTGTGGACGAGCTGTGCGCCGGACGAGGAGACGGACCGAGTGGGGAGGCGGCCGGGACGGAGAGACGGACCGGGCGGGACGGAGAGGCGGACGGGATGGGGAGGCGGCCGGGACGGAGAGACGGACCGGGCGGGACGGAGAGGCGGGCGGGACGGGGACACGGAGAAGGGCCCGGCGGTCATGGCCGCCGGGCCCTTCCGTGTGTCCTGCGTCGGCTACAGCGCCCCGAAGCCCACCTTGCGCGGGCTCGGCTCGCCGATCTCGACGTACGCGAGGCGGTCGGCCGGGACCAGGACCTTGCGGCCGTGCTCGTCCACGAGGCTCAGCAGCTGCGACTTGCCGGCCAGTGCCTCGGCCACCACGCGCTCTACCTCCTCGGCACTCTGACCGCTCTCCAGAACGATCTCGCGGGGCGCGTGCTGCACGCCGATCTTGACCTCCACGGCTATGTCCCTCCGACGGTCAGTGAAGTGCGCGATCTTCCGCGCCGTACCCCGCACACATTAGCCCGGTGAGGGGACGTACACGCTCCGCCCGAGAACGCCAGGAGCGAACAGCCCGGGGGAACAAGCGCCCCCCGGTACGCCGAACGTGCGACGCTCAGTGCTGCTCGCTGCCGTGCAGCGGGAAACCGGCGATGCCCCGCCAGGCCAGCGACGTCAGCAGCTGGACCGCCTGGTCGCGCGGCACGCTGCGGTCGCTGTGCAGCCAGGCGCGGGCCACCACCTGGGCGAGGCCGCCCAGGCCGGAGGCCAGCAGCATCGACTCGGCGCGGGAGAGGCCGGTGTCCTCGGCGATGACGTCGCAGATCGCCTCGGCGCACTCGTTCGTGACCTTGTCGACGCGCTCGCGCACCGCGGGCTCGTTGGTCAGGTCCGACTCGAAGACCAGGCGGAAGGCGCCGCCGTCGTCCTCGACGTACGCGAAGTAGGCGTCCATCGTCGCCCGGACGCGCTGCTTGTTGTCGGTCGTCGACGCGAGCGCGTTCCGCACGGACTGGATCAGCGCCTCGCAGTGCTGGTCCAGCAGTGCGAGGTAGAGGTCGAGCTTGCCGGGGAAGTGCTGGTACAGCACCGGCTTGCTGACGCCGGCACGCTCGGCGATGTCGTCCATCGCGGCGGAGTGGTACCCCTGCGCCACGAACACCTCCTGGGCGGCGCCCAGCAGCTGGTTGCGTCGGGCACGGCGGGGAAGGCGTGTGCCCCGCGGGCGTACCGCCTCTGTCTGCTCGATGGCTGTCACGCCGCCTCCCAAAGTCGTCCACGTGCGGTGTGCGCCGCGACGCCATCGTACTTTTCGGTAACCGTGCTGTGCGCGGTGCGAGCGCAGAATTTCACGGACCGGACGGTGGCGAAAGCCGCACAACAGGTTTCAAAAGATCCCAGGGCGGGCAAAAATCGGCCTCCCTCCTGCTCGGCGGCCCCCGCTCTCAGCGGTAGTCGTCCTCGTCGTGCGAGACGACCCGGGCCTGTTCGGCCAGGTCGGCCTCGTTGGCGCGGTCCGGTTCCACGTCGGTCAGCGGGTCGTCGCGGTCGGGGGTGATGTCCGCGTGCTGCTCGGCCGCGTCGGCGTCCGGCGCCTCGACGTCGAGTTCCTGAGGCTCCTGGTCCTCGTCGTCGAAGGTCTCCGGGTCGGTGGGGTCGACGGTCATGCTGGGCTCCCTTCCTACGGTCGTCCCTGGAGATGCAGGGGCCACATGCGGGTGCCCTCTCCATGAGCCTAGGAGACACCCGATTCGGCCGCCAGGCGTCACCGTGCGCCGATTGCGTACCCGGCCCGCCGGGTGCCGGACGCGCGCCTGTGACGGCGAACACATGAGCCACTGCGTGATCGTCTCGTAACATTGCCGCATGCCTTCGACCGAGCCGCCGCCCGTGCCGCCCGCCACCGTGCTGCCGAAGGTGGCCGCCGTCAAGGTCGCGGACGGGGAGCGGCTCCGCTCGGTCCGGCTGCCCGGGATCAGCCTGACGGTGCGCTCCAGGCGGCCCGCACGCGAAGGGCTCCCGCCCGCGCTGTACGTCCACGGCCTCGGCGGTTCCTCGCAGAACTGGTCGGCGCTGATGCCGCTGCTGGACGACGTCGTCCACAGCGAGGCCGTCGACCTGCCCGGCTTCGGCGACTCGCCGCCACCGGACGACGGCGACTACTCCGTCTCGGCCCACGCCCGGGCGGTCGTCCGCCACCTCGACGCGTCCGGGCGCGGCCCCGTGCACCTGTTCGGCAACTCGCTCGGCGGTGCGGTCGCCACGCGCGTCGCCGCGGTGCGGCCCGACCTCGTGCGCACCCTGACCCTCGTGTCGCCCGCGCTGCCGGAGATCCGTGTCCAGCGCAGCGCTGTGCCGACGGGGCTGCTGGCGCTGCCCGGCGTGGTGTCGCTGTTCACCCGGCTGACCAGGGAGTGGACCGCCGAGCAGCGGGTCCGCGGGGTGACGGCCCTGTGTTACGGCGACCCCGCGCGGGTGTCGCCGGAAGGCTTCCGCAACGCCGTGGAGGAGATGGAGCGGCGGCTGCAACTGCCGTACTTCTGGGACGCGATGGCGCGTTCGGCGCGCGGGATCGTCAACGCGTACACCGTCGGCGGCCAGCACGGACTGTGGCGGCAGGCCGAACGGGTTCTCGCACCCACGCTGCTGGTCTACGGTGGACGGGACCAACTCGTCGGCTACCGCATGGCCCAGCGCGCCGCCCGGGCCTTCCGCGACTCCCGGCTGCTGACCCTGCCGGACGCGGGACACGTGGCGATGATGGAATACCCGGAGGCCGTGGCCACCGCGTTCCGTGAACTCCTCGCGGACACCGGGAAGCCGGCGGTCGGCGCACGCACCGACGGGGCCGTCGACGACGAGCCCGCCAACCAGACCACAGGAGGCTGAGGCGCGAGTGGGACGCCACAGCCGCCGCGGACCCGCCCCCAAGAGCGACCACGCGGACGCCCCCGCAGCAGCACGGGAGGACCGGTCCGCACGCCCGGGCCGACGACGCGTGCCCGGGCCGCCGGCGGAGGGGATGCCGGGCCCGGCTCCCCGGGGCGCGGTACCGGGCGGGGGTCAGGGGTACGCGGTCCCACGTCTTCCCGACGGGACCCCCGCCGAGGGGTTTCCGGGGGTCCAGGGCGGCACGCCCGCGCACGGCGTCCCCCGGTTCCCGGACGCCACGCCGGCCCACGGCGTCGCCCGGTTCCCCGACGGCACCCCCGCGCAGGGCGTTCCTCGGGTGCAGGGCGGTATGCGGCAGGCCCAGGGCTTCCCGGGGTTCCCGGACGGCACGCCCGCGCACGGTTCCCCGCGTATCGGGGGCGGCACGCCCGCGCGAGGTGTTCCCCGGTTCCCCGACGGGACCCCGGCGCACGGCATGCCGCAGGTGCGCGGCGGGCATCCCGAGCAGCGTGAACCCGGCGGTGGCTGGGGCGAGCCGGGCGGGCGGTCCGGCGCCGCGTACGGCGCGCCGGCCGGATCGCCGCCCGGCGTGTCCACGCCCGGCGTGCCCTTCCCGCGGCAGCGGCAGGCGCCCGCCGAAGGGCCTAGGCCGGACTACCTGGACGCCTTCGGCGAGGACGACGACGACGTCTTCTCCGCCCGCACCCGGCGCCGTACCCCCGTCCCCGGCCAGGCCCCCGACCCGTACGGCTCCGTCGCCGACCGGAGCTCCGGCGACGGCCCCGGCGCCCCCGTCGACGACACCGCGCCCACCGGCGAACCCGCACCGGCCAAGGGCGGCAAGGGTCGCACCTTCACCGGCATCGCCGCCGCGGCCGTCACCACCGTGCTGGCCGTGGTCGTGGCCGGCCAGGTCGCCGACGGCCAGGACGGCGAGGGGGCGGCGAGCTCCCGATCGGCGACCGACCAGGCCCGCGACGCCCGCGACCCCGCCTCCCGCGCGGACGGGCGGCCGACCCCGTCCGCGTCCGGCGGTGCGGCGGCGCCGCTGACGTACGAACAGGCGATGGCCAAGACGTACCCGCTCGGCGCCGGCTACAAGGGGTCGGGGAAGTTCGAGGCGATCCCCGGCTTCGACAAGGCGCCGGGGACGGGGCAGAAGTACACCTACCGCGTGGACGTGGAGCAGGGGCTCGGCCTCGACGGCGCACTCTTCGCGCAGGCCGTGCAGAAGACGCTCAACGACAACCGGAGCTGGGCGCACAACGGCGCCCGTACGTTCGAGCGCATCCACTCCGGTGAGCCCGACTTCGTGATCACGCTCGCCAGCCCCGGCACCACGGCCGACTGGTGCGCCAAGTCCGGCCTGGACACGACCGAGGACAACGTCTCCTGCGACTCGGCCGCCACCGAACGCGTGATGATCAACGCCTATCGGTGGGCCCAGGGCGCCGAGCCCTTCGGCGACCAGATCTACGCCTACCGGCAGATGCTGATCAACCACGAGGTCGGCCACCGCATCGGCTACAACCACGTCTCCTGCGACAAGGACGGCGAACTCGCCCCGGTCATGCAGCAGCAGACCAAGTTCGTCGACCACGACGGCATCGACTGCCGTCCCAACGCCTGGGCCTACCCCAACGGCTGAGTCCGCCAGGTGTGGCCGGTGCATCGCTCATGGTAATCGCATGATCTCTTAGCGCGACCGAACGCGTCCCGCCCGGGAAAGTTACGACCGTTCACCCCTTTTGGTGGCGCGACGGACAACCGTCCATCGCGCCACCGCCTTGTCCGCATACGTTCGTCCCGCTGCGAGCCGCCGGACCAACGGCGGCTCCCTCAACGGGAGATCGGGGGTGCGCGCGTGCGCATCGGACTGCTTACGGAGGGTGGCTATCCGCATCTGAGCGGTGACGCCGGACTCTGGTGCGACCGGCTCGTGCGCGGGCTCGGGCAGCACGAGTTCGACGTCTACGCCCTCAGCCGCAGTGCGGAGCAGGAGGACCGGGGATGGGTCCCGCTGCCGCCGCAGGTCGCCCGGGTGCGCACCGCGCCGTTGTGGGACGCCGCCGACGACGCTCACCGGGGCGGTTCGACAGGGCTCGTCGGCCGGGTGACGCGGAGCGAGCGCTGGGCGTACGGGCGGCGCGCGCGCCGGCGCTTCACCGAGTGCTACGACGAGCTGGCCGCCGCCCTGTGCACCCCCGCCCCACAAGACCCGTCCGGGGCCTCGACGGAGGCGTCCGCCGTTGAGGCGGACCGTTTCGCCAGTGCGCTGTACGGCCTCGCCGAACTCGCCCGCGACGAGGACGGACTGGGGGGCGCCCTCCGCTCGGAGACCGCCGTACGCGCCCTGGAACGCGCCTGTCGCGCGCCCGGCGCCCCGCCTGCCGCCCGCACGGCGCGCGTCCCCGAGCTGCTGACCGTCGCCGCGCGCCTGGAACGCGCCCTGCGCCCCCTGTCGCTCGACTGGTACGACGCCGACGGGCTCGGCGCGGTCGACCTGTGCCATGCCGCCTCCGGCGGTACGGCGGCCCTGCCCGGCCTGCTCGCCCGGCACTTCCACGGCGTTCCCCTGCTGGTGACGGAGTACGGCGTGCGGCTGCGGACGCACTACCTCACGGACCACGGCGCGCCGCCTGCCATACGCTCCCTGCTGGCCGCCTTCCACGGGCGGCTGGCCGCCGAGACCTACCGGTGCGCGGCCGTGATCACGCCCGGCAACGCGCACGCCCGCCGCTGGCAGGAGCGCTGCGGGGCAGACCGCGCCAAGCTCCGCACCGTGCCTCCGGGCATGGACGTGACGCCCTTCGCCGAGGCGGGGGAGTCGCCCGAGTGCGCCGATCCGCACACCCTCGTCTGGGTCGGCCGCGTCGAGCCCGCCAAGGACCTGGTCTCGCTGCTGCACGCCTTCGCGGAGATCCGCAGACGCGAGCCCACGGCACGGCTCAGGATCGTCGGCGCCCCTCTCGGCGCGGAGGGCGCGGCCTATCTCGCGCACTGCAAGGCCCTGGCCGCGCAGCTCTTCCCCGACGAGGCCACCGGCCCGCACGCCGTCGGCGACAACCCGGTGTCCTTCGAGGAGACCGGCGGACCGGAACTGCCCACCCGCGCCGACGCCTATGCCGCGGGCGCGCTCGTCGTCCTCTCCAGCGTCGTCGAGGGATTCCCGGCCGGCCTGGTCGAGGCCATGTTCTGCGGCCGGGCGACGGTCTCCACGGACGTCGGCGCCGTGGTGGAGGCCATCGGCGGCACCGGACTCGTCGTGCCCCCGCGCAATCCGCGGGCGCTCGCCGAGGCGTGCGTCGCCCTGCTGCGCGACCCCGAGCGCCGTGCGCGCCTGGGGGCCGCCGCGCGCGCCCGCGCTCTGGAACTGTTCACGGTCGAACAGAACATCGCGGCATTTCACAGCATTTACGTGGAGATCCTCTCGCGCACGCCGATCCGCCGCGTCGTCCTCGACGAGGCCGGGGAGCCCCTGCCGTTCGCCGTTCCCGCCGAGGCACGGGTCACCGGCGGCTGGACCGGACGCGCCGGCCGGGTCGTGGCCCGGGGCGGCCCAGGGTGGGCGACGGACGGCCCCGTCCGCGCCACGACCGCGGCCTCCGCGAGCGAGGGGGTCCGATGAGCGGCCTGGGCGAGCTGGACCGCCCCGGGACCCCGAACAGCCCGGGCGCCTGGGACGAGCGCTCACACGAGTGTCTGGGCGAGGAGGGACCGGGGACGGGGACACCCGTCGGCGCACGGTCCGGCACCGGGCACGGCGACGCGGCGTCCCCGGCCGGCAAGCAGGCGTCCGCGGCCGGCAAGCAGGCGTCCCCGGCCGGTACGCGGTCGGCCCCCGCCGCACGGCGCGTCGCCGACCCCGTCAAGGCCCTGATGCACCGTCACCGCGACCTCTGCGAGCGGGCCGTGGACCCCCTGGAGATCGCGGCCGGACTGGAGGCGCACGGCGTCACCGACCGGACCGCGGCCCGCTTCCGCCACCGCGACGTCTTCTCCCTCGCCGAGGAGATGTTCGCCCGCGTCCCGCGCGACGGCGAGGCGGCCGAGGACCCCGCCGCACCGCCGGCGCCCCGGCTGCGCGGCACCTGGATCGTCCTCGCCCTGCTGCCCGGGACGCTGTGCGCCGCCGCCGCGGCCGGCCTGCGCCTCACCGACGGACGGGCGAGGCTGACCGTGGCCGTCGCCGCCGTCCTCGCGGTGACCCTGACCCTGCGCGCCGTACTGCGCCGAGGCCCGCTGAGCGCCGGCGCCGACACCGGCTCCGCCCCGGTCTGCTGGCTCCTCGGCTACGCCCTCCTCGGCGACGGCCTGCTGAGCAACGCCCTCACCGGCGGCCCCGACAACCTGCCCGACGGCACCGCGGACGGCCCCTGGCCCGTCACCGTCGCGCCCGTCGTGGCCCTCGCCCTGGCCTGCGCGCCCGCCGCCGCGAGCGCCCATCTCTTCGCCGCCGGGGCCCGCCGCAAACTGGCCGCCAGCCGCGGACTGACGGACTTCTCCGCTTCCGTACGCCCCCTGCTGTTCGGCGTGTTCACCCTGTTCCTGGGCGCCCTGGCGGTCCTGCTCGCGCTGACCGGCGCGGCCCTCGGGGAGCCGGCCGCCTACCCGCAGGCGCTCACCCTCGGCGCGCTCCTGCTGCCGGCCCGCCTCCTCGCCGTCCACGGCTTCACCCACGCCGCCCGGCTCGTCCTCACCGCCTCGGCCGTGGCCGAGGGGACCGCCGTGGCCACCCTCTTCGCCGGCCGCCTCCCCGGCCTCGACCTCCTCGCCGCGCCCGTGGAGGCCCTCGTGGCCGCCTGGGGACCGGCCGGCGTGCCGACGACGGCCTGCGGCATCGGCGCCCTGGTCCTCCTCGGCCACGCGACCCGCCGCCTCACCCGGGCATCCGCCCACGCACCCACGGAGCGGACGCGATGACCGCGCGCTCCGGACGACCCCCCACACGTCCCGCACCGCCCCTCGAAGGAGACCCCCAGATGACCACCTCCCGACCGGACGCCTCCGCCCCGGGAGCCGCGCGATGAGAGTCCTGCTGATCGGAGCCAACGGCTACATCGGCCGGTTCGTCGCCGACCGCCTGCTCGCCGACCCCGCCGTCCAGCTCACCGCCCTCGGCCGCGGCGACGACGCCGACGTCCGCTTCGACCTCGCCACCGGCAGCCCGGGCGCCCTCACCCGCTTCCTCGACGCGGTCCACCCGGGCGTCGTCGTCAACTGCGCGGGCGCCACCCGCGGCGGCGCCCGCGACCTCACCCGCCACAACACCGTCGCCGTCGCCACCGTCTGCGAGGCCCTGCGCCGCAGCGGCTGCGGCGCCCGCCTGGTGCAGATCGGCTGCAGCTCCGAGTACGGGCCCAGCCAGCCCGGCTCGTCCACCGCGGAGGACGCCGTGCCCCGGCCCGGCGGCCCCTACGGCGTCAGCAAACTGGCCGCCACGGAACTGGTCCTCGGCTCCGGTCTGGACGCCGTCGTCCTGCGCGTCTTCTCGCCCGCGGGGCCCGGCACCCCCGCCGGCTCGCCGCTGGGGCGCCTCGCCGAGGCGATGCGCCGGGCCATGCAGTCCGGCGACGGCGAGCTCAGGCTCGGCGGCCTCGGCGTCCAGCGCGACTTCGTCGACGTCCGCGACGTGGCGCGCGCCGTCCACGCCGCCTCGCTCTCCGCCGCCCAGGGCGTCATCAACATCGGGTCCGGCCGTGCCGTCCGTCTGCGCGACGCCGCCGCCACCCTCGCCCGTGTGGCCGGATACGGCGGTGCCCTGCACGAACTCGACGCACCGCCCGGCGCCCTGCGGCCGGTCATCGGCCATCCCCGCACGGAAACCGTCGGCCACCGCGTCGACGCCCTGGCCCACCACCGCGCCGAGACCCTCGGCCACCACCGCCCCGATTCCCCCGTGCACCGCGGCGACCACCGCGCCGACGCCGAGCACGCGGCCCCGGTCGCCCACCCCTATCCCGACGGCTGCGGCGGCTGGCAGCAGGCCGATGTGCGCACCGCGCGCGACCGGCTCGGCTGGCGGCCCCGGATCAACCTGGAGGAGTCCCTCGCCGACATCTGGATGGAGGCGGCATGCCGTATCTGACCAGCGCGCAGACAGGCACCGCGAGCACAGGCGTCCACACCGGTCTGGGTGTCCCCGGCCTCGCCCACCCGCTCGTCGCGCCCGACGAGTGGGCCGGCCTGGCCTCGCACGGCACCTCCCTGCACTGGGTCGTCCTCAACGTCGATGACGGCCCCGGCGCCCAGCCCGACCCGCACTGCCTGGAGGCGTCCGGCCGACTGCGCAACGCGGGCGTCCGCGTCCTCGGGCATCTCGACGCCGCGTACGGGGCCCGCGGCTTCGGGGAACTGATCTCCGACGCCCACCGGTATCTCGACTGGTACCGGGCCGACGGCTTCCTCCTCGACCGCTGTCCGTCCGACCGGGCCGCGCTCCCCGAGGTCCGCCGCACGGTCTCCACGCTCCGCGTCATCCGTGACGACGCGCACATCGTCCTCGGCCACGGGACCCACCCGTACCCCGGCTACGCCGAGAACGCCGACCAGCTCGTCACCTTCTCGGGAGCCTGGAGCGACTACCGCTGGTCCCAGGCGGCAGAGTGGAGCGCCGACTACCCGCCCGAGCGCTTCTGCCACTTCGTCCACGGCGTGCCCCGCGGCCACCTGGAGGAGGCGCTGCGCATCGCCCGCTGGCAGGGCGCCGCGACGATCTACTTCACCGACCGCGCGAACCGGGCCGGGCGAGCGGACCCCTGGGAGACGATGCCCGGCTACTGGGACGACATCGTCTCGCGCATCGGGACGGGTGTCTCGGAATGAAAAAGGCCGTGGCAGTGTTACGGGAAGAACACCCGTAATGATTGACCGACCAACGGAGTCCCCGTGTCGCTGCCACCCCTGGTCGAGCCGGCTGCCGAGCTCACCGTAGACGAGGTCCGCAGGTACTCCCGCCACCTGATCATCCCCGACGTCGGGATGGACGGGCAGAAGCGGCTGAAGAACGCCAAGGTGCTCGCCGTGGGCGCGGGCGGCCTCGGCTCGCCGACGCTGATGTACCTGGCGGCAGCCGGTGTCGGCACGCTCGGCATCGTGGAGTTCGACGAGGTCGACGAGTCGAACCTGCAGCGTCAGGTCATCCACAGCCAGGCCGACATCGGCCGTTCCAAGGCGGAGTCCGCCCGCGACACCATCAAGGGCATCAACCCGTACGTGGACGTGGTCCTTCACGAGGAGCGGCTCGAGGCCGACAACGTGATGGACATCTTCAGCCAGTACGACCTGATCGTCGACGGTACGGACAACTTCGCGACCCGTTACCTCGTCAACGACGCCTGTGTGCTGCTGAACAAGCCCTACGTCTGGGGCTCGATCTACCGCTTCGACGGCCAGGCGTCCGTCTTCTGGTCCGAGCACGGCCCCTGCTACCGCTGCCTCTACCCGGAGCCCCCGCCCCCCGGCATGGTCCCCTCCTGCGCCGAGGGCGGCGTCCTGGGCGTGCTGTGCGCGTCCATCGGCTCCATCCAGACCAACGAGGCCATCAAGCTTCTCGCGGGCATCGGCGAGCCGCTGGTCGGCCGCCTGATGATCTACGACGCCCTGGAGATGCAGTACCGCCAGGTCAAGGTCCGCAAGGACCCGAACTGCGCGGTCTGCGGCGAGAACCCGACCGTCACCGAGCTCATCGACTACGAGGCCTTCTGCGGCGTCGTGTCCGAGGAGGCGCAGGCGGCGGCCGCCGACTCCACGATCACTCCCAAGCAGCTCAAGGAGTGGCTCGACGACGGCGAGAACATCGAGCTCATCGACGTCCGCGAGCCGAACGAGTTCGAGATCGTCTCCATCCCGGGCGCCCGGCTGATCCCGAAGAACGAGTTCCTCATGGGCTCCGCCCTGGAGAGCCTCCCGCAGGACAAGAAGATCGTCTTGAACTGCAAGACGGGTGTCCGCAGTGCGGAAGTCCTGGCGGTCCTCAAGTCCGCGGGCTTCTCGGACGCCGTCCACGTCGGCGGCGGCGTGATCGGCTGGGTCAACCAGATCGAACCGGAGAAGCCGGTGTACTGAGCCGTGTCCGGCTCGGGCGGACACGGATCCGCCCGCCTCGGTCTCCGGGCGGCGGGGGTCTCGCGCACGCAGGGTGCGCGGGGCCCCCGCCGTCGTCATGAGCAGACCTTGCCGTCCTTCGGGACCGTGCCCTTCAGCAGGTAGGTGTCGACCGTCGAGTCGACGCAGTCGCTGCCGCTCCCGTAGGCGCCGTGGCCCTCGCCCTTCCAGGTGAGGACCACTCCGACCCGCTTGCCCAGCTCGTCGGCCATCCTGCGGGCGCCCTCGTAGGGGGTGGCCGGGTCGCCGGTGTTGCCGACCACGAGGATCGGGGCCGCGCCGGGCGCGCTCACCTCCGGGGTCTCGTGCTGTCCGGGCACCGGCCAGTCGTGGCACCAGCCGGCCGTGTCCCAGCCGAGGAACGGGCCGAAGACGGGGGAGATCTTCTCGAAGGCGGGCAGACGCTTCTTCGTCTCCTGCGCGGTCGGGCGCTGCTTGCCGTCCAGACACGATATGACCCGCTGCGAGTGGGTCGTCGTGCCGTAGTGCCCCGCCTCGTCGCGCTCGTTGTAGCCGTCGGCGAGGGCCAGCAGCTCCGAGCCGTCGCCGTCCTGGGCCGCGGCCAGCGCGCTCGTCAGGGCCGGCCAGCCGTCCTTGCTGTACAGCGGCAGCACGATGCCGGTGATCGCCAGGGTCTGCGTCAGCTTCCGGCCCGCGGACGACGTCGGCAGCGGCTCGGCGTCGATCCGCTTCAGCAGGGCCGCGATCTTCCGCGTGCCCTCCTCGGGCTCCTGCCCCGTGGATTCCAGGTAGTCGTCCAGCGCCCGCTGGAAGCCGCGCGCCTGGTTCTCCGCGTGGCCCATGGTGTCGGCGCTCGGGTCCACGACCGCGTCGAGGACCATCCGCCCCACGTGCTTCGGGAACAGGTGGGCGTAGACGCCGCCGAGTTCGGTGCCGTACGAGATGCCGAAGTAGTGCATCTTCTCGTCGCCCAGCACATGCCGCATCAGGTCCATGTCACGGGCGGTGTCCGCCGTCGAGACGTGCGCCATCAGCTTGCCGGCGGCCTTCTCGCAGCCCTCGCCGAAGTCGGCGGCGTCCTCGAAGAACGCCTCCTCCTCGGCCGGGGTGTCCGGCGTCGCGTCCACCGACTCGGCGTCCTCGATCTCCTCGTCGCCGCGGCAGCGGACGCCCTCGCTGGCGGCCACCCCGCGCGGGTCCCAGCTCACCAGGTCGTACCGCTCGTGCAGTGCGGAGACGGTGTCGGCGTAGGACGGCATCATGGACACGCCCGATCCGCCCGGTCCGCCGAAGTTGAACAGCAGGGAGCCGGCGCGGCCGTCGCCGGTCGCCTTGGACCTGATCAGGGCGAGGTCTATCGTCTCGCCGTCCGGCTCGGCCCAGTCGAGCGGTGCCTCGAGCGTGGCGCACTGCCAGTCGCCGCCCGGCGCGGGCGCGTCCGCCGTGGCCTTGCAGCGGCCCCACTCGAGTGTCTGAGACGCCAGCGACGCGGGCACGCCGGAGGGCGCCGCGGCGGACGGCCGCGCACCGCTCGTGTCCCCGTCGTCCCGGTCGTCGCCGGACGAGCCCCCGCTGCAGCCCGCCGTCAGCAGTGCGGCGGCGGCGGTCAGAGCCGTCCACCGGACGAGACGTGTCATGGCAATCCCCCCTCGCTGGCCGTCCGCGCCGTGCGGCGGATGGCGTTCCTGCCATCGTAGGGGGACGCCACGAAACCCGCGGGGCCCTGTGGATAACGCTGTGACCTGCGAGTTCGGGGAGGGGGAGGCTGTCGGAGATCTGGGGGATCAGGAGCAGACCGTCCCGGCCGCGGGTACCTTCCCGTCCAGCAGATAGCCGTGCACCGCGTTCTGCACGCACTTGTTCTTGCTGTCGTAGGCCCCGTGCCCCTGTCCCTTGTAGGTGAGCTCCACTCCGACGTCCTTGCCCAGTGCGTCGGCCATCCGCCCCGCGCCCTCGTAGGGCGTCGCCGGGTCGCCGGTGTTGCCGATCACCAGGATCGGCGCCGCACCGGGCGCGCTGACGTCGGGGTGGTCGGCCGCACCCGCCACCGGCCAGCCGGTGCAGCCGACCATGGACCAGGCGAGGTAGTCGCCGAAGAGAGGGGACGCCTTCCTGAACTCCGGCAGCTGCTCCTCCACGAACGCGGGGCCGTAGCGGGGTTTGTCGTCGGCGCAGTTGATGGAGACGTTCGCCGCGGTGATGTTGCTGTACTCGCCGTCCTCGTTGCGCCCGTTCAGCGAGTCCGACAGGGCCATGAGGATCCTGCCGTCGCCGTCGTAGGCCTGCTCCAGACCCTCGGTGAGGTACTCCCAGAAGTCCTTCGAGTACAGCGCCTGGGCGATGCCGCCGGTCGCGGCGGTCTGGGTGAGGTCGCGGGGGAAGATGCCGGGGATCGGCTTGCGGTCGAGGTCCTTCAGCAGCCGCGCGATGCGGTTCTCGACGTCCTGGACGCTGTCGCCGACCGGACAGTCCTCGACCTTGGACACGCAGTCCTCGGCGTAGTTGCCGAGGGCCAGCTGGAAGCCCTGGGCCTGTCCGAGCGAGCTCTCCTCGGGGTTCTGCGTGGGGTCGACGACCGCGTCGAACACGGCCCGGCCCACCTTCTTCGGGAACAGATGGGCGTAGACGCCGCCGAGTTCGGTGCCGTAGGAGATGCCGAAGTAGTGCAGCTCGTCGTCGCCGAGGACCTGCCGCATCAGGTCCATGTCGCGGGCCGCGTCGGTGGTGGCCACGTGCGGCAGCATCTCCTCGGAGTGCTTCTCGCAGGCCGAGTTGAACTTCTCGGTGTTGTCCATCAGCTTCGTGCGCTCGGCCGCGTCGTCGGGGGTGGCGTCCTGCTGGAAGTACGCGTCGAGCTGCTCGTCGTCCAGGCACTCCACCGGGGCGCTGCGGCCCACGCCGCGCGGGTCGAAGCTGACCAGGTCGTAGCGGGTGCGCAGGGTCGCGTAGTCCTCGCCGAAGGCGGGCAGGGTGGTGACGCCCGATCCGCCGGGGCCGCCGAAGTTGAAGACCAGCGAGCCGATCCGCCGGTCCGCCGGGCCGCTGGTTCTCGCCCGGATCAGTGCCAGCCCGATGGTGTCGCCCTCGGGGTCGTCCCAGTCGCGCGGGGCCTTCATGGTGGCGCACTGCCAGTCGTCGCCGTCCGGCAGCGGCGAGGGTGCGGGGCCGCCGCCCTCGGCCTGGGACGGCGCCGGGCAGTCCTTCCAGGAGAGCTTCTGCTCCGTCAGGTCCGCGTCGTCCTGCGGACCGTCGCCACAGCCCGCGAGGAGGGCGGACAGCAGGACGGCCGTGGCGGTGAGGGCGGCGGCGCGCAGCCGGGCGGGATTCGGCATGCTCCCATCGTGCGGCCGGCCAGGTCCGCGCGCCCGGGGCGCGAGCCGTACGAGGTACGGGGGCTGGCTGGACCGGCGGGAGCCTCGCAGCTCTCCCCGCGGGGCCGGCGCGTTTCCTGCGGGGCCCTTACAACGTCCCCTGCGGGGTCCTTACAACGTCCCCTGCGGGGCCCTTACAACGTCCCCTGCGGGGCCGTTACAGCGCGCCCTTCCGGGACAGGTGGTTGAAGGCCAGCCAGCCAGGCAGCACCGGCAGCCACAGGGTGAGCAGCCGGAACAGCAGCACCGCCGGTGCGGCGACCTCCTTGGGCAGGCCGACCGCGATCAGACCGACCGTCAGGGTCGCCTCCACCGCGCCGACACCGCCCGGCGTCGGCGCCGCCGACCCGAGCGCGTTGCCCGCGAGGAAGACGACGGCGACACTCGCCAGGCTGATCGACGACGACTCGTCGCCGAAGGCCCGGATCGAGGCGTCCAGGCACATCACGAAGCAGGCGGTGAGCAGCAGCATGCCGCCGATGCCGGTGACCAGCTTCTGCGGCCGCTGGAGCACGTCCAGCATGCGCGGCACGACACCGGCGAAGAGCGACCGCACGCGCGTGACGACGAACTTCCGCAGGAAGGGCACCGACGTCACCACGAGCACGAGCACCGCCACCGTCAGCAGGCCGGCGATGACGGTCCGGGACGGCGACAGGGAAGGCGTCTTCTCGGTGCCGGTCAGATAGCCGAAGGACAGCAGCATCAGGATGTGGCAGCCGAGCCCGAACAGCTGCGACGCGCCGACACTCGCCACGGCGAGCCCCGGCCGTACGCCCGCGCGCTGCAGGAACCGGGTGTTCAGCGCGACGCCGCCGACCGCCGCCGGAGCGACGATCTTGACGAACGACCCGGCCACCTGCGCGGCCACGGTCCGCAGGAAGGGCACCCGCTCGGGTACGAAGCCGAGCAGGGCCATCGCCGCGGCGACATAGCTCGCCGCCGAGAAGAGCACGGCCGCGGCGACCCAGCCCCACTCGGCGTTGGAGATCAGCGGGCCGAACTCGATGTGCGTGAGCTGGGTGAGCAGGAAGTACGCGCCGATCGCACCGGCGATGAAGCTGATCAGCGTGCGGGGCCGCACCCGTTCGAGACGGGCCGGCTCGACCGGCGCCTGCGGCCTGATCCGCAGGACCGCGTGCCGGATCTGCGTGAGCAGATCCTCCTCGCGGGCCTCCTCCAGCGCATCGTCGAGCGCCCGTTTCTCGGCCCGCTGCTCCGCGCGCGCAGCCTTCTTGTCGGGCTTGCCGGGTACGGCGGTCTCGTCGGCGCCGGCCGCCTCCGAGCGGGCCAGCTTGGCCTGGCGGGACGCCTCCAGGACCGCCTCCCGCTCGCGCTCGGCCCGCTCGCGGGCCAGCTTGCGCAGGGTCGCGCGGGTGGAGCGGCTGAGTGCGATGGGCTGGAGCATCGGCAGACAGTCGGCCACGGCGTCGGGGCCGAGCACGTCCACGGCCGAGGCGACCGCGCGCTCGGCGCCCACCCGCAAACCGAGCGTCACCAGGAGCTGGGAGATGTCCATGCGCAGCAACAGGTCGCCGGCGGCGATCTCGCCGATGCGCAGTTCGGTGAGGATCACGGTGCCGGAACGATCCACCAGGATGGCGTCGCCCACCAGCCTGCGGTGCGCGATGCGCCGGGACTGCAGGGCGCGCACCTGCTGCCAGGCCTCGCGCAGCAGGCCGTCGGTGATCTCCTCGTCCGGCAGTGAGTCGAGGGTGCGGCCGCCGGTGTGCTCGTAGACGAGCATCACGGCGTCGGGCCCGAGCTCGGACGTCGCGATCAGCTTCGGCGCGTTGGCCCCGGCCGCGATCGCCGCGTAGGCGAGCAGCGCCTCCTGCTCCAGCGCCTGCCGCAGCGAGGGGAGGCTGCTGCGGGTGGCGAAGCCGCGCAGGGTCAGATTGCGCCACGCGCGGTAGAAGAAGCCCTGCGCCTGCTGCTCGCGGTCGACCACCGTCACGTCCAGCGGGCGGCCGTCCTCCAGGGTGACGAAGTAGCGCCGGCCCCGGTCACCGGTCTCCGCGTTATCCTGCGACGCCTCCTCGCGGGCGGCGGTCACCGGGCGGAAGCCGACCGTCCGCAGGCCCGCCATCAGCGTCCGGCCGGTGGGACGTGCGTTGGGGGAGCCGACGGCGTACAGAGTGCCGTAGGCCACGGTCCAGCCGATGAGGACGGTGAGGATGATCGAGAACGGCGTCGTGTAGCCGGTGACGAGCATGGAGAAGGCGTCGAGGAGCAGCACGATCCACAGCACCGCACGCCAGCGGGGTCTGCGGGACATCCCGACGGCCGTCATGTAGGCGATGACCGGCGCGAGGTAGCCGTGCACCGGGTCGGTGAGCGCGTGGACGTCGCCGGGTGAGGGCTGGGTGAGCGCCTCCTGGATGGAACCGGGGGCCGCCTTGGCCACCCACAGGTCAGTGGCGAGCGTCACCCCGTGCGCGAGGACCGCCGCGAGCACGCCGTCGGCGATCCGCAGCCCGTCCCGTTTGATCAGCCGTTCGACGGCGAACGCGACCGGCACCAGGAGGATCGCGATGCTGGAGGCCAGTCCCGCAACCTTGATCAGCAGGTCGGGGGCCTGCCCGGTGCCCTTGTTGATGTCCTGCTCGAGACCCGAGGTCGTGCCGTGCGCGAAGGCGGCGACGGCCAGCAGCACGCCGATCGCGAGCACGCCCACCAGCAGCCGCATCAGGTCGGACGGGCGGTGCACGCGCGCGGGGAGCAGCGGTTCGTCGCCCTCCACCTCGTCGATGTGCGCCACGTCCTCGGGGTCGGCGGCCGTCGCCGACGGGCCGTCGGCGGTCTTCCCGTCCCCGGCGGACTTCTCGTCCCCGGTGGTCTTCCCGTCCCCGGCGGCCGCGTCCGGGCGCGACGAAGAGTCAGAGGTGCCCTCGGCGTCCTCGGGGTGCACACCCTGCTGCTTCATCGCCTCTTCTTGCTCTCGTATCACTGGTCACCGACCGCACGATGGTGGCATGCCGGACCGACAGCCGGGGGCATCAGGGTGCCCGTGCGGGCGGCACAGTCTGCCCGAAGCGCCGCTCGCGGGCGAGAGACGCACACCGTCGCGAGCGCGTCGCATTGTCGGTGGGGTGCGGCAGGATGGGACGGATGAGCGAGCAGAGCCTTCCGGACGGAGCCCCTCCGGAGAACGCGGACGCGCTGCCCGAGTACGCCGAGCGGGTCCTCGACGTCGCCGACCTGATCCCGCCGGGCCGCGTCATGACGTACGGGGACGTCGCGGAGTACCTGGAGGAGGGCGGTCCCCGGCAGGTCGGCCGGGTGATGTCCCTCTACGGGGGAGGCGTCTGCTGGTGGCGGGTCGTCCGCGCCGACGGTGTCCTGCTCGCGGGGCACGAACTGGAGGCGCTCGGCCACTACCGGGCGGAGGGCACGCCCCTGAAGGAGGCGAGCAGAGCCGCCGAGGGCCATCTGCCGCGCCTCGACCTGAGACGGGCCCGGTGGGACGGCGGCGAACGCGCGCAGGGTCACACCTGACAGCTTCCGCCATCGGACGGGCCGGTGTGCGACCTGTGATCCGTATGAGGGAAACGGGGCGGATCGGACACGTGCGCCGCATGACGTACGTTCGAAGGGCGGGGGACACCCGCGCCGCGAGTGACCCGGGGGAAGGACCGGAAACCCTGCTTCCGCCTCGTCCACCGGCGTAGCGTCGGCCGCGCGCGTCCCCCTCATACGGCGGCCACCGCCGCCCCCGCGGGACGGACAGCCCACCAGCACACCCACCAGGACCGGCGAACCACGTGAGCTCCTCTTCCTCCACCGGACGACCGGCGCACCCCCAGGTGCGCCGGGGGAGCTCCGGCGCCTACCGACTGGTGCGTACCCCGCCGGAGCAGGTGACTCCCCCTCGTCTGGACGCCGCACAGCGTGCCGTGGTTGACCACCGGACCGGGCCCCTGCTCGTCCTCGCAGGCCCGGGCACCGGCAAGACCACCACCCTGGTCGAGTCCGTCGCCGACCGGATCGCCCGCGGCGGCGACCCGGAGCGGATCCTCGTCCTGACCTTCAGCCGCAAGGCGGCCGTCGAACTGCGCGACCGGATGGCACTGCGCATCGGCGCGGCGCGCGCCCCCCGGGCGACGACCTTCCACTCCTTCGGCTACGCCCTGGTCCGCGCCCACCAGGACAGCGAACTGTTCGTGGAGCCCTTGCGGCTGCTGTCCGGTCCGGAACAGGACGTCGCGGTCCGCGAGCTGCTGGCCGGGCAGGCGGATCTGGAGCGGCTCGGCCTCGCGCACGTGCGCTGGCCCGACGAGCTGCGCGCCTGTCTGACCACCCGCGGCTTCGCCGACGAGGTCCGCGCGGTCCTCGCCCGCAGCCGCGAACTGGGCCTCGGCCCGGACGCCCTGGAGGCGTTCGCCCGGCGCATCGGCCGCCCCGACTGGCGGGCCGCCGCCACCTTCCTCGCCGAGTACCTCGACGTGCTCGACCTCCAGGGCGTCCTCGACTACGCCGAACTCGTGCACCGCGCGGTGCTGCTCGCCCGCCGCCCCGAGGTCGCCGCGCAGCTGGCCGCACGGTACGACGCCGTCTACGTCGACGAGTACCAGGACACCGACCCGGCCCAGGTACGGCTGCTGCACGCCCTCGCCGGGGGCGGGCGCACGCTCGTCGCCTTCGGCGATCCCGACCAGTCGATCTACGCCTTCCGCGGCGCGGACGTGAACGGCATCCTCGACTTCCCGCACGCCTTCCCGCGCGCGGACGGCCGCCCCGCGCCGGTGGAGGTGCTGCGGACCTCGCGCCGTTCCGGGGCAGCGCTGCTGGCCGCCACCCGGCTGCTGACCCGGCGCATGCCGCTGACCCGCCTGCCGGCCGAGAAGGTACGCGCCCACCGTGAGCTCGCCGCCGCACGGGACGGGGGGCGCGTCGAGGTGTACACCTACCCGACGTCCGGCACCGAGCTCGACAACGTCGCCGACATCCTGCGCCGGGCCCACCTGGAGGACGGGGTCCCGTGGAGCGACATGGCCGTCCTCGTGCGCGCCGGATCACGCACCATCCCGGCGGTGCGCCGTGCCCTCACCGCGGCCGGCGTCCCGCTGGACGTCGACGGCGACGACCTGCCCCTGCGGCACGAACCGGCGGTGGCACCCCTGCTGACGGCCCTGCGGGCGGTGGCCACGGCGGTGGCGCAGGCGGCGGTGGCCGAGGAACGTCCGGAAACGGTGACCTCAGGAGGGGTGTCCGACGTCCCGTCGGGCTCGGGGGCTGTGCCCGGTGCCGCGCCTGATGCGGGAGACGCACCCGGCTCCGCTGCCGCGTCCGACGCGGGGGGCGTGTCCAGGACCGGCCCCGGCTCCGCCGCCGCGTCCGACGCGGGGGGCGTGTCCGGGACCGGACCCGGCTCCGCCGCCACGCCCGACGCCGACGACGTACCTGACGCAGCCGACGCCGAGCCCGCCGCCACCGGCGTATCCGAGGCAGAACCCACCCCCGCCGGAGGCACCTGGCTCGGGACCGAGACCGCCCTCACCCTCCTCACCTCCCCCCTCGCCGGCATGGACGCCGCCGACCTGCGCCGCCTCGGACGCGCCCTGCGCGACGAGGAGCGCGCCGCCGGCAACCCGCTGCCGCCGCCCTCGGACGAGCTGCTCGCCCGAGCCCTGGCCGAACCCGAGCGCCTCGCGGTGCACGACCCGGCGTACGCACGCGGTGCCCAGCGCCTCGGCGCGCTGCTCCGCAAGGCCCGTGAGCGCCTCGCCGGAGGCGGCAGCGCCGAGGAGGCGCTGTGGGACCTGTGGGAGGGCACCCCCTGGCCCGCCCGCCTGGAACGCTCGGCCAGGCGCGGCGGCGCCGCCGGACGCAACGCCGACCGCGACCTGGACGCCGTGTGCGCCCTGTTCGCCACCGCCGCGCGCGCCGAGGAGCGCACGGGCGGACGCGGCGCGCTGAACTTCCTCGAGGAGATCGACGCCGAGGACATCGCCGCCGACACGCTCACGCGCCGTGCCGTACGCCCCGACGCCGTCCGCCTGATGACCGCGCACCGCTCCAAGGGACTGGAATGGCGGCTGGTCGTCGTCGCGGGCGTCCAGGAGGGCCTGTGGCCGGACCTGCGCCGCCGCGGCTCCCTGCTGGAGGCCGACCGGATCGGCCGCGACGGACTCGCCGAACCCCTCACGCCCGGCGCGCTGCTCGCCGAGGAGCGCCGCCTGTTCTACGTGGCCGCCACGCGCGCGCGTGAGCGCCTCGTCGTGACCGCCGTGAAGGCACCGGCCGACGACGGCGACCAGCCCTCCCGCTTCCTGACCGAGCTCGGCGTCGAGCCCTCCGACGTCACGGGCCGCCCCCGCCGCCCCCTGGCCGTCGCCGCCCTCGTCGCCGAACTGCGCGCCACCACCGTGGACCCGCGCGTCACCGCCCCCCTGCGCGAGGCCGCCGCCCACCGCCTGGCCCGCCTCGCCGCGCTCGCCGACGAGGACGGCCGCCCGCTGGTGCCGTCCGCCCACCCCTACCGCTGGTGGGGCATGTGGGACCCGACCGAGAGCAAGGTGCCGCTGCGCGACCGCGACCAGCCCGTCACCCTCTCCGGCAGCGCCCTCGACCAGCTCGCCAACACCTGTGCCCTCCAGTGGTTCCTCGGCCGCGAGGTGAAGGCGGACGCGCCCGCCACCGCCGCGCAGGGCTTCGGCAACGTGGTGCACGTCCTCGCCGACGAGGTCGCCTCCGGGCACACCCCGGCCGACCTCGACGTGCTCATGGAGCGCCTGGACTCGGTGTGGAACGCGCTAGCCTTCGACGCGCCGTGGAAGTCGGCGCAGGAGAAGGCCAACGCGCGCGTGGCGCTCGAACGCTTCCTCAAGTGGCACGTCATGGACCGCGCCGGGCGCACCCCGGTGGCGAGCGAACACGACTTCGACGTGACCCTGGAGGCCGGCGACTACGAGGTCCGCATCCGCGGTCAGATGGACCGCGTCGAGGCCGACGGGGACGGGCGCGCGTACGTCGTCGACTTCAAGACCGGCAAGCAGGCGCCCAGCGCCGCCGAGGTGGCCCGCCACCCCCAGCTCGCCGTCTACCAGCTCGCCGTCCGCGAGGGCGCCGTGGACGAGGCCTTCGACGGGGTGCGCCCCGAGCCGGGCGGCGCGGAACTCGTCCAGCTGCGCCAGGGCGCGGCCAAGCGCGACGGCGGGGATACGCTGCCCAAGGTGCAGGCCCAGGACTCCCAGGCCGGCCCCGAGGGCGAGTGGGTCGGGGACCTCCTGGCCACGGCCGCCGGCAAGGTCCTGGACGAACGGTTCACCCCCACCGCGGGCCAGCACTGCACGCACTGCGCCTTCCGGGCGTCGTGCAGCGCACGGCCCGAGGGACGGCACGTCGTGGAGTAGGACGCTCCGGCAGCAGCACGCCCTCGACGCGCGGCGGCGGGTGTGACCAGTCGCACCACACGCACTGACCTGCGCTTCTCTCCGCCCGCCAGGCGCATCCGGCCGCCGCTGTCAGTGCCCGCGGCTAGCCTCTTCGACGTGCCCGCCCGTATCACCGATCCCGAGCAGCTCAAGGAGCTCCTCGGCATCCCCTTCACCCCGGAGCAGACGGCCTGCATCGTGGCGCCGCCCGCCCCGCAGGTCATCGTGGCCGGAGCCGGGTCGGGCAAGACGACCGTGATGGCGGCGCGCGTGGTCTGGCTGGTCGGCACCGGCCAGGTCGCCCCCGAACAGGTGCTCGGTCTCACCTTCACCAACAAGGCCGCCGGCGAACTCGCCGAACGCGTCCGCAAGGCCCTCGTCCGGGCCGGCGTCACCGACCCCGACGTCATCGACCCGGACGATCCGCCGGGCGAGCCGGTCATCTCCACGTACCACGCCTTCGCGGGCCGCCTGCTGACCGACCACGGCCTGCGGCTCGGCCTCGAGCCGACGTCCCGCCTGCTCGCCGACGCCACCCGCTACCAGTTGGCCGCGCGCGTGCTGCGCGAGGCGCCCGGACCGTATCCGGCGCTCACCCGCTCCTTCGCCGACCTGGTCAGCGACCTCCTCGCCCTCGACGCCGAGCTCGCCGAACACCTCGTACGCCCGGAGGACCTCCGTGCCTGGGACGCGGACCTCCTGACCTCCCTGGAGGGCGCCAGACTCAGCAACGCCGATCTGCGCAAGGTCCCCGAGGCCGCCGCCGCCCGCCGCGAACTCGCCGACCTGGTGATCCGCTACCGGGCCGCCAAACGCGAACGCGACCTCCTCGACTTCGGCGACCAGATCGCCCTGTCCGCCCAGCTCGCCGGGCTGTCCGAGGTGGGCCGCGCCCTGCGCGACGAGTTCCGGGTCGTCCTGCTCGACGAGTACCAGGACACCTCGGTGGCCCAGCGCATCCTCCTCGCCGGGCTGTTCGGCGGCGGCACCGGCCACCCCGTAACCGCCGTCGGCGACCCCTGCCAGGCGATCTACGGCTGGCGCGGCGCCTCCGTCGCCAACCTCGACGACTTCCCGGAACATTTCGCGCACGCCGACGGCCACCCCGCCGCCCGTCAGGCGCTCAGCGAGAACCGCCGCAGCGGCGGCCGCCTCCTCGACCTCGCCAACGGCCTCGCCGAGCCGCTGCGCGCCATGCACGCGGGCGTGGAGGCACTGCGCCCCGCTCCCGGCGCCGAACGCGACGGCACGGTCCGCTGCGCCCTGCTGCGCACCCACGCCGAGGAGATCGACTGGATCGCCGACTCGGTCGCCCACCTCGTGCGCACCGGCACCGCGCCCGGTGAGATCGCCGTCCTGTGCCGCACGGCGACCGACTTCGCCGAGATCCAGGGCGCGCTGGTGGCCCGCGACGTCCCCGTCGAGGTCGTGGGCCTGTCCGGCCTGCTGCACCTGCCCGAGGTGGCCGACCTGGTCGCCGTCTGCGAGGTCCTCCAGGACCCCGGCGCCAACGCCTCCCTGGTCCGCCTGATCACCGGCCCCCGCTGGCGCATCGGCCCCCGCGACCTGGCCCTCCTGGGCCGCCGCGCCCGGCTGCTCGTGAGCCACGCGCGCGTGGACGGCGGCGACGACCCCGACCGGCGGCTCGCCGAGGCCGTCGAGGGCGTCGACCCGTCCGAGGTGATCTCCCTCGCGGACGCCCTCGACACCTTCCTGGAGACGCCGCTGGACGGCACCGGCGACGACGACGGACTGCCCTTCTCGCCGGACGCGCGCGTGCGCTTCGCCCGCCTGGCCGCCGAGCTGCGCGACCTGCGCCGCGCCCTGTCCGACCCCCTGATGGACGTCCTGCACCGCGTCCTCGCCACCACCGGTCTGGAGGTCGAGCTGTCGGCGTCCCCGCACGCCCTGGCAGCCCGCCGCCGCGAGACCCTGTCGAACTTCCTGGACGTCGCCGCATCCTTCGCCGCGAGCGACGGCGAGGCCACCCTCCTCGCCTTCCTCGGCTTCCTGCGCACCGCCGCCCAGTACGAGAAGGGCCTCGACAACGCCCTGCCCGGCGGCGAGAACACCGTCAAGGTGCTCACCGCGCACAAGTCCAAGGGCCTCGAGTGGGACGTCGTCGCCGTCCCCGGCCTGGTCACCGGCACCTTCCCCAGCGGGCAGGGCCGCGAGAAGTGGACCGCGCAGGGCAAAGTGCTGCCGCACGGGCTGCGCGGCGACGCCGACACCCTGCCCGACGTCGCGTCCTGGGACTCCCGGGGCCTGAAGGCCTTCCACGAGGCCATGAAGGAGCACCAGCACACCGAGGAGCTCCGCCTCGGCTACGTCACCTTCACCCGGCCCCGCTCCCTGCTCCTGGGATCCGGCCACTGGTGGGGACCCAGCCAGAAGAAGCCCCGCGGACCGTCCGACTTCCTCCAGGCACTGCACGACCACTGCGCCGCAGGACACGGCGAGATCGAGGCATGGGCCGACGAACCCGCCGAGGGCGAGGAGAACCCGGCCCTCCTCGAGAACACCGCCGACCGGGCCTGGCCCCTGCCCCTGGACGACACGGCCCTCGCCCTGCGCCGGTCCGCCGCCGAGACGGTCCTCGCCCACCTGGACCGCCTCGCCGCCCAGGACGACGGCCGGCCCACCGCCACGCACGACCCGGACGCCCACGACGCCCCGGACTGGCCGCCACCCCCCGAGGACGACGAGCTCCTCCTCCCGGACGACGCCCTCCTTGATGACGACGCCTTCCCCGGCGACGAGCCCCCCGGCCCCGTGGAGGACCCCGCCGACTGGGACTCCTGGGCGCCGGCCCGCCCCGTGACCCGGCCCACGGTCCCGCACCAGGCGTCACCCCCGCCACAGCCGGACCACACCGGCGTACCCGTACCCCAGGAACCCGGGCAGCCCGGACGCACCGGCATCCCCCACCCCCAGGAGCCCCCGCGGCCCGCCCCCTCCCGCCTCACCCCCGAGGAGGCCCGCACCGTCGCCTCCTGGGACCGCGACCTGGAGGCCCTCACCGGCGAGCTGCTGCGCGCCCGCGAGAGCGTCACCGAGGTGCGCCTCCCGGCATCCCTGACCGCCACCCAGCTGCTGCGCCTGGCCGCCGACCCCGACGGCTTCGCCCAGGAGCTGGCCCGCCCCATGCCCCGCCCGCCCCAGCCCGCCGCCCGCCGCGGCACCCGCTTCCACGCCTGGGTCGAATCCCGCTTCGAAGCGCTGACCCTGCCCATGCTGGAGCCGGACGAGCTGCCCGGAAGCGAGGCCGAGATCGCCGACGAACGCGACCTGGAATTCCTCAAGGACGCCTTCGAACGCACCGCGTACGCACACCGCACCCCCTACCGCGTCGAGGCGCCCTTCCAGCTCACGCTCGCCGGACGCGTCGTACGCGGCCGCATCGACGCCGTCTACAAGGAAGGCCGGGGCCCGGACGCGACGTACGAGATCGTCGACTGGAAAACGAGCCGCGAGGGCACCGCGGACCCGCTCCAGCTCGCCGTGTACCGCCTCGCCTGGGCCGAGCAGCAGCGGGTGCCGCTGGAATCGGTGACCGCCACCTTCCTCCACGTACGCACCGGCGAGGCCGTGCGCCCCGAAGGACTGCCGGACCGCGCCGGACTGGAGCGCCTGCTGCTCGGCGAGCCGGTCGGTGACGAACCGCACGACCGGGGCACCCGCGCGGGCCGATAGGCTCGTGAGCATGAGCCACCCCGTTGACAACGCCGTCAGCGCCGTCCGTACGTACATCGAACAGCACCGCGCCGCCTTCCTCGACGACCTCGCCGAGTGGCTGCGGATCCCGTCCGTGTCGGCCCAGCCCGCCCACGCGACCGACGTACGCCGCAGCGCCGACTGGCTCGCCGCCAAGCTGAAGGAGACCGGCTTCCCGACCGCCGAGGTCTGGCCCACCGCGGGCGCCCCGGCCGTCTTCGCCGAATGGCCCTCCGGCGACGCCGCGGCACCGACGGTCCTCGTCTACGGCCACCACGACGTCCAGCCGGCGGCCCGCGAGGACGGCTGGCACAGCGACCCCTTCGAGCCCGTCGTCCGCGACGACCGCCTCTACGCGCGCGGGGCGGCCGACGACAAGGGCCAGGTGTTCTTCCACACACTCGGAGTCCGCGCCCACCTCGCCGCCACCGGCCGCACCGCACCCGCGGTCAACCTCAAGCTGCTGATCGAGGGCGAGGAGGAGTCCGGCTCCCCGCACTTCCGCGCCCTGGCCGAGGAGCACGCCGAGCGGCTCGCCGCCGACGCGGTGATCGTCTCCGACACCGGCATGTGGTCCGAGGACACCCCCACGGTCTGCACCGGCATGCGCGGCCTCGCCGAGTGCGAGATCCGCCTCCACGGACCCGACCAGGACATCCACTCCGGCTCCTTCGGCGGCGCGGTCCCCAACCCGGCCACGGCCGCCGCCCGCCTGGTCGCCGCCCTGCACGACGAGCACGCGCGCGTCGCGGTCCCCGGCTTCTACGACGGCGTCATCGAGCTCACCGAACGCGAACGCGCCCTCTTCGCCGAGCTGCCCTTCGACGAGCGGCAATGGCTGCGCACCGCCAAGTCCCACGCCGCCCACGGCGAGGCCGGCCACACCACCCTGGAACGCATCTGGGCCCGCCCCACCGCCGAGGTCAACGGCATCGGCGGCGGCTACCAGGGCCCGGGCAGCAAGACGATCATCCCGTCCTCCGCCATGGTGAAGCTCTCCTTCCGCCTGGTCGCGGGACAGGACCCCGACCACGTCGAGAAGGCCGTCCGCGCCTGGGCCGCCGAGCAGGTACCAGCCGGCATCCGCAGCGAGATCATCTTCAGGCCGGCCACCCGCCCGTGCCTGACCCCCCTGGACCACCCGGCACTGCAATCAGTGGTCCGCGCCATGGGCCGCGCCTTCGACAAACCGGTCCGCTTCACCCGCGAAGGCGGCTCCGGACCGGCCGCCGACCTCCAGGAGGTACTCGGCGCACCCGTGCTCTTCCTCGGCATCTCCGTACCGTCCGACGGCTGGCACGCCCCCGACGAGAAGGTCGAGCTCGACCTGCTCCTCAAGGGCGTCGAAACCTCAGCCCACCTGTGGGGCGACCTGGCGGAGCACTGGCGCCACGCACCCTGAGCCCCCCGCTCGGCCCGGACCAGGACCGGCAGCGCACCCGCGGCACACTGAAAGGGCCGCCCCGCACCGCCGATCCTCCCGGACCCGGTCGCCACCCGCCGCACGACCCGCTGAACCGCCTGCCGAACCACAACCGCTCACCGGGGGAGTTGGAAGCACCCGTGACCACCTGGACCGACCACACCGCCGACCGTCCCATCTCGCTCACCGCCCCGAACGGCGTCGACCGAGCCGCCCACCACCGGCTCGACGAGGCCTGGCTCGCGGCGGCCTGGAGCCACCCCTCGACGCGCTGCTTCGTGGTCTCCGGCGGCCAGGTCCTCATCGACGAGACGTCCGACGGGCGCACCGAACTCGTCATGACCCCCTCCTTCGAGGCCCCGCTCACCGAGGCGCACCGCTACTTCCTGGGCACCGACGAGGACGGCGTCAGCTACTTCGCGCTCCAGAAGGACTCCCTGCCCGGCCGCATGGACCAGTCCGCACGCCCGGCGGGTCTGCGCGAGGCCGGGCTGCTCCTGTCACCCCGCGACGCGGGCCTCATGGTCCACGCGGTCGCCCTGGAGAACTGGCAGCGCCTGCACCGCTTCTGCTCCCGCTGCGGCGAGCGCACCGTCATCGCCGCGGCCGGCCACATCCGCCGCTGCCCCGCCTGCGGCGCCGAGCACTACCCGCGGACCGACCCCGCGGTGATCATGGCCGTCACCGACGCGGACGACCGCATCCTGCTCGGCCGCCAGGTCCACTGGCCCGAGGGCCGCTTCTCGACGCTCGCCGGTTTCGTCGAGCCCGGGGAGTCCATCGAGCAGTCGGTGCGCCGCGAGGTCTTCGAGGAGGTCGGCATCGCCGTCGGTCCCGTCGAGTACGTCGCCAGCCAGCCCTGGCCCTTCCCGTCCAGCCTCATGCTGGGCTTCATGGCCCGCGCCACCTCGACGGAGATCGACGTCGACGGGGACGAGATCCACGAGGCCCGCTGGTTCTCCCGGGACGAGCTGGGCGCCGCCTTCGAGTCCGGCGAGGTGCTCCCGCCCTACGGCATCTCGATCGCGGCCCGCCTCATCGAACTCTGGTACGGCAAGCCGCTGCCGACCCGCGGCTTCATCTGACACGGAACACGGCGAAGGGGCGGCTCCCCGCACAGGGAGCCGCCCCTTCGCCACACACCGCGCCGCTCAGGCGCCGATCTTCTGCTTCACCTGCGCCAGCGACGGGTTCGTCAGCGTCGAACCATCGGGGAAGAGCACGGTCGGGACCGTCTGGTTTCCGCCATTCGCCTTCTCCACGAAGGCGGCGGAGTCCGGGTCCTGCTCGATGTTGATCTCGGTGTACGCGATGCCCTCGCGGTCCATCTGGCTCTTCAGCCGACGGCAGTAGCCGCACCACGTGGTGCTGTACATCGTCACAGTGCCCGGCATGTCTCTCGTGCTCCTTCGGCGGCTCGGGGATGAGGTCGCAGGAGGAGAACGTCCGGGGCGGCGCCACCATTCCCGGCGCGTGACGCCGGTCGCATCAGTACGACCATCGGTGCGTGCCTGTGGACAACCGGCGCACCCGTCTCGCGCGACCTGGCAGCATGGCTGTGTGACAGCAGCAACGCACTCCGCCCTTTTCCCGCAGGTACCGGACACGGCCGACGCGGTGCTCGAAGGGCTCGACCCCGAGCAGCGCGAGGTGGCCACCGCCCTGCGCGGCCCGGTGTGCGTGCTGGCCGGCGCCGGTACCGGCAAGACCAGGGCGATCACCCACCGCATCGCCTACGGGGTGCGCGCCGGGATCCTCCAGCCGTCCAGCGTGCTCGCCGTCACCTTCACCAACCGCGCCGCCGGAGAGATGCGCGGCCGGCTGCGCCAGCTCGGTGCGGCCGGCGTCCAGGCCCGCACCTTCCACTCGGCGGCGCTGCGCCAGCTCCAGTACTTCTGGCCGAAAGCAATCGGTGGCTCCCTGCCCCGGCTCGTCGACCGCAAGATCCAGCTCGTCGCCGACGCGGCCGCCGCCTGCCACCTGCGTCTCGACCGGGGCGAGCTGCGGGACGTCACCGCCGAGATCGAGTGGGCGAAGGTCACCCAGACCGTGCCCGCCGACTACGCACCCGCAGCCGCCAAGGCCGGCCGCGAGGCACCCCGCGACGCCGCGGAGATCGCCCAGCTGTACTCGGCCTACGAGGATCTCAAGCGGGGGCGCGGCGTCATCGACTTCGAGGACGTGCTGCTGCTCACGGTGGCCGTGCTCCAGGACCGGCACGACGTCGCCGAGCAGGTCCGTGCCCAGTACCAGCACTTCGTGGTCGACGAGTACCAGGACGTCAGCCCGCTCCAGCAGCGTCTGCTGGAGCTGTGGCTCGGCGACCGCGACGACGTGTGCGTGGTCGGGGACGCGAGCCAGACGATCTACTCGTTCACGGGAGCAACCCCCGATCACCTGCTCGACTTCCGCAGCCGCCACCCCGGCGCGACCGTCGTGAAGCTGGTCCGCGACTACCGCTCCACCCCCCAGGTCGTCCACCTCGCCAACGGTCTGCTCGCCCAGGCCCGCGGCCGGGCCGCCGACCACCGCCTGGAGCTGGTCTCCCAGCGCCCCGCGGGCCCCGAGCCCGTCTACACCGAGTACACCGACGAGCCGGCCGAGGCGGAGGGCGCCGCCCGCCGTATCCGCGAGCTGGTCGACTCGGGCGTGCCGGCCGCCGAGATCGCGATCCTGTTCCGCACGAACTCCCAGTCCGAGACCTACGAACAGGCTCTCGCCGACGCCGGCGTCCCCTACCAGCTGCGCGGCGCGGAACGCTTCTTCGACCGCCCCGAGGTCCGCAAGGCCATCAGCGCCCTGCGGGCCGCCGCCCGCTTCGGTGGCAACGACCGTCTCCTCGACGACGCCGTCGACCTGCCGTCCCAGGTGCGTGCGGTGCTGTCGGGGGAGGGCTGGACTCCGCAGCCTCCGGCGGGCTCCGGCGCCGTCCGCGAGCGCTGGGAGTCGCTGGCCGCCCTGGTCTCCCTGGCCCAGGACTTCGCCGCCGCCCGGACCGGAGCCACCCTGGGTGACCTCGTCGCCGAACTGGACGAGCGGGCCGGCGCCCAGCACCCTCCGACCGTGCAGGGCGTCACCCTGGCCTCGCTGCACTCGGCCAAGGGTCTGGAGTGGGACGTCGTCTTCCTGGTGGGCGTCGCCGAGGGCATGATGCCGATCACCTACGCAAAGACCGACGAGCAGATCGAGGAGGAACGCCGTCTCCTCTACGTCGGCGTCACCCGCGCCCGCGAGCGTCTGCACCTGTCCTGGGCGCTCGCCCGCTCGCCCGGCGGCCGGCCCAGCCGCCGGCCCAGCCGCTTCCTGAAGGGGCTGCGGCCCGGCACGGCCCCGGCCGGTGCCCGCACGTCCGCCGGCGGTCCCGGCGGTGTGGAGCGCGGCTCCGGGCGTGGCCCCGCGCCGGCCGTGCCGCGGCGGACGCGGCGGACGCCGGCCCGCTGCCGGGTCTGCGGCCGCACGCTCACCGAGGCCGGCGAGATGAAGCTGATGCGCTGCGAGGACTGCCCGTCCGACATGGACGAGGGCGTCTACGAGCGGTTGCGCGAGTGGCGTGCGGTCCAGGCGGGGCGCAGTGGGCAGCCCGCGTTCTGCGTCTTCACCGACAAGACGCTGATGGCGATCGCCGAGTCCGTGCCGGAGGACGAGCACGAACTGGCGCGGATCCCGGGGGTCGGCGCGCGCAAGTTCCACCGCTACGGAGCCGACGTGCTGGCCATCTGTGCAGGCCGGGACGTTGCCGGGCTTGACGACGGCGACTGATCCGAACTCGTCGAAAAAATAGTTTGCGCATGCCCCGGGAATCCCCATAGGTTCTTGGTCACGGGGAACGACGGCCTTCCCGAAGGCCCTGCCCCCGTGTTGTACTTGCATATCCGCGGACCGGTTCGCACCGGTCCCCCGAGACGCCGAGAGGAGGCGAGTCCAGTGATCAGCATCAGCATCAGCACCACCGCCGGTTCCACCGCCAAACTGACCGATCGCTCGGCCGTCTCCCTGTGCATGCTCGGCGTTTCCAACCCGGGCACCGGTCTGTCCGGCATTCGTGCCGTGCGTCCGGCGTCCGCGTCCGTCGCTCCCGCGGGCCTTCCCGTCCGTGAGCGCGATGAGCGACCGACCAAGGCACTGGAAGCAGCAGTAGTGGCACAGGCCCAGGCCTATGCCTTTACGGCGACCGGTGCCGGATTCCGGAAGCAGACGACGCAGCACCACCAGATGTGGGCCTTCCGTGGGCCAGAACCCTGGAGTGATCCAGCCTGATCTCGATCAGGCCGGCGCCTTCAGGGCCGCGGAACCCCATCCGGGATCCGCGGCCCTTCTGTTTTCCCCGAACGGGGACGACAGCACGAAGGAGCCTCGGGACAAGAAAAGAACCCGGTACCAAGCCGCACCCGGCCGACCGGCCGGAACGACCAGACGAGGAAGACCAACCGTGCAACTCGAAGCGCACGCCCCGTCCGTACCGCCTTCCGACACGATCCCCAAGCCCGGCCTCACGGAGGACCCCACCTTGACCCCGCTCACCGCGCTCACCGCGCTCGACGACGCCATCGAGAACCTCGGCGTGCCCGTCCCCTGCCGTTCCTACGACCCGGAGGTCTTCTTCGCGGAGTCGCCGGCGGACGTCGAGTACGCCAAGTCCCTCTGCCGCACCTGCCCGCTGATCGAGGCCTGCCTCGCCGGTGCCAAGGAGCGGCGTGAGCCCTGGGGTGTCTGGGGTGGCGAGCTGTTCGTCCAGGGTGTCGTCGTCGCCCGGAAGCGGCCGCGTGGCCGCCCGCGCAAGAACCCGGTCTCGGCATGAACATCACCGGAACGATCGACCGCCCCCTCACGCACGACCCCAAGAAGCAGGCCCCGATGAAGCCGTCCACCGACGAGATCGCAGGCGCGACGCCTGAAGACTTCACCACCAGCGGCGCGAAGGACTCGCGTCAGAACAGGACCCGTGAGATGCAACTCATCCCAGAAGCCCTGGCACGTGCGCATATGCACGAGCGCCTGCATGAGGCCGAGCGGGAACGCCGCGCCCTGCGCGTGGCGACCGCCCGCCGGATGCAGCGCCGGGCCGAGCGCGCCTCGCTGCGCGCCCGGCGCGCGCTCGCCATGGCGGTCATGCAGTAACCGACCACACTCGAAGCGGTGGCCTCCGTCCAGGAGGCGAAGCCTTCTCCGTGGGGGCCGGTCCGTCCGAACGGGCCGGCCCCCACGGCGTGTTCAGCCGTGGCGGCTCAGGCCTCCACCGCCTCCTCGACCTCGTCCTCCGCTCCGTCCGCGGGGGCGAAGCCCACGAGCCACTCCTCCAGTTCCTCGCGCAGCCGCACCGTCGCGCCCAGCTGGCACAGCACCCCGATGGTGCTCAGGGTCACCCGGTGGATCAGCAGATAGGCCGGAGGCAGGTTCAGCTGCTTGGCAAGCTGGTAGGCGGGGGAGCGGGGGTCGGCGATCCGGGCCGCCTGGCTGCGCATCCAGCCGCGGGTGAAGGTGAACTCGTCGACGCGGGACGGCTCGATGATCGGCAGGAGATAGTCGAGGACGGCGTCCGGGTCCAGCTCTATCGACTCCTTGACGAAGCCCTCCGCGCAGAGCATCTCGTAGACGGCCTCGGCCTCGCCGTCCAGCGTCATGCGCAGTGCCTCGCCGATGGGCTCCGGCAGTCCGCCCGGGAGGCGGTCGACCGTGCCGAAGTCCAGAACGCCCAGCCGCCAGTCGTCCTCGCCCTCCGGCCCGCCCGGCAGCAGCCGGAAGTTGCCCGGGTGGGGGTCGGCGTGCAGGAGGCCGGTGCGGGCGGGCCCGGAGAACAGGAAGTGCGCCAGGAGCTGGCCGGCCCGGTCCCGCTGCTCCGGGGTGCCGTCCGCGATCACCTCCGACATCGGGATGCCGTCGATCCACTCGGTGATCAGGACCTGCTCGCACTCGTGGACCACGTCCGGCACCACGATGTCCGGGTCGCCGGCGAATTCCTCGGCGTGGGTGCGCTGCGCCTGGGCCTCCAGCCCGTAGTCCAGCTCCTCGGAGACACGGTCCTTCAACTCCGTGATCAGCGGCTTGATGTCCATGCCGGGCACGAGCGGGCCGAGGAGGCGGGCGAAGCGGCTGAGCTGGTTCAGATCGGACAGCAGGGCTTCGCCGGCGCCCGGGTACTGGACCTTGACCGCCACTTCGCGGCCGTCGTGCCACACCGCCCGGTGCACCTGGCCGATCGAGGCCGCCGCGGCGGGCTTGTCCTCGAACTCAAGGAACAGGCCGGACCAGTCCTCGCCGAGCCGCTGCGCCAGCACGGCGTGCACCGTGCGCGTCGGCATCGGGGGAGCGGCCTCCTGCAGCTTGGTCAGTGCGGCCCGGTAGGGACCGGCGACCTCCTCCGGCAACGCCGACTCGAAGACGGACAGGGCCTGCCCGAACTTCATCGCGCCGCCCTTGAGCTCGCCCAGCACCTTGAACAGCTGCTCCGCCGTGCGCTGCTGGAGCTGCTGGCCGACGATCTCCGCGGACTCGCCCACGATCCGCTTTCCGAGTCCCCAGGTCGCCCGCCCGGCGAAGCCGAGCGGGAGCGCGGCGAGCTTGGCGGTCCGGGTGACCGCCTTCCGCGGAAGATCAGACATGCGCCCTCCAAGTCCCAGCCGGCCGCACCGCCGCCGCCTCACGGCGGGCGTCGGCTGACGGCCATTGCCCAGCCATTGTCGCGCGCCGGTCCCCGTTCCCGGGGGTGTGTTCCTGCTTACCTTTCCGGGCGGCTCCGCACGGGCACGCCGGGTGCGGCCGGACCGGTCGCGTCCGCCACCGCAGAGCGGGCAGTGAGACCTCCCAGCGTGCGTCGGCACTGGACGGCGTCCGGCCGTCGAGAAAGGCGAGGGCGTGGGCCGCCGCGAGGCCCGCGACGGTCGTGGCCAGTGACAGGTCGCAGGGCGGCACCCGGCGCTGCCGGCCGGAGCGCCACTGCGCGACCAGCCGCGGCCAGGCGGGGTCGCGGTCGGTGCGGTCCGCGTGCAGGCAGCCGGCGCAGCCCGTCTCGCCGGGCAGGACGAGGGGGCCGACGACGCCGGTCCCCTCCACGACCCCGGCGTACAGATGGGGCGTGCCCGACGCGATGAGGGAGCCGGCCAGTGCCGGGTCGGGCGTGTGCGACGCGACGTCGTCGCGCGGGGAGAGGACCACCAGGGAGAAGCCGGGGCCGCCGTCCTCGGGCGGGGACGCGGGGGCCCGGCGCGGCGGCCGGTCCGGGGCGGCCCGTCGCACGGCCCGCCGGGACGCCTCGTCCCGGCGGTCGCCGACGGCCTCGGCGGGCAGCCCGCCCGGGGCGACGTCCCAGGGTTCGACGCGCCCGGTGTCCCGCACGTCGATGTCGCCGACGCCCGCCGCCGACAGCAGGCAGGCCAGCACCGCACCCACCCGGCCCGCGCCCCGCACCCGTACGCGCATCGCGCGCCGGGCGGCCAGGTGCCGGATCGCGTCGCCCGGGCGGGAGGTCGTCAGGGTCAGGGAGGCGAGGTCGGGGCGGAGCCGGTCGAGGACCTCCTTCTTCTTCCGCAGGGCCTCGCCGGCCGGCCCGCCGCCCCGGGAGTCGTCGAGGAGCCCGGCCCCCGCCAGCCGCTCCACCAGCCGGTCGACATGGCCGTCCGGAAGATCCATGCGCCGGCCCTCCTCGCGCAGCAGCGCCGGCCCGCGGGTGCCGTCGAGCAGTTCGAGGAAGCTGCCCGTCGCCGTGTCCACCGGCCGGAGTGTCACCGCGTGCGCCGGCGTCATCCCGAACTGGACGGTGTTGAGATCACGCCAGCCGCGCCTGAGCGCGGGCTTCACCATCGGATGCATGACAGAACCCCCGTGAGTCCTCGAACGTCCCCGTGCGCCGGCGGTACCCGACGTGTGGCGGCTGTGCGGTCGGTCACACGTCCGCCAGCGCATGCCAGCATGCCCGGATTCGCCGAGGAGCGTCGAAAGTTGTCCACAGGTGCAGGGTGTTCGTCGTACAAGATGGTCGTGCGTGCGGTCGTGTGGATCGGCATGGAACCGTTCCGGAGCCGGGACTTCCCCGTGCGCAGCGGGTAACGTCGGGGCGTGTCCGCCGACCCACTGCACCGCGCCGGAGCGCCCCAGCGCACGCCGACGAGTCCGCCGCCGAGCGGCACGGCGGCGAGCGCGATCGAGGTTCGCAGAAGCACCCGTCGACGCCGGACCGTCTCCGCGTACCGCGAGGGCGACCGTACCGTCGTGCTCATCCCCGCCCGGATGTCCGAGGCGGAGGAACGACGCTGGGTGAGCGTCATGCTGGACAAGCTGGCCGCCCAGGAGAGCAAGCGCGTCCTCGGCGACACCGAGCTGGCCGAGCGCGCCGCGCGGCTGTCGGCCCAGTACTTCGAGGGCCGGGCCCGCCCCGCCTCGGTGCGCTGGGTCACCAACCAGAACACGCGATGGGGCTCGTGCACCCCGGCCGAGGGCAGTATCCGCCTGTCGCACCGCCTCCAGGGCATGCCGGAGTACGTGGTCGACTACGTCCTCCTGCACGAGCTGGCCCATCTGCTCGTCCCCGGGCACGGGCCCCGTTTCTGGCAGCTGCTGGAGGCGTATCCGCGCACCGAGCGGGCCCGGGGCTACCTCGAAGGTGTGGTCGCCGCCGACCGGCTGCCGCACGTGCCCGGCGCCAGAAGCGAGTGACACGGCCGCGCCGGGTGCCCGCTACGGGCCGGGCAGGGTTCTGTACCGGCTCTGTACCGACATCCTCCGGTGTCGGCGTTTGCCGTTAGCCTGGCGCGACGCACTCACATTCGGATGGGGGACGGTCGTAACGCATGGCCAGGGAATTCCAACGCGGCCACAAGGCCAGGATCAGTGACCTCACCGCGGGCACGGATCTGTACGTAGGCGTGCAGATCTCCGGCCCCGGTCTGAGCTTCGACATCAGCTGCTTCGGGCTCGACGCCGACGAGCGGCTCTCCGACGACCGGTACTTCGTCTTCTTCAACCAGCCGAAGACCCCCGAGGAGTCCATCCAGCTCCTGGGTGCGCAGGCGGGTGACACGGAGTCCTTCCGCGTCACCCTGGACAAGATCCCGCCGCAGATCCAGAAGCTGTCCTTCACGGCGACGATCGACGGCGCCGGGCAGATGTCGCAGGTCGGCCCCGGGTACCTCCGGATCGTCGCGGGCGGCGAGGAGGTGGCCCGCTATCCGTTCAGCGGGTCGGAGTTCTCGACCGAGCGTGCGGTGATGCTGGGCGACTTCTACGTGAAGGACGTGTGGCGCTTCGCCGCCGTCGGCCAGGGATTCGACGGCGGGCTCGAGGCGCTGCTGAGGAACTTCGGCGGTGAGGTGGCCGAGGACGAGGCGCCCGCGCCGCAGCAGGCGCAGCAGCCGCAGGCCGGTGCCGCCCCGGGCTTCGCCCCGCCGCCCGGAAGCACCCCGCCCCCGGCGCCCGCGCCCAACGTGCACGCCGCGCCGACCATCGTCGCGCCCCTGCACACCCCGCCCGGCGGCTCCCCGGTGCCGCCCCCGGCCCCGGCGCCCGCGCCGTACGGCCAGCCCGCTCAGCAGCCGCAGTACGGCCAGGTCCCCGGCCAGACGGCCCCGCCGCCCCCCGGCTACGGCCAGCCCCCGGCCCCTCAGGTCCCGGGAACCCCGCCCCCGCCGCCCGGCTACGGCCAGCCGACCCCGCCCCCCGGCTACGGCCAGCAGGCACCCTACGGCGCACCCCTGGGCGCCCCGCAGGCCAGGCCCCAAGGCGCCCCGCAGGCCCCCGGAGTGGCCGCCGCGCTCCAGCAGTACCGCGAAACGGCGACCGGGCAGCGCTGGACCCAGCAGAACAAGAAGTTGGTCCGCGTCGACCTGGGCGCCGAGGGCCAGCCCGTCCTGGCCCGGCAGGGCAGCATGGTGCTCTACCAGGGCAAGGTCGACTTCAGCTACAAGGGCGCCGGATTCGCCGGCCGGGTCGTCGGTAACGCGACGGGCCAGGAGATGCAGCTGATGCGCTGCTCCGGCAAGGGACAGGTGTTCCTCGCCGACAACTCCGCGATGCTGCACCCCATCGAGCTCCAGGGCGACGCCGTCTGCGTCTCCGCCGAGAACGTCCTCGCCTTCGACGAGAGCCTCCAGTACGAGGTCCGCCGCATCGAGGGGCATGGCATCCCCGGTGGCGCGCTGTTCACGATGCAGTTCCAGGGCACCGGCACCATCGTCGTCAAGACGCACGGCGTGCCGGTGGTGCTGCCGGTCACGCCCACGACGTTCGCCGACTGCAACGCCGTCGTCGCCTGGTCGGCCGCCGCCCAGGTCGTCGTCTCCAGCCAGGTGCGGATGCGCCGCAACGCGTACGCGGGCGACACCGGCGAGAGCGTCAACCTGCAGTTCCGGGCCGCGCCCGGCAACTTCGTCGTCGTCCAGCCGTACGAGATCTGAGGGAGAGCCCGACATGAACCAGCCGCTCGCGGGCTACGCCCCCGCACCGGTCACCGCCCGCATGGAGAACCACGGCAACCACATGCTGAAGGTCGCCATGCAGACCGGGAACGACCTCCTCGCGCGCGTGGGCTCGATGGTCGCCTACGAGGGCTTCGTCCAGTACGAGCCCAACCCGCCGGCCGTGCGCCAGATCGCCAGGGACTGGATGACCGGCGAGGGCGCCCCTCTGATGAAGTGCTCCGGCGACGGACTGCTCTACCTCGCGGACTACGGTGCCAACGTCGTCGTGATCAACCTCAACGGCGACGGGATCAGCGTCAACGCCACGAACCTGCTCGCCTTCGACGCCCATCTCACCTGGGGCGTCGAGCGGGTCAAGGGACTGGCGAAGTTCGCCGGCCAGGGCCTGTGGAACACGAAGATCTCCGGCCAGGGCTGGGTAGCGCTCACCTCCCGCGGCAAGCCGATCGTCGTCGACTGCGGTGGTGGCGAGGACGAGACGTACGTCGACCCGGACGCGCTCGTCGCCTGGTCCCCGAACCTCAAGGTGAAGGGCAAGCGCAGCTTCAAGGCGCAGTCGCTGATCGGCCGCGGCAGCGGCGAGGCCTATCAGATGGCCTTCTCCGGTCAGGGCATCGTCGTCGTCCAGCCCAGCGAGGACAGCACCGACCGCCTCCGGGTCCGGGGCTGAGGGGGAACCAGAACATGCAGAGCCCGCTTTTCGCCTACAACGACCAGCAGACCCAGGACCGCTGGAGCCTGCAGAACAAGCACATGCTCAGGGTCGCGCTGGAGGGCCACGACGACGTGCTCGCCCGCAAGGGCACGATGGTCGCCTACCAGGGCCTCGTCGAGTTCGACGCGGAGTACCAGAGCAACAACCAGTCACGCGCGCGTGCACACACCGGCGAGGGCCTGGACCTGATGCGCTGCCACGGGCAGGGCACCGTCTACTTCGCCAACCTCGCCCAGTGCGTCCACGTGATGGAGGTCGAGCAGGACGGTCTCACCGTGGACAGCAGCTACGTCCTGGCCATGGACTCCTCGCTGCACCACGAGGTCATCGCCGTCGACAGCCTGTACGGCATCTCCGGCTCGGGGAAGTACCAGCTCAACATCACCGGCCGGGGCAGGGTCGCCCTGATGACCTCGGGCTCCCCGCTGCTGATGCAGGTGACGCCCGACAAGTACGTCAACTGCGACGCCGACGCGATCGTCGCCTGGTCCACCGGACTGCGCGTGCAGATGCAGGCCCAGACGCACTCCTCCGGGGTGTGGCGGCGCCGCGGCAACACCGGTGAGGGCTGGGAGCTCAGCTTCATGGGCAGCGGCTTCGCGCTCGTGCAGCCCAGCGAGCTGCTGCCGCCGCAGAACGCCCAGATCGGATCGGGTCTGGCCGCGCAGTACGGCATGGGACAGCAGGGTGCCCGTGGCCAGAACCAGGGCAACGTCTGGAGCTGACCCGGCCTCGGCACGGGCAGACGGGTAAGGGGTGACCGCCAAGGCGGTCACCCCTTAGACATCATCTCATTTGGTCGGGATAAGGTGTCGGTCACGGTTGACACACAAGGGCATCGATGCAGGTCGCCCCAGCGGATAACCAGACCAAG